>NC_013851.1:2027500-2627500 GCF_000025485.1 Allochromatium vinosum DSM 180 | reverse complement strand
CGTCACCGGCTATCTGATCGCCAATCCGCTGCCGAGCCTGCCGGGCGAGGCCAGCGATCACTATCTGATGGGAAACATCCGCTTCCTGCATTTCGCGGCGGGCTATGTGTTCCTGGTCGGTTTCCTGTTCCGGCTCTATTGGGCGGTCGTGGGCAATCGCTACTCGCGTCAGTTGTTCACCTTGCCCTTCTGGCGGCGCGGATTCTGGAGCGAGCTGGTGCACGAGCTGCGCTGGTATGCCTTCCAGGAGCCGGAGCCGCGCAAATACGTCGGGCACAATCCGCTGGCGCATTTGTTCATGGTCATCATCATCACGGTCGGCGGGCTGGTGATGATGGTCACGGGGTTTGCGCTCTATTCCGAGCAGACCGGGCTGGGGAGTTGGCAGGACGATCTCTTCGGCTGGGTCATACCGGCCGTCGGCCAGAGCCAGGACGTGCGCATGTGGCACCACTGGGGGATGTGGGTCATCGTCGTGTTCGTGATGCTGCACGTCTATACCGCCATCCGCGAGGACATCATGTCGCGTCAGAGTCTCATCAGTACCATGGTCAGCGGGTGGCGCATGTTCAAGGATGATCGGCCATGAGCGCCGACCCCAATGTGCTGGTTCTCGGCATCGGCAACGTGCTCTGGGCCGACGAGGGTTTCGGCGTGCGGGTGATCGAGGAGATCGCCCGCCGCTCTCGCTTCGGCCCCAACGTGCGTCTGCTCGACGGCGGCACCCAGGGCATCTATCTGGTCGACGACATCCGCTGGGCTGAGGTGCTGGTGGTGTTCGATGCCATCGACTATGGGCTGACGCCCGGCACGCTCAAACGGGTCGAGGGCGACGAGGTGCCCAAGTTCATGGGCGCCAAGAAGATGAGCCTGCACCAGACCGGCTTCCAGGAGGTGCTGGCGCTGGCCGATCTGCTCGGCGACTATCCGCGCCATCTGCTGTTGATCGGCGTGCAGCCGGTCGAGCTGGACGACTTCGGCGGCAGTCTGCGCCCCGAGGTCAAGGCGCAGATCGAGCCGGCGATCGGGCTGGCGCGCGCGTATCTGGAGTCGTTCGGCATTGACTGGGAGGACTGTGAGACGTCTGAAGCGGCGGACTATCGTGATCTGCCGCACCCATCTCTGGGGCTGGAGGTCTACGAATCCGGGCGTCCGTGCAGCGATGCCGTGTAAGGCGATTTTCAGAAGAAAAGTTATGGTAGAGCCAAAGATGGGTGGTGTCCCTCATTTTCCTTGAGTGTTAGGCCAAGCTACTAAACCACGTCCGGTTCGAGAAACGTCTTTTGTAGGTGCGGCTTCAGCCGCATGTTCGACCGATGAGGCTGAAGCCGCACCTACAGCAAAATGATGCATTTCATCCCGGACGGGGTTTAGTACCGCGCACGGCAAATATTCTGGATAATAGTGGCTTGGTCTGCCCGACGGTATTGAGGGGTGATAGACCATTGTCAATGGCCACGAGAATTGACCCATTCAGGCGTCGGGTCCGACAACCAACGGAACAGAAACTTGCGCTAGACGCAACAGCTATAGACCTTTTTGTACCAGAGCGCGAAGCAGGTCGGCCCCACGTTGCACCCGGTCTACAGTATCGAGCGAATGACCGTTCACCTGCACTTGGGGAATCCTCAAGAGCCCATCGGCATTTACCTCATGGTCTATACAGACCTCCCAGAATTTTGCCGCGTCATCCTCGTTTTGCGGAGCGCGTAGTTGTAGCCCAGAGTTTACGCACCGCATCCGCGTACCACTGTTCGTAAGGCGCATCCAACGCTCTTCGGTCTCGTAGCCTGCGAACCACGGACCATTAACTCTGTCTTGCCAGACTGTTCCCGTAACAGCGTCGTCCGGAACAGTGCTCTGCACCCGAATTGCGGAGAGGTATGGATCGCGATAGTAGCTAGCCATAGTCTGCCTATCCAGCATGCACATTTCGTAGTCCATTGCCCTTGTCGCGTGGGCATAGACGCCAGACCGACCCGCGCGCATCTCCGGGTACTTCACGAAGTACCAGCGCCAGTCCAAGCCTTGTGCGGCGTCAAAGTTGTTCAACCAATTCTGCGTGAAGTCCTTGAGTGCTAAAACGACGTCGCCGTTTCCTTGGGCAACAACATCGAGAAGGTGGCCGAGTGACCTGCGGATAGGTGTAAGGACAGCCCGACTCGACCCCGTTAGGATCTCCGTTCGCCATTGTGCCAAGATAACGCCCGACCCGAACTTCGAGAACCGATTAAGATCGATGCGGCGCGAGTAGTCGCCAGCCGCAAGCAACGCGCCGGTCAGAACCGGAAGCACCGCCGGGGTGGCGAATACAGCGTGGAACGCGTTCGCCAGCTTCTCAAACACCGTTGCATCGAATTCGAAGGCGGCCAGAGCGCCGCGTAGAAGTGTGTGGTCCTCAAGACGGAAGAGCACGTCCTTAAGATCAGGCGTTTGCTCCAGAAACTGGACTTTTAGCTGCTCATCGGCAACCTGCGCCTGGTTGAAGCTCTTGATGTCCAAGAGATTCAGATGCTCAGCATCGGCCTCGATGAGGTATCGAGTGTCCTTGAGTAGATTGGGCATCCTGTCAGCACGGAGTTCGTTACCCGAGGCTTCAATCAGGTTCCGAAGTATGCGAACCCGGCGCAGAAATTCCGGCGTGTGTTGATGCGGCCGGTGTAGCAGGACCGCGTAGAGGAGCAGGGTTTTCGGCCAGCTTCGGTGTACCCGGCCCTGGCAGCACTCCGCAAAGAGATCGACCGAGCCGTCCGGCGGTATCCCGAAGAGAACCACGGTGTCCGGAGGCGCATTGTCGCCCTGAGCAGGCGGGTGCGAGAAGGTCTGCGCGAACACGGCGGACGTGTCAATGCCAACCCAGGTGTCGAAGCTTTTGATCAGAAAGTCCAGGTGCGCCAGTGCATTCGGGTTGCCTGGACCGTAGACACGCTCGGCAAGGGATTCGATGTCATCCGCAGGGATCCGACCGTCGCGCCACTCGCAGACGTCGCTAATGAACTGAAAGTAGTGAAGGAAGGCCTCGTCGACACTGTTTTCGGTCCTTCGCCGGAACCGCCATAGCAGGTCAGCCCACACCCCATCGACCTTCAGTGCGAACCCCTCGACGCGCTCAGGGCAGGAAACCTCTAAGATCTGCTCGAACCGCGCCTTGAAATTCTCAAACGGCGTCAGCGGTTTCCCGCGCGAGTTCATCTTAATGTAGAGATCCTCGGTCAAACCCATATTCTCGATCGGCAGCAGTTGGAACGAGATCGCCGGATTTTGGGGGCGCACGAGACGGTTCCAGGCGGCAACACAATCTGCCGTAGCAAAGCGTTCATGGATTGCCTCAAGCATGCGCAACATCGACTGGATCGTCGGATCGTGCTGCCAGCTATACAAAAACCAGTGCTGATCTTCGAACCACGCGCGCAGACGTGCGTCGGCCGGAGGCGTTGACTCGACGAGGCACTCGCAGAACCGCCGCGCGCTGGGACGCGTCGCGTATTCAAAGCGCTTCCACCCCTGTTCCTGCTCAAGGCGATCAGCGCGCCACGCCAGATACCAGTGCAGCAAAAAGAGGGTGGTCAGCCGCTGCTGACCGTCGAGCGGGCGGAGCGTCCCGTCGATCACATCGCCGTAGATGAAATCGAGGCTGAGTGGGCTTCCCTTATTTGTCACAGCATTGTGTATGGCATCAAGAAATTGGGCGCGGATGCGTGCTACCGCCTCACTGTCTCGCCCCTGCGCATAATCGCGCTGGATGATTGGGATCTCGATGCGGACCACAGCAGGAGCGTTACCCTGCGGCTGGTTGAATAGGCCGTTGTAAGATGTCGTCATCGCTGAGGCTGCTCTTTACTTTAGGTAGGAACCGACACCACCCTCGGGCGAAAGGATCGCAGACAGGTAAGCGTTGCGATCCTTCGTACTCCAAAAATGGAATTGCTGCGCGTCTGCGTCGGTGTAGTACTTGAGGAAGACTTGACGCGTACAGATGGGAATGTAAGCGCCTTGCCGATCCAGCGCTAGGATACGCCGCCGCTTGACTTCAAACGCCGAATTGCTGAGCACGCTGTTGTGGCCATTGGCGAGAAGCGCAAGGTTCGATATTGAGTGCACGGTATGGCCTGCCGCTGGAGGTGACGTGTCGGCGAATGTAAATGCCGCTGATACGTCTCGCACGAGTTCCTGGAACACTTGGCCATCGATAGCGTTACCAATAATGTTGTCGATGCGCTGAAGGAGTGCGTTCCGGAGATTCGGGTCGATCGATGTCAGGTCAGCGAGCGCCTCACGGTGCAGTTGTAACCACTCCCGCCACTGCTCCTTAATCGTGAGGGTATCTGCGTGCTGCGCATGAATGTGCTCAAGCGACCAGGCTTGTTCCCTGTGGAGGCGGAACGAATACCGTTCGCTCGACCCCTGTATCCGGCGCACCGTTTCGACGTTCATCAGTAGGAGCAGCCGAGTACACTTTTTTTTGTCTGACTCGTAGCTAAGGGACGCCACGGCAGTGGGTGTGAGGTTGAGGGTTTCCCTGATTCGCCTGTCAAGGATGGCGTCAAACTCGCGTTTATTCTGATTGCCGGCCAGTGACACGAGGTCGCCGAACCGCTGACCGATCGCCACCAGATAGCCGATTTTATGATAGTGATCTCGGCTTTCGTACCAGCCGAGAATGAGTTCATAAAGTGCAACGACTTCGTTCCAGACCGCTTCTGATCCGTTCGCTTCAACCCGCGCGCGAAGAACGTCGAACGTATGGAATTGCGGGCGTGCTGCGCCGTGCGGCCCACCGGCGAGGGTATCGAGCAGCAGGGTGATCCGCGTTGGGGTGTTGACAGTGGCCTCGTCGGCAATGAACGCCCAGATATCGGGATGCTGGAGACTGCGTTCGATGGTGTCCCACTGCGCCGCGATTTCGTGGGTTCTGTCCACGACGCCACCGGCGTTGTGACGACTCGAGAGCAACAGGGCTTTAAAGAGCTCGGCGTCAGTGAGGGGAATGCGGCCAACATTCAACCGCGTGAATAAAGTCGTGGCGTCGAGCTCCTGCGGCGCTTCGTACCAGATGACCCGCACACTTTGGACGAGATAGCGAAAGACCTCATCAGCTATGTTTTGACGTTGGATCGGTGTCGGCCCATTCTTTTCAAACCATGCCTGGATGCATGTGTAGGCTACATGCAAGTGAAAAAAATCGATGTTGTCCTCACGCCGCTCATGATCTAGTGTTCTGAGATAATTCTCGACCTGCGACCTGGTGTCATAGGTAATGGAGTAAGGCGGTGGGACGTTTTTGAGGTTTTCGCGGTGCATGTAGAAAAAGACCAAGTACAGTGTCGTTAAACGCTGCTGGCCGTCCACGAGTTCCCATGCATCTTTGCGTTCGGGTTCGCGCTTCACGACAACCGGTTGGAGACTGTAGGGGGCGCCATTGCTATTCCAGATGTCGTTGAGCAATTGATTTACTTCAAGCGAGCTCCAGCGGTACCCTCGCTGGTATCTTGCGACGCGGAATTGTCCGGCGATATCGCCAACAAGCTTTAATTCGAGTATGCACATGTGCGTCATCCATCATTGAAGTGGACTACAATCATTGAACCACTGAATATAGTGGACCCAGAGGAAGAAAAATTAAGTATCTCGGGATAGACTCGCCTTAATTTCCCTTTAACCAAAAAAATTCTCCAGATTGATTATAAAAAGCATAACCGAGCTCAACGGCTTCAGATTGAATTCGATCCGCCCGAACGCCTTCGGCTTCTGCAATAATAATCCAAACAATCAAAGCAAAGATTGCCAGAAACCAAGAAATAAAATTGACAGTTGACTTTTTCATCTTATTTTCTTTTGGTCTTAATCTCTTCGAAAGCGGGTCTCAATGCGGACGTGCCGGTGCTCATGTAGAGCAACCAGCATCCAATACAAGCAATTGATTTTTTTTAAAATCTATTTGATTTTTCGCAAGTAGTCTAACACAGCATTCCAATCCGGAAACCGTTCTGTTCCGAAGTGAATATGTTCTCCGGCAAAGCGATCGACCCCATTTTTTGTTCGATCATCGATCAGGAAGTGCCCGTCATTGAGATGCTTGTGATGCGTCAGAATCAACCGCTTGTAAGCGGTCGTTCCGAGATGCTGTTTCACCCATAACAGCTTATCGGTCCAGGCGGATGGGTTTTCCCAGGGCGCTGTTGACAAGATGTAGGTGTCAAACAGCGCTGCCAGTTCATTGAAGGCTGCAAGCGCGCCCGGCATGGGCGACATCAAGGCAAAGATCCCTGGGACTTCGTCCAGTCTTCCGGAATAGTCGTGTATGACCGCGTCCGTCAACCGGGCAATGCCTGACTGAAAATCGACCAGGACATTGTCCATGTCGACATACAAGATTTTCTTCAAGAAACGCTCCTCCTGAAGACCAGATGCTCAGTCAACGAGCTGAATCAATGCAGACGCGCGTCCTCGGGGGCCTCTTCCGGTACTGCTTCGGTCTGCTCGGATTCATCTTCGGTCGCTTCTTGATCGAGTTGCGCCAGAACCTCTTCGGCTGTGGCCTCGGTCAGGGCGACGGCGGCAATTTCCTCAAGCCAGGCGAAGAAACAATCTCCAGCATCTTGAATCAGGTTGCTAATCATGACTCCCGATACCGTCATACCTTCGACATCAATCGTCTGGCGATAGCGAATACGACCATCGGGTAGTACATGGATCGACCCAGCTGATCGCCGCGCATCAATGCTGTTGCACAGCAACGCACACTCAATCTGCTTATGTTCAAGGGCGTTGAACGGCGCATAGAGGTAAACGGCCAGCCAGTCGTTTTCCTCATCGGTTTCCAGGTATAACTTGAACGACTGTTCCTTGATCCGGTAGCCAGCCTCCAGGGTTGCAGTTTGCTGCGCTTCATCGCGCTCCAGCTCTCCCTGCCAATCCTGTTCAATCTGCCACTGCTCAATGGTATCGGCCAGTCTCATTGGTCTCTCCATCAAAATAAGACGTTGATTCAGGTTCACGGCCACGACGGATTCACCCAGCGCTCCGTCCGGTATCAGATCGTCAGCTGGTTGCCCCGGTTTCTTCAACCTGATCGAGCCGTTCGAATACCGCTTGAGCGGTCAGGCTGGTGAGTGCGACAGCCGCCAGATCGCTCATAAAAATCTCGACGAGGTGTGCAGCGGATTCAAGCATTCGTTGGATCACGATGGTCGAGAGTTCGGCCCCTTCGACATCCAGCGTATGACGGAAGCGGATCCGACCGCTCGGCAAGACCTGCAACGATCCGAATCTGGACCGTGTGGCATTGAGGCGATTGCACAGACAGATCACATCCGTGCGTTTATCAGCGCGCGCATTAAACGGCAGATAGAAATAGAGGGTGATCCAGTCTTTCGGTTCGTCGGTTTCGATGAAGAGTTCACAGCGCTGATTATGAATCCTATAAAACATGTGGCACTGTGAGGTTTGGGCAACCTCGTCGCGCTCAATCACATCTTCCCAGCCATTTTCGTCGAGCCAGTCCTGAACTGTGTTAGCCAATCGCATAACTAAGTCTCCTGTCGAAGTCACTGCATCATCCACCGCTGTGTCGAACGCGCCCTCACGCTTGTCGAGTACAACTGGCCGACGATTCTCGTCAGCCTAACAGTATGTCACAGTGATTTTTGTTGTGAAATATAGAGATTTTTATTGATTAAATTTGTATTGATTTGCTGTTTTTTGCATAAAATTAATTCGATTTGTTTTTGGTTTTTTATGTCTAAAAACAATCACCGGTAATTCACGTATAGTTTAATTTTGCTGATTGCGGTCAGCAGGTAAAGAGTTTGCCACTTGACAAAAGCGCTGTCAAAGTGTTTAATTTTACCCCAGCTTTAGGCCGGGTGCGCTATAATTTTTCGGCTAATTTTTTGAGCAAAAATCTCTGCCTTGGCAAATTTTCCAAAAATGTATTTATATGCAAAATCTGGTTTAAAAACCAGAAGGTCGCTAATGGCTGTTGTAAACGCCATTCAGTGTTGAAGTGTTGAGCCAGTTTATGCTTAAACCATCCGCCAAAAAATTATTGTTCATATTTGGTTTAAAGAATGCACTAATTGACTATGCGTCTAAATCAGTTAGTGTTCGATATCGAATTGCGCTTTATGCGTATGATTAAAAATGACGGTGAATTACGATAATTGTAGTGAAATCGAAATAGGATGAAATCATGAAGAGAAGATTGAAGAGTTCTTTGGTTGGGGTGAATAAAGCTGATAGATTGAAGCGTTTTTTAGATGAGGATGATACGGAAACCGAAATAAGATTTAAGGTTAATATTCAAGAAGAAATTAAAAAAGTTCAAGATTGTTTGGTTTTAAGTCGAAAAAAATTAGAGCAAATCAAAGATTCCGCCTTGTTCTATCCGTGCAGTGGTAGAGATTTAATTGCGCCAATCGAAATTTTTTCCCCCTATGTTACGGATTTTTGGTTTGTAGATCGCGGATATTTTTCACCTGGCCATCAGGATACGCGCTATTTTGGTTTTGATGTGGCGGCGGACCAACAGGCTCCGGTTTTAGAAGAGGATAGCCGCTATGAACTCATCTCTAAAATGATTAAAGGTCCGCCGGTTTGGAATAAGGACGATCGTGACATTACGCCATGCATTCTCACTGAGACTTACAGGCACCTCGAAACTGGACGTGAAATCAGAATTCACAAAAGACGTGGCTATGGATTTTTAGCGCTTTATAAGGAAATCCGTGGAGAGCAATTGGGCGTTTTTTTCTATCGTTGTGATGGCATGGGCGAAGGAGGAAGCGGAAATCTATGGCTGGCGACGAGCAACATCAACCGCGTCTGTAATAAAATGATTAATGGCGGATTGGTTGTGACGGATGGCTCTAATGAACCTGAACGACGTCATGATCGCGGTCACAAAGAGCTGTGTCGTATACGCTCTTGTCGATCGAATCTGAAAACGCCGGAAGAGTTTATTAATTTTCATCAGTCGTTTGAAGATGATCGTGGCCGTCATTTCAGATGCGTTGGATACGCCGGAATGCGATGTGGACCAACGATGATTTGGCAGGTACAAAAACCCGTTCGTCGCTCATGGTCTGACTAGCGATTGCGGGTAGCTATGATGTCCATTCGAACCAGTCACACTCATCCCCTGCGCATCGACAGCGTCCGGACTCCCGGCGGCGGTCGGATCGGCTTGAGCCTGTGCCCCGGCAAACACCAGATCGGCGCCCGGACCGGCGATTGGCGACGCGATCTGGAGACGGATCTCCAGGTCATT
Organism: Allochromatium vinosum DSM 180; assembly: GCF_000025485.1. NCBI lineage: Bacteria > Pseudomonadati > Pseudomonadota > Gammaproteobacteria > Chromatiales > Chromatiaceae > Allochromatium > Allochromatium vinosum. The sequence continues at coordinate 2,618,232 of NC_013851.1, read as the reverse complement.
CGCGACTGGGGTGCAGCCGCCGTCGTCACCCTGATGGAAACGCCCGAACTCGCCCGTTTCGGCGTCCCCGAACTTGGCGAGACGGTCGAAGCGCTGGGGCTGGACTGGTATCACCTACCGATCCGCGATGTGCAGCCGCCCGGCCCCGGCTTCGAGCGCCGCTGGGTGCTCTATGGCACCCGACTGCGCCAACGCCTGCGTTCCGGCGAGAACGTGCTGATCCATTGCCTCGGCGGTCTGGGTCGCAGCGGCACCGTCGCCGCTCGATTGCTGGTCGAGCTCGGATTCGAGCCGCCACTCGCCCTGGCCGCCGTGCGCGCGGTGCGTCCCGGTTCCGTCGAGACCGCCGACCAGGAAGCCTATGTCCGCGCTCTCCGCCCGCTGTACTGGAACGACGCCTTTCTCGACCGCGCGCTCGGCTGTGTGCTGGGCGGCGCGCTGGGTGACGCCTTCGGTTATCCGATCGAGTTTCACCGCCTGGAGCAGATTCGCCAACAGTTCGGCCCGGCGGGACTGTGCGAACTGCTGTTCACCGACGACCAACTCCAGGTCAGCGACGACACCCAGATGACCCTGTTCACGCTGGAAGGGATGGTACGGGCCGGACGTGTCGCGGATGCCGGCTCGCTGATCGACAGCCTGAGCCACGCCTATGCCGACTGGCTCGACACCCAAGACGGGGGACCGGCGAGCGCCCACTGTCGCGGCCTCCTCGCCACACGTCCGGCTCTGCGGCAGCGGCGTGCCCCCGGCAACACCTGCCTGAGCGCCTTGCAGTCAGGCCGACCGGGGACGCCTGAACAGCCGATCAATGACTCCAAAGGCTGCGGCGCCGTGATGCGCGTGGCTCCGCTCGGCTGGATTGAACCGGCTGATCCGCGACATCGCTTCGAGCAGGCCGCCCGCGCCGGTGCCCTGACCCACGGACATCCCGACGGCTGGGCCGGCGGCGGCCTGCTGGCCGTGTTGATCGGCGAACTGCACGCCGGTGCCACGTTTACCGAGGCTCTGAACCGCGCCAAGACGGTCACAGTCCAAACCCTGCACGCACGCGGGATTCAGGCCGATCTGCTTGACTGTATCGAACGGGCGGAACAGTTGGCCGGAACCGACCAATCCCCGCCGAGCGCCATCGCCCAACTCGGCCACGGCTGGGTCGGCGAAGAGGCATTGGCCATCGCTCTCTATGCCGTCCAGCGCGCCGGCAGCTTCACCGAGGCCGTGCGGCACGCCGCCAATCATGACGGGGACAGCGATTCCACCGCTTCCATCGCTGGACAGATCTGGGGCGCATGGGCCGGACTGGCCGCGTTGCCCATGTCCTGGGTGCGCCGGCTCGACGTGCTCGATGAAGCTCTGGATCTCATCGGGGCGCTGGCCGAACAGGGCTATCGCGCTGAACCTGTGGCCGGCACCGATGCGCCGCTCAGCGCGCTGTCTTGAGACGCAAAGGCAGGCGAATCCATCGATGAAAATACTATTTTTACACGGCTGGCACTCAGTCCCAGGTGGCATGAAACCTTCGTTTCTACAGGCTCAGGGACATGAGGTACTCAATCCAGCTCTGGATGACAATGATTTTCAGTTGGCCGTCAACGTCGCCCAAGCCACTTACGATCAGCACGCTCCCGATGTCATCGTCGGCTCCGCGCGCGGTGGTGCCGTGGCCATGCACCTCCGGTCCCAAGACACACCCCTGGTGCTGCTGTGCTCGGCCTGGCGTGATCATGGCTGGACGGATCGCGTCAAACCGGAGACCTGGATTCTGCATTCACCGCAAGATGACGTTGTGGCTTATTCAGACTCGGAACAACTGCTGGCACACAGCGGCCTACCGGCCTCGCGGCTGATCACCACAGGGTCCGATCATCGCCTAAGCGATCCCGACTCCTTGAATGCGTTGCGGTCTCTCTGCGAAGCGATCAACAGCGCTTGATTATCTCAGAATTAGATGTATTTATTTTGAACAAACGGATGAGCAACACTGAATATCGCTTAATTCGATCCAAACGCTTGTTGCAAAAACAGCGTCATATCAAACGACAGATCGGTCTTAAAAAGTTATATCTGATCAATGCGATTGATCAAGTTGAGCCTAAAGTTTCGCCACACTTTTATCACAAAAAGAATTCATTGAACTGTGGTAGGCCGCGTTGTGGACTCTGCGGAAATCCAAGACGAGTGTACAAAGAAATCACATTTCAAGAAAAAAAGTTTTTTGAAAATGCGGATGATCAAATCAAACAAACGCTGTGAAACAGCACGTGACGGGGCAGGCGAGGTGATTGTAGAACTCGATCTGCCTGAAACATTGCTGGAGTCAACGCAGCAGGCGGCGCAAGGCGCCATCGGCGCTCTTCTCGATCAGTCCGATTCCAGACAGTCGTTGCGCGTCGGCGTGAACCGCACGCACATCGCGTCCGACGCGGCGAGCCAGCTCGCGCACACCGATAGGTCCGGCACCCGCCAGTGCTTTGAGAATGGCGAAGCGGTTGGCTGTGAGGGCGTTGAGCAGGTCTTCCTCGGTCTCGAAGAAGTACCCCGGTGGTTGAGGTTCTTCGCGCTCGGCGGCCCATAGAATTCTGGCATTCAGTTCGGCGTCTGTTGCCACTTCAATCACGAGCGTTTCCATTGGTCTCTCTCCAGCGCTGGATGTCATGCTTGGAGAATAGAGCCGTTGTCAGGCAGCCGTTACAAGCCTCGGATATCGAGATGCTCGAAGGCCGTCGGGTCGACAACCTCGACGAGTTCGCGCGGCATGATCGAGTAGCCGGGCAGGTGGGGATCGAGTGCCCGCTGGGTTGCGCAGGCTTGCAATACATAGCGCCGAATACCCTTGGTCGCCAGCCTCTGGCTCAGTGTTCGCAGGTAGTCGGGTGTCCAGTCGGGCATCAGGGTGGTGCGGACTTCCAGATTCACCCCAGCTTCCAGCAGCAAGGCCAAACTCGCCCAGGCACGCTCACCCGAATCGGGCAGGCCGGTGAGGGCCGTATAGTCCTCGGGCAGGGCCTTGATATCGAGCCCGACCCAATCGATCAGCGAAAGGAGCGGGCGCAGGCGTTCGGGATAGGCGCCGCTGGTGTGCAGGCCGATCCTGTAGCCGAGCGCGCGGGTTTCGCGCATGGCCGCACCGAGCGCCGTCTGTACGGTCGGTTCGCCGCCGCTGAAAACCACCGCATCGAGCAGTCCGACCCGCTGACGCAGAAAGGCGCGGATGTCAGCCCAGTCGATCAGCGATTCGACGGCGGTCGTGTCCAGCAGATCGCCGTTTTGACAGTACCTACAGCGCCAGGGACAGCCTTGACAGAAGACCACCGCCGACAGCTCGCCGGGATAGTCGATGGTCGTCAGGCGCGTGAAACCGCCGACCCTCAGCCGCTCGGCGGCCTGAGGATGGTCGGACGTGGCAAAGGGTGCGCTGTCGGGCATGGGCGGGGAAATCCAGCCGCCGTGAGGGCGGCCTGGGCCGTGCCTCAGGCCGCGACCCGCTGATCCTGCTGGCGTAGCGAACCGCGAGGCTGCTCGTTGAAGTAGCAGCGCTCGGCGTGCTCGGCCTGCTTGCCGGCATTGAAAGCCGAGACCGGACGGTGATAGCCCATGACGCGGGTCCAGACTTCGCAGGGAGTCCGTTCTTCGGTCTTGAGTTCGATGGTGTCGTTCATACGCGCATTCTCCTTGAATTCGATGCGTCTTGATTGTCACTCGCCGCTGGTGCAACGAGTCTGGGACCGTGGCTGACTCGGTATCGCTCGGGCCAGGCAGCCGGGGCGACCGAGTCCAGCCGTTCGGATGGGTTTCAGTGGATCGACTGGCAGCCCGTGCTGGCGCACTGGGCCTTGTGCTTGCGCGCGATCAGCTCCTGATCGCAGATCGGGCAGAACGGGTGCTCGCCGGCGATATACCCGTGTTTGGGGCAGATGGAGAACACCGGCGTGACCGTGATATAGGGCAGACGGAAGTTCTCCAGCGCACGGCGCACCAGACGCTTGCACGCCTCGGTCGAGGAAATCTGCTCGCTCATGTACAGATGCAGCACCGTGCCGCCGGTGTACTTGCTCTGGAGCGTCTCCTGCATCGCCAGCGCCTCGAACGGATCGTCGGTATAACCGACCGGCAGCTGCGAGCTGTTGGTGTAGTAAGGCGTCTCCTCGGTGCCGGCCTGAATCATGTCCGGGAAGCGCTTCTGGTCCTCGCGCGCGAAGCGATAGGTCGTGCCCTCGGCCGGCGTGGCCTCCAGGTTGTACATGTTGCCCGTCGCTTCCTGGAACTCGACCATGCGCGCGCGTACCCGGTCGAGCAGCCGGCAGGCCAGCTCATGCCCCTTGGGCGTGGTGATGTCCTCGGCGTCACTGGTGAAGTTGCGGATCATCTCGTTGACGCCGTTCACGCCGATGGTCGAGAAGTGATTGCGCAGCGTGCCCAGATAGCGCTTGGTATAGGGGAAGAGTCCGGCGTCCATGTGGCGCTGGATGACCTTGCGCTTGATCTCCAGACTGTTGCGCGCAATGTCGAGCAGTTCGTCGAGCCGCGCCATCAGGCCCGCCTCGTCGCCGCGATGGGTATGACCGAGCCGCGCGCAGTTGATCGTGACCACGCCCAGCGAGCCGGTCTGCTCGGCCGAGCCGAAGAGTCCGTTGCCGCGCTTGAGCAGTTCGCGCAGATCGAGCTGGAGCCGGCAGCACATGGAGCGCACCATGTTGGGCGACAGCTCGGAGTTGACGAAATTCTGGAAGTAGGGCAAGCCATACTTGGCCGTCATTTCGAACAACTGCTCGGCGTTCTCGCTCTCCCAGGGGAAGTCCGGCGTGATGTTGTAGGTCGGGATCGGGAAGGTGAAGATCCGCCCCTTGGCATCGCCCTCGGTCATGACCTCGATATAGGCCCGATTGATCATGTCCATCTCGGCCTGGAGATCGCCATAGGTGAAGGGCTGCTCCACGCCGCCGATCACCGGCACCTGCTCGCGCAGATCCTCGGGACACACCCAATCGAAGGTGAGATTGGTAAATGGCGTTTGTGTGCCCCACCTTGACGGCACATTGAGGTTGTAGATCAGCTCCTGGATGTACTGCTTGACCTGCCTGTAAGGCAGGCCGTCGACGCGCACGAAGGGCGCCATGTAGGTGTCGAAGCTCGAAAACGCCTGCGCCCCCGCCCATTCGTTCTGGAGCGTGCCGAGGAAGTTGACGATCTGCCCGATGGCGCTCGACATGTGCTTGGGCGGCGCGGCCTCGACCTTGCCGGGCACGCCGTTGAGACCTTCGTGCAGCAGGGTGCGCAGTGACCAGCCGGCACAGTAGCCTGAGAGCATGTCCAGGTCATGGATGTGCAGATCGCCCTCGCGGTGCGCCGCGCCGATCTCGGGCGGATAGACGTGATTGAGCCAGTAGTTGGCGATCATCTTGCCCGAGGTGTTGAGGATCAGCCCGCCGAGCGAGTAGCCCTGATTGGCGTTGGCCGCCACGCGCCAGTCGGAACGGTCCAGATATTCGTTGATCGAGCTGCCGACATCGACCAGGGTCCGGCTGTCGGTGCGCAGCTTGTTGTGCTGCTCGCGATAGACGATATAGGCACGCGCGGTCTCGAAGTGGTTGGCGGCGATCAGCGTCTGCTCGACGACATCCTGGATGCCCTCGATGTCGGGCAGACGGCCATCGCTGAAGCGGTGCGTCAGCACCTTGATCGCCTGGGCGGCGAGCAGACTGGCTTCGGCGGCACCGAACTCACCGCTGGCCTGACCGGCGCGCCGGATCGCCGATTCGATTTTGCCGGCATCGAAACGCACCTCCTGCCCATCGCGCTTGACCACGCGGGTCGGGGGAGTGGGTGAGTGCGTCTGATTGGTCATCGTGATCCTCGGTCGGCAGTACGGTTTTGAGCGGAGATGTCGACGCCCGTGCCTGGGTGAAATCGCGCTTTTCGTTCCAAATCAGTACCCTTGGCGAGCGGCTGGAACGCAAAGCGCCCGCAGGTGCGGGCACAATATGTAGTAGGCGGCGAGTATACCTCTAACCAGATGCTGTGGCTAGAGACAAATGAGCTTGACAAGAGCCATCGCCGGCCGGGGCGCGCGGAAGGTGCTGTATGGACGCCAGTTTTTGTCGGGCGTCGACGGCAGGAGGACGGCTTGGAGGGGGCGGCTGAGATGGGAGGGGAATGCGAACCTGGCGGGGTTGTCGTCGACCGGCCCCGCCGAGGGAACTGTGCAGGCCGTCAGAACTCGACCGCCAGTTGCGCGGTGAAGGTATCGCCCGACTTGCCGGTACCGCCATCGCGCGTGTTGTAGTCACGGTCACGCGCCCATTCGAGTCCGAGCGAGGTGCGATCGAAGATTTCGATCGACCAGCCGAGCAGCCAGCGCTCCTTCGGCAGTTCGAGCGCCAGCGCCTCGCGCGTGCCCTGATAGGCGACCGCCGCCACCGACTCGCGACCCAGGAGCGTAAAGCTGTAGCCGGCTTCGATGTTCCAGGCCGAGGGGCGCGCGCCCTCGCCCTTGAACTCCAGGCTGTTCGGGTCGAAGTCGTCGGCCGCCGACAGATACTCGCCGATGAGGCTGAAGGGGCCGAAGTTGGCGGCCGCGTTGAGGGTCCAGCCGGCGGTGCGCTCGGTCGGATCGATGCTCAGGCTCGGATCGAGTTCGGCCGCGCCGACCCGGATGTCGTTGATGGTTTCATGCAGGCTGTCCGAGTCGCCGAGGTCGTTGATATAACCGGCACCCACCGACCAGGCCCAGTCGTCGCTGTCCTGCGCAAAGCCGAGATTGGCTCCCCAGCTTTCGATCCGATCCTTGCCCTTGACGTTGTTGTCGCCATTGAAGACATAGACACTACCCGAGAAGCCGCTGTGCTCGAAGCCCAGTTGCAGCGCCGTCTCGCGCGCCTCGCCGATCTCCAGTGTCAGCGGGTCGGAGACCAGGTTGGTCTCATAGACGCCGAAGGGCACATAGACCTGACCGGCGGTCAGGAACAGCGGCGAGACATCGGCGTTGGCAAACGTCAGATAGGCGGTGTCGACCTCGAGATCGGTCTCGTCCTGCTCGTAGAGGAACGAAATCCCGGCCTCGACCCAGTCGTTGACCTGCGAGCGGATGCCCAGCTCAGCCGTGGCCAGCACGATGTCGCTCTCGCTGCCGCCCTCATAGGGTGAGAGATAGCTGGCCTCGACCTCGATCAGGCCAGCGATCTCGATGTTGCGATACCAGGTCGGTGCGGCGTCGTCTTTGGTCTGCTTGTCGTCGAGAGTCCCCTCCAGGCGGTCGAGGCGCTGTTCGAGACGCTCAAGGCGCTTGGGTTCGCCCGACGGTTGGGTATTCGATGAGCTGGTAGCCTGAGCGGTGCCGGCGGCGAGCATGAGCGCGATAGCGGCGGAGAGTGGTTGGGTTCTCAAGGGTCATTGCTCCTGGTCGAGTCGGTTTCAGTCACGCGGACAAAACGACGCCCTGACGCGCGAAACATATCGGTTGCCAAAGCATTGAAATGCGAATTGTTGTTATTTATATAACGAACGATCCGGACTGTAAAGTCCTGTTGCCATTCGGAGTGCGTAGGGCACGCGAGATAGCGGACGATCGGCGGCCGGCGCCGAAGTCGGATCAGGGCAGTCGGCGAATGGCTTCGATGGCCGTTTCGTAGCGTTGGCGCAGTGCTTCGGGCAGGGGGGAGTCCTTGGCGCCCTGACAGCCGCCGGCCGCTTGCAGTCGCTCGACGAAGTCATTTTCGAGGCGTGCCTGGACGCGGCGGTAGTTGCGCTCAGGGAAGAAGTCGTCCTGAACCGTGAGCAGGGTCGTGCGCAGCTTGCCGACGATGAGCTTATTGAGGTTCTCGGTCCGCCGTCCCGAGCCGTCGCCCCGGCAGCGGCTGTGATAGGCGTCGAGGTCGGCAGCGGCTGTGGCCGCCTCGACCAACAGCGCCTGGGTCTCGGCGTCGAGCGCGGACCGGGCCATGACCGCCGGCAGGGCGAGCAGGCCACCGATCAGGAGCGGCCCGGCGAGGAGCGTCCACCAGGGGCGTGGTCGGTCCTTGAGGGGGAGGGTTCTGGATGTCTGGGTGTCGGCTGTGCGTTGCACGATGATCCTCAACTGCGTCCGTATACGGGAATGGCCGCCCCGGTGATGCCGCGCGACAGGTCCGACGCCAGAAAGACGATGACGTCGGCCAGAGCGTCCAGTCCGACCCAGTTGGAGGGATCCTGGTCGGGCATGGCCGCGCGGTTCTGGGGCGTGTCCAGCGTGCCTGGCAGAACGCAGTTTACCCGGATTCCGCTCGGCTTGAGTTCATCGGCGAGTGTTTCGGTCAGGGTGACGACGGCGGATTTTGAGATGCAGTAAGGCCCCATGTGCCCGACGCCGCGCAGGGCCGCGCGCGCGGCGACGTTGATGATGACGCCCTGACCCGCCGCCTGGAGCTTCGGCACAACCGCGCGCGCGCCGTGGAAGGCAGTACGGGCGTTGAGGTCGAGCATGGCGTCCCACTCGGCATCCGTCGTGTCCTGGATCGCCGGTCCCATGCTGAAGCCGCCGGCGATGTTGACCAGTCCATGGATGGCGCCGAAATGGTCGGCGACCTGCTCGACCATGGCCGCGACCTGCTTCGGATCGAGCAGATCGACGCTCAGGGTCAGCGAGTCGGCCCCAGCGGGCAGCATCGCTTGGGTGCGGCGCAGCGCCTCGGGATCGCGTCCGATCAGGGCCGGCCGCGCGCCCCGAGCCGCCAAGGCGCATGCCGTGGCGCTACCCAGGTTGCCTGAGGCGCCGGTGATGAGGATGGTCTTGTTGCTGAGATCGTGCATGTCTGTCGAATCCTGGCTTGAGGTTGCGGGAAGTCCGCCGGATGACTGGTCGATGTCAGTCCGACAGTCGGGGTCGACACACCACCGGGCAAGCTGCCGGGTCATGCGAGTCCGGTCGCTTGTCTGTATGATTGGGAGCCTGAGCATGGATCGCACACCGGACCCCGGGCCGTCGGCCTGGGGTCATGCCCCCAGCCAGGATATCGGGGCTTCTCTTCGCTAGATCCATCCATGGGGGTGAGGCTGTGTCGAACTGGAGGCCCGAAGGGCGGGTTGTCTCGCGGAGGAGCGGATGATCGAACTGTTCTTTCTGCTCCTGCCCGTGGCGGCGGCCTCGGGATGGTGGCTGGCGCGCCGCGATCTGCGTCGCAAGATCGATGTCCTGCCGGCGGCGCATCCGGATTTTCTGCGTGGCCTGAATTATCTGCTCGAAGAGCAGCCGGACAAGGCCATCGATCTCTTTCTGCGTCTCACCGAGGTCGACAGCGAGACGGCCGAGACGCATCTGGCGCTCGGCAGTCTGTTCCGGCGTCGCGGCGAGGTCGATCGTGCCATTCGCCTCCATCAGAATCTGATCGAACGGCGGCATCTCGGTCCGGAGCTGCGCGGTTTCGCACTGTTCGAGCTGGGGCAGGACTATATGAGCGCCGGGCTGCTCGATCGGGCTGAGACGCTGTTCGAGGAACTCGTGGGTCTGGGGCTGCACGGTCAGCGTGCGCTCCAGGCGTTGCGCGAGATCTATCAGCGCGAGCGCGACTGGAGCCGCTGTCTGGAGGTGGCGGCTCAGCTCGAAGCCCTGACCGGGCAGCGCCTCACGGTCGAGATCGCGCACTATCATTGCGAGTTGGCCGAGGAGGCGCGGCGGCGGCAGGATCCGGCGGGCGCGCGTGAGCAGTTGAGCCGGGCGCGGGACATCCAGTCCGACTGTGTCCGCGCGACCATACTGGAAGGTTTCATGGTGCTGGAGGAAGACGATGTCGCGGGCGCCGCCGCGCTCTTCAAGCGCGTCGCCGAGCGTGGGGCGACCTATGTGCCCGAGATCCTGCCGGCCCTGATCGAGTCCATGGAGCGGCTGGGCGAGAACGTGATCGCGCAACTTGAGGCTCTGGCTGCCAATCGCGCCGGTCCGCACCTGATGCTGGCGCTCGGCGAGCGCGTCGAACAGGCGCACGGTTCCGAGGCCGCCCTGGATCTGCTGGCAGACTATCTGGCGCGCTGGGCCGATCTGGCCGTGCTGGAGCGCTTCCTCGATCTGCGCGCGCGCGAGTCGGACCCGGATGGGCGCGCCCACCGCTATGCGCGGGTCGCGCTCGGCGTGGCGCGTCATCTGTTGCAGCGTCAGTCCGTCTATCAGTGCGAGCAGTGCGGTTTTCAGGCGCGTTCGCTGCATTGGCAGTGTCCGAGCTGTCGCAACTGGGGCACGGTCGTCGCCGTGTTGCCCGACCCCATCCAGGGCGAGGCGACACATCCGCCGGTCTGAGTCCCGGCGGGCAGACTTCCGGCCACAACCTAATTCACTCTAGAGACCATCGAAGATCCGTGACACACGTCAAACCCATCATCGTCGCCCTCGATTTCGCTACTGAGGCGCCGGCCCTGGCGCTGGCCGAACAGCTCGACCCGACGCGCTGCCGGCTGAAGGTCGGCAAGGAACTCTTCACCCGGCTCGGGCCGGCCTTCGTCGAACGGCTCCAGCGTCTGGGCTTCGAGATCTTTCTCGACCTCAAGTTCCATGACATCCCCAATACGGTCGCGGCCGCCTGTGCGGCGGCGGCGGATCTGGGGGTGTGGATGGTCAATGTCCATGCCTCGGGCGGACGCGCCATGATGGAGGCGGCGCGCGAACGTCTGAGCCGGTACGAGCGTCCGCCGCTGCTGATCGGGGTGACGGTGCTGACCAGTCTCGATCGCGCGGATCTGGACGCCATCGGTTGCCCCGGTGAGCCGCCTGAGCGCGTCCTGGCGCTGGCGAATCTGGCGCATGACGCGGGTCTGGACGGTATCGTCTGCTCGCCGCTGGAGGCCGCGCCGGTGCGCGCGGCGCTGGGCAGTAACTTCCGGTTGGTCACTCCTGGTGTTCGACCGGCCGGCGCCGCGCACGGCGATCAAAAGCGGGTGATGACCCCCGCCGAGGCGTTGGCCGCCGGCGCCGATTATCTGGTGATCGGACGTCCCATCACCCAAGCGGCTGATCCGCGGTCGGTGATCGACGCGATCAACCAATCCTGTATGAACGTTGCGGAGAACTGATACATGGCCAAGGTTCGCAAGGCTGTCTTTCCGGTCGCGGGCATGGGCACACGCTTCCTGCCGGCGACCAAGGCCAGCCCCAAGGAAATGCTGCCCATCGTCGACAAACCCCTGATCCAGTACGCCGCCGAGGAGGCCGAGGCCGGCGGTGCCGATCAACTGGTCTTCATCACCGGGCGCAACAAGCGCTCGATCGAGGACCATTTCGATACCGCCTACGAGCTGGAATCCGAGCTGGAGCGTGCCGGCAAGGACAAGCTGCTCGACATCGTGCGCAATGTCCTGCCCGGATCGGCGTCCTGCATCTATGTGCGTCAGGCCGTCGCCCTGGGGCTGGGGCATGCGGTGCTGTGCGCCAAGCCGGTGGTCGGTGACGAGCCGTTTGCGGTGCTGCTGGCCGACGACCTCATCCGCTCCAGCGGCAAGGGTGTGGTCGAACAGATGGCGGAAGTCCATGCCCGTCACGGTTGCAGCGTGCTGAGCGTCCAGGAGGTGCCGCGCGAGGAGACCAACAAATACGGTATCGTCCAGGTCGAAACGGACGCCGACGGCACCATGCGCGTGGTCTCCATCGTCGAGAAGCCGAATCCGGCCGATGCGCCCTCCAATCTGGCCGTGGTCGGGCGCTATCTGCTCACGCCACGCATCTTCGACAAGCTCGAACGTACCGGCAAGGGCGCCGGCGGCGAGATCCAGTTGACCGATGGCATCTCGGACCTGCTCAAGGACGAACCTGTGATCGCCTATCCCTTCGAGGGCAAGCGCTACGATTGCGGTAGCAAGCTCGGCTATCTGGAGGCTACGGTGGAATACGCCCTGGCACATCCCGAGCTCGGCGCACGTTTCGCGGCCTATCTGCACGCGCTCAAAGACGAGCTGGCCTAGGCCGTATCGCCTGACGCCTCTCTCCCCAACCGCTCTCCGGTGTGGGGAGAGGGGCCAAGACGGATCATCGCTGAACAGTATCAGGCACCGCGATGTCGAACGCCTCGCTCTGGTGTATTCCAGCCGGCACCGCTGAACACTATCGGTCCAGCAAGGACATGATGGCGGTCGCCGTCAGCCAGCGGATTGCCGCACATCCGCGCCTCAGCGAGTTCCTGGGCGGCAATCCGCTGCGACTCCTGGACACCAATCATCGCAACCATGCCGCTTTCATGGTCGAGGTCTTCATCGCCAACGATCCCTGTCTGCTGGAGGAGGCGCTACCCTGGGTCTATTCGGCTTATCACAATCAGGGTATTGCGTTCGACTACTTCGCCGCCGAACTGGAAGCCTGGATCGCGGTCATCGGCCAGATGTTGCCCCCTGAAGACGCGGCGGCCATCCTGCCGGTATATCGCTGGATGCTCGACGCCCATCCGCGCTCCATTGAGCGCGCGCGCCAGTATCAGGCCCGGCGCCTGCCGGTGTCAGAGGTCTGGCGGCATGATTACGACTTCATCCTGGAACATCTCTTCCAGGGCGACTATCCGGTGGTCATCCGCCATTGTCGCGGTCTGATGCAGTGCGGGATGAGCTATGCGCAGGTGCTGCGCGAGCTCTTCTATCCGGCCATGGTGGAAGTGGGCGCGCGCTGGGAGAGCGGCGAGTTCTCGGTGGAAATGGAGCATCAGACCACGGCCATGGTCTATTGCATCCTCTCGGCGCTCTACTACGACCAGCCCTTTCCCTCAATGAGCCGGGGACGCGCGCTGATCGCGCCCGTTGCCAACGAGTTCCATGAGCTGGGCGCCTGGATGCTGACCACTACGCTGGAACTCGACGGCTGGGAGGTCACGCTGATGGGCTGTGACACCACGCCCGAGTTACTGGCGGCCAGGGCGCTCGCCGAGCGCCCGAGGTTCATCGCGCTGTCGGTGACGCTCGTCAGCAACGTGCAGGAGGCTCGACACGCCGTGTCGGCCCTGCGCGCGGCCCTGGGGGCGGAGACGCCTCCGATCCTGGTCGGCGGTCAGGCCTTTCTCCTGGCTCCTGCGCTGGCGGAGACGGTTGGGGCGGATCTCTTTCTCGAAAGCGTCGAGGCACTGGTCGACTGGGCGCGTACACTGGAGACGGCCGAGTGACCCTGGTATCCCAAGATCGTTCGCTGCATCCGGAGCTGGCCGCCGCCTTGCACGGGTATGTCATGGACTCCGGACGTCTGGTCGTGGTGGAAGTGGATCGGGACGGTCTGATCCTGGACGCCAACGTCGCCTTCCGGTCGCGCTTCGCCGGATTCGCCTCTGTGCGCGGCGAACCGCTGGCGCGTTTTCTCGGCAGCGGCAGTCAGCAGCCGGATATCGAGCCTGGTCTGCCGCATCGCCAGCCGGTGGCTCGGGTCTTCAAGACCGTCATGGGCGGTGAGAACTATCTGTTCCATGCCTATCCGCTGGGCGACAACGCCCTGCTCATCGGCGAGCGGGCCGGGGCCGACGACAACGACGTCATCGCGCGCATGGGCAACCTGACGCTGGAGATGTCGCGTTTGGTGCGTGATCTGCGCAAGGCCAACCACGATCTGGAGCAGGCCAATCGTTTGAACGAGCAGCTGGCCCGCACCGATGCCCTGACCCAGTTGCCCAATCGGCGCTATTTCATGGAGCGCCTGAATCATGGGGTGCGGCAGGCGCAAACGCGCTCGCATCCGCTGTCCGTGCTCATGATGGACCTGGATCACTTCAAGCGCGTCAACGATACCTTCGGGCACGCGGCCGGCGACCGCGTATTGGTCGCCTTCGCCGAACTGATGCGCGCCCAGGTACGGCTCTCGGACTTGCCTGGTCGCCTGGGTGGCGAGGAGTTCGGACTCTACATGTTCGATGCCGAACTCGAAGTGGCCGTCTCGGTGGCCGAGCGTCTGCGCGCCCATGTCAATCTGATGCGTCCGCTCGACACGGATTACCGGCCCAGCGTCAGCATCGGCGTAGCGGCCCTGGCTCCCGGCGAGGATACCGAACAGTTGCTCAAACGCGCCGACGATGGTCTCTATCGCGCCAAGGAGACTGGGCGCAATCGGGTGATAGCGGCGACCTGAGCATCGCTCCCGGCCCCGGTCGAAGCGAGCCGCTCAAGCCGGCTGGAACGCGCTCAATGCGCCAGCCGGCAATGGCGTGTCTCCAGAAGTCGTGCAGCGAGACGGCGGCCTGTGATTCTTGTCCGAGCAGATGCCAGGCCAGCCGCAGGGCGGGCAGCGGGTCGGCCGCATCGACGGGGGCGGCCGCCAGCGACTTGCTCAGCTTGCGTCCCTGATCATCGAGCACCAGCGGGACATGCGCATGGATGGGCGTGGGCAGCCCCAGCGCTCTTTGCAGTTCGATCTGGCGCGGCGTGGAGAGCAGCAGATCGGCGCCGCGCACCACATGGGTGACGGCCTGCCAGGCGTCATCGACCACCACGGCGAGCTGATAGGCATGGAGCCCATCGGCGCGTCGCAGCACGAAATCGCCGATCGACTCGGCGACCGAGTGGCCGTGCCGGCCCTGGATGCGATCCTCGAAGTCGATGGGATCGGTTGCGGTACGCAGACGCAGGCTGCGTACCTTGCGTCCGGGCGGCAACCCGTCACGGCAGGTGCCGGGATAGATCGGTCCTTCCAGTCCGGCTCGGGCGCGGGCGGCGATTTCGGCGCGGCTGCATCCGCAGCCATAGACCAACCCCAGCGCCTCCAGACGCGCGAGTGCCGCGTCATAGGCGTCGAGACGCGCGCTCTGGAAGACCACAGGTTCGTCCCACTCGAAGCCGAAGGCGCGCAGTGTGCGCTGGATGGCCTCGGCCGCTCCGGGAACCTCGCGCGGGCGGTCCAGATCCTCGATGCGTAGGAGCCAGACGCCGTCGTGGGCGCGCGCGTCGGCGAAGCTTGCGACAGCGGCGAGCAGTGAACCGAAATGAAGCGGGCCGGTCGGGGAGGGGGCGAAGCGCCCCCGGTAGCCGGACGCGACCGACGGGGCTTCGCCGTTCATGCGGGCGGACTCAGCCGCGCTGTTTCTCGCGGATCTCGTCGAGCGTCTTGCAGTCGATGCAGAGCGTGGCGGTCGGGCGCGCTTCGAGACGGCGGATGCCGATCTCCACGCCGCAGGCCTCACAATAGCCGTAGTCGTGGTTGTCGAGCCGGTCGAGCGCCTCGTCGATCTTCTTGATCAGCTTGCGCTCGCGGTCGCGGGTGCGCAGTTCCAGGCTGAACTCCGATTCCTGGGTCGCGCGGTCGTTGGGATCGGGGAAGTTGGTCGCCTCGTCCTGCATGTGATGCACGGTGCGGTCGACTTCTTCCATCAGCGAGCGCTTCCAGTCGAGCAGGATCTCGCGGAAGTGGGCTTCCTGATCGGGGTTCATGTATTCCTCGTCGCTGCCGGCCTTGTACGGCTCGAAGGAATAGCCCTCAGCGTTGTGTTGACGTTCTTCGGTCATCGTGTGCTCCTCCCATGGACCGCGCTGGCTCTCTGGTCAGGGTGCGGTTTGGATTCAGTGGCTCCCGGCGGCTCGAAAGCGACCTCCGCCAGCGGTCTGAGCCGAGAAAGCGTGCTTAAGTACCAGATCGCGCACCGGCGGGCAACTGATCTTCGCTGTTTCGCGTCCCGGAAGCGATGCGGGCGCGCGCCGATTTGGGTAATCTTGCGCGTTCGGTTCATGGCGAGCGCTCGCGACGAGCGGACTGGAGCAGACAGGCATGCATGGGTTCAAGGCTCTCATCTTCGACGTGGACGGGACTGTCGCCGACACCGAGCGCGATGGCCATCGTCCTGCCTTCAATGCCGCCTTCGCGGCGGCCGGTCTGGATTGGCATTGGCCCCCCGAACTCTATGGCGAGCTGCTGGCGGTGGCCGGCGGCAAGGAGCGTATCCGGTATTTCATGCACCGTGCCGGGATCGAGCCGGCGCCGGGTGTGGATGTCGAGGCCTTCGTCGCCGGGCTGCATCGCGACAAGACCGCGCACTATCTGGCGCTCTTGCGTCAGGGAGTGATTCCGCTGCGGCCGGGTGTGTTGCGTCTGTGGCGCGAGGCACGCGCGGCCGGGGTGCGGCTGGCGATCGCGACCACGACCACGCCCGAAAACGTCGTCGCGTTGCTGGAGAATGCCGGCGAGCCGGGGCTTTCGGGCTGGTTCGAGGTCATCGCGGCGGGCGACGTGGTGCCGAACAAGAAACCGGCGCCGGATATCTTCACCTATGCGCTGGAACGGCTCGACCTGAAACCCGAGGACTGCGTGGCCGTCGAGGATTCGGACAATGGTGCGCGTGCGGCGCTCGATGCCGGGATTCGCGCGCTGGTGGTCACGGTCAACGACTATACGGTCGATCAGGACTTCGGCGCGGCGGCGCTGGTGGTCGATCAGCTCGGCGAGCCGGATTCACCGCCTCGGGTGCTGGCCGGGGATCTGGGCGGTCGGTCGCTGGTGGATCTGGCCGCGCTCGATCGGCTGCATCGTCAGCTCCACGGAGCCGGTTGATGGCAAAGCGTGCAACCAAAGATCAGCCGATGGCGGAGCGTCCGACGAGCCGACTGGCCGAGCGTGCATGTCGGGTCGAGCCTTTCCATGTGATGCGTCTGCTCGGACGCGCGCGCGAGCTGGAGGCGGCCGGGCGCTCCATCGTGCATCTGGAGGTCGGTGAGCCGGATTTTTCGACGCCTGAACCCATCCTCGCCGCCGGCCGGGCGGCGCTCGACGCCGGCCTGACCCACTACACTCCGGCGGCCGGTCTGCCGGCCCTGCGACAGGCGATCGCGGCGCACTACGGCCGGCGCCACGGCGTCGAAGTCGATCCGGCGCGGGTGCTGGTCACGCCCGGCGCGTCCGGGGCGCTGCAACTGGTGTTCTCGGTGCTCCTGGAGCCGGGCGACCGGGTCATGCTGGGCGATCCGTCCTATCCCTGTTATCGCCAGATGCTTGGGCTCATGGGCGCCGAGCCGGTCGCCGTGCCGCTCGGCCCGGAGACGGGCTATCGGCTCACGCCCGAGCGGCTCGAAGCGGTCTGGGCGCCCGGCACGCGCGCGGTGGTCGTGGCCTCGCCGGCCAATCCGACCGGCGCGGTCACGAGCCTGGACGAGCTACGCGCGCTCCACGCCATCTGCCGGGCGCGCGGGGCCGCGCTCATCGTCGACGAGATCTATCGCGGCCTGACCTATGGCGTGCCGGACACCACGGCGCTCGCGCTCGCCGGCGAGGATCTCTATGTCATCGACAGCTTCTCGAAATACTTCGGCATGACCGGCTGGCGGGTCGGCTGGGTGGCGGGACCGGAGGAGGCCGTCGCCGTCATGGATCGTCTGGCACAGAACTTCTTCATTGCCGCCAATACGCCGGCCCAACATGCCGCGCTCGCTGCTTTCTCGCCCGAGACCGCCGTCATCCTCGAACAGCGGCGCGTCATCTTCCAGCAACGACGCGATCGATTGCTGCCGGCTCTGCGCGACCTGGGCTTCGGTCTTTCAGGCGCGCCTGACGGCGCTTTCTATCTCTATGCCCGGCTTCCCGAGTGGCTGGAGATAGACTCGATGGACTTCGCCACACGTCTGCTGGAGGAGGCCGGGGTCGCCCTGACCCCTGGGCAGGACTTCGGTTCGCATGAGTGCGATCGTCATGTCCGGCTGGCCTATACGCGCGACTTCGATGTGCTCGACGAGGGCGTGCGACGGATCGGTGACTTTCTCACGGATCTCGGGCGGCCGGGGCGAGACTGAGCACGGACACAACCCGCATCGCGGTCCTCTCGGACCGCGATCGCCAATCGTTTGAGCCTATCGAAATACATGACCCAATCTTCGCGATCGACGACCTTCCAACCACGCGACAACGCCCAGCGTGAGGCGAGCGAACGCCTGCTCGCCCTGCATCAGCGACTGCTCGGCGACGACAGCGCAACCCGGCCGGAACCCACGGGCTGGCTCGGGCGCGTGCGGGCGCGCCTGGCCAAACCCGCCTCGGTCGAGCCGGTACGCGGACTCTATCTCTGGGGCGGGGTCGGGCGCGGCAAGACCTATCTGATGGACTGGTTCGTCGAGGATCTGGAACTGTCCGGCAAGCGGCGGCTGCACTTCCATCACTTCATGCGCGACATCCATGCCGCGCTTGCGGTCCTGCCCAAGCAGCCCGATCCGCTGGAGGTCGTAGCCGATCGACTGTGCGCCGAGACGCGCGTGCTCTGTCTCGACGAGTTCCTGGTGACAGACATCACCGACGCCATGATCCTGCACGGATTGCTGCGGGCGCTGTTCGCGCGCGGCCTGACGCTGGTGACGACCGCCAATACCAAACCGAGCGAACTCTATCGCAACGGACTGCAACGCCAGTCCTTTCTGCCGGCAATCGCGCTCATCGAGCAGCACACGGAGGTTTTCGAACTCGACGGCGGGGTGGACTATCGGCTGCGGACCCTGACGCAGGGCGGGCTGCTGTTCGAGTCGGGCGCGGCGGGCGAACGCCAGTTGGCGGACTATTTCGCACGCCTGACCGGCGGGCATGTCGAGCCGGCGACGGCGATCGAGGTCAATGATCGCTCGATTCCGGTCAAGGGCATCGGCATGGACGTGATCTGGTTCGATTTCGCGAGCCTGTGCGGCACCGCGCGCTCAGCCGCCGATTACATCGAGATCGCCAAGGAGTATCACACCCTGCTGCTCTCGGACGTGCCAAGGCTCGAACCGCGCCAGGAAGCCGCCGCGCGCCGCTTCCTGCACCTGATCGACGAACTCTATGATCAGCGGGTGAAGCTGGTGATGTCGACGGCGGCGCCGATCGATGGGCTCTACGCGGGCGGTCTTACCGAGTTCGCGTACGAACGCCTGATCAGCCGTCTGATCGAGATGCAGTCGCGCGACTATCTGGCGGCGTCGGCCGATTCGGGCTGAGTCGGTTCGAATGGAGCGGCGCGCGATCGCGATCAGCGCGCGCGGTAGACGATGCGGCCCTTGGTCAGATCATAGGGCGTCAGCTCGACCGTGACCTTGTCGCCGGTGAGGATGCGGATATAGTGCTTGCGCATCTTGCCCGAGATGTGCGCGGTCACGGTGTGACCATTCTCGAGCTGGACACGGAACACGGTGTTCGGCAGGGTCTCGGTGACCGTGCCTTCCATCTGGATGACATCGTCTTTTGACATAGTGGACTTCGTTGGAATGGCAAATGCGATCCTTGTAAACGGCGGAAGTCTACCACATTCGAAACCGGAGCGGTTCAGCAAGTCTTGGCCGCAACTGGCTCAGCCGTGCGCTACTGTGTCGAGCGCTTCTTCGAGTTGCTGATTACGCCGCCGGCATTCCTCGGTCTTCACTCTGTCGATGAGGTCGAAGAGGCTGTGAGTGCCCAGCTCGAGCTCATTGATGAGCGGGCGAATCGACTCGAACGTCGCGTCCTGACGATGCAGCTCGAACATGCGCTCGATGAGTCGGCTCTGTTCGACCGCCAACACCTGAAGATTGCGCCAGGCCTGAGTCCCGGTCATGGGCAGGTTGCGCGAGGACGTCATCCAGGCATCGATGGGTGTGTGCCGGAAGGGTCTCTCGTCGAAGGGTTCGGCGCAGGTGATGGCCGACAGCAACTGATCCTTCATCCGGATGTATTCGAGTTTCACCATGTTGATCTCGAACACCAGTTTGACGTCACAGACCTGATCGAGCGGGCGTTGGAGGGCCTGGGTCTGCTGCGAGACGTTGACGAGATTCTCGACCCGCTTGGCGATGTGGTTCGAGAGTTGGAACATCGTTTCGGCGACACACTGATTGTTTTCGTTCGCCGTGGTCAGATCCTGTGTGAGTGTGGTGAGACTGGCGATCTGCTCGAACTGCCGGCGCGAGGAATCGCGCACGTCCTTGGTGACGCGCAGCATGACGTCGACATTGTTGCTGATCTCGGCGAGTGACTGCTGGGTCTTCTCGGCGAGCTTGCGCACCTCGTCGGCCACCACGCCGAAACCACGTCCATGCTCGCCCGCGCGCGCGGCCTCGATGGCGGCGTTGAGGGCGAGCAGATTGGTTTGACCGGCGATATCGGCGATGACCTGAGTGAGGGTCCGCATGGATTGCGCCTGCTCGCTCATCTCGGCGATGCGTCGGTCACTGTCCTCGATGTTGCGCGCGATGGTGGCGATGGTGTCGCTGGTCACCGTGATGGCGCGGGTCTGGGACACGGCGGCCTCACGTAGCTGGCCGGAGGCGTCGAAGAGCTGTTCGGTGCCCTGCTGTAGCGTATCCCCGGTGCGCCGGATCAGGGCCATGAGTTCGGAGATACTGACCCCGAGCGTGTTGATCGAGCTGATGAGGCTGCCGAGCTTGCCGGTATGCTCCTCGACGGCGAGCTGGCTGGTGAAGTTCGAACTGGCGAAGGACAGGATGGCACTGAGGATCTTGTCGAAATTCCGCTCCGAGCGCTCCAGCATCTCGTTGAAGATCGTCTTGAGCGCATCGAGCTGGTGGTTGTCGGTCGTCCCGCCGACCCGCGAGGAATAGAAACCGCTCGTCACGCGACCCACGATCGTCTCGACCTCCCGGATGAGCGCTTGGTCGCGCTGGAACATGTCTTGGGTGTGGGCGATATTCTCGCGGATCATACCGGCCATCTCGCCAAGCTCGTCGCGGCTCTCGAAACCGATCGGCCGGCACTGGTCGCTGAGATGGTTGAGATAGTCGAAAAAGCCCTGCAGACCGGCCTTGATCTCGGCGACGGGCTTGAGAATCATGGCGTTCATGCCGAAGAACAGGGCCAGAATCATGAACAGGATCATGAAGACGATCAGCCCCAGGAAGGACAGGGTGATGGTCGAGGCTTCGCCAAGGCGCGTTTGCAGAACCGAGATCGGTTCGCCGACCACATGGTAGGCCACCACCTCGCCGCTGAGGTCGGTGACGGGAAGGAGGCTGGCGAAGAAGCGGTCATTGCGGCTGTAACCCTGTTCGAGCAGGGTCGCATAGTCGAGCGAGCGCGCGAAATCGAGGGTGGGCTCGCTGAAATACTTGTCGTTCAGTACGACGAAGTCACCAATTTTTTGATTTTTAGCGGCTTTTTTAGCGATCTTCAAGGCGCGATCGTTGAGCAGCATCAGATAGAACTTGTCTTCCTGCTCGAAGTCGCGGCTGACGCTGCCCACGCCCTGGAGGAACTCCAGGGTGCCGACGAATTCGGCGCCGTCGAACACGGGCATGATGGCGCGGATCATGAGTCCGTTCTCGCCGAGTTCGAAGGCCACCAGGGCTTTCTTCTCCGTGTTGACCTTGACGATTCCAGGGCGGATCCGGGTCAGATCGTCGCCGAACTGGTCGAGCTTCCAGCTTCGCACGAAGGAACGCATGTCGCGCGTGTGGAGATGGATCTGAATGCCCTTGAAGTTGCTGTTTTTTTGATACAGGTTGCCGATCGCCTCCAGTGTGGCGATGGCCAGATCGCGGTCACCCCGTTTCATGGCCTCGATGATGGAACGGTTGGCGGCGAAGGCGATGGCGTTGGTCAGGCCGATGTCTTCTTTCTTGGCGATGCGCTGGCGTACCGCGCCGAGCAGTTGCTCATGACGCTGCTCGACGATACGGTTGGTCAGGGTGGCCTCGCTGAAATAGGCATAGGCCACCCCGATCACGAGGGATATCAGGCCGATGGCCGTGATCAGGATGAAGATCTTAGTTCGAATCGAAGACATGTGTCCTGTTCCTGCTCGATTGTTCGCCTGCATCTCGGGGCAAGTATCATACTGATCGTCCTGAGTGACTGTCCTTGAGTTCTGTCCGTTCAGACCACCATCGGTCGATGCCCTTCAGCGTTCATCGAACCTCAGGGGCTGCCTGCGCTCGAAGCGTCGCCAGTGCCGGCCGTCCCAGGCCTCGATCGGGCGGAAGCGCTCCTTGTAGACCATCTTGCGTGATTCGGCGATCCAGTAGCCGAGATAGAGATAGGGCCGCCCGAGACGCCGGGCGGTCTGGATCTGAGCCAGCACGCCGAAGGTGCCGAGCGCGCGCTCGTCCAGCTCGGGATCGAAGAAGGTGTAGACCGCCGACAACCCCTGTTCGAGCACGTCGGTGACGGCCACCCCGACCAGCCGCCCGTCGAGCCGGAACTCGATGAAGCGCGTCGTCCCGCCCCAGGACTCGACCAGAAAGCGCCGATAACTGTCCTCGGTCGCATCCTCGGCCATGGCGCCGTCGGCGTGACGCGCGGTCAGATAGCGCCGATAGAGGTCGAACTGTTCCGCGCGGAACGCCGCCGGGCCGTCGCTCAGGGTGATGTCCGGCGCATTGAGTCGCCAGTTGCGCCGCTGCGAGCGATTCGGCACGAACCCGGCGACCGGCAGACGCACCGGAACGCAGGCCGAACAGCCGCGACAGGCCGGGCGGTAGACATGAGCGCCGCTGCGCCGGAACCCCTGATCGATGAGCGTCTGATAGGTCGCTCCATCGATGCGTGCGCCCGGATCGACGAACAGCGTCCGCGCCTGGACACCGTCGAGATAGGAGCAGTCATGCTCGCCGGTCAGATAGAGCGGCAGCGTGCGTCCGCGTCCGATGCCCAGCCCGTGCATCATCCTCCGTCCCCGCCGACCGGCGCGATCCGGATCGCGCACGCCGGACGCTCCGTGCCGTCGTCCCAGCTCCGATCGTATCCGGGACGCGCGCCATGCCGGTCCAGGAGCGTCAGAAACTCGGCGCGCGGCACCTCGAACGCTCCCAGGCTCAACAGATGCCCGGTCGTCATCTGGCAGTCGATCACCCCGAACTCCCAGTCCCAAAGCTGTTCACAGAGACGCGCCAGGGCCACCTTGGAGGCATCACTCACCCGGCTGAACATGGATTCACCGAAGAAGGCGCGCCCGATGGCCACGCCATAGAGTCCGCCGACCAGCTCGCCCGCGCGCCAGACCTCGACCGAATGGGCCAGCCCCAGCGCATGGAGCTGCCGATAGGCCGCGACCATCTCCGGAACCAGCCAGGTTCCGTCCTCGGCGTCGCGCGGCTCGGAGCACCCCTGGATGACCCCGGCAAAGTCACGATCCAGCGTGGTGACGAGATCGCCGCGCCGCAGCCGCTTGCGCAGACTGCGCGAGCCGTGGAAGCGCTCGGGGATCAGGATGGCGCGCGGATCGGGCGACCACCAGAGGATGGGATCGCCCGCGCTGAACCAGGGAAAGATGCCGCGCCGATAGGCCTGGATCAGCCGTTCGGGACTCAGATCCCCGCCGACCGCCAGCAGTCCATTGGGCTCCCGCAGCGCCTGAGCCGGATCGGGAAAGGCCGTGCGATCGCGCGGATCGAGTAGGGCGATCATGGCGGCGCGTCAGGACTGCGCCTCCAGTGCGTCGAGATACTTCTCGGCATCGAGTGCGGCCATGCAGCCGGTGCCCGCCGAGGTGATGGCCTGACGGTAGACCTGATCCATTACATCGCCCGCCGCGAACACGCCGGGGACCGAGGTCGCGGTCGCATTGCCCTGGGTGCCGCTCTGGACCTTGATATAGCCGTTCTCCATGTCGAGCTGACCGGCGAAGATGGCTGTGTTGGGCGTGTGACCGATGGCGATGAAGACCCCTTGCAGGTCGATGTCCTGGGTCTCGCCGGTTTGGACGTGCTTGATGCGCATCCCGGTCACGCCCGTGGCATCGCCCAGGATCTCGTCGAGCACATGGTTCCAGGCGATGCGGACGTTGCCCTTCTCGGCCTTTTCTAAGAGCTGCTGTTGCAGGATCTTCTCGGCCCGCAGGGCATCACGCCGGTGGACCAGAGTCACCTCGGAGGCGATGTTGGAGAGATAGAGCGCCTCCTCGACCGCCGTGTTGCCGCCGCCAATCACGGCGACCTTCTGATTGCGATAGAAGAACCCGTCGCAGGTCGCACAGGCCGAGACGCCGCGTCCTCTGAAGGTCTGCTCCGAGGGCAGGCCCAGATACTGCGCGCTCGCCCCGGTGGCGATGATCAGCGCATCACAGGTATAGGTCGCCGAGTCGCCGATCAGCCGGAACGGACGGCTGGACAGATCCGTGGTGTGGATGTGATCGAAGAGGATCTCGGTCTCGAAGCGCTCGGCATGGCGGCGCATCCGTTCCATCAGCTCCGGACCCTGGACGCCGTCCGGATCGCCGGCCCAGTTGTCGACCTCGGTCGTGGTCATCAGCTGACCGCCCTGTTCCAGGCCCGTGACCAGCACCGGCTTGAGGTTGGCACGCGCGGCATAGACGGCGGCGGTGTAGCC
The DNA here is from genome assembly GCF_000025485.1 of Allochromatium vinosum DSM 180. NCBI lineage: Bacteria > Pseudomonadati > Pseudomonadota > Gammaproteobacteria > Chromatiales > Chromatiaceae > Allochromatium > Allochromatium vinosum. Next base: position 2,594,054 of record NC_013851.1, on the reverse strand, counting down.
GGCCGGTCCGGAGCCGAGGATCAGGAGTCGGCAGTGTTTGGTTTCGCTCATCGATTGGATACTCCAGGGCGCCCGATCAGGTCGGGACAGGGTTGCGACGTCTCTGGCCCGGAATTCGCAGGCCAGCGGGGCGCAACAGTGAGAAGGGCTGTGTCGGATGACGCCAATTTAAGGGTTGCCCGACGGAGCGTAAAGTCCGAAGGGGCAGGTGTGCCGACGCCGTCTTCTCACATCCTCAGATTGCCCGAGGCGCCGGGATTGCGCCGGGCGGCGATTGACAGCCGCCGTCCAAGGGCGATACAACCGACCAAACTCCAGATATTCCAGTGATCTGGCACGCTAATCGAGAGTGATCCATGAAGATTCGAACGACCTCCACGCCACTGTCCCGTTTGACATTCATCCTGGTCGCGCTACTGGTGCTGACGACCCTGGCCGGCTGTGCGAGCCGTGGCCGGGACGACGGACTCAGCGCGCGCCGCGCCGAACTGGTCGACAAAAGTCTGGCGCAGATCGGAACCCGCTACCTGTATGGCGGCGAATCGCCGGACGAAGGCTTCGATTGCAGCGGTCTGACGCATTACGCCCATCATCAGGCCGGCCTCGCGATCCCGCGCACCGCCGCCGCCCAGCAGCGAGCCGCCAAGCCCGTGCCCCGAAGCCGGCTGCAACCGGGCGACATGGTGTTCTTCAAGACCGGACCCAACGCCTATCACGTCGGCCTGATGATCGACAGGGAGCGCTTCGTCCATGCTTCGACCTCGCGTAGCCGGGTGCGCATCGATCATCTCGACACGCCCTACTGGAACAGGCACTACATCGGCGCGGGAACCTATCTGCGCTGAGTGCATCGAATGGCCGTCCACGCGGGCGCTGAACCGTGCCATTGACAAAGATCAGGGCGGATACGGTGCCGGGCGCGGACAATCGCATTGCTCAAAGACACCGAGCCGCATCACGGCTTGCGCGGCCCCGTCGTGGATACGGCTTTAAACGACTCGCCTTTTCGGGCCGCCTGTAGGAAAATGCCAGACGGCTTCCGGTACTGGACCGGGAGTGTCGGAATCACCACACCATATTCTGTTAGGAGTGACTTCATGTCCGATAAGCCAATCAGCAAGAGCCGTCGTGACGCTGTCAAAGTGATGCTGGGCACCGCCGCCGCCATCCCGATGATCAACCTGGTCGGTTTCGGCACCGCCCGTGCCTCCGCTCCCGCCAATGCCGTGGCCGCGGACGATGCGACCGCGATCGCCCTCAAGTACAACCAGGATGCAACCAAGTCCGAGCGCGTCGCCGCGGCCCGTCCCGGTCTGCCGCCCGAAGAGCAGCACTGCGCCAACTGCCAGTTCATGCAGGCCGACGCCGCCGGCGCGACCGACGAGTGGAAGGGCTGCCAGCTCTTCCCCGGCAAGCTGATCAACGTCAACGGCTGGTGCGCTTCCTGGACCCTGAAGGCCGGCTGATCGCCGTTGCCGGATTGGGACGAAACGGGGCCGCTGGCCCCGTTTTTCGTTCATAATCATGCAACGGTCTTCAGTCTCTCCAGGGTTGTTCGTCATGTCATCCGAAAGCTCCAGTGAGTTCGCCAATGCCCGCCCCTACAAAGGCTTGAGCGGGAACGAGGGCGTGGCCCGGATACGCTGGCGATTCGTGTTTCTCCGCGTCATCGTCTGGAGCCTGATCGGGATGATCTATGCGCCGCTATTCATTGGATTGCTGTCGCTGGCGCGCGGGGCCGAGCTGGGTGGGTTCGCCTATGTCCTAGCCGCTGCCCTGGCGGGTGCAGCGGGCGCCGTGCTCTATGGCGCGCACGAACTGGCGCTGATCAGCACGGGTATCGGCGCGGTGACGGGCGTGGCACTGCTCATCCTGATGCCCGGCCAGGCCACTCTGACCAATGCGGTCGTGACGGCCTCGATCCTGGCGGCTACGGTCGGTTTGACGCTCTCGTTTCCGCGTCGCTGTACCCGCCACGTTCCAGGCAAGCTCCTGGCCGGACTCCTGACCGGAGCCTTCGTCGGTACCGTGCTGGCCATCGCCGAACCCCTGCATTCGGCGCCGTTTTCGACTTTCTCCGTCCTGCTCTTCCTGGCGAGCGTGAATGGCATCCTCTATGTCGGAACCGTGCGTGGCTGGGTCCTGGTGTCGCGTCGTCTGGGGCTGGAGTCGCGTCCGTGCGATCTGATCGAGGCCACGACCATGGCGATCCTGGCCGCCATCGCCGCCGGCAGTGTCTGGATGATGGTCGCGCCGCTCATGGGACTCGATCCGGGGTTCTGGCAATTGGCCAGCCTCTCGATGCACGATGAGATCCCGCCGGCCTTCCTGGGCGGATTGCTCGGCGGCGCCATGGCGGGTCTGTTGCTCGAACTCTTCCGCTTCCCCTGGGTCCATGACGTCTGAGATCCGCGCTACCGCGCCCGTGAGTCGATCATGATGGGGACTCTTGTGGTAGGCTGCGCGGTCAGCCGCCCGCCCCGGGCCGCCATCGATCCGTTTTGGTCAGACCCTCGTCAACTGCATGTCACGCACCAAATCCAGCCGCCGCTGGCTCGACCGGCATTTCAACGATCCCTACGTCAAGCGCGTCCAGGTCGACGGCTATCGCTCGCGTGCGGCCTATAAACTGCTGGAGATCCAGGAGAAAGACCCCATTCTCAAGCCAGGGATGCGGGTGGTCGATCTGGGCGCGGCGCCGGGTAGCTGGTCGCAGATCGCGCGCCAGCTCGTCGGCCCCGAGGGCTGTGTGGTGGCCCTGGACATCCTGCCGATGGAGCCTCTGCCGGGTGTCGTCGTGCTCCAGGGTGATTTTCGCGATGACGAGGTGTTGTCGCGCTTGCGCGAGGCCATCGGCGAGGCGCCGCTCGACGTGGTGCTTTCGGACATGGCGCCCAACATCACCGGGACCATGGTCGTGGATCAGACGCGCGCCATGTATCTGGTCGAACTCGCGCTGGAGCTGGCGCGCTCGCATCTGAAGCCCGGTGGCACCCTCGTCACCAAGGTCTTCCAGGGCACGGGCTTCGACGACTACATGCGCGAATTGCGCTCAAGCTTCAGACAGGTGGCCACGCGCAAGCCCAAGTCCTCGCGCACGGAGAGCCGCGAGGTGTTTCTGGTGGCCAAGGGCTTTCGGCCCTAGAATCCGGGGATCGAGTCGTTTTTCCAGCGTTTTACCTTCAGGGGTCGTGAGTCGTGAGTGACATGGCGAAAAATTTACTGCTCTGGGTGGTCATCGCCATCGTGCTGATGTCCGTGTTCAACAATTTCACCGCGACTCAATCGACGCCCCGAAATCTGGATTACTCGGATTTCATCGAACAGGTCAAGCAGGGCGGCGTCAAGGAAGTCACCATCCAGGGTCGCCTGATCGATGGCATGACCGAGACCGGTCAGCGCTTCAGCACCTACAGTCCGGGTGACGATGGGCTGGTGGGCGACCTGCTCAACAACAATGTCATCATCAAGGCCGCACCGCCCGAGGGTCAGTCGGTCCTGATGCAGATCCTCATCAACTGGTTCCCGCTCCTGATCCTGGTCGCGCTCTGGATCTTCTTCATGCGCCAGATGCAGGGGGGAGTCGGTGGACGCGGCGCCATGTCGTTCGGCAAGAGCCGCGCGCGGATGCTCTCGGAGGATCAGGTCAAGGTCACCTTCCAGGACGTCGCCGGGGCGGAAGAGGCCAAGGAAGAGGTCGTCGAAATGGTCGACTTCCTGCGCGATCCGACCAAGTTCCAGAAGCTCGGCGGCAAGATCCCCAAGGGCGTGCTCATGGTCGGCCCGCCCGGTACGGGTAAGACGCTCCTGGCGCGCGCCATCGCGGGCGAGGCCAAGGTGCCCTTCTTCACCATCTCCGGCTCGGACTTCGTCGAGATGTTCGTCGGCGTCGGCGCCTCGCGCGTGCGTGACATGTTCGAGCAGGCCAAGAAGCATGCGCCCTGCATCATTTTCATCGACGAGATCGACGCCGTGGGCCGGCATCGCGGTGCGGGTCTGGGCGGCGGTCACGACGAGCGCGAACAGACGCTGAACCAGCTCCTGGTCGAGATGGACGGCTTCGAGGGCAACGAGGGCGTCATCGTCATCGCCGCCACCAACCGGCCCGATGTGCTCGACCCGGCGCTGCTGCGTCCCGGTCGCTTCGACCGTCAAGTCGTGGTGCCGCTGCCGGACGTGCGCGGTCGCGAGCAGATTCTGAAAGTCCACATGCGCAAGATACCGGCAGCCGAGGACGTCAAGGCGTCGATCCTGGCGCGTGGCACGCCGGGCTTCTCGGGTGCGGACCTGGCCAATCTGGTCAACGAGGCGGCACTGTTCGCCGCGCGCGCCAACAAGAAGCTGGTCGAGATGAGCGACATGGAGAAGGCCAAGGACAAGATCCTGATGGGCGCCGAACGTCGCTCCATGGTCATGACCGAGGACGAGAAGCGCCTGACGGCCTATCACGAGTCCGGGCACGCCATCGTCGGGCGTCTGGTGCCGGATCACGACCCGGTGCACAAGGTCAGTATCATCCCGCGCGGTCGTGCGCTGGGTGTGACCCTGTTCCTGCCCGAGGACGACCGTTTCAGCTACAGCAAGCAGCGTCTGGAGAGCAACATCTCCAGCCTGTTCGGCGGGCGCTGTGCCGAGGAGATCATCTTCGGCGAAGACAGCGTGACCACAGGGGCGCAGAACGACATCCATCGCGCCACCGAGATCGCGCGCAACATGGTGACGAAGTGGGGTCTGTCCGATCGGCTGGGGCCGCTGACCTACAGCGAAGAAGAGCAGGAGGTCTTCCTCGGCCACTCGGTCACGCAGCACAAGAGCGTCTCGGACGAGACCTCGCATTTGATCGACGAGGAGATCCGGCGCGTCATCGATCGCAACTATGGGCGCGCGCGCGATCTGCTCCAGGAGCATCTCGACACGCTCCACGCCATGGCTGCCGCGCTGATGAAGTACGAGACCATCGACTCGTCGCAGATCGATGACATCATGGCGGGGCGCGAGCCGCGTCCGCCGCGCGACTGGGAGGACGACGAGCCGCGTCGTCCGGCCGCCTCGCGCAATGGTCTCAACGACGACAACGGCGATGGCTTCGAGGCCGGTCAGGTCGGTCATCCGGCAGGAGAACACTAAGTCATGCGTCAGTATTTCGGCACCGATGGCATCCGTGGACGAGTCGGCAGCGGGAACATCACCCCTGATTTCGTACTCAAGCTCGGCTGGGCGGCCGGGCGTGTGCTGGGCAACGGGCGCGGCAAGATCCTGATCGGCAAGGACACCCGGATCTCGGGCTATATGTTCGAGTCGGCCCTGGAGGCCGGATTGGTCGCGGCCGGGGTCGACATCCGGCTACTCGGTCCCATGACCACGCCGGGCGTGGCCTATCTCACCCGGACCTTTCGGGCCAGCGCCGGCATCGTCATCACCGCCTCGCACAATCCGTTCGACGACAACGGCATCAAGTTTTTCTCCGCCAACGGCGACAAGCTGCCCGACGAGGTGGAACTGGCCATCGAGGCCGAACTCGATCAGCCGCTCCGCACCGTCGAATCGAGCGCGCTCGGCAAGGTCAAGCGCATCGACGACGCCAACGGGCGCTATATCGAATTCTGCAAGAGCACCATCCCGGCGAGCATGAACTTCCGGGGGCTGAAGCTGGTGGTCGACTGCGCCAATGGCGCGACCTACAACACGGCACCCTTCGTCTTCGAGGAACTCGGGGCGAATGTCGTGCGGCTCGGCAACGAGCCGGACGGCTTCAACATCAACCACGGCGTCGGCTCGACCCAGCCGGGCGCGCTACGCGAAGCCGTGGTGCGCGAGGGCGCGGATCTCGGCATCGCCTTCGACGGCGACGGCGACCGGGTGCTCATGGTCGACTCGCGCGGCCACCTGATCGACGGTGATCAGCTGCTCTATCTGATCGCCAAATCACGTCTGCTCACCGGCGCCATGCGCGGTGAGGTGGTCGGTACGTTGATGAGCAATCTCGGCTTCGAGCATGCGCTCAAGCGACTCGGCATCGGCTTTGCGCGCACCAAGGTCGGGGACCGCTACATCATGGAGCGGCTCAAGGCCAGCGACGGCATCCTCGGCGGCGAGCCGTCGGGCCATATCATCTGCCGCGACCGCACCACCACCGGCGACGGCATCGTCTCGGCGCTCCAGGTTCTGGCGGCGCTCGACCGGCTTGGCACCCGACTCGACGACATCGGCACCGAGGTCGAACTCTATCCGCAGGTGCTCGTCAACGTGCGTCTCGACCAGCCGCGCGATGTGCTGAGCCTGCCCGAAGTCCAGGACGCCGTCGCCAGTGCTGAAAGTGAACTGGCCGGGCGCGGACGGGTGCTGCTGCGCCCCTCCGGCACCGAACCCCTGGTACGCGTCATGGTCGAGGGCAGCGATCGGCCGCAGGTCGAACGTCTCGCCGAACACCTCGCCGGGGTCGTGCGCGCTCAACTCACCGCTTGATAGTGTTTCGGAACCATCGTGGCCATCGTCAGAAAAAGCGCTCTGGTGCCCTATTCGGCATCCCGCATGTTCGATCTCGTCTATGACGTCACTTCCTATCCGCAATTCCTGCCCTGGTGCGACAGCGCCAGCGTGATCTCCGAGACCGAGGAGAAAATCTGCGGTCAGATCGGGGTACATCGGATGGGGATTCGACAGACCTTCAGTACCTGCAACCGCTACGAGCGCGATCGGCTGATGCACATCGATCTGCTCGACGGGCCGTTCCGCAAGCTGGTCGGCGCCTGGCGCTTCACCCCGCTGCGCGAGAATGCCTCCAAGGTCGAGCTGGAACTGGAGTTCGAGTTCTCGGGACGCCTGATCGACAAGGCGTTCGGCAGCGTTTTCAACCAGATCGCCAATACGCTGGTGGATGCCTTCTGCAAGCGCGCCGATGAGGTCTACGACCGTGACTGAATATCTCCAGATCTCGGTGGCCTATGTCGGCACGGATGGACAGGCGCTGCGGGCGCTGGAAGTGCGCACCGGCACCAGTGTCCGCGAAGCCATCGAGCAATGCGGACTGCTCGATCAGTTCCCGGAGATCGATCTCGACGCCAACAAGGTCGGTATCTTCGGCAAACTGGCCAAGCTGGATCAGGCGGTCGAGGAGGGCGATCGGATCGAGATCTATCGCCCCCTGATCGCCGATCCCAAGACGGCGCGCAAGCGGCGCGCGGCCTGAGATCCTCCGTGCTCACTCGTCGGCGCTCGTCAGCACTCGAGTGAGGTGGCGGATGGTGCCGATGTAGTCGGCGGCCAGCGTATCCACGACCTCCACCCGTCCACCGATCTCCCGGGCGACCTGTTCGGCGGCCTTGGTCGACAGTTGAGGTTGGGCCAGGATGACCCGCACGTCCTCGCGGCGTGCCTGATCGATCAGGGCGGCCAGCCGTCGCGGACCCGGTTCCTTGCCCTCGGCCTCGATGGGGATCTGGGTCAGGCCATAGGTCTCGGCGAAGTAGCCCCAGGACGGGTGGTAGACCATGAAGCGGCGGTGCGTCAGCCGGTCGAGCCGGGCACGGGTGTCGGCGTCCAGCGCCTTCAGCTCGGCGATGAAATCCGCCCGCCGCGCCTCGTACTCGGCGGCCCGCTCCGGGTCGAGTTCACTCAGCGTCCCGGCGATGCGTTCCGCCATCCCAATCACGAGCGGCGGGCTGGTCCAGATGTGCGGATCCTGCTCGCTGTCGGATTCATGGTGATGATCAGGTTCCGCTCCGTGCCCATGCTCATGAGCTTCGAGACGGCGCCTTGAGATCCCGTCGCTGAGATCCACCACGCGGATCTCCGGATTCACGGCCCTGATCCGCTTCATCCAGGCGGTCTCCATTGGCAACCCGATCCCGAAATAGACATCCGCCTCGGCCAGCCGCGCGATCTGTCCGGGGGGCGGCTCATAAGCATGCGGATTGGAACCGGCGCCGACGAGCGCCTCGACCTGGACGTGAGATCCGCCGATCTGTTCGACGAAGGTCTGCTGCGGCGGCACGGTGACGAAGACCTGGATTCGGTCCGCGCCCGGCAGGGCGGTGGATAGGCAGAGCAAGGCGATGAACGATAGGATTCGGGTTCGCATGGTTTCCTCGGCGTGGTTCGCGGCCTTGTATGGATGGAGGCACACCCTGGCGCGTCTTCGTCGGGTGCTTGGAAGGATGTTATGAGATAACATCTTGGTTCGACAACCAATGGCGTTCAGGATCGACCATGCCCGGGTCTCGCACCCTCAATCCAGATTCGCACACTCCGCTCCAGCCGGCTGTCGAGATCCGGGATCTCGCGTTCCGCTGGACCGAGTCGGGGCCGCCGGTGCTCCGGCTCGACCATCTCCGGATCGAGCGCGGCGAGCGGGTTTTCGTCGCCGGGCCGAGCGGCAGCGGCAAGACCACCCTGCTGAACCTGCTGGCCGGCGTGGCGGTGCCGCAGCAGGGAAGTCTGCGGGTGTTGGGCCGGTCGCTCGAAACCGTCAGCGGTGCGCGGCGCGATCACTTCCGGGCCGATCATATCGGCTGCATCTTTCAGATGTTCAACCTCATCCCCTATCTCTCGGTCCTGGAGAACGTGCAGTTGCCCTGTCACTTCTCGCGGGTACGGCGCGCGCGCGTCCGCCGACGCTCCGGCACACCGACCGCTGAGGCATTGCGGCTGCTGAGACAGCTGGGCATGGCGGCCGACGGATGTCCGGATCGCCCGGTGAGCACGCTGAGCGTCGGCCAGCAACAGCGTGTCGCCGCCGCACGTGCGCTCATGGGTGCGCCCGAGCTGCTGATCGCCGATGAGCCGACCTCATCCCTGGATGCCGACCGGCGCGCGGCCTTCATCCAGCTCCTGTTCCAGGAATGTGCGGACTCGGGCTCGACCCTGGTCTTCGTCAGCCACGACACCGCGCTCGCGCCCCTATTCGATCGCACCCTGCGTCTCGCCGCGCTCAACCGCGCCACGCCGGATCACGAGACCGCCGTCCAGTCCGGGAGCTGAAGATCATGGCCATCCTCCGACTCGCCTGGAAGAGCCTGCTCAACCGTCGCTTCAATGCCGGACTCATCCTGCTGAGCATCGCCCTGAGCGTCAGCCTGCTGGTCGGCGTCGAGCGCTTGCGGCACGAGGCGCAAACGAGCTTCGCCAACACGCTGTCGGGGACGGATCTGATCGTCGGTGCGCGCGGCGGATCGGTGCAGCTCCTGCTCTATGCCGTCTTCCGTCTCGGTCAGGCTAGCCACACCATTTCCTGGAGTAGCTATCAGGCGATCGCCGCCCATCCCAGGGTCGCCTGGACGGTGCCCCTCTCGCTGGGCGATTCCCATCGCGGCTATCCGGTGCTGGGGACGGATCTCGGGTACTTCGAGCACTATCGCTTCGCCCGCGATCGGCGGCTCGAGTTCGCCGCGGGCGGTCCATTCACCGATCTCTATGATGCCGTGCTGGGCGCCGAGGTCGCCGCCGCGCTCGGCTATCGTCTGGGCGATTCTATCGTCGTCGGGCACGGCACAGGCAAGGTGAGCTTCACCGCGCACGCCGACAAGCCGTTTCGCGTCGCCGGCATCCTGGAGCGCACAGGTACGCCGGTCGATCGTACCGTGCATGTCCGTCTCGAAGCGATCGAGGCCATCCATCTCGATTGGCACTCCGGTGCCCCCGTGCCGGGACACAGCACCTCAGCCGAGGAGGCGCGCCACCTGGATCTCACACCCCGGAGGATCACCGCCGCCCTGGTCGGGGTGACGTCCAGGGCGGCGGCCTTCAGGGTTCAGCGCTTCGTCAATACCTATCCCGATGAGCCGCTGTCGGCGATCCTGCCAGGCGTCGCGCTGAGCGAGCTGTGGGGGCTGGTGGGCGTGGCCGAGAACGTCTTGCAGATCATCTCGGCCTCTGTGGTCCTGATCGGCATGCTGGGGATGCTCACGGTGCTGCTGACCAGTCTCGCTGAACGCCGGCGGGAGATGGCGATCCTGCGTTCCGTCGGCGCGCGGCCCTGGCAGCTCTTTGCCCTGATCATGGGCGAGGCCGGATTCCTGACCCTGCTGGGTCTGATACTGGGGCTGGGGCTGCTCTATATCGTGCTCGGGGTGGCCCAGCCGCTGATCCAGGCCGAGTATGGTCTCTCGCTATCCGGACGGCTCCCCAGCCTCTCCGAGTGGCGGCTGCTTGGTGCCGTGGCCGTCGCGGGCTTCGCGGTGGGGGCGATCCCGGCTTATCGGGCGTACCGGCTGTCGCTCGTCGATGGTCTGTCGATGCGGACCTGAGTCATGTCGGGACGAGCGATTGAGATGAAACTAAACGTGTATCCACAGACATCCCGCACCAGACTGCTCGTGACGGCGGTCATCGTCTCCATGACCCTCGGCCTCACCGCCTGCGGCGAGGCGTCCGATGAATCGGCGGTGGGGCCAGCTTCCGCCGATGGCCAAAACGCCGGCACCGGCTATCGCGACGCGGGCGATTTCAGCGAACTCGACTGGGATGCCCTCATCCCCGCAGACTGGGATCCGGACCGGCTGCTCGACGGCTTGAGCGTGGACGGGGTGAGTCTGGACGACATCCCGGACGAAGACCCGCGCGCCGAGGTGATCATGGGCCGGCTTATGGCTCTGTGGCAGCAGGCCCCGGTCGTCGCCGCGCTCGATGGCAAGCCGGTGAAGTTGTCCGGCTTCGTGGTGCCCGTGGAGTTCGGCCTGGATGACATACGCGAATTCCTCCTGGTTCCTTACTATGGCGCCTGCATCCATGTTCCGCCGCCGCCCGTCAACCAGATCGTCCATGTCACCCTGGCTGAGGGTGAAGCGTATCGGGGCGGCGTCTTCGATGCCGTCTGGGTCAGCGGCATCCTCCGGGTCGAGCGTTTCTCCAGCGAGATCGCCGACGCGGGCTATCGGCTCGAAGCCGTCGGGGTCACGCCCTATCCCTGAGGCGCGGACAAGGGATGCCGACCGACCGAAAAGCCGGTATCCTGCCCGAGAATCGAGACAGTTGAGGAGATCGGGCTCGCCATGTCGAAAAGTGAACAAATCAGAGAGGCGGGGCTCAAGGTAACGGTTCCCCGTGCCAGAATCCTGGCGATCCTGGAGCGCAATACCGAGCGGCACCTGAGTGCCGAGGACGTCTTCCGCGAACTGCTCGCCGAGGAGGCAGAGATCGGTCTGGCGACCGTCTATCGCGTGCTGACACAGTTCGAGACGGCCGGTCTCGTCTGCCGGCGTAACTTCGACGGCAACCAGGCCGTCTTCGAGCTCAACCGTGGCGGGCACCACGACCATCTGGTCTGTACCCGTTGCGGGAGCGTCGTCGAGTTCGTCGACCCCAAGATCGAACAGCGTCGGATGGCCGTGGCGAAAGAACATGGCTTTCGGACCGAGGATCACGCGCTCATCATCTATGGGGTCTGTCCCGCTTGTCAGAGCAAGCCCTGATCGCCCCGACGACGCTTCCCCATGCTAGGAGACCGTGGCGCGCAGCGTCTTGGCGGCGGCGACCATGTTGGTGAGCGCCGGGATGACCTCGCTCCACTGCCGGGTCTTGAGTCCGCAGTCCGGATTCACCCACAGCCGTTGCGCCGGGATGCGCTCGGCGGCCTTGCGCATCAGCTCGACCATGTGCGCCTCGCCCGGGATGTTGGGCGAGTGGATGTCGTAGACGCCGGGGCCGATCGCGTTGGGATAACTGAAATCATCGAAGGCATCGAGCAGTTCCATGTCCGAGCGCGAGGTCTCGATGGTGATGACGTCGGCGTCCATGTCGGCGATCGACGCGATGATGTCGTTGAACTCCGAATAGCACATATGGGTGTGGATCTGGGTCGCGTCCGACACTCCATTGGCGGTGATACGGAAGCATTCGACCGCCCAGTCGAGATAGTCCGTCCACTGCGAGCGGCGTAGCGGCAGACCCTCGCGCAGCGCCGCCTCGTCGATCTGGATCACCCGCACGCCGGCGCGCTCCAGATCCAGCACCTCTTCGCGCATCGCCAGCGCCAACTGCCGGCAGGAGACCGAACGCGGCTGGTCGTCGCGCACGAAGGACCAGTTGAGGATCGTCACCGGGCCGGTCAGCATGCCCTTCATGGGCTTATCGGTCAGCGATTGGGCGTAGGTGATCCAGTCGACGGTCATGGCCTTGGGACGGCGGATGTCGCCGAACAGGATCGGCGGCTTGACGCAGCGCGAGCCGTAGGACTGCACCCAGCCGAACTGGCTGAAGGTGAAGCCCGCGAGCTGTTCGCCGAAGTACTCGACCATGTCGTTGCGCTCGGCCTCGCCGTGCACCAGGACATCCAGCCCCAGCGCTTCCTGCTCGCGCACGCAGCGGGCGATCTCGCCACGCATGATCTCGACATAGGTCGCCTCGTCGATCGTCCCCGCCTTGAACTGCCGGCGCGCCTGACGGATCTCGCCCGTCTGGGGGAAGGAACCGATGGTGGTGGTGGGGAATTCAGGCAGATTCAGAAGGCCGGCCTGCTTGGCGGCGCGATCGGCGTAGGGACTCTGGCGCCGGCCCAGGCGCGCATCGATTCGGGTGAGCGACGCCTTGACCTCGGGGTCGTTGACGCGCGGTGACTGGCGCCGTGAATCGATGGCGGCCCGGTTGGCGTCCAGCTCGGCCCTGACGGCCTCGCGGCCCTGATTCAGCGCTGTTGCCAGCACCCGCAGCTCATTGAGTTTCTGCCGGGCGAAGGCGAGCCAGGACCGGATCTCAGGGTCGAGCGTCCGTTCGCTGTCCAGATCCACCGGCACATGCAGCAGTGAACAGGAGGGGGCGATCCACAGCCGCTCGCCGAGCTGGTCCTGGATCGGCTCCAGCCAGTCGAGCACGGCGTTCAGATCCGTCTTCCAGATGTTGCGGCCGTCGATCACGCCGAGTGACAGGATCTTGCTGGAAGGCAGCAGATTCAGCAACGCAACCAGATCGTCGCGCCCCCGGACGGCATCGATGTGCAGGCCGGCCACCGGCAGATGGGCGGCCAGATAGCGTTGATCCTGGAGCTCGCCGAAATAGGTCGCCAGCAGCAACTTGACCGGGGCCGTCTTGAGTTCGTGGTAGGCGATCTCGAAGGCATGACGCCAGGTCTCGTCGAGTTCCGTCACCAGGATCGGCTCATCGATCTGCACCCACTGGACGCCGTGCGCGGCCAGCGTGTTCAGCAACTCGGCATAGACCGGCAGCAGACGATCGAGCAGCGCGAGCCGGTCGGAGCCGTCCTTGCTCTTGCCCAGAGCCAGATAGGTGACGGGACCGATGATGACCGGTTTGGCATTGACGCCCTGGCGCTTGGCTTCGGCCAGCTGTTCGAGCAGACGCGAGGCATCGAGCTTGAATTCCGTGGCGGCGGTGAATTCCGGCACGATGTAGTGATAGTTGGTGTCGAACCACTTGGTCATCTCGCCCGCGGCAACGCCGTCGGTGCAACCGGCCTGTGCTTCCGCCGCCGGAGCCGAGCGCCCGCGCGCCACGCGGAAATAGGTGTCGAGCGACTCGCCTTTGAGACCGTGCACGCGCTTGGGGAGATGGCCCAGCGTGAAGCTCATGTCGAGCATCTGGTCGTAAAAGGCGAAATCACCCACCGGGACCAGATCCAAATCCGCTTGCGCTTGCCAATGGCGCGCGCGCAGCTCGGCGCCGACCGCCCTGAGTGTGTCGAGCGTGGACTCGCCCTTCCAGTAGGATTCGAGGGCGAACTTCAATTCGCGCTTGGCGCCGATGCGGGGAAAGCCGAGGTTATGGGTGATGGCCATGTCGATGTGCTCTGACGAATGAAAGATGACGCCATTCTCGTTCGCTCAAATCATGAATGGAAATGGTATGATTTCATCCGATCATGCATGGCATTCATGTGAAACCGGTGATATGGCTCAACTCGAACGCACCCATCTGGCGATCGTCCGTGCCGTCGATCAGTACGGCTCCGTGACCGCCGCCGCCGAGCAGCTCAACCTGACCCAATCCGCCCTCAGCCATGCGATACGCAAGCTGGAGGATCAGCTCGGCGTGGCGATCTGGACGCGGGAGGGGCGCCGTCTGCGTCCGACGCAGGCCGGAAGCTATCTGCTGGCGGTGGCCAATCGTCTGCTGCCGCAGCTCACACAGGCCGAAGAGCGTCTGCGGCAGTTCGCCCTGGGTGAACGCGGCACGCTGCGCATCGGCATCGAGTGCCATCCCTGCTATCAATGGCTGTTGAAGGTGGTGTCACCCTATCTGGCCGCCTGGCCGGACGTGGATGTGGATGTCCGGCAGGAATTCCAGTTCGGCGGGATCGGCGCGCTCTTCGCGCACGAGATCGATCTGCTGGTGACGCCGGACCCGCTCTACACGGGCGGTCTGCGGTTCGAGCCGGTGTTCGACTATGAGCAGGTGCTGGTGGTTGGACCGGGGCATCGGTTGCGCGGTCTCCCATGCGTGCAACCGGAGCACTTGGCCGAGGAGACGCTGATCACCTATCCGGTCGCCATCGACCGGCTCGACATCTATACCCGCTTCCTGCTGCCGGCCGGTATCCGGCCCAAGCGCCACAAGCCGATCGAAACGACCGACATCCTGCTGCAGATGGTCGCCAGCGGTCGCGGTGTCGCGGCACTGCCCCGCTGGCTGGTGGACGAACAGGCCGGCAAGCTCGATCTCGGGTCGGTGCGACTCGGCGCGCAGGGGATCGCCAAGCAGATCTTCGTCGGCATCCGCGAGCGCGAGGCCGACATCGATTATCTGCGTGCCTTCGTCGCGCTCGCCCGTGAACACGGCGGCGGGGTGGGATCGAGCGTCAGTGGGTAGCCGGCTGCGGGTCGATCCCGGTGTCCGACCCGGTCCTGTTCGAGGCTGGACGCACCAGCGCCCGGCCGGCTCGGCCGGCACGCTCGAATCCATCCCGGACGCCATCGACGACCCTGTCGGTGCCCGCTCGGATCCTGTCCCGTGCCTCGTGATCCTTGAGCACGTAGGTGATGACCGTGCCGGCAGCGGCACCGGCCAGGAAGGGAATGCAGTGGAACATGCGCGTCATCCTCGCGGAAAGGCTCGCGCGGCTCTGGGGCGGGCGGCCATCCTGGCCGATCCCGTGGAGGGAGGCACGCGCGTGAGCCGGTAGGCCCTCACTGCATTCTTATAGTCCCCACTGTCCGTCATGACAAGGCGATGTGGCCGCCATCTTGATGCGCGGCTCGCGGCACATCCGGGGGCGTGTTCGGTTCGACGTGCCTGGGCGGTTCGCCTTCCACGAAGAAGCCGGTGTTCTGGACGATGCGCGAGTGCATCAGATCCTCGTGCCCCACATAAGCGTGGTGCCTTCCATTGATGGGCGTCGGGCCGCTGCTCAGGTGCTCAAGCACCAGATCGCGTAGCCGTGTCAGGCTTGCCGCGATGAGCGGATCGAACTGCTCGCCGGCATGTCGTCGGATCTCGGTCAGCGACTCGTCGACCGACAGCGCCTTGCGGTAGGGCCGGTTCGAGGTCATGGCATCGAAGGCATCGGCAACGGCGATGATCCTGGATTCCAGGGGGATGGCTTCGCCGGCCAGTCGCTGCGGATAACCCTCGCCGTCGAAACGCTCGTGGTGGTGCAGCACGATGGTCGCGATCTCATGGAAGGTCGGGAGACGCACGAGGATATTGTAGCCGATGCGCGGGTGGCGCTGGATCTCGATCATTTCATCGCGATCGAGTCGTCCTGCCTTGTTCAGCACCTGATCCGTGATGGCGATCTTGCCGATGTCGTGCAACTGGGCGGCGACCCGTATCCGTTGCTGGATGGCGGGTGGGAGCTGGAGTTCACGCGCCATCAATTCCGAGAAGAGCGCGACCCGGCAGGAATGCTCATAGGTATAGGGGTCTCGTGCGTCCAGCGTCGTCAGGACGACATCGATGACTTCATGCAGACAAACATGCTCTGGAATACTCACAGTCTTTCAATCGTTCCTTGCCGCAGATTGCAGCTTCAGATTCATCGTCGATGCGCCAACCGACCCTGGATACGGATGTTTCAAGCCGCATCGACATCGCTGGATACAGCGCAAGGAGACGCCGGGATTCGCCGACAGGGGCAGGTCGCTGACGTCGGCGTCGTCAGTTCGAGGCGTTGGTCGCGGTAATCATGGGTCAGCTCATGCCAGGCCATGATGCCGTTGCGTCCGTTGTTCTTGACCCAATAGAGGGCATCGTCGGCGCGCTTGACGATATCCTGGGTCGTGGTGATCGGCGGCACGGTCAGCGCGGGCGGGAGCGGCTTCTCGATCACATAGTAGCCGACGCTGGCCGTGACCTTGATCCGCTGCTCGGGGCCGATCCGGATGTCGCGTTCGCGCAGCAGGCCATGCAGTCGATGCAGATACTGCTTGGTCTCGTCGGATGAGACATTGTGCAGGATCAGGGCGAACTCTTCGCCGCCGATCCGGGCCACGATATCCGTTTTGCGTGTGCTTTCGCGCAGTGCCGATGCGAACTGTTCGAGCACACGATCACCGCCCAGATGACCATGGGTGTCATTGATCCGCTTGAAGAAATCGATGTCCAGGATGACGAAGGCAAAGGAGACGCCTGTATGCAGATGTTCGTTGAAGCACTGGCCGATGCATTCCCAGAAGTGACGGGCGTTGTAGAGTCCGGTCAGCGTGTCGGTGATCGCCTCGATCCGCAGAGCCTCGTTGAGCGCCAGGATGCGCTCAGTCTGCCGTCGGATGTCCTGCTCGCGTTTGGCGATGGCGCGGCGCATCCAGTGGATCTCGCGCTTGAGGCGATTGAGCTCGTATTCATCGTCCGGATCGCCAGGCTCGGGTGCGATCGGCAGCGGCACGGCATAGTCGCCGCGCTTGAGGCCGGCGATGACGGTTTGAATGGCACGCAGATCGCGCAGACAGATCCAGGGCAATAGCAGGGGAGTCAGTGCGAGACTGGCGACCGCCGTCAAAAGAGAGAAAAGTATCAGGATTCCAGGGTCGACTTCCTGTTGCAGCAGCACGCCAAAGACCGCCAGGCTGACGCCCAGGATCAGAAGGTTCGCCAGCATGAGGCGCGCGCCGATCTTGATCTGCATGGTGTGAGTCTGTCTCCAAGGCGCGATCACGAAGCCGAAGTCTATCATTGCCCATCAATGCGGCAATGGTAATTGTTATCATTTGATGCGGGGTTCCATGTTCTTGTAGTAGAGGAAGGGGATGAGCGCCTCGAAGTCCTCGCGACTGTAGTCCCGGCCATCCTGGTCGACTGGCATCCACCCGCCTTGCCCTGGCTCGCACAGGCCGCGCACTGCCCGCGCTTGGGCAGGAGATTGCGATAGAGATAATAGAGCGCCGCGCCGACGATCAGGGCGACAGCGGCGATGTCGACCCAGCCGAGCGGCGTCGTGGTATTGACCACGGTCTCGGCCGTCGAAACTTGCGTATGCTCGGTGATCGGCATGGGTTGAACGGTCGTGCTCATGCGCGTAGCCCTCCATCAGCGGGTGACTCAAGAACAGGATGTCGGGCGCGCCCGTCGCGTCCACCGAACAGGCCGAGGGTCAGCAGCAGGGCCAGGGCGCTGAAATAGGTCCAGCTCATCATCTCGATGCCTGAGGTGCCGGTGGCCAGCCCGATGCTGTAGACGGCGCTGGCCACGCCCAGCCCGAGCAGCGTGGGGAAGACGATGGAGAAGATCATCCACTTATAGGAGCCGGTCTGGACCTTGACCATGACCGTGGTCGCCAGACAGGGCGGATAGAGCGCGAAGAACAGGATGATGGATGTGCCCAGGAGAGCCGTGGCGCCGGCCGCCCTGGTCTCGGCCCCCATGCGCGCCTCGAGCGTGGCGTTCTGATCCGCGTCCTGCTGGAAGAGCACGCCCAGGGTCGCGACGCTGCTCTCGCGCGCGGCGAAGGACGACAGCAGGGCGACATTGATCTTCCAGTCGAAGCCGGCGAACTGGGTCACGGGCTCCATGCCGCGCCCGATCATCCCGAGCAGCGAGTTGGTGATGCGCTCTTCCTTCATTTCACGGCGCAGCGTCTTGCGCGCCGAGTCCATGTCACGCAGGGCGCGGCTGGCCTGACGGGCGTCCTTGTCGCCCCTGGGCGGCGAGATCAGCGGCAGGAAATCCGGGTTGAGTCGCGCGAAATGCGCGTCGACGGCACTGGAGGCGTCCGCCCCCTTGGCATTGAGCTTGGCGCGCTTGTAGTCGTTGTAGACATTGAGCAGCGAGGTGATGTTCGCAGCCGTCGCCACCTCACGATAGGCATTGCCGGCCATCGCCTGTTGGAAGGCCGTCACGGCGGCGCGGCCCCGCTGCTCGTAGTCGGCCAGGCGCTCGTCGGAGATGCCAGGGAATTGCAGTAGCGTGAAGACCACCACCGCCACCGCCACCACGATGGTGCCGACCTTCTTGACATAGACCCAGGTGCGCTCGAAGGCACGGCGCAGCACGCCCGAGACCGTCGGCAGATGGTAGGTCGGCAGTTCCATCACGAAGGGCGAGGTCTCGTGACCGCGCAGCACGGTCTTGGTGAGCAGCTTGGAGACCAGCAGGGCGAAGATGATGGTCATGGTCGAGATGTAGAACATCATCAGCGACTTGTCCTCGACGAAGAAGATGCCGAGCAGCAGGGTGTAGAGCGGCACCTTGGCCAGACAGTTCATGAAGGGCACGGTCAGGATGGTGGCCATGCGCGCGCGATGGTCCGGGATGCCCTTGGTCGCCATGACGCCGGGCACGGCGCAGCCGCCGGCGAAGACCCCGCCCAGGATCAGCGGCAGCGTGCTCTGTCCGTGCAGGCCGAAGCGATGCAGCACTTTGTCGAGGATGAAGGCGATGCGCGCCATGTAGCCCGAGTCCTCGAGCATGGCGATCAGCGCGAACAGGATCAGGAAGATGGGGACATAGTTGAGCAGGGTGTTGGCCGAGTCGACCAGCCACAGCCCGATGTCGCGGGTATAGGGATCGACTAGGAAACCGGCCGCCGGCAGCAGGCCCGCGATCAGCTCGCGCGCCCTGGCCAGGAACGGCCAGGTGTAGGTGGTCAGCTCATAGCCCCAGACGATGGCGATCTGGTAGATCAGGAACACCGTGAGCACCAGGAAGACCGGAGCGGCGGCGCGATTGAGGATGACGCAGTCGATGCGCTCGGTCAGGGTCGGGCGGTTGCCCTCGCGGCCCACGAGAACGCCGTCGAGCAGCCGGCCGACGGTGCGCTCGCGGCAGCTCACCAGGTGATCGCTGACGTCCAGGCCATATTCCTGCTCGAAGGTCGCGCGTCGGTGCGCGGCCTCCTGAAGCAGGGTCTCGGTGTGCGTGGCATCCAGCCGCTCGGCGGTCAGCTGTGCGGCCTGAGTGTCGTCGTCGAGCAGTTTGAGCGCAAGCCAGCGGCTCGGGATGCCCGCCAGCTCGGGTGCGGCGGCGATGGCGCTCGTCAGAACCTGAATATCCGGATCCAGTGGGCCATAGTCGACGCTTACACGCGCCGGCTGGCGTTCGCCGGAGCGGGCGAGCGCCCGGATCGCCGCGCGCAGTGGTTCGCGCCCCTCGCCCTTGCGTCCGACCGTGCGCACCACAGGCAGACCGAGTCGCTCGGCCAGCGCCTCCTGATCGATCCGCAGCCCGCGCCCCTCGGCCACGTCCATCATGTTCAGCGCCAGCACCACCGGCAGTTCCATTTCGAGGATCTGGAGCGTCAGGTGCAGCGCGCGACGCAGGTTCGAGGCGTCGACCACGTTGACCGTCACATCCGGGCGCTCCTGGAGCAGGAACTCACGCGCCACCCGTTCCTCGAGCGAGAAGGAGGTCAGGCTGTAAGTGCCCGGCAGGTCGACCGTGCGCACCACACCCTCGGCGTCGCTGTACTGGCCGTACTTCTTGTCGACTGTGACCCCTGGGTAGTTGGCTACGTGCTGACGCGCGCCCGTGAGCACATTGAAGAGCGTCGACTTGCCGGCGTTCTGCTGACCGGCCAGGGCGACCAGGATGTCGTTACGGTCATTCATCGTCGAAGACCTCGATGGTCGCGGCCTCGCGGCGACGCAGGGTCACGTTGGCCGCCTCCAGCTTGATCTCGATGGGATCGCCCAGGGGCGCGCTACGCACCAGGACGATCTCGACGTCCGGCATGAGCCCCAGATCCATGAGCCGCTGGCGCACGGCCCCGCGTCCGAGGTGGCGGCGGATACGGGTGCGGTGTCCGGGGCGGATGTCGTTGAGGGTACGGGTCGATCGGTCTGGAGACTTGGGCATGAGGGATAGGACGACTCGGGTGATCGCTGATGAATGCGAATTCTACGTATTACGCCAACTTAACGCAAATGATAAGGATTGTTATTTGCGCTATATCGCTCCTTGCGGTATGGTTTTGCTCCGGATGGCGGCTGCCATCGATTCGCATTCATTCCAACGACACGAGATTCATCATGCGTCAGATCCCAATCGCCCTTCTGCTTGCGGCCGGTCTCGCAACCGGCCAGGCCCTGGCCCACACCCCGCTGTGCTCCTGCTACGACAACGGTGACGGCACCGTCTTCTGCGAGGGCGGTTTCTCCGACGGCTCCTCGGCCTCGGGTGTCAAGATGCGGGTGCTGGACGCCGGCGGAAACCTCATCCACGAGGGCGTCATGAGCGAGAACAGTGAGTTCGAATTCGACAAGCCGGAGGGTGACTATCGGGTCGTCTTCGAGGCCGGTCCGGGTCATGAGATCACCATCGAGGGCAAGGACATCCTGGAGTAGTCGGTCGGCTTTCGATCGTTCTTTCTCACTCGACAGTGGAGTCAACACATCATGAAACCGTCCATTACACTCCTCGCCTCTGCCGCTGCCCTGGGCGTCGGGGCCGCGCAGGCGCATTTTCAACTGCTCTACACGCCCGAGGTCATGCTGGAGAATCCGGCCGAGATCGATCTCAAGCTGGTCTTCGGTCATCCGATGGAGAACGGTCATGTCATGGACATGGGCGAGCCGGTCGAATTCTTCGTCCAGTTCAAGGAGGAAAAGACCGACCTCAAGGACAGTCTCAAACCGATCACCTGGCAGGGGCCGGACAACACGGCGGCGGCCTATGAAGCCAGCTACCGGATCCGGCGCAATGGTGACTATGTCTTCGTGGTCGTGCCGACGCCGTATCACGAGGAGAGCGAGGGCGTCTACATCCAGCAGATCACCAAGTCCTATGTGAACAAGGGCGCCATGCCCACCAGCTGGAGCGAGCCGCTGGGGCTGCCGACCGAGATCGTGCCGCTCAACAAGCCCTATCAGGTTTTCGCCGGCGGCACCTTCAGCGGTCAGCTACTCTCGAAGGGCAAGCCGGCGGCCGGTGTGGAGTGCGAGATCGAGTACATCAACACCGGCATCGACATGGAAACCAATGCCTTCGACAAGGCGCCCAGGGGGGATGTGCCGGACACGGCCATCGTCGCCATCACCGACGCCAATGGTCTCTTCACTTTCGGCATCCCGGCTCCGGGTGTCTGGGGCTTCGCCTGTCTCGGCTCGGGGCCGGTGAAGGAGCATGAGGGCAAGGAGCTGTCTCAGGACGCGGTGATCTGGATCAATGCCCGTGCGCTTGATGCCGGGGGTGTGGCCGGCGGGGCGCGTCTCGTCGCCGCAACGACGGAGGAGGCCAGACGCTTCGACCAGGGACTCAGTGAGTCTCAGCGTCGGCAGGTTCAGGAAGCCCTGCGCGGGATCGGGCTCTATAGCGGTTCGATCGACGGCAACCTTGGGCCCCAGACCCGCCTAGCGCTGAAGATCGTACAGCGCACGCATGGCCTTCCGGACACGGGGCTGGTCGACGGCGGTCTGTTCGAGACGCTGGTGAGCCTGAAGGGGCAATAAACCGATCCGCCAATCGATAGCGCGCTCCCTGATCCGGTGACGAAGCTCCGGCTTCGTCAATTGCGATGCGTCATGATCGGAACAGACAGGACATCAACGCAGACTGAACCGAATCGGCACCGTGATGGTGAGTCGTGACTCGCGAATGCCGGACGGTAGGACCGGCACTGGCGAGGCACGCTTGAGCATGGCCTGGACTTCCTGATCCAGCAGTGCGTGACCGGAACTGGTGACGATCCGATGCGACAGGATACGCCCGTTACGATCGATGGTGAACGACACCCTGACCGTACCCTCCTGACGCAGGCGTTGGGCGCGGCTTGGATAGCGCTTGTGTCGATTGAGCCAGGCGACCAGGGTGCCGTGGTAGTTCGCCATACCCAGGGCGCCCGCCCCCGATCCCTGGCCGTGTCGGTTTCCGCCCTTGCCCGATCCACCGCCACTCACGCCGCCACCCTGGCCTGCCCCCTCCGGGCGTCTGCCCGCGATCGAGTTGGAGTTATTGGCTTGAGGCCCGGTTGACGTTTGGGTGCGGGTGCTCGCGACAGCTGTCGGTCGGCTGGGTTTGGCGGCTTGAGGTTTGGGTTTTGCGATCGCTTTTGTCTGGGGCTTTGGTTTCGGTTTCGGCTTGGGCGGCGCGACTTCGGTTCGGGTCGGCTCGACGACCTTGGCGGCAACCTGTTCGCCCAAGGCGGGCGTGGCGGCGATGGGTGCGGTGGAGGCTCCGGCAGGCCCGATGGACTGGGTCGGCTCGCCGCCGCCCGCCGCCGCCTCCTGTGCTCCCGGCGCGCCGAACCGAATGATCACAGGGGCCGGTTGCGATGGTCGCGGCTCATGGCGCACGCCGGCGACCACGGCCAGATGGACCAGCGCCGCCGCCGAGACCGCGACCAGCCAGTGATGTCGACGGATCTCCATCAGGGTTTGCCGGTCGCGCGCGTGATCAGCTCGACCTGCTCGATACCGGCGGTCTCCAGCAGTGCGAGCGTTTCGCGCAACCGGCCAGCGGTCACGGCGACGTCGGCCTTGAGGGTGATTCCGGCAATCGACCCGTCTGCGGCCGTGGCCGCTTGCCAGGCAACGAGCCGCTCGTGCAGCGCCTCGCGCGAGACGAGCCGGTTGCCGACCGCCATCCGTCCGTCGGCATCCAGCATGATGACGTACTCGCTCGCCTCACGACTCGCCTGCTGCTCGGAGACCGGCGGATTCACGCGGATTGGCTCCTGAGAACGGATCTGTCCGCTGATCATGAAGAAAATGAGCATCAGAAAGATGACATTGATGAGCGGAATCAGATGATCCTCGCGCCGAGGGCGCGGATCCCGGCGAACGAGCTTCATCTCAGACTCAACTCCCTGATGCCGACGGCGGTGACGGTATCGATGAGGCCGACCAGCGGCTGGAGACGCACCTCGGCCTCGGCCTCCAGCACCACGGAGACATCCGGTCGACGCGCTCGATAGTCTTCGAGGGTGTGCTTCAAGTGGCCCGGATCCAGCGCGACGCCATCGATATCCAGAGTGCCGTCCGCGTGCAGACGCAGCCTCAGTACGGATGGGCGATCCGCGTCCTGTTCGCCGGCGGTGGCCGGCGCGGTATCCAGCCGCAGCGTCCGCCAGCGATCGAAATGCGAGGCCAGCAGAAAAAACAGCAGCAGGATGAAGACCACGTCGATCAGCGGTGTCAGACCGAGGCCGCGACCGGCACGCGAGCGCGGTAGATCAAGCCGCATGGCCGACCTCGCGCACGCGCCTGACGGACTGAGGCTCCTCCGTGGTCGGCATTGGAGCCTTGAGTCCACGGGTGAAGACCAGGGTGACGGCATCCTCCATCTGATGAGCGCAACGCTCGACCCGGCGCTCCAGCCAGGTATGCGCGATCACCACCGGGATGGCGACCGTGAGTCCGACCGCCGTGGTCAGGAGCGCCTGCCAGATGCCGCCGGAGAGGATGGCGGGATCGACCTGGCTGCCGGCCGTCTCGAGTTGGCGGAAAGCCTCGATCATGCCCAGCACCGTGCCCAGCAGGCCCAGCAGGGGGCTCAGGGTGCCGATGATCTCCAGTGCGCGCAGATGACTGCGCAGACGTTCAAGGTGAAGGCTGGCCACGCGGGTCAGTTCCTCGCGCAGCAGCGCTATGTCGACCTGGGGGCGGTGCAGACCGACCAGTGCCAGATGCACCAGCTGCGCCACGGGCTGCGTGCGTCCGGCGACCACGGCGATCGCCGCCCTGGCGTCCGATTGCTGCCAGCGACGCAGTGATTCCCGCACGGGTGCGAGCCGGTCGAGCCGCAGACGATGGAACTGCCAGAGCTTGAGCAGCACGATGGCGAGCGCCACCACGGACAGCAAACCCAGCACCAGCAGCACCGGGCCGCCGATGCCGAGCAGGTCATGGAGCTGAGTCTGCGCGCTGTCCAGGATACCTGGATTCGATGGCATCTGCGGTGGGGAGGATGAGACGGTCATGGTCGGCTGATGTCGATGTTGGATCAGAAGGCGTAGCGTGCGCCGAGATAGGCGTAGGGGCCGGGATCCGACCCCAGACCGGGGTCGATCGCTTCGTCGAACAGGTTGTCGATGCCGCCATAGAGCTCGACGCCCGTCAGGCCGGCCGGGGTATAGCTCGCCTTGAGATGGACCAGGGTGTAGCCGGCGGCCGTCTCGATGCCGGTCCGTCCCGAGTAATCCTGTTCCCCGGTGTAGCGGACGATGGCCTGGAGCAGCCAGTCCGCGCTGGGGGCATAGTCCAGGGTCAGGGTGGCCAGCGTCTCCGGGGTGTTGAGCAATGGATCCCCGGTGCTGCGGTTCTCGGTGCTGAGCTGGGTGAAGGCGACGCGGGCGCGCAGATCCGGAGTCAGACTGATCGAACCCTCGGCCTCGATGCCCTGGATACGGGCCTCGCTGATGTTGCGGAAGGTGTTGTAGGTCAGGAGACCGCTCCCCTCGCGCACCATCTCGATGCGATCTGTGACCTCGGTGTGGAAGAGCGTGAGGCCATAGTCCCAGCGCCTGGCCGTACCGGCGAGTCCGATCTCGAAGGTATCGCTCGACTCGGGATCCAGGCTGTGAGCACTGGTCTTACCCTGGTCCGGGCTGATGACCTCGGCGCCGAGCATGGCGACGCCCTGGGGATTGACCTGATCGACATAGAGACTGCGGTCGTCCGGTGATTTGTAGCCCTGGGCGAAGTTGGCGCGTAGCCGTGCGAGCGGAGCCAGGGTCCAGACACCGCCGGCCTGGAAGGACAGGTGCGAGCCGCCGACCGAGTCATCATCGTAGCGAGCGCCATAGACGGCGTTCAGATTCGGCCGGAGCTGCCATTCGTGCTGCAGAAAGGCCGAATCGAAGGTGCGCGTGTCAGCCGTGTAAGCGGTCGATTCGACGTCGTTCTCCCGATGCTCCAGACCGCCGACCAGGGTATGTCCCTCGGCCGGTCGCCAGGTAGCCGTGAGTTCATTGACCCATTGGGTCAGTGTCGATTGGTTGACCGCGCTCGCCGAGTCGTTCCGGGTCGCATAGCCGAGGTCGGCATAATGGATGGCGTAGGCCACGCGGTCTTTGTCGTAACGGCTGTACTGGAGCCGATAGCGCAGGTCGAGTCTGTCGAGCACCGACCAGTCGAGCGTCAGGGCGGTGTCCAGGCGCTCGTTGTCGTCATACTGGCGCGCCGGGATGTCGGCGGCCTGGAGGGTCTTGCCCGAGGCCGTGTAATTGGTCGCGTAGCGGCTGCTGATGTAGGTGCCTTCACGTTCCTCGCGCATCGCATTGAGATCGAACCTGAGCTTGAGGTCGGGCGTCATCCGCCATTCGAGCGCACCGCCGACCGTATCCACGTCGGCCTGATCGCGATAGTCCACGTCCACTTCATAGCTGTCCGCGAGTCCGTTTCTGATCCGTGCGTTCGAATGCCTGGATGGGGCGACCTGAGTCCCGGATTGCGGGACGGTCACGCGTGCCGTCTCGCGCTCCGAGTAGGGGTCACGGCTCAGTCGGCTGGCGTAGAGACTGAAGCGGAGCGCTTCGCTGCCGCCGCGCAGATCCGCCGCGAACTGGGCGCGCTCGCCGGCACCCCGGTCGTTTGCGCCGTACTGGAGGTCGACACTACCCTCCAGTCCGCTCGTCGGCGGCTTGGTGATGATGTTGACCACGCCGCCGAGTGCATCGGCACCATAGAGCAGGCTGGCCGGACCGCGCACGATCTCGATGCGGTCGATCATGGTGGCGGGGATACGCTCCAGCTCGAAGCTGTTGCTGAACTCGCCCTCGACGCGACGGCCATCGATGAGATACAGGGTGTCCGACCCGCCGAGACCGCGGATTTGCAGGTTGGTGCCGGATGGACTGACATAGACGCCCGGCGCCAGATCCAGGATGTTGCGCAGAGTGGTCGCGCCGGCGGCCTGGATATCGGCGGAATCGATCAGTTGGATCGGCGCCGGGCTGGTGTCGATATCGTGCTGGGTGCGCGTCGCGGTGGTGACATAGACCGTCGGGAGTTCGATCGAGTCTTCGCCGGCGAGCACAGTGATCGGACAGGCGCTGCTCAGTGTCAAGAGGACGGAGAGACGGATCGGCGAGCGTCCGGGCGACTGGGCGGATAGACGGCGCATGGGATCTGTTCCTTGCGTCTGGGGTTCGTTGTGGTCACGGACATCACCGCAGAGCACGCGGCAGTGAATTCAGAATCGCATCGACATTTAATCACAATAATTCGCATTTGTGATTGAGTATTTTCAATATCGATGTCCGTGATCCTGAGGCGCTTGAGAGGCCGCGTGCCCAGCAGATCCTGGTCGAACATGTACGCGCCTATTTGCCGCAGCGATGGGCGCTCGCCTCCAAGGAACCGTCCCGAGACCGAGGCGCAAGATGAGAAGGGATACGCATGCAAATCCTTCTCAGTTGCTTGGTGGAGCGTCTCTTGCTATCGTCGGAGTCGTCTCGATCACCGATAACAAACTGTTTTTATAGGTTTATACCCATGCAAGAGAGCGATTGGGAAGTCTTCCAGCTCGACGAATTGCTCGCCAAGGTCGAGCGTCAGGGCGTCAACTTCAAGGAGTTCCTGCGCACGCCGTCGCTGTCCTGCGCCATCTACCACATCCCGGTCGGTTCCAGGGACATGGCCAGCGCCCACGAAGAGGACGAACTCTATCTGGTGCTGGAGGGCACGGGGCAGCTGCGCATCGGAGAGACCGAGCACCGTGTCCAGCAGGGCACGATCATGTATGTGCATGCGGCCTGTGATCATGCCTTCTTCGATATCCAGGAAGACCTGACGGTACTGGCCTTCTTCGGCTCACCCGTGCTGGAACTGGGACGCGGGCGCCGTTTGCGGCATGGGCACCGGCCGGGCGCGAACATCGCGGCGGACGCCGGCGTCTGAGTCCGGCGTGGCCGGGAGGCTCCGCCTGCGTCAATGCGACGCGGGTGCCGCATAGCCGGCCACCTGTTCGAGCGCCCGCGCAAAGGCCGATACACCCGAGCTGCCGAGTAGCACATGCGGCTTCTCGCAGCGCTTGCAGAAGCGTTTGGTCCGGTAATAGGCGTCATGGCTGACATAATCGGCCGCGCAGACCACGGCATCAGCGGACGCGAGCATGGCTTCCAGGCGACGCTGATTGTCCTCGAGTCCGCCGTCGTGATGGTCGAAACGGCCATTGCAGCCGGTGACCAGGCGCCGATACTGCTCGACCAGTGGTTTGCGTCCACCGACGCAGAGTACGAGTCGGCCGCCCAAGTCGGCGCGCTGGGCGCAGCGTTCGTTGGGACAGTCCTCACAGGACGCGGCGCCGGACTGTAGGACGAGCCGCTCCAGCGCTTCGCAGTCGGCCGCACGCTCCTGGGCCAACTGCGCGAGCCGCTCGCATTCGGTCTGCGCCAGGGCGTGCTTCTCCCGCCAGATGGCGGTGCGGGCTTCACTGGCCGACAGTGCTTCTTCGAGCTGGGCGAGACGGGCGTCGCGTTCATCGAGAGCCTGCTGGTAGGTCTCCGCACCGCTGGCTTTCAGACGTTCGCTGAGGCTGTACTCGCGCTCGCGCAACCGCTCACAGTCACCCTCACAGTGCGCCAGCCGCTCGCTCAACCGCGCGATCTCGCGCTCACGTCCATCGGCCAGCTCACGCGCACGCCGTTGCTGCGTCTCGAAGTCGCGTTTCAGGCGTGCGAGTTCCTGGCGCGTCTCGGAGAGCGCCTTGAGATCCGCCCGCTGACCGGCCCCGATCTGGTGCGAGATCATGTGGATGTCTTCATAGACCAAGGACATCACGACGGCATCCGCCCGGGGGTGCGTCATGACGGCCCAGAGCGCACCTGGAACCTCGCCGGCGCCGAGCGCCTCGGTCCAGAGCGCGAGCAGTTCCTCGGTGGAGCGCGCCTTGGTAAAGCGCCCGACGACGCCGGTGTATTTCTTCTCCAGCAGTTTGTAGGTAGCCTGCGAGAGGTCGTTGCGCTCATCGGCGGCGGCAACGAAGCTCACATGGATCTCGTAGTCACTCGGTCGCTCCTGTTTACGCCAGCTGAAACGCGCGCCCAAGCGCCTCAGCTCGCCGACGTCCAGGCAGGTGCCGATGATGGGGCAGTGATACTTGTGCGGAATCTCCCACAGCTTGCGGCGACGGCTCCCCAGCGGCGGTATGGCCACTTCCTGCCGCGCGTGGCGTGCATCACCGTAGGGAGGCATTCGCCCGGACGGGGCGGCAATGTCCAGGATGGAGCGTTCGTGCATGGGACGCCGCTCCTTACTTGGTCAGAATCAGCTTGTTGTTGCGGGTCATCCGCAGGACGTAGCGACAATCACCGTGCTCGATCATCACGAATGGATCGTTGCCGAGCAGTGACCGGACGTCGATGGTGCGCGGTATCGGGGACAGTGCGCTCTTGTGGAGGTGCTCGGGACGGCGACTGGCGGCTGGTGTGGTCGTAGGCATCGTCAGGCTCTCAGCTGGTTTGCACGGTGATTGATGACGGAGCAGCCGGATGGCTGGCAAATAGCAATCATTCGCGTTAAAGAGTAAGCGCTGAGTTCGAGCCTGTCAATTATCAATGCATGTCGTTCTCATTTTTGCTGGTGTTCAGGGGGCGCCTCGGCGGTGCGCCGTCTTCAGTCCTTGGGGTCCAGTCCAAGTCCCCTGAGGCTGCGGCGGACCACACCTTCGCGTGACTCGTAATCAGGCACTTCGATCAGGATCTGCTCGGGTGTACGCGCGGCGGCGCGCGTCGGGTTCGGTTGCAGATCGCCTTCGATACGCACCAGCTGATCGTCCTCGAAGTAGAGCGTCAGATTGCGCTGCTCCATCGGCTGATGCCCGCGCTTGATGGTATAGGTGTAGTCCCAGCGATTGGCATGGAAGAAGCTGACCAGCGGCGGCGTGCCCAGCACGAAGTTGACCTGACGCTTGGTCATGCCGAGTTCGAGCGCATCGACCATCTCCTCGGTGAGGATGTTGCCCTGTTGGACCGTCATCTTGTAGACGAAGGGCAGCGTCTCCAGGACCGAGGTCTGCGTCTCGTCCGGTTTGGTGTCGCGCGCGCATCCCGCGATGGCGATCGAGACCATCATGGAGCCCAGTATTGGAAAACTGAAAATCTTTCGCATCTTGTCCTGATCACGACTTTGCGCTAAATCAGAGCATCATACCGTAGCGTCGTTCCTGGATCACAGGGGGCGCTGATCCAAGTGGCCGAGTGCGATCGTCCAAGTCGGTCGTGTCGGCCCGTGACCCGGAGAATTCAGTTGGAAAACGAACAGATCAAGCAGGCCGGACTCAAGGTGACGGCGCCGCGCGTCAAGATCCTGAGCATCCTCGAGCACAGTGGCAAGCGCCACATGAGTGCCGAGGACGTCTACAGGGAACTCCTGAGTCAGGACGAGGAGATCGGTCTGGCCACCGTCTATCGCGTGCTGACCCAGTTCGAGGGGGCCGGCCTCGTCTGTCGCCGTCACTTCGAGAGCGGGCAGTCCGTCTTCGAACTCAACAGCGGCGAGCACCATGATCATCTCGTCTGTATCAAGTGCGGCGCGATCGTCGAGTTCCTCGACCCCACGATCGAGACGCGCCAGAAACGCATTGCCGCCGAGCATCACTTCAAGATCGAAGACCACTCACTCGTGGTCTACGGCCTCTGCCCGAACTGTCAGGGCAAGCGCTGAGCCTACCGGACGACGTCCAGATATTCGCGCTCGATGGCCGTCTCCAGCGCCTGGGTGCCCTTGACGAGCTCCTCATAGATCCGGCGCAGGGTGCCGAGCCGTTCGATGTCGGCCGCGTCCGGCTGCCCATCCGGGGATTTGAGCGCGATGTCGTAGAGCGCTCGCAGATAGCTGGCGCGGGCTTTGGCCACCATTTCGATCACGGGGGTCAGGTCGGAGAGCTTGAGCTCTTCGAAAAGCGGGTTGATGGTCGCGCGGTTGATCTCGCGGATCTCGGCATCGATCGCAATCAGCAGGCGTCTGTTCTCGGTGGCCATCTCTCGGATTCCTCGGTGATTGGACAGGATTCCCGCTCGACCCTGAAACACCCGTGCCAAGGCGGTGTCATCCTCGGTAAGCATAGACCGCGAACGCGCGCCGGACTGTTGCGTGGTTCACGAAACTCGCGGTGCCATCGGCGCGATCCGGCTGTCGCGTCCCGGATGGATGACCACCTTGCAACAGTGGCGTCGGAGCTACGTCGTTCGCGGGGCATCAGTGTCGAAAATTCGTCGCTTCGTGCGTGTTGCGTGACGGTTTCAGTGTGTCGTCTGTGCCAGATTCGCCGGGGGATCGAAGATTTCGCCGCTGGCACGGTATTCGCTCCTGAAGGTCATCAGGACAACGACCTTCAGGGGGGATCGCTATGAAATCCGGCCACCATGTCGCAACCAGACGCGCTGTCACCATGTACCCGATGTACCCGGCGCTGTCGATCCTTCATGTCGAAGGCCCGGAGCGAATCGGCTGGTATGAGCCGGGCATCATGGCGATACGGTTGTCGGCGCCGACCCCGGAACCGGAAACGACGGATCCAGGGCTCTATACCGACTTTCAGACCGCCCAAGCGGTTGCCGAGCAGATGCGCCAGCTCATTGATGTCTATCGCTTGCGGTGCGGCGAGTTCTATGCACGGCCACAGCCGCGCAACTGAAGACCGAATGGCTAGGCCAGCAACGGCTCCAGCATGCGCCGAACCTCGCGAATCCGCGCGCCGGGTTCGGCCATGTCACGGAAAAACTTCAGCTTGTCACCGCCTTCCAGCTTGTATTCCTTGGGTCGGCTCTGGATCAGACCGATGAGTCTGGCCGGATCGATCCTGGGCGATTCGGTGAAGAGCAGACGCCCGCTCGCCGGTCCCGCCTCGATCTTGCGGATACCCCAAGGCTGGACCAAGAGTTTGAGTTCGGTGATCTCCAGCAGATTCTTCGCCGGTTCGGGCAGCAGGCCGAAGCGGTCGATCATCTCCACCTGCAATTCGCGCAGTTCCTCACGATCCCGTGCGCCGGCGATGCGCTTGTACAGCACCAGCCGCGCCTGCACATCCGGCAGATAGTCGCTCGGCAGCAGTGCCGGAATCCCGAGATCGATCTCGGTGCCGTGGTCGAGCGGGCGATCCAGCTCGGGTGCGCGTCCTGATTTCAGCGCCTCGACCGCGCGTTCCAGCAGCTCCATGTAGAGCGTGAAGCCGACTTCGGTGATCTGCCCCGACTGCTCGTCGCCCAGCAGCTCGCCCGCGCCGCGGATCTCCAGGTCATGAGTCGCCAGCGTGAAACCCGCGCCCAGATCCTCCATCGACTCGATGGCCTCCAGCCGTTTTTTCGCATCCGCCGTCATGGCCTTGGTCGGCGGCGTGATGAGATAGGCGTAGGCGCGATGGTGCGAGCGCCCGACCCGACCGCGCAACTGGTGCAACTGGGCCAGACCCAGCTTGTCGGCGCGGTTGATGAGGATGGTGTTGGCCGAGGGCACGTCGATGCCGCTCTCGATGATCGTCGTGCACACCAGCAGGTTGGAGCGCTGGTGATAGAAGTCGCGCATGATGCGTTCCAGCTCGCGTTCGCGCATCTGACCATGGGCGACCGCCACCCGTGCCTCCGGGATCAGGGCTTCGAGCTTCTGGGCCTGATTCTCGATGGTCTCGACTTCGTTGTGCAGGAAGTAGACCTGACCGCCGCGTTTCAGTTCGCGCAGCACGGCCTCCTGGACCAGGGCGTCGTTCCAGGGACTGACGAAGGTCTTGATCGGATGACGCTCGACCGGCGGGGTGGCGATGATCGACAGATCGCGCAGACCGGACATGGCCATGTTGAGCGTGCGCGGGATCGGCGTGGCAGTGAGCGTCAGGACATCGACCTCGCTGCGTAGGTTCTTCAACTGCTCCTTGTGACGCACGCCGAAGCGGTGCTCCTCGTCGATGATGGCCAGACCTAGGTTCTTGAAGCGGATCGTCGGCTGGAGCAGTTTATGAGTGCCGACCACGATGTCGACGGTGCCATCGGCCAGTCCGTCCAGGACCGCTTTCTGTTCCTTGGCGGTACGGAAGCGCGACAGGCTCTCGACGCGCACCGGCCAGTCGGCGAAGCGGTCGGAGAAGTTCTCGAAATGCTGTTGCGCCAGCAACGTGGTCGGCACCAGTACCACGACCTGACGCCCGCTGTGCACCGCCATGAAGGCCGCGCGCATGGCGACTTCGGTCTTGCCGAAGCCCACGTCACCACAGACCACGCGATCCATCGGCTTGGGATCGGCCATGTCGGCCAGCACCGATTCGATGGCGCGCTGCTGGTCAGGCGTCTCCTCGAACGGGAAGGCGGCGGCGAAGGCGGCATAGTCTTCGCCGCCCTCAGGGAAGGCCACACCCTGACGCGCCGCGCGCCGGGCATGGATGTCCAGGAGTTCAGCCGCCACGTCGTGCGCCTTCTGCGCCGCCCTGTGCTTGATCCGCTCCCACTGATCGCCGCCGAGCCGGTGCAGCGGCGCATTCTCGGGCGAGGCGCCGGTGTAGCGCGAGATCAACTGCAACGCGCTGACCGGGACATAGAGCTTGTCGCCGTTGGCGTATTCGAGCGTCAGGAACTCGGTGGTCAGGCCGCCGACCTCCAGCGTCTGGAGTCCCAGATAGCGTCCGACGCCGTGTTCCTCGTGGACCACGGGCGCACCCTCGGTCAGCTCGGTGAGGTTGCGGACGATGGCGTCGCTGTCGCGTTCGCGCTCGCGTCGACGCCGTTCCTGGCGCACCCGCTCGCCATAGAGCTGGCTTTCGGTGATGACGGCGAGCCTGGCGTCTTCGAGCAGCAGACCCTGTTCGATGGGGGCCACCGTCAGGGCGAGCGCGGCGTCGCCGTCGAGGAACGCCCGCCAGCCCGACACCGGACGGGCGTGGATGTCGAAGCCCTTGAGCTGCTCGGCGAGCAGTTCGCGCCGTCCGCTGCTCTCGGCGACGAAGAGCACGCGCCGCTCGCCGTCGGCGAGGAAACCCAGCAGAGCCTGCGCCGGTTGCGCGGCACGCGCCTGGATGGTCAGCGGCGGCAGGGGATGGGTGGCGAAGTTGCAGGCATCGGCATAGCCCTTGCGCCGCGCGTCGGCCGCGTCCGGCTGATGGAGCACGCCCGAGAGCCGGTTGAGCCGCCCGGCCAGTTCCTCGGGGGGCAGATAGAGCTGCGACGGCGGCAGCAGCGGACGTTCAGCGTCATGCCGCCGTTGTTCGTAGCGCTGCTCGACGTTCTCGAAGAAGATGCGCGCCGTCTCGCGACACGCGATCGACTCGACGACCAACGTATCCTCGGGCAGATAATCGAAGAGTGTCGCCGTCTGCTCGAAGAACAGCGGCAGATAGTATTCCAGCCCGCCCGGCGCCTGACCCTTGGAGACTTCGCGATAGATGAGACTGCGCTGCGGATCGCCGGCGATGGCGGCCCGGTAGCGCTGACGGAAACCGGCGATGGCCTCCTCGTCGAGCGGCAGCTCACGCGCCGGCAGCAGCCGGATGCGGTCGAGCTTGTCCCTGGAGCGTTGTGTCTCTGGATCGAAAACGCGGATACTCTCGACCTCTTCGTCGAACAGGTCGATGCGTAGCGGAACCTGACTGCCCATCGGGAAGACGTCCAGCAGCGAGCCGCGCACCGCATATTCGCCATGCCCGATGACCTGCGAGACGCACGAATAGCCCGCCCGCTCCAGCCGCCGGCGCGTGGCGTCGAGATCGAGTCGATCGCCGACGGCGAGCACCAGCGAATGCCCATCGACATAGTCGCGCGGCGGCAGACGTTGCATCAGGGTTGCGACCGGGACGATCAGCACGCCGCGCTCCAGCGTCGGCAGGCGATGCAGGGTCAGCAGCCGCTCCGAGACCAGCTCGGGTAGCGGCGAGAAGACGTCGTAGGGCAGGGTCTCCCAGTCGGGAAAGTCGAGGATCGGCCGCTCGCCTCCGTCCAGGAAGAATCCAAGCTCGGCACGCCGGGTCGCGGCGGTCTGGACGGCATCGACCACCACCAGCACCAGTCCGGGATGCCGCTCAGCGGCACCGGCGATGGCCAGGGCCGTGCCGGCGCCATGGAGTCCGCCCCAGAGCCGGCGCTCGCCCGGACGGCGCGGCAGCGGTGGATCGAGCGGAGAGTGCGATTCGGATGGAGAAGGCGACGACATCGTGCGGCAAACGACCTCGGGTTAGCGGAGGGGACAGGCCCGACGAGCCAATTTTCACGCCGGATTTTCGCACATGGACTGGCATTCGTCCGAGTCACCGGTATATAAGGGCAAACCCCGTTGGGCGTGAATCTTCTTTCATCGACGGTCGACAACCGTGGCGCAAATCTTCAGTATTACTCCTTTGATCGAGCGACCGGCGCCGTCGAGGCGTCGGCGATCGGACTCATCGCAATTCTCAAGGATCCAACGACATGGCTAAGACGATTCTAACCGTGGACGATTCGGCGTCCATCCGACAGATGGTCTCCTTCACGCTGAAGGAGGCGGGGTATGCGGTCACTGAGGCGGTCGACGGACAGGACGGCCTCGACAAGGCACGCTCCGGCAAGTTCGATCTCATCTTCACCGACCAGAACATGCCGCGCATGGACGGACTGAGCCTCATCAAACAGTTGCGCGCCCTGCCGACCTACAAGTCGGTGCCCATCCTGATGCTCACCACCGAGTCGAGCGACGCCATGAAGAGTCAGGGCCGGGCAGCCGGCGCGACCGGCTGGCTGGTCAAACCCTTCGACCCGGCCAAGCTGCTGGAAGTCGTCCGCAAAGTGATCGGTTGAACGCGCCGCGCCAGAGCTGAGGGGGAGGGGTCATGAGCATCGACATGAGTCAGTTCTATCAGGTGTTCTTCGAGGAGGCCGGCGAGAACCTGGCCGCGATGGAGAGCCTGTTGCTGGAGTTGGACGTCGAAGCGCCGGATCTGGAGACCCTCAACGCCATCTTCCGCGCCGCGCATTCCATCAAGGGCGGGGCCGGCACCTTCGGTTTCAGCGACATGGCCGAAGTGACCCATATACTGGAGACCCTGCTCGATCGGCTGCGCAAGCAGGAACTGGCCCCAACGGTCGAGATGGTCGATGCCTTCCTCCAGGCCGGCGATGTGCTCAAGTCCCAGCTCCAGGCCCATCAGGAAGGCGAGGAGTACGAAGATTCGCGCGTAACCGAGGTCTGCCAGCACTTGGAACGGCTGGCGCGTGCGGACGATGCTGAGGGAGACGTTCCGGCGTCGTCTGCGGGCGAGATTCGGCCGACAGGCACGGTCGAGGCCGAGTCATCCGTCACGCACTGGCGTCTCGCGTTCGAGCCGGCCGGCATTGGTCAGGGCACGCCGGATGAACGTCGCGCCCTGTTCGAGGCGCTGGGTGAGCTGGGCCGGATCCAGGACATCGGTGCCGGCGAGACCGAGCGCTGCCTGTGGCAGTTGACATCGGCAGCCGGACGCGGCGCGATCGAAGAGATCCTGGCCTTCATCTGCGAGCCGGGGCAGGTCGAGATCGACACGATCGAGACACCGGAAGCGCCTGCTGAGACCGAGGCGGAAACCGAGACCGCCTACGGCTTTTTCACCGATGCACCCGGTCTGCAAGGCGACGCCGTGTTCGGCGCGGCCGCATCGGCGACCGAGCCGGATCAGGACGAACTCGGCTATGGTTTTTTCGAGGGCGCGCCCGGAACCGAGCACGGCGCCTCGGACTCGACTCCCGACCAGACCCAGGCGTTCGGTTTTCAGATCGAGATCCTGGAGTCCGACGGCTACGGCTTCTTCCGCGACGCCCCCGGCACCGAGGCCGCACTCGATCAGGAGCACTCGGGTTATGGACTCTTCGGCGGCAGCCCCGGCATGGATCGAGTGGCCGCCGTGGCGCACCAGGAGCGGCTCGACGATGAACGCGGGTATGGACTCTTCAATTCGGCACCCGGCTCTCCCGAGTCACGCCTGGACGACGATGCCTCGGCACCGATATCAACGGCAGCATCGCCGGCCATGGAGCGCGAGAGCCGTGCCGGCAACGCGCCCAAGCGCCCGGCCACGACCGATTCGTCCATCCGCGTCAGCGTCGAGAAAGTCGACCAACTGATCAATCTGGTCGGCGAACTCGTCATCACCCATGCCATGCTCGCCGACTCGGCGGCCGGACTCGACCCGGTCGTCCATGAGCGCATCATGGCCGGGCTGTCGAACCTGGAACGCAACTCGCGCGATCTGCAGGAAGCGGTGATGTCGATCCGCATGATGCCGATCAGCTTCGTCTTCAATCGCTTCCCGCGCGTGGTGCGCGACACGGCGGCCAGTCTCGGCAAAAGGGTCACGCTCAAGCTCATCGGCGAGGATACCGAACTCGACAAGGGGCTGATCGAGCGTCTGGCCGATCCGCTCAACCATCTGGTGCGCAACAGCATCGACCACGGCATCGAGCGCCCCGAGGCGCGTCTGGCCGCCGGCAAGCCCGAGACCGGCGAGATCGTGCTGCGCGCCAGCCATCGCGGCGGCAGCGTGGTGGTCGAGGTCAGTGACGACGGCGCCGGACTCAAGCGCGAGAAACTGCTCGCCAAGGCCGCCAAGCAGGGCATCCCGATGCCGGACAACCCGTCCGACAAGGATGTCTGGCAGCTCATCTTCCACGCCGGCTTCTCGACCGCCGAGCGCGTCACCGACATCTCGGGGCGCGGTGTCGGCATGGACGTGGTGCGGCGCAACATCGAGGACATGAACGGCCGGGTCGAGGTCGACTCGACGGCCGGGCGCGGCACGCACATCACCATCCGCCTGCCGCTGACGCTCGCCATCCTCGACGGACTCTCGGTGCGCATGGGCGAGGAAATGTTCATCCTGCCGTTGACCGTGATCCAGGAATCGATCCAGCCGCGCGCCGAGCAGTTCAAGACCGTCGTCGGCAAAGGGCGCGTAGTCCAGATCAACGACGAATATCTGCCGTTGGTGAGTCTGCACGATGTCTTCAGCAGCGGCCGCCCCGAGCCGAACCTGCTCGATGGCATCCTGGTCATCGTCGAGACCAACGAGGGGCGTGCCGCCGTATTGGTCGACGAACTGGTCGCCCAGCATCAGGTCGTCATCAAGAGCCTGGAGACCAACTATCGCAAGGTGGAAGGCGTTTCGGGGGCCACCATCATGGGCGATGGGCGCGTCGCCCTGATCCTGGACGTCGATGCCCTGGTCCGGCTCAACCGCCGGGCCGGCGGCTAGTCGAGATCGAATACTCAAACGAGACAAGGGGAGACCGAGACCATGAACGACGAGCGCCGGGAGGGCAGCGCGGTCGCGACCGACAGCGCGCGTGAGTATCTGACCTTTACGCTGGGCGATGAGGAGTACGGCATCGACATCCTCAAGGTCCAGGAGATCCGCGGCTATGACGCCGTGACCAAGATCGCCAACTCGCCCGACTTCATCAAGGGCGTGATCAACATGCGCGGCATCATCGTGCCCATCATCGACATGCGTCTGAAGTTCCATCTCGGGCAGGTCGAGTACAACGAATTCACGGTGGTCATCATCCTCAACATCAGCGGACGCATCGTGGGACTGGTGGTCGACGGCGTCTCGGACGTCATCGCGCTGCGCGGCGATCAGATCCGGCCCGCACCCGAGTTCGGCTCGGTGCTGGACACGGCCTACATCGACGGTCTGGCCACGCTCGACGAGCGCATGATCATCATGGTCGACATCGAGAGGCTCATGACCAGCCAGGAGATGGGACTGGTCGACCAGTCCCATCTGGCCGTGGCCTGAGCGGCGGCGATATGGCAGAGCGCGCGGCGGTGAGCCGTGAGCGTGAGTTCCATTTCACGTCACGCGACTTCGAGCAGATCCGGCGTCTGATCTATGAGCACGCCGGCATTTCGCTCAGTCCGGCCAAGATGGACATGGTCTACAGCCGCATCGCCCGGCGTCTGCGCGCCACCGGCCTGACCACCTTCGAGGAGTATCTGGACTTCCTGGATTCCAATCCGGACGAGTGGCCGCACTTCACCAACTCGCTCACCACCAACCTGACCTCGTTCTTCCGTGAGTCGCATCATTTCCCCGTGCTGGCCGAACTCGCGCTGGAGGCCAGGCGCCAGGGCCGGCGTCCGGTCCGGCTCTGGTCTTCGGCCTGCTCGACCGGCGAGGAACCCTATTCGATGGCCATGACCCTGATCGAGGCGTTCGATTCCTGGACGCCGCCCGTCAGGATCCTGGCGACCGATCTGGACACCAACGTGGTGCGCCAGGCCGCCGAGGGCATCTATGCGATGGACCGGGTCGGGAAACTGCCCGAGGCCCAGCTCAAGCGTTTCTTCCTGCGCGGCAAGGGGGCGCGAGCCGGTCAGGCACGGGTACGGCCCGAGGTGCGCGCCCTGATCGAGTTCCAGCCGCTCAACCTGCTCAGCGAGCATTGGCCGATACGCGAACCCTTCGAGGCCATCTTCTGCCGCAATGTCATGATCTACTTCGATAAGCCGACACAGGCGAAGATCCTGTCGCGTTTCCACCCGCTGCTGCGTCCGGACGGATTACTCTTCGTCGGACACTCCGAGAGTCTGGCGCATGTGGCCAATCTCTTTCGTCTGCGGGGCAAGACGGTCTACGCTCCCGTGCACACAAACTGAAATGGGACCGCTATGCAGCATGGATTCGAGGAAGTCCTGGCACCCAATCTCTACTACGACCGCCATTTCGAGATGGATGCGGTCAAGATCCTGCCGGGCGAGTACTATGTCTCGACACGCGAGATCCTGATGGTCACGGTGCTGGGTTCCTGTGTCGGAGCCTGTATCCGCGACCGGATCCGGGGCATCGGCGGCATCAATCATTTCATGCTGCCGGACGACAAGCGCGATGAGAACGAGCGCTTCAGTCGTTCGATGCGCTATGGCGACTATGCGATGGAAATCCTGATCAACCAATTGATCAAGCTCGGTGCGCGGCGCTCGAACCTGGAAGCCAAGGTCTTCGGCGGCGGCAATGTGCTGCCGGGTTTCAAGAACCATGTCGTCGGCGAACGCAACGCTCAGTTCGTGATCGATTATCTGACCACCGAGGGTATCCCCGTGGTCGCCCAGGATCTGCTGGGCAACTATCCGCGCAAGGTCTATTTCTTTCCGACCAGCGGTCGTGTCCTGGTCAAGAAACTGCGTAGCATGCACAACGACACCATCATCGAGCGCGAGCTCAGTTACAGTGAGACATTGCGTCGGGCGAAGGTCGAGGGCGAGGTGGAGCTGTTTTCATGAATGCGGCACGGATTCGAGTCGGGACGATACTGGAGACCTTCAGGTCACATTGGCCGCCGTTGCTCTTCGGTCTGGTGGCGTTGCTTCAGGTGCTGCTGTGGCCGGGGCTGGTTCCGGCCTGGGTCGCGGTATTGCTGCTGGCGGCGATCTGGCCGCTGTGGCTCGTGCTGGGGGCGAGCGGTGACGCGACGGGCCACGCGGCCCGGACGTCCGCACGATACGAAGGCGGCCGTCAGGAGAGTCCGGACGAGCGTGCGTTCTGGGATCTGGTGGTCGAGACCGACCAGCTCTTCGCGCCGCTGATGGACGAGCTGCGCGACTCGGTCCGGCAGGCCAGGGATCTGATCGGCCACGCCGCCGGCGACCTCCACGCCAGTTTCAACGGCCTCTCGGACGAGTCCAGGGCGCAGCAGCGTCTGGTGATGAACCTGATCTCCAGAACCGATCAGACGGGGCAGACCCAGGGCGAGCTGATCGATGTCAACGACTTCCTCGAAGCCAACAGCGAACTGCTCGCCCAGAACGTCGAGCGCCTGATCGATATGGGCAAGCACAGCGTCCATGTGGCCAATCAGATCGATGACCTCTCGGCGCAGATGGCCCACATCTTCGAGCAGCTCGATGGCGCCAAGCGCATCGCCCGTCAGACCAACCTGCTTGCGCTCAATGCCGCCATCGAGGCGGCGCGCGCGGGCGAGGCCGGACGTGGATTTGCGGTGGTGGCGCAGGAAGTCCGCAAGCTCTCCCAGGACGCCTCCGAGTTCAACGATCATATCCGCCAGCAGGTCGTGCAGGCGCAGTCGGTCTTCGCCGAGACCCGCGAGATCGTCGGCCGCATGGCCTCGCAGGACATGAACGCCTCCATCAGTGCCAAGGGCTCGATGGACGACATGATCGAACAGGTCCAGTCACTCAACGCCCAGATGGCGGTGGGCCTCGACGAACTGAACCGGATCGTCGACCGGCTCCAGAGCAATGTCGGCGCGGCGGTGCGCTTGTTACAATTCGAGGACATCGCCCGTCAGGTGCTGGAGCGCGCCGAGGTGCGCATCGAACTCATGGATCGCTTCGTCGCCGAGTTGCGGCGCATTCCGCTCGGACAGGTCCGTTCGATCGACGATATCGATCAGGCCAGGATTCGACTGGAGACACTGCACGCCGATCTGGTGGCCACCGCCCATCGTGCCGTAAGCCAGAGCTCAATGGACGAAGGCGACATCGAGCTCTTTTGAGGATCGAAGATGATACGTGTTCTCGTCGTCGACGACTCGGCCCTGATGCGTCAGCTGCTGACCGAGATCCTGGAGTCCGCCCCCGACATCGAGGTCGTGGGGAGCGCCCAGGATCCCTATGTGGCGCGCGAGCGCATCAAGGCGCTCGATCCCGACGTGCTCACGCTCGATGTCGAGATGCCGCGCATGGACGGGCTGACCTTTCTGCGCAATCTCATGCGGCTGCGCCCGATGCCGGTGGTGATGGTTTCCTCGCTCACCGAGCGCGGGGCCGAGGTGACGCTGCACGCGCTCGAACTGGGTGCAGTGGATTTCGTGCGCAAGCCCGATGGCCCGATCGCCGCCGGGATGCGCGAATATGCCGACGAGCTGATCGAAAAGATCCGGATAGCCGCGACCATCCGGGTCAGGCCCTTGCAGGTGGCGCCGGCGATGACGACCGAATCACAGCCACGCGCCATCCCGTCGTTTCGCACGACCGATCGTGTTCTGGCCATCGGCGCCTCGACCGGCGGCACCGAGGCGATCAAGGAGGTGCTGATGCGCCTGCCGCCCGACACGCCGGGCGTGGTCATCGCCCAGCACATTCCGGCCGGTTTCAGCACCGCCTTCGCCGAGCGCATGAACCGTCAGACCGGACTGGTGGTGAAAGAGGCCGCCGATGGCGATCGCATCATGCTGGGACATGCCTATATCGCGCCGGGCGACTACCATCTTCAGCTCGCCCGCGACGGCGCGCGCTATGTCTGTCGGCTCGACCGCAGCGAACCCGTCAATCGCCATCGGCCCAGTGTCGATGTGCTCTTCCGCTCGGTGGCCAAGACCGCCGGCACCAATGCCGCCGCCGCGCTCCTGACCGGCATGGGCGCCGATGGGGCTCAGGGACTCAAGGAACTGTACGATCTCGGCGTGCACACCATTGCCCAGGACGAGGCGACCAGTGTGGTCTGGGGGATGCCCGGCGAGGCGGTCAAGCGGGGCGGTGCCGTCGAGGTGCTGCCCCTGCGGGACATTGCCGCTGCCCTGCTCAAGGGGCTGACGGCCAAGCGCAAACATTGAACAGAAGTGTTATTGATCAGGAGTGTATGAATGAGCGTCACATCACGTATCGATCGAGAGAAGGGCGTGGTGACCATCTCCATCGACGGGCGTTTCGATTTTGCGCAGCACAAAGACTTCCGGAATGCGTATCAGAATATCGCCCCTGGATCCATGAAGTTCGTCGTGGATCTCACCCGGGCGTCCTATCTCGATAGTTCGGCCCTGGGGATGCTGCTCCTGCTGCGTGAGCACGTGGGCAGCCATCCCGGCAGCGTGCGCATCGCAGGCAGCAGCGAAGAGGTGCGCCGGGTGCTCAAGATCGCCAATTTCGACAAACTCTTCCAACTCGATTGAGCGTGTCGCTTCGGATCGAGCACCCAGCGGGCGCTCACTGGGCGATGAAATCCGTGAAGTAGACCGCGCTGATCGCCGGCCGTCCGGTCTGCTCCATCATGGTCTTGCGCAGGCTGTCGAGCAATTCGATCCGCAATTGCTCACGCGCCTCCGTGGTCATGATCTGCTCGCCGTCCCGACCGCCGAGCAGGCTGATCATGCGATCGCGCAGACGCGGCATGTGCAGGGTGATCAGGTCGGCGTCCGTCTGTGTCTCGATGAAGAACTGTAGGCTCAGCTTCAGGTAACTGCGCGGCTTGGCGAGATTGACGATCAGCGGTGGTTCCAGCGCCATGTATCCCGGGTAGGGTGACGCCGCCGCCTCCTCCTCGCTCGCCTGCGCCGTCAGGCTGGTCAGGGGGGCGAGCCCGAGGAGCAGGGCGAGTAGATAGGCTGTCTTGCGCTGCACGCTTGTCATCGTGAGACCTCTATGAGTGATGTGTGTTCGTCGAGCTTGAAGATGGAGACGGCGTGCGCCAGTTCGCGCGCCTGATCCTCAAGGCTCTCGGTGGCGGCGGCGGCCTGTTCGACCAAGGCGGCGTTCTGCTGGGTCATGGCGTCGATCTGCGTGATCGACTGCGTCGCCTGATCGATTCCGGTCGACTGTTCGAGACTGGCATTGGCGATCTCGGAGATCAGGGCGGCGACCTGATGGAAGCTCTCGACCACTTCCTCCAT
Source organism: Allochromatium vinosum DSM 180 (assembly GCF_000025485.1). Taxonomy (NCBI): domain Bacteria; kingdom Pseudomonadati; phylum Pseudomonadota; class Gammaproteobacteria; order Chromatiales; family Chromatiaceae; genus Allochromatium; species Allochromatium vinosum. The sequence continues at coordinate 2,551,246 of NC_013851.1, read as the reverse complement.
CTCGGTGCCGGCCTGTCGCGCCAGTCTTGCACCGCCATCGACCTTGCTCATCGAGTCCAGTATCAGGGTCTTGATCTCCTTGGCGGCCTGCGCGCTGCGCTGGGCCAGTTGGCGCACTTCCAGCGCGACCACGGCGAAGCCCTTGCCCTGCTCGCCGGCACGCGCGGCCTCCACGGCGGCGTTGAGTGCCAGGATGTTGGTCTGAAAGGCGATGGAGTCGATCACGCCGATGATGTCGGCGATGCGCCGGCTCGACTCCTGGATGCCGTTCATGGTTCCGACCACCGAGCGCACCGTTTCACCGCCGCGCTGGATGCGTTGATTGGCCATCGACGAGAGTTCGTTGGCCTGCTGGGCGTTCTGGGCATTGCGCTGGACACTGGTGTTGAAGCGCTCCATCGAGCTGGCGGTCTGCTCCAGCGAGCCGGCCTGCGACTCGGTGCGTGAGGAGAGATCCAGGTTGCCGGACGAGATCTCCTGCGCGGCGCTGTTGATTGCGGCGCTGGACTCCAGGATGCGGCCGACGACATCGCGCAGTTGGGCCAGGGTGGCATTGGTGTCGGACTTCAACTGACCGAAGGTGCCCTCGTACTCGGCCGTGATGCCCTGGCTCAGATCGCCCTTGGCGATGGCGTTCATGACGCGCGCCAGATCCCCGAGTCCGGACGAGACGATGCCGAGCAGTTGATTGAGTCCCTCGCTCAGATGGAGGAAGAAGCCGCGCTTGCCCTTGGGGTCGAGGCGGCCGCTGAAGTCGCCGTGCACGGCGGCCTCGACGACGGCCGAGAGTTCGCGCTCGATACCGACTTCGGTGGTGCGGTCGGTCCACTCGACCACTGAGCCGAGCCGCTCGCCCTGTTCGTTGAGCACGGGATTGGCCACGCGCCGCAACAGCCGGCCGCCGAGCTGGATCTCCTCGATACGCTCGGCGCTCAGGTCGGATAGCGGGGCCGGTGTCGCCGACTGGGGCTGGAGCGTCGCAAAGGGGCGCCCGAGCAGAGCGGCGGCGTCGAAGTCCGGCAGATCGCGGCGAATGTCGGACTCGGACTCGCGCAGCAGCCGGGTCATGGCCGCATTCATGTAGATGATGCGCTCGGCGTCGTCGATGACCATGACGTTGGTCGACGCCTTGTCCAGTGCACTCTGGATGCGCCGGCTCTCGGCAGCGAGCCGCCGCTCGCTCTCGATGCGTTCGTGCAGCTCCCGTTGCATGTGTTGCATGGCCGCGAGCAGGCTGGTCCTGTCGCCGGACCGCAGCGGGATGTCCTTGTCGAGCACGCCGTCGGCGATGGCGCGGGCGACTTCGACCGCGAAGGCCGGTTCGCCGCCCATCTGGCGCAGGATGCCGCGCACGATGAGCACGCCGAGCCAGAGCGTGGCCAGCAGCGTCAGTCCGGTCAGGAGCAGGAAGGCTGTGAGTGTTGTATGCGTCCGGCGTGCCTGCTCGTTCACGGCCTGGGCGATGTCACGCGAGAAGCCTTCCTCGACCTCGCGCAGCCGGTCGATCTTGGCGGTGATCTGGTCGAACCAGAGCTCGGGCGGGTAGATCAGCTCGGTTCCAACCCCGAGGTTGCGGACCATGATCTCGACCTGTTCGACATCCCGTACACTCGGGTGATCGAGACCGGACTCGAACGCCGCGCGCTGCTCGGGCGTGGCGAAGGCCAGGGTCAGGCGCTGGAAGCTGGCCTGATCGCTCAGGAGCGTCAGCAGAATCTCGTAGTTGGGTGCGGTGATCTGCCCGGCGCTGAAAGCACCCGAGAGGATTGCCCGCTCCTGACCGTTACGCTCCTTGAGGTAGAGCAGGGCGCTCTTGGCATTGGCCAGGCGTGCGATCCGGGCGTCGGGCAGTTCGTTGCCGGAGCGGGTGGCGACTTCCAGGAGATCGGCGATGGTGTCGCTGTAGGTCTTGAACGACTCTGGCGGGCGCGCGGCGAGTGAGTCGATGCGCGTGCGCAGCACGGCGATCCGGTCCAGCCCCGTGATGGACGCTTGCAGCAAACGGCTGTATTCGGGGGTGGCCCGTGTCAGATCGACGGCGGCGAGTGCGGCGCGCAGACCGGCGATCTCCGTATCCGAGGCGGTCCGCTGGTCCGGCAGCCGGTCGGCAAACTTGACGCCCCGGCTGGCGAGGAAGCCGGCCGACATCCCCCGTTCCTTCTGTAGCTCATGGGCCACCTCGCCCAAGGCCACCACCAGCGCGGCGACGTTTCGGGCATGGTGGACCTTCTGGATCTCGGTCGTCAGGCGCGTGACGCCGATCAGCGTCAGGATGACGAGCACCAGAGCGGGAACGCCGGCGAGCAGCAATAATTTGGTTCTGATCTTGAGACGATGGAGCATGTTCTTGGGAACCGCTATACCTTTTCACTGTGCGATGAAAGTGAAATGATGACACAGTTCAATAGAATCGAGCCTGGATCTTCGTCGCGAAAACCGGATGTCGCGACCGCGATGCGTGCGCTGATCCGACAGGCGCGTGCCACCCTGCCGTTCGAGGCGGCCGAGACGCAGGTTTGCACGGGCGTCTGTCAGGGCTGCTCGCGCAAGCTGCTCGATTTCCTGGAGAGCGAACTCGACGACTGGGAGCAGCGGCTCGATGCCGGTGAGCGTCCCGGACTGAGTGATCTCTCACGGCTGATGCAGACAGGTCGCAAAGTCGAGCGCGTCCTGACCCGCAATGGGCTGATCGGGGAGGCGGGAGCGTCGCATGATGGCTAGGCGCCATCCAGATGGAGCGCGGGATGGATTGGCCATGGTTGCGAGGTTGGGGGCGCTTTGAGACTGTGCCATCATCGGACATCTATCCAACCGATCCGTTTTGCAGCGAGACGCCCATGTCGTATCCAACCATCGAAGACCATGTCGGCCGTACCCCCCTGGTTCGACTCCAGCGCCTGCCCGGCGCCACCGACAACCTCGTCCTGGTCAAGCTCGAAGGCAACAATCCGGCCGGCTCGGTCAAGGACCGCCCGGCGCTCAACATGATCCGGCGCGCCGAGGAGCGCGGCACCATCCGCCCCGGCGACACCCTGATCGAGGCCACCAGCGGCAACACCGGCATCGCTCTGGCGATGGCCGCCGCCATCAAGGGCTATCGGATGCGGCTCATCATGCCCGAGCACATGAGCGAAGAACGCAGGGGCGTCATGCGCGCCTTCGGCGCCGAGATCGTCCTCACGCCCAAAGACGGCGGTATGGAGGCCGCCATCGATCTGGCCCTCGACATGGAAGCGCGCGGGGAGGGGATTCGGCTCGACCAGTTCTCCAACCCAGACAACCCGGCGGCACATTACGAGGGTACCGGCCCCGAGATCTGGCACGACACCCAGGGGCGAGTCACCCATTTCGTCAGCGCCATGGGGACTACGGGTACCATCATGGGGACGGGCCGCTATCTCAAGGAACAGAATCCCGAGGTCCAGGTCGTCGGCGTACAGCCGGACGAAGGTTCCAGCATCGCCGGCATCCGGCGCTGGCCGGAAGCCTATCTGCCGAAGATCTACGACCCGGCAGGCGTCGACCGGATCATCGATGTCTCGCAGGCCGTGGCCGAACAGACCGCGCGCGATCTGGCTGCGCGCGAGGGCCTCTTCGCCGGCGTCTCCTCGGGCGGAGCGGTCGCGGCAGCGCTCAGGCTCTCGCAGGAGGTCAGCGGGGCCGTGATCGTGGCCATCGTCTGCGATCGCGGGGATCGTTATCTCTCGACCGGCGTCTTTCCCGCTTGAACGGCATCGGTCTGTCTCCGGACCACTGATGGCGCCCGTTGGCCGCCCATACCGTTCGACACCTGCACTACACTCGAAGACACACAAGGCTCATGCTCATCGACTCACACTGCCACCTCGACCGGGTGGATCTCACGACCCATGACAATGACTTCGGATGCCTGATGCGTGCCTGCGCTGCATCCGGCGTCTCACGGATGCTCTGTGTCGGCATCGATCTGGAAGCCTATCCGGCGATGCGTCGTCTGGTCGATCCCTATCCCGAGGTCGATGTCGCCGTCGGCGTCCATCCGAACGAGGCGGGCGGTGAGGCGCCGAGCGTCGAGCGCCTGCTCGAACTGGCCGCCGATCCGCGCGTGGTGGCCATCGGTGAGACGGGACTCGACTACTATCGTCTCGAAGACGGTGAGGCGTCCGGTCAGCATGCGCGCTTTCGCACCCATATCGCCGCGGCGCGCGCTTGCGGCAAGCCGCTGATCATCCACACGCGCCAGGCGCGCGCCGACACCATCCGTCTGTTGCGCGAAGAAGGCGCCGGGGCGGTCGGCGGCGTGCTGCACTGTTTCACCGAGGATTGGGAGATGGCGCGTGCCGGGCTGGATCTCGGCTTCTATGTATCCTTCTCCGGCATCATCACCTTCAAGAGCGCGGAGTCGTTGCGCGAGGTGGCGCGCCAAGTGCCGCTCGACCGACTGCTGATCGAGACCGACTCACCCTATCTGGCTCCTGTGCCCTATCGCGGCAAACCCAACGAACCGACTTATCTCCAGCACGTCGCCGCGTGCATCGCCGATCTGCGTGGCCTGGATGTCGAGCGCTTGGCCGAAGTGATAGTGGACAATTATAGTCGTTTATTTGTCGTGGATGATTGAGACGCTATAATCGATGTGGCAGGTCGTCGCCAGAGTCCCCCAAACCCAACGAGGGCGCGCTTCATGGACACCGACTTTTATGCCGATCGCCGTCGATCCCCGCGTATTCCGCTCGCCGCGCTGGTTCAGCTTCAGTCGATCGACCACCTGGGCGATCCAGGGGAGAGGGGTTCGCCTGCAAATCCAGGCGGCTTATCGCACGATGTCAGCGAAGGCGGCATGTGTCTTTTTACACAAATAGAGCATAATGTTAATGAACGATTGCTGCTGGCCTTCGAATACGTGAAGATGGGTTGCCTCAACATCACGTCATGCGAAGGGTCCGTGGTCTGGTCCAAGCCATTGAGCGGGGACTGCCGCTATATGCTTGGAATCCGCTTCCGCGACGTCCATTGATCCGCCGCTCCGGCTGTCAGTCGCCTTCATCCAGGCGCCGGCGCAACAGATAGATGTCCAGCAGCCAGCCCTTCTCTTCCCGAACACGCGCCTTGGTACTCAGCAGTTCATCGAGCACGTCGTCGACCGGCCCGGACACCAGCACCTCATCCGGGCAACCCAGATAGCCGCCCCAGTAGACGTCCATGTCCTGTCCGGTGAAGCGCTGGAATGAGGCATTGTAGTCGAGCATGACCACGGCATTGTGGATCTCGGCCGGGTCGCAGTGTTCGACATGGCGGCCGGTGGTGATGGTGATGCTTTCGCCGACACGGTTGAGCGGGATCTTGTGTTTGGCGGTCAGCACCTGCACCGAGGTGATGCCGGGGATGATCTCGAACTCCAGCGCGCCGTCGGAGGCGTCGACCAACTCGGCGATCATGGTCACAGTCTGGTCGTAGAGCGAAGGATCGCCCCACAGCAGTAGCGCGCCGCTTTGCCCATCTTGCAGCTCTTCGTCGATCAGGCGCGCGAAGAGCTGGCGCTTGGTGTCGTGCCAGGCGCGCACCGTCTCCCGGTAGCCGTCCGGGAGCATGCGCCGCTCCGGGCTGATTGCGGTGACGACCCGATAGTCCGAGTCGCCGAGATAGCGTTGCAGGATGTCGTGACGCATCCGCAGCAGCTCGTCCTTGCCGCGTCCCTCCTTCTCCAGCATGAAGAAGACGTCGACCCGTTTCAGGGTCTCGATGGCCTGGATCGTGAGATATTCGGGGCCGCCTGGACCCATGCCGATCAAATACAAGCGTTTCATGCGGTTTCTTACGTTGTGATGAGTGCGCCGCCCGGATTCCGGCGGGTGCGTCGATTAAAAAGTGATCGGAGAGCGATCGCGGTCGTATGCGTCGTCGGTTCGCGCCACCTATAGCATGGCGATCCGGGCGAGTCGTTGGTAACATTGCCCGCTTGAGTCCCATTCGGTCCGCGCGCTGGCGCCAGGGTCTCGATACCCCGCGTCGCTCCAGGGTTGCCTGGACGGGCGCGACCGACGCATTCTCCTTATCTGTGGCCGAGCCGCCGCCGTCCTTAGAGGCGTCCGTGACCGACCCTTCATGAGACAACCCGGAGCTGACGATGCGAATCCTTTTTATCCACCCCAACTATAGCGCCGGTGCCGCCGACATCGCCGGCAACTGGTCGCCGGCCTGGGTCGCCTATATCGCGGGCTATCTGAAGTCGGGTGGCTATCAAGATTACCATTTCATCGATGGTCTGGTGGACAAGCTCGACGACGACCAGATGCGCGAGGCGATCCGTGCCGCCCAGCCCGACATCATCGCCACCACCGCGATGACGCCGATGATCTATGCCGCCCAGCGCGTGCTGCAGATCGCCAAGGAAGAACATCCGAACGCCATCACCGTGCTCGGCGGCATCCACGGCACCTTCATGTACGAGCAGGTGCTCGGCGAGGCGCCCTGGATCGATGCCATCGTGCGCGGCGAGGGCGAGGCCGTCACCCTGAATCTGGTGCGCTGCATCGACGAGGGCCGCTGGCCGAACGAGCGCGAGTCCGTGCGCGGCATCGCCTTCCGCGACGAGTCGGGCAAGGTGATCGCCACCGAGGCCGAGCCGTCGATCAAGGACGTGGATTCGATCTGGCCGGACTGGGGCATCCTGGAGTGGAAGAAGTACATCTACATCCCGCTCGGCGTGCCGGTCGCGACCCCGAACATGGCGCGCGGCTGTCCCTTCACCTGTAGCTTCTGCTCGCAGTGGAAGTTCTGGCGCGATTACCGCGTGCGCAATCCCAAGCGCATGGTCGACGAGATCGAAGAGCTGGTGAAGGTCCACGGCGTGGGCTTCTTCATCCTCGCCGACGAAGAACCCCAGATCAACAAGAAGATGTTCATCGAGTTCTGCCAGGAACTCATCGACCGCGACCTGGGCATCCACTGGGGCATCAACACCCGCGTGACCGACGTCATGCGCGACGAGGATCTGCTGCCCTTCTACCGCAAGGCCGGGCTGGTGCACATCTCGCTCGGCACCGAGGCGGCGGCACAGCTCAATCTCGATCGCTTCGTCAAGGAGACCACGATCGAGCAGAACAAGCGCGCCATCCAGCTCCTGCAGAAGAACGGCATCGTCACCGAGGCGCAGTTCATCGTCGGTCTGGAGAACGAGACCCGCGAGACCCTGGAAGAGACCTATCAGATGGTCATGGACTGGGGCGCGGACATGGCCAACTGGTCGATGTACACCCCCTGGCCGTTCTCGGACATGTTCGCCGAGATGGGCGACAAGGTCGAGGTGTTCGACTATTCGAAGTACAACTTCGTCTCGCCGATCATGAAGCCCGACAACATCGACCGCGCCGAGCTGCTCGACGGCGTCATGGCCAACTACCGGCGCTTCTACATGCGGCGGATGTTCTTCCAGTATCCCTGGGTGCGTGATCCCTTCCGCCGCAAGTATCTGATCGGCTGTATCAAGGCGTTCCTGAAGAGCGCGATGGAGCGTCGCTTCTATCAGCTCGGCAAACAGAACTACTGGGGGCCGCTGTTCAAGAAGTTCATCAAGTTCGAGTACGACAAGGACCGCTCCAAGATCGTCGAGCCGGATCACAACGCCTGGAAGAAGGCGCCGCCTGCCAAGCGTCCGGCGGTCGTCAGCGCGGTCGGCGCGGCGCCCCAGGCCTGTGCTGGCGGCAGCCCCAAGGCGTGCGGCGGTGGCGACGAGCAGATGACCGACGAGCAGATGGAAGCCGTCGCGCGCGCCAGCACCGGCCAGTCCAAGCAGGCCGAGGTCGCCTGATCCGGTGTAGGGTGGTGCGCCATGCGCACCCTACCGCTTGTCCAATGTGACCCGCATTCGTTTTGGCGACGAATGCGGGTCGCTTCGTTTTGAGAGAGACCGCATGACCGATTCAGCCCCCACCATCCGTCTCGAACTCCCCCCGCTCGGCACCTACGGCCCGCGCCGTGCGCGCGCTCTGATGATCCAGGGTACGGCCTCAGACGTCGGCAAGAGCCTGCTGGTCGCCGGGCTCTGTCGTGCCTACACCCGACGCGGGCTGGTGGTGCGCCCCTTCAAGGCGCAGAACATGAGCAACAACGCCGCTGTCACGGCCGACACCGACGTGCCGCCCGGCCCGGACGGCGAACAGCCGCGCGGTGAGATCGGACGCGCTCAGGCGCTCCAGGCGCGCGCCTGCGGCGTGCCGCCCTCGATCCACATGAACCCGGTGCTCCTGAAGCCCCAGACCAACATCGGTTCCCAGGTCGTGCTGCGCGGTCGTGCGCTCGGCAATTGTCCGGCGCGGGTCTATCACGAGATGCGCCAGGGGCTGATGCCGGCGGTGCTGGATTCCTTCGAGCGCCTCTGTGCCGAGGCCGATCTGGTGCTGGTCGAGGGGGCGGGCAGCGGCGCCGAGATCTATCTGCGCCACTGCGACATCACCAATATGCACTTCGCCGAACGCGCCGATGTGCCTGTGGTGGTGGTCGGCGATCTGGACAAGGGCGGAACCATGGCCTCGCTGGTCGGCACCTGGCTCCTGCTCGATCAGGCCGACCGCGACCGGGTCGTCGGCTATCTGGTCAACAAGTTCCGTGGGGACTTCTCGCTGTTCGAGCCGGCGTGCGACACCATCACCGAAATCACCGGCTGGCCGTTTCGTGGCATGGTGCGCTGGTTCGAGGGCGCTTCGCGCCTGCCGGCGGAGGACTCACTGGCGCTCGAACGCCCGGCCGAGACCACGGGCGGCACGCTCAACGTCGTCATTCCGCGTCTGTCGCGCGTGGCCAACTTCGACGACATGGATCCGCTGGCCGCCGAGCCGAGTGTGAATCTGCGCTGGATCGAGCCTGGACATCCAATCCCGGCCGAGACCGATGTCGTCATCCTGCCCGGTTCCAAGGCCACGCGCGCCGATCTGGACGTGCTGCGCCGCGAGGGCTGGGACATCGATATCCTGGCCCATGTGCGGCGCGGGGGGAGGGTCGTCGGACTTTGTGCCGGCTACCAGATGCTCGGGCGCGTGGTGCGCGATCCGCGCGGTATCGAAGGCGAACCGGGTGAGACGCCCGGACTGGGCCTGCTCGACATCGAGACCGAGATCGGCGCCGACAAGCGCCTGATCGAGATCGCCGGGCGCGAGCGGCAGAGCGGCTGCCGGATCAGCGGTTACGAGATGCACATGGGCCGCACCACCGGCCCTGGACTGGAGCGTCCCTGGCTGAGGCTGGAGGACGGCGCCGGCAAAGTGCACCCCGAAGGCGCCATCACCGCCGACGGTCGGGTCATGGGCGGCTATCTGCACGGGATCTTCGGTGCCGATGAATTCCGCGCCCACTGGCTCGAACAGGTCGGTGCCCAAGCGGCGCGTCTCGACTTCGAGGCGCGCATCGAAGCGGCTCTCGACGCGCTCGCCGATCACATCGAGCGCTGTCTGGATCTGGACGCGCTGCTCGAACTGGCACGCTGATCGGGTCGCGGCAGCGCCGCGACCCCACGGCCACCCGTCGGCGCGCTTCGGTCGATGGCGGCCGCCGCCTGGCCGACCGTCTGCCCGTCCAGATGGAACAGGGCCACGGCCCTGGCCAGTGACCGCGCCTGCTCCTCCAGACTCTCAGCCGCCGCCGCCGCTTCCTCGACCAGGGCGGCGTTCTGCTGCGTGACCTCGTCCAACTGAGTCACGGCGCGCGAGACCTGTTCGATACCGCTGCTCTGCTGGCGGCTGGCCACGGCGATTTCAGTCACGAGGGTCGTCACCTGCTGGAAAGAGTCGACGATCTCGTTCATCGTCTGACCGGCCTGCTCGACCAGCTTCACCCCGTCTTCGACCTGCTCGACCGAACCGACGATCAGGGTCTTGATCTCGCGGGCGGCCTGACCGCTGCGTTGCGCCAGATTGCGCACCTCGGCGGCGACCACCGCAAAGCCGCGTCCCTGCTCGCCGGCACGCGCCGCCTCGACGGCCGCATTGAGCGCCAGGATGTTGGTCTGGAAGGCGATGGAGTCGATCACGCCGATGATGTCGGCGATCTGGCGACTCGAATCCTGGATGCGCCCCATGTTGTCGACCACGTGCCGGACGAGTTCGCCGCCGCGCGCCGCGACCCGGTTGGAGTCCTGGGCGAGCTGATTGGCTTCCTGGGCATTGTGGGCATTCTGTTTGACCGTGGCATTCAGCTCTTCCATGGCGCTCGCGGTTTTCTCCAGGGTGCCGGCCTGGGTCTCGGTACGGATCGACAGGTCGCTGTTGCCTGAGGCGATCTCAGTCGCCGCCGTATTGATGGCGTCGGTCGACTCCTTGATGCCGGTGACGACCTCGCGCAGACGCTCGACCGTCAGGTTGGTGTCGTCCTTGAGCCGGCCGAAGGTGCCGGCATAGTCCGACTCGATACGCCGGCTCAGATCACCTTGAGCGATGGCCGCGAGCACCTGGGCCACGTCAGTCAGTCCGGCCGAGAGGATATCGACCAGCCGGTTGAGTCCATCGGCGAGTTCGTGGAAGAACCCGGTCTTGCCCTCCAGCGTCAGGCGGCGCGAGAAATCACCCTGGACGGCGGCCTCCAGCAGCGACGCCAGTTCGGTCTCGGTCTCGACCTCACTGGTGCGGTCGGTCCATTCGACCACAGTGCCCAAACGCTCACCCTGATCATTGATGACCGGATTGAAGATCATGCGGAACGTACGCCCGCCGAGACGGACCTGAGCGAGGTGATTGTTCTGGAGTGTCGCCAGCATCGACTGCTGACGCTCGGGCTGACGGTGGAAGATGTCCAGATGACTCCCGAGCAGGCTGTCGACACTGAATTCGGGCAGATCGCGCCTCAGGTCGGATTCGGCCAGGCGCAGCATCCGGAGCAGGGCTTCGTTGGCATAAATGATGATTCCGTCGCGGTCGGACACCATCATGTTGGTCGAGGACTTGTCGAGCGCGCTCTTGATGCGCAGCGCCTCGGCCGAGATGCGCGCATCGGCGCGGGTGCGCGCGTCGAGGCTCGTCTGCATCCGCGCCAGGGCGTCGAACAGTGTGCCGATCTCGTCGCGTCTCGTGGTGTCGATCGGGTTGTCGTAATGGCCGGCGCCGATGCGCTCGAAGATCCGCGTGGCCTCGCCAAGCGGTCGGCCGACCAGACGCCGCGTCAGCCAGAAGAGGATGAGCGCCAGCACCGCCACCACGACCAGGGCGGCGCCGAGCGTCAGGTTGCGCAGCAGGACGCTGTCGCGGCTCAGCTCGTCGTCGTAGGAACCGCCGCCGATCACCCAGTCCCAGGCCGGAAAGTGGGTGTAGGCCACCACCTTCATGCGCGGCGCGGTCTCGCCCGTCTCGCGGTTGATCCAGGGATAGTGGATCACGCCCTCCTTGCGCTCCAGGATCTCGCGGATGAAGGCCCGGCCGTCGGCGTCCCTGGCGTCGAGGATGTTGGTGCCTTCCTGGGCTGGATGGATGACCAGACGCCCGAAATCCGGTCCGGGTCGGGCATCCAGTGCGTAGAAGTAGCCGGTCTCGCCGATCCGGATCGACAGGATCTCGTGCTTGAGATGGTCCAGACCAGCGGTCATGTCGAGTCCGATGAAGAACGCGCCGATGACTTCGCGGCGTGCGTTCAGCATGGGCCGGTAGACAGTCATGTGATCGCGCCCGAAGAGGGTGGCGCGCCCGATGAATTCCTCTCCGGCGAGCAGCGCCGGGAGTGCGGGATGATCGCTGGCGAGCAGGGTGCCGACGGCCCGCTCGCCCTGCTCGTCCCGGAGTGTGGTGGCGACACGCACGAAGTCGTTGTCACGACGCACGAAGAGCGTGGCTACGGCATCCGTGGCCTTGGTGAAGCGTTCGAGAACGCTGTCGTCGAGCGTGAGTCGACGCTCGCCGTCGTAGAGCGCCGGGGTGATCTGGTCGCCGACCAGCACCGGCTCTTCGGGGTTCAGCGTGAAGACCGAGCCGAAGCGCGCAGCCAGTTGCTCCATCAGTCGATGGGCCTCCTCGCGCAGCGCCGAATCATGGTTGGCGAGCATGGAGCGCACCAGCTTGCTCTGCTGTTCGAGCTGGGCGATGACCTTGCGTTCCATGAGCGAGTGGTTGAACTGGGCCACGCCGATGGCGAAGGCGCCCATCAGAACCGCGATCACCCCGACAGCGGCCAAGGTCAGGGCCATGGCCACCGAGCGGCCGCCAACGAATCTCTGTCCGATCATGCAGAACCTTTTCTATACGAACCGAAGTGTTTGAGTCTCGACACGACCTTGGCGGGCCAAGGAACACACCTCGGGCCAGACGAGACGATGGAAGCGGCCGCACATGAGATCATGGTGCCGCTACAGGCGCGAACCGGGTGCGCTCCGGGCACCAATTGGGTGCAAATGAGGGTATTTTGGCAGGAATTCAGGGCGTCGGACCACAATTATCATGGTAGAGCGATGGAAGGTGTGATCCAGGTCGCGTTTGGCCAGGCAGCCGAGAGCGGACCCGGATCGGTCAAGCGCCGCGTCCGGGCCCGGATCGTTCAGAGCTCGCGCACCTCGCCATTGATCTCGAAGGCGACCTGACCGTCCTGGATGAAGACCCGCACCGAGCCGCCGCCCACCAGATCGCCGAACAGCAGCTCATTGGCCAGCGGCTTCTTGATGTGCTGCTGGATGATGCGCGCCATGGGCCGCGCGCCCATCTTGGGGTCATAGCCGGTGTCGGCCAGCCAGCGGCGCGCATCCTGGTCGATGGTCAGCGCGACCTTCTTCTCTTCGAGTTGCTGCTCCAGCTCGAAGATGAACTTGTCGACCACGTTGAGAATGGTGTCCTCGCCGAGCGGGCCGAACTGGACGATGCTATCGAGCCGGTTGCGGAACTCGGGCGTGAAGTAGCGCTTGAGTGCCTCCATGCCGTCGGTGGCGTGGTTCTGCTCGGTGAAGCCGATCGAACGGCGCGAGGTTTCCTCGGCGCCCGCATTGGTGGTCATCACCAGCACCACGTTGCGGAAATCGGCCTTGCGTCCGTTGTTGTCGGTCAGGGTGCCGTGGTCCATCACCTGCAACAGCAGGTTGAAGACATCGGGATGCGCCTTCTCGATCTCGTCGAGCAGCAGCACGGCATGCGGATGCTTGTTGATCTGCTCGGTCAGCAGCCCGCCCTGATCGAAACCGACATAGCCGGGCGGGGCGCCGATCAGCCGCGAGACGGTGTGCCGCTCCATGTACTCGGACATATCGAAGCGCAGCAGCTCCATGCCCAGGATGCGCGCGAGCTGGCGCGTGACCTCGGTCTTGCCCACACCCGTCGGCCCGGTGAACAGGAACGAACCGATCGGCTTTTCCTCGTGACCCAGCCCGGAGCGGTTCATGCGAATCGCCGAGGTCAGGGCATCGATGGCCGCGTCTTGGCCATAGACCACCATCTTGAGATCGCGGTCGAGATTCTTGAGCGACTCGGCGTCCGAGGCCGACACCCGCTTGGGTGGGATGCGCGCGATCTTGGCCACGATCGCCTCGACGTCGGCGACATCGATGCGCTTCTTGCGCTTGGACGGGGCCATGAGCTGCACATGGGCGCCGGCCTCGTCGATGACGTCGATCGCCTTGTCGGGTAGATGGCGGTCGTTGATGTGACGCGCCGAGAGCTCGGCCGCCGCGCGCAGCGCCGGTTGGGTGTAGCTGACCTGATGATGGGCCTCGAAGCGCGATTTCAGGCCCTTGAGGATCTCGACGGTCTCCTCGACCGAGGGTTCTTCGACGTCGATCTTCTGGAAGCGACGCGCCAGCGCCCGGTCCTTCTCGAAGATGCCGCGATATTCCTGATAGGTGGTCGAGCCGATGCAGCGCAGGTCGCCCGAGGCCAGCACCGGCTTGATGAGGTTGGAGGCATCCATCACCCCGCCCGAGGCCGAACCGGCGCCGATGATGGTGTGGATCTCGTCGATGAAGAGGATGGCGTGCGGCTGGCGCTTGAGCTGGGCGAGCACCGCCTTGAGCCGCTTCTCGAAGTCGCCGCGATACTTGGTCCCGGCCACCAGACCGCCGAGATCCAGTGAATAGATCACGGCATTGGCCAGCACTTCCGGCACCTCGCCATCGACGATCTTCTTGGCCAGCCCCTCGGCGATCGCCGTCTTGCCCACGCCAGCCTCGCCGACGAACAGCGGATTGTTCTTGCGCCGCCGGCACAGGATCTGGATGGTGCGCTCGACCTCGGGCGCGCGCCCGATCAGCGGATCGATCCGCCCCTGACGCGCCAGCTCGTTGAGATTGGTGGTGAAGCTCTCCAGCGGGCTGGCGCCTTCCTTCTCCTCGCCGCGTGCCTCATCGGCCTCGCCGCCGCCATGACCGTCTTCGTCACGATTCTCACCCGGCACCTTGGAGATGCCGTGCGAGATGTAATTGACCACGTCGAGCCGGGTCACGTCCTGCTGATTGAGCAGATAGACGGCCTGGGAGTCCTGTTCGCTGAACAACGCCACCAGCACATTGGCGCCAGTCACTTCCTTCTTGCCCGCCGACTGGACATGGAAGACGGCCCGCTGGAGCACGCGCTGGAACCCGAGCGTCGGCTGGGTGTCGCGCTCCTCGTTGGGCGGGATCAGCGGCGTGGTCTCCTCGATGAAGGTCGCGATCTCGCGGCGCAACCGCTCGGCATCCGCGCCGCAGGCTCGCAACACCTTGGCGGCGGTCGGGTTGTCGAGCAGCGACAGCAGCATGTGCTCCACGGTCATGTATTCGTGGTGCTTGGCCCGAGCCTCCTTGAAGGCCCGGTTCAGCGTGAATTCGAGTTCTTTGCTCAGCATCGGCCTGTACCAAGGGTTGATTCAACGATAAAGCGGTCTTTCAGTCGTGGACGCGGTTCAGGCCTCTTCCATGGTGCACATCAGCGGATGCTGATTGCCACGCGCATAGTCGTTGACTTGCGCCACCTTGGTTTCGGCGATGTCCTTGGTGAAGACTCCGCAGACTCCGACGCCCCGTGTGTGCACATGCAGCATGACCTGGGTCGCCTTTTCCCGATTCATACCAAAAAAGATCTCCAGAACCAACACCACGAACTCCATCGGGGTGTAGTCGTCGTTCAAGAGCAGAACCTTATATAGGGGCGGTCGGCGCAATTTGGGACGGGCTTCCTGCACGCTCAGGCCGGATTCGCGCTCCTCGCCGGATCTAGGGTTAGTCATGGGTTTCTTGAGGTGTTCGTCGAAGATGAGTCAAGCAATGCACGTTTGACCATGGAAATCAAGTCACTATACTACCGAATCAGGGTGCCGTTCGTCGGATTCAAGCGCCGGCGGGCCAGTCAGCCCAGGGTGCAAGAGGACCACCCGAGCGGGTGCGTCGCTACTGGCGTGTCCCGTAATAAACAAAAAGCCGCTCCGAGGCGGCCAGCGATCCCGACATTACCCTGAAGTGTGGAGTCTATCGAGGAGTAAGCGATGATTACCGGTATCGTCAAATGGTTCAACAACGCGAAGGGTTATGGATTCGTGCAGCCCGAGGGGCGTGAGGAGGATGTCTTCGTCCATTTCTCGTCGATCGACATGGACGGCTACAAGACCCTGCGCGAGGGCCAGAAGGTCGAGTTCGAGCTGAGTGAGGGGCCGAAAGGACTGCACGCAGCCAATGTGCATCGCGTCGTGTGAGGCCCCTGTAGGAGGTGGTGACGCAGGCATCGCCTCCTACGGGTCCGGGGTCACGAAGCTGGTGCTTCGTGACCAAAAATCAAGCGAACCTTCGTAATCCTTACATCTTGCCGACGACGGCCTCGCCGAACTCCGAGCAGCTCAGCTTGGTCGCGCCATCCATCAGACGATGCAGGTCATAGGTCACGGTCTTGGCCGCGATCGCCCCTTCCACGCCCTTGATGATGAGATCGGCCGCCTCGGTCCAGCCCAGGTGGCGCAGCATCATCTCGGCCGAGAGGATGAGCGAAGCCGGGTTGACCTGGTCCTTGCCCGCATACTTGGGCGCCGTGCCGTGGGTGGCCTCGAACATGGCGACCGAATCCGACAGATTCGCGCCCGGCGCCATGCCGATCCCGCCGACCTGAGCCGCCAGCGCGTCCGAGATGTAGTCGCCGTTGAGGTTGAGCGTGGCGATCACGTCGTATTCCTTCGGACGCAGCAGGATCTGCTGCAGGAAGGCATCGGCGATCACGTCCTTGACCACGATCTCGCGCCCGGTCCTGGGGTTCTTGAACGCACACCAGGGACCGCCGTCGATCTCCACCGCGCCGAACTCGCGCTGGGCCAGCTCATAGCCCCACTGCTTGAAGGCGCCCTCGGTGAACTTCATGATGTTGCCCTTGTGGACCAGGGTCACGGAGGCGCGATCATTGTCGATGGCGTACTGGATGGCCTTGCGCACCAGACGCTCGGTGCCCTCGCGCGAGACCGGCTTGATGCCGATGCCCGAAGTCTCCGGGAAGCGAATCTTGGTGACGCCCATCTCGTTGCGCAGGAAATCGATCACCTTGCGCGCGCCATCCGTGCCTTCCTGCCACTCGATGCCGGCGTAGATGTCTTCCGAGTTCTCGCGGAAGATCACCATGTCGGTGTGTTCGGGTTCCTTGAGCGGGCTGGGCGTGCCGCTGAAGTAACGCACCGGACGCAGGCAGACATAGAGGTCGAGTTCCTGACGCAGGGTGACGTTGAGCGAGCGGATGCCGCCGCCGACCGGCGTGGTCAATGGCCCCTTGATCGAGACCACGAACTCTTTGACGGCCTTGAGCGTCTCCTCCGGCAGCCAGACGTCCTCGCCATAGGTGCGGGTCGACTTCTCGCCGGCATAGATCTCCATCCACTGGATCTGGCGCTGGCCGCCATAAGATTTGGCGACCGCCGCGTCGACCACGGCACGCATCACGGGCGTGATGTCGATGCCGATGCCATCACCCTCGATGAAGGGGATGATCGGCTTGTCCGGCACGTTCAGTGAAAAATCCGCATTGACGCTGATCTTCTCGCCGGTGGTTGGAACCTGGATCTTCTCGTAAGACATCGAGTCTTCTCTCTCTGGCCATTGAATCGGCCTATGCTATCACTACGCTTCGCACTTGCGCATCGCCCCGGCCCGTTCCTCGGCGATGTCCAGCCGCCGACCGGCGATCCAGACCAGGGCGATCACCGGCACCCCGATGAGCGTGGTGAAGACGAAGAAGCCCGGATAGCCGATGCCGTCGACGAGGCTGCCCGAGTAGCCGCCGAGCACCTTGGGCAGGAGCGTCATCAGCGAGCTGAAGATGGCGTACTGCACGGCGGTGAAGGAGACATTGGTCAGGCTCGACAGAAAGGCGACGAAGGCCGCGCTCGCCAGCCCGGCCGCCAGATTGTCCGCACCGACGGCCACATAGAGCAGGGTCACATCCGCTCCGGCATGCGCCAGCACCACGAAGATCAGGTTGGTCGCCGCCGACAGGATCGCGCCCAGCATCAGGATGCGCACCACACCATAGTGGGTCGCCATCAGCCCGCCGAGCACCCCGCCGGCGATACTGACAAAGACGCCGAAGGTCTTGACCGCCGTGGCGATCTGCGGCTTGCTGAAGCCGATGTCCTGATAGAAGACATTGGAGATGACGCCGAGCACGATGTCTGAGATCCGGTACAGTCCGATGAGCGCCAGCAGCAGCAAGGCCGTCTTGAGTCCGTAGCGGGCGAAGAAGTCGAGCGCCGGCTCGATCCAGACTGCGTGCGCCATGGGCCGGTCGATCGCGCCCAACTGCACCAGCGCCCAGCCGACGAACGCCGCCACGCCCACGGCCAGCCCGAAATGCAGGGTCTCCAGCAGAAAGGCCCCGAGCGCACCGCCGCCGAGCCAGTGCTTGAGATCGCCGAACAGCGTCCCGCTCAGGAAGAAGCCGCCGACGAAGGCGCCGGCCATGAGCGCGAACACCAGCACCAGACGCAGATAGTCGAGTGCCGAGTAGTGGGTGAGCGCCTTGGGCCGATAGGTCTCGGGTTCGCGGATGACGAGCGTGGTGAGCACCCCGACCAGCATGACGGCGGCCATGATCAGATAGGTCGAACTCCAGGCCGAGTAGCTGTAGGCGCCCAGCTCTGAGCCGAAGGCCGAGGCCAGGAACAGCGCGCCCGCGCCTGAAGCCACCATGGCGATGCGATAGCCGGCGATATAGGTCGAGGACATCAGCGCCTGGAGTCGGGGCGGGGCCGACTCGATGCGATAGGCGTCGATCACGATGTCCTGGGTCGCCGAGGAGAACCCGAGCAGCACGGCCGCGAGCGCCATGTGCGCGAGGTTGTCGCCGCCGCCGGCCGGATCGATCAGGGCCATGAGCACGATGGCGGTGATGATCGCCAGTTGCGAGACCAGCAGCCAGGCGCGCCGCCGCCCCAGCCAGCGCGTCAGCCAGGGCAGCGGCAGGGTGTCGATCAGCGGCGCCCAGACGAACTTGAACGAATAGCCGAGGGCGGCCCAGCTGAAGAAGGTCACAGCCTGACGCTCGATCCCGGCCTCGCGCAGCCAGAGTGAGAGCGAGGAGAAGATCAGCAGTAGCGGCACTCCGGCCGAGAACCCGAGCAGGAGCATAGCGAGCACGCGCCGGTCGAGCAGTTCACCGAGCGTCTGGCGCCAGTTGTGCGGCGCCTCCGTGTGGGACTGAGTCATGCGAGAGAAACCATCCTGATCTGCGACGCCTGATGGCGGACGCCCCGCAGTCTAGGTTGCCGTCGGGGACGGGGCAAGCATGGCCGCGCGGCGCTGTAGTCCCGCCGGGTCTGGAGTCAGAGCCTGCTCGCGGTGTATGCGGGGTGAGCGCCGTTTTTGGAATGCCGAACGATTCAGCGGTATCCCTTGCGCAGCGGCGTCGGCACAACCTTGACGGTTCGCACACCATTGTCGGCGGTCTGGATGATCTCCAGCGGATGCTCGCCGAGCTTGAGACTGGTGCCGGGCTCGGGGATGGTCTCCATGTACTCCAGGATCAGTCCGTTGAGCGTCTTGGGGCCGTCGGTCGGCAGCTCCCAGCGTAGCGCCCGATTGAGGTCGCGCAGGCCGATCGAGCCATCGACGAGCAGACTGCCGTCCTCGGTGCGATGGATCTCGGGCAGGCTGTCGGCGGGGTCGGTGGTGAACTCGCCGACGATCTCCTCCAGCAGGTCGGTCATGGTGATCAGTCCCATGAAATCGCCATATTCGTCGACGACCAGACCGACCTGCTGTTTGGTGCGCTGGAAGTTGAGCATCTGCTGATAGAGCGGGGTGCTCTCGGGGACGAAATAGGGTTCGCGGGCGATCTCGCGCAGGTGCTGGCTGTCCAGCCCGCGTTCCAGCATCGCATGCAGGGCGTTGCGCGCATGGAGGATGCCGACGACATTGTCGATGCTGCCGTCGTAGAGTGGCAGTCGGGTATAGCTGGTGTTGCGGATGGTGTTGAGGATGTCTTCCTCGCTGTCCTGGAGGTCGATGCCCTCGACCTCGTTGCGGGGAATCATGATGTCCTCGACGGTCGCGTGCTCCAGATCCAGGATCGCAATCAGCATGGAACGACTGCGTTCCGGGATCATGGCCCCGGCCTCGCTGACCACGGTGCGCAGTTCCTCGCGGCTCAGATCGGTCGGCGGTGCGCCCTCGGGCACGATCCCGATCAGGCGCAGGATGCCGTTGGTGAAGAGATTGACGAACCAGACGATGGGATAGAGCAGCTTGAGCAGGGGCCGGTAGACATAGGCGGCAGGAAAGGCCAGGCGCTCGGGATCGAGGGTCGCATAGGTCTTGGGCGCGACCTCGGCGAAGATGAGGATGACGAGTGTCAGCAGACCGGCGGCGAGGCCGATGGCCGCCTCGCCGCCGATCCGCAGCGCGATCACGGTTGCCAGTGACGAGGCCATGATGTTGACGAAGTTGTTGCCGAGCAGGATGAGTCCGATCAGGCGGTCGGGGCGATCGAGTAGCCGGCGGGCGATGCGTGCTCCGTTGTGGCCGCGTTCGGCGAGGTGCTTGAGCCGGTAGCGGTTCAGGGTCAGGAGTGCGGTCTCGGAGCCGGAGAAGAACGCCGAGAGGCAGATGAGGACGCCGAGGGTGATGAAGAGTCCGGGCAATGAGAGTTCGTTCACGATGTAGCGATCAGTGGCCAAGATAGCGGCCATTCTAAACCGCTGGCGCGCGACCTGCCCTTTCCGCGTTGTCGCGAGTCGGGCATACTCCGGGCCTTTTCGTATGGAGGCTCGCCATGTTCAAGAATGCACGTTTCTTCCGTCTGGATCAGCCGTTCGAGTTTACGGCCGCTGAGTTGGAGGAGGCGCTGGGCGGGCGGCGTTTCCGTCCCTGTGGTCCGATCGAGACGGCGACCCTGGGTTGGACGTCGCCGTTGGGTGAAGAGACCACGGCCCTGGTGCAGGCGGTGAGCGGCTGTTATCTGATCTGCGCGCGCCGGCAGGAGCGGCTGTTGCCGTCGGCCGCTGTGGCCGAGGCGCTCGACGAGCGGGTGAGCGAGCTGGAGGCAGGCGAGGCGCGTGATGTCGGGCGGGCCGAGCGGCGTCGGCTGCGCGAGCAGATCATCAATGAGATGCTGCCGCGGGCCTTTACCCGTTCGCGCCGGACTCAGCTCTATCTCGATACCGAGAGCGGTTGGCTGGTGGTGGATTCGTCGAGCGAGAAGCAGGCGGAGGAGGTGGTGTCGCTGCTGCGTGAGACGCTGGGGTCGCTGCCGGTCAGATTGCCGGATCCGGTACGGCCGGCGGCCAATGTGTTGACAAGCTGGTTGCTGGATGAGAGTGCGCCGAACGATTTCGTGCCTGGGGATGCCTGTGAGTTGCGCGATGTCGGTGAGCAGGCGGGGGTGGTGCGCTGTAGTCGGCAGGATCTGGCGAGCGAGGAGATCCTCAATCATCTGCGCGCAGGCAAGCAGGTGACCAAGCTGGCGCTGGAGTGGGATGAGCGGCTGAGTTTTACGCTGGCCGATGATCTGTCGCTCAAGCGGTTGCGGGTGGGGGAGGCGCTGCTGGAGGAGCTGGACGGCGATGACATGGATCCGGCGCAGCGGCTGGATGCGGAGTTTGCGATCCTGGCGTTGCAGGTGCGTCAGTTGATCGCGCGGCTCGATGAGGTGTTTGGGTTGGCTCCAAACAGTCCGGCTGTGCCTAAGACCTTGGCGAGTGAACTGGACGCGCCGTTCTGAGGTCGGTCAGGTACTTGGCGTGGTGACGGCTTCCGGGTCGGGTGACGGCGGTCGGGGGACGCCGTGAATCCGTCCCTGGAGGCTTGACGACCGCACCCATGCGGTCGACACCCCCGCCCGCCGTCACCCGACCCTCCCTCATGGGGTCGAGCGTCAGTGGGCGCGGGCTTCTTGGGTGTAGAAGTCCTGATACCACGCGACGAAGCGTGCGACGCCGACGGCTACGGGGGTGTCGGGTTTGTAGCCGGTGTCCCGGACGAGATCCGTGACGTCGGCGAAGGTGTCGGGGACGTCGCCGGGTTGCAGGGGCAGTAGCTCCATCTCGGCCTTGCGGCCCAGGCACTGCTCCAGGACGGCGATGTATTCCATCAGCTCGACCGGCTGGTTGTTGCCGATGTTGTAGACGCGATAGGGCGCGCGGCTGCTGGCCGGGTCGGGCTTGGCGCCGCTCCAGTCGGGGTTGCCCGCGGGGACGCGGTCGAGTACGCGGATCACGCCCTCGACGATGTCGTCGACATAGGTGAAGTCGCGCCGGTGTTGGCCGTAGTTGAAGACCTGGATCGGTTCGCCGGCGAGGATGGCGCGGGTGAACTTGAACAGCGCCATGTCGGGCCGACCCCAGGGTCCGTAGACGGTGAAGAAGCGCAGTCCGGTGGTCGGGAGCCGGTAGAGATGGCTGTAGGTGTGGGCCATCAGCTCGTTGGCCTTTTTGCTCGCGGCATAGAGGCTGAGCGGATGATCGACGTTGTCGTGGACCGAGAAGGGCATCTCGGTGTTGGCGCCATAGACCGAGCTGCTGGAGGCATAGACCAGATGCTCGACGCCGTGATGACGGCAGCATTCCAGGATATTGGCGAAGCCCACCAGATTGGTGCTGACATAGGCCATGGGGTTTTCGAGCGAGTAGCGCACGCCGGCCTGGGCCGCCAGATTCACCACGCGCTCGGGGCGATGGGTGCGGAAGACCTCGGTCAGTCCGGCGCCGTCCTCGATGTCGAGCCGCACGTCGGTGTAGTTCGGATGGTCGAGGGTGCGTGCCAGCCGGGCTTCCTTGAGCCGGACGTCATAGTAGTCGTTGAGATTGTCGACCCCGATCACCGTGTCGCCGCGTTCGAGCAGGCGCAGTGACAGGGCCGAACCGATGAAACCGGCGCTGCCGGTGATCAGGATCTTCATCGAAACTCCAGGGGGTTGAGATTACAGCCGTCCGTCGACTGCGTCGCGCGGGAAGAGCTGTTTGACGTCGTAGAGGATGGCGCCCGGCTTGCCGAAGGCGCGGATACGTTCGGCACCCCAGTCGGCGAACTCGCGATGGGCAACGGCCAGGATGATGGCATCGTAGGTGCCGTGCTCGGGGTGCTGCACCAGTTTCAGGTCGTATTCGTGCTCGGCCTCGGCCGGATTGGCCCAGGGGTCGTGGACGTCACAGCTCAGACCATAGTCCTGCAACTCGGCCAGGATGTCGACCACGCGCGTGTTGCGCAGATCCGGGCAATTCTCCTTGAAGGTCAGGCCCAGAACCAGAACGCGGCTGCCCTGGTGCAGGCTGCCGCGCCGCACCATCAGCTTGATGACCTCGCCGGCGACATAAGCGCCCATGCCGTCGTTGACACGCCGTCCGGCCAGGATGACTTTGGGGTGATAGCCGATCTCCTGCGCTTTGTGGGTCAGGTAGTAGGGGTCGACGCCGATGCAGTGTCCGCCGACCAGTCCGGGACGGAAGGGCAGGAAGTTCCACTTGGTCCCGGCCGCTTCCAGCACCTCCAGCGTGTCCAGTCCCAGTCGGTTGAAGATCAGCGCCAGCTCGTTGATGAGGGCGATGTTGAGATCGCGCTGGGTGTTCTCGATCACCTTGGCCGCCTCGGCGACGCGAATGCTGCTGGCCAGATGGGTGCCGGCGGTGATGATGGAGCCGTAGAGCGCATCGACGAAGCGCGCGACCTCGGGCGTGGAGCCGGATGTCACCTTCTTGATGGTGGTCAGTCGATGGGCCTTGTCACCCGGATTGATGCGCTCGGGGCTGTAGCCGGCGTAGAAATCGCGGTTGTAGGTCAGACCCGAGAGGCGCTCGATGATGGGGATGCAGACCTCTTCGGTCGCGCCCGGGTAGACGGTCGATTCAAAGACGACGATCGTGCCCGGCTTGATGATGGAGCCGATGGCGCGGCTGGCCGACTCGAGCGGACCGAAGTCCGGCTGCTTGTGGGCATTGATCGGCGTGGGGACGGTGACGATCAGCACATGACAGTCGGCGAGCGCCTCGATCGCGTCGGCGTATTCGAGTCGGCTGGCCGTCCGCAGCTCGTCTGGTTCGACCTCCAGTGATGAATCACGCCCGGCGCGCAGCTCGGCGATCCGCGCCGCATTGATGTCGAAACCGATGGTCTGGTAGCGCTTGCCGAACTCGACGGCGAGCGGTAGACCCACATAGCCAAGCCCCAGAATTCCGATCCGGGTGCTGACGAGATCCGAATGAAAGGCAGCGTCCACGTTGGGTTCTCCTGGAGCTGTGAGCTCGACGACGTTGAGTGGGCGGTTGAATTCTAGGGGACGGTCCTGTCTCTGACCAGTCTGGCGGACGGCTCCCGTGGCGCCGGCCGTACGCACTATCCGTTGCCGGCGAAGATCCGGTAGGCGGGGTTGTCGGTCTCATCCCAGTGCGGATAGCTCAAGCCGTCGAGCGCCTGCGTGAAATCTTCGTGATCAGCGGGCGGGATCTGCACGCCCATGAGCACCCGCCCATAGGCCGCGCCATGGTTGCGGTAGTGGAAGAGACTGATGTTCCAGCGCTTGCCGAGTCCGCTCAGAAAGTTGAGCAGGGCTCCGGGACGCTCGGGGAATTCGAAGCGCACCAGCCGCTCGTGCTCCAGCCCCAGCGCGTGGCCGCCGACCATGAAACGAATGTGCTGCTTGGCCGTTTCGTTGTCGGTCATGTCGAGCACCTTGAAGTCCTTGTCGGCCAAGCGTGCGATCAGTTCGGCACGCTCATCCTCGCCCTTGGACAGCTCGATACCGACGAAGACCTGGGCGCGGCGGCTGTCGGCATAGCGATAGTTGAACTCGGTGATCTGGCGCTTGCCGAGCGCGCGGCAGAAGCTCAGGAAGCTGCCCGGACGCTCGGGGATCTCGACGGCGAACAGCGCCTCGCGGTGCTCGCCGAGTTCGGCGCGCTCGGCGACATGGCGCAGGCGGTCGAAATTGATGTTGGCACCGCTCTCGATGGCCACCAGATGGGTGTCGCGCGTGCCCGTGGTCTCGACCCAGCGTTTGAGTCCGGCCACGGCCAGCGCCCCGGCCGGCTCGGCGATGCCTCGGGTGTCGTCGAAGATGTCCTTGATCGCCGCGCAGATCTCATCGGTGCTGACCAGCACCACCTCGTCGACCCGTTCGCGCGCGACACGGAAGGTCTCCTCGCCGATCAGTCGCACCGCCACGCCGTCGGCAAACAGCCCGACCTGAGGCAGGGCGACCCGTTCGCCGGCGGCGAGCGCGGCATGGAGCGTGGGCGCATCCTCGGGTTCGACGCCGATGATCCGCACCTCGGGATAGAGCCATTTGACATAGGCCGCGATCCCGGCGATCAGTCCGCCGCCGCCGACCGGGACGAAGATGGCGTGCGGCGGCTCGGGATGCTGGCGCAGGATCTCCATACCGATGGTGCCCTGACCGGCGATGACGTCCGGGTCGTCGAAGGGATGGATGAACGTCAGACCCTTCTCGTCCACCAGCTCCCGTGCATGGGCATAGGCCTCGTCGTAGGAATCGCCATGGAGCACCACCTTGCCGCCATGGGCGCGCACCGAGCGGACCTTGATCGCCGGCGTGGTGCGCGGCATGACGATGGTCGCCTGGAGTCCGAGCCGGCTGGCGCCGAGCGCCACGCCCTGCGCATGATTGCCGGCGCTGGCCGCGATCACACCGCGCGCGCGTGCCTCGGCGTCGAGATGGATGAGCTTGTTGTAGGCCCCGCGCAGCTTGAACGAGAACACCGGCTGCAAGTCCTCGCGCTTGAGCAGGACGGTATTGTTCAGGCGGGTCGAGAGTCGTGGCGCCAGCGTGAGCGGGGTCTCGACGGCGACATCGTAGACGCGCGCCTTGAGGATGCGATCGACGTAGGAATCGGGCATACGGATCTCGGATACGGCTCAGGATCTTCGCATGTTACAGGATCGCGCCCGTCGAAATCCTCAGATCCGGAAGCTCCCGATCGCCTGCTGGATCTCGCCGGCCAGTTGGGCGAGCCGCCTGCTCGCCTGGGCGAGGTGATCGGCTTCGGCGGCGGTTTCGTCGACGCTCCGGCTGATGACGTGAATGTTGCGGTTGATTTCCTCGGCGACCGCCGATTGTTCCTCGGCGGCGCTCGCGATATGGGTGTTCATGTCATGGACGCCCAGGATGAAGCGACTGATGGACTGGAAGGACTCACTGGCCTGACGTGCCTGCTCGACCCCGCCCCGGGCGTGCGTCTGACTGGTCTCGATGACGCTCACGACCTCGGACGAGCCGCTCTGAACCCGTTCGATCTTGTGGCGGATGTCCTGGATCGAGTCCTGGGTCCGACTGGCCAGGGTGCGGACCTCGGCGGCGACCACAGCGAAGCCGCGTCCCTGCTCGCCGGCACGCGCGGCCTCGATGGCGGCGTTGAGGGCGAGCAGGTTGGTCTGTTCGGCGACCCCGCGAATGACATCGAGCACGGCTCCGATCTCGCGACTGTCGGCGGCCAGCCGCGCGACGACCTGGCCGGCCTGCTCGATCTCATGGGCCACGGCCTCGATCGCTTCGACTGTCTGTTGAGCGAGCCGATCGCCGTGTGTGGCCGCACGGCTCGTCTCCTGGACCACACGCGACGCCTCGGCGGCGTGACGTGCAACCTCTTCGACGGTGGCCGTCATCTGGTTGATCGCGGTCGCGACCTGATCGGTCTCGCTCTGCTCTACCTTGACCTGACGGTAGGTCTCGCCACTCGTGGTGGAGAGCTGCTCGGACGCCCCCTGGAGCTCGAAAGTGGCCCTGGAGATCTGGGAAACGAGCGCATGGATCTTGTCGGCGAACGCATTGAAGGCGCGCGCCAGGTCGCCCAGTTCGTTGCGCCCCTGGTCGTCGAGGCGGCGTGTCAGGTCGCCGTCGCCCTGGGCGATGGCGTCGAGACTCTCGACGGTACGGCGAATGGATCTGGCGATCCCCTGAGCGATGAACCAGGCGATCACGAGTCCGACGATCAGCAGGGCCACGCCCGTGCCCAGGATCGAGGCGAGCGCGCGGTGATAGGTGGCGACCGTGGCGCTCCGATCGCCGATCAGCTCTAGCACTCCGACCGGCTGCCCCGAAAAATCGTTTACCACACGCCCATACACCGCCACCGGGATGCCCTGGTAGTCCCGATGCTGGATCAGGATCTCACCGGCCAGAATGCGTGCGAGCTGTTCGGCGGAAAACAGCGTACTGCCCTGGATGGTGCCGGCGAAGGTTCTGAAGCCACCGCCATCCTCCGTAATCTGCAAGGCGGCATCGACGCCGGTGCGTCGTTTGAAATGCTCGAAGAAGGCTTGACCGAATGAGAGACCGAACTCGACGACGCCGATGTGTCGCCCTTCATAGGGCACAGGCTCGACTCCACGCACACCCAGCCCCGCCACGCCTTTTTCCAGTCCGCTGATCGGGGACTGGGTGCGGTTGGCTTCCACGATGGTCTTGCGGATCGCCGAGAGATCGTCGCCGTATTTTTCGAGCATATGCACCCGCAGGAACGAGGTCGCGGGCGGTTGGTGGAACTGGAACTGCTGCACGCCCTGATGTTCGTGCATATAGTCGAAGATCGGTCGGGTCAGTTCGATCAGCCGATCACGATTGCCCTCGGCAAAGGCGCGCTGGATGTCCGGATTGCGCGCAATGGCGGCGCTCAATGCGCGGGCCTGGGCGCCTTGGGCGGCGATCGCCTCGGTGAGGTTGACGAAGAGATTTTCCAGCTCGCGCTGTTCGGCCTGATTCGACAGCTCGCTCAACTTGGCCATGGCTAGCGGCAGAATCAAACCAACGCTCAACACCAGCACGATTCCAGAACCAATGAGCACCCGCAAACCAATGGTCAAGTTTTTCATCAGTCTTGCGCGAGAAACCCCGTCCTTCATGACGGGGAGGGACAGCGCACCGCGCGTAGCGCGGTCAGGCCGCCCGTCTCGCCTCCTCCGTATCTGGTTTAGGTTGGAAGGCGTAGCCATAGCCGTCAGCGCGTTGAATGAGGCAGCAATGGCGGTAGGCAATCCCCTGGACGGTTCCGGCCGGGGCCTGGATATTGAACGATCCCGTTTGGCGCACCGCGACGCGCCCGATATGCACGCCCGCTTTCTTTCCCGTAGGCACCACGGCGCTGACCCAATCGCCGGTCTGGAAGCCGTGGACGCGCTTGTGGCGCATCAGATAGCCGCGCGGGAAGCCGTTGTTGAACGTGCGCGTGCGGCGGTAAGCGCCGCGCCCGGTGGCACGGATAGCCAGGACCGGGCGGTTCCAGTCGCGCACCTGATCGACGGCGCCGACACAGGCGGCATCGAGGGCATGGGTTTTGGGGATGTCCAGGCGCGTGCGATTGAACTTGGTGCGTCCGCCCGAGCCGGTCTCGACCGCTAGGCCCGTGGTCTGGAGCGCGTTCAACAGCGCCCAGCGCGTGGCATTGACGGCGGCGGCGTCCTGGAGCGGCGCTCTGGCCTGGGCCTGGATCTGGTGCAGGCGCACCGGTTGGCGTTGCAAAAAATCCTCAATGGATCGACTCCCCTTGCGCTGATTGCAGGGGCGGCAAGCCAGCGTCAGGTTCGAGGCCCGATCCGAGCCGCCTTTGGCGCGCGGCACGATGTGCTCGATCTCCAGCGGCACGTTCGTCGCGCCACAATAGGCGCAGCTCCGGTGCCACATCTCCAGCAGGTATTCACGCACCTCATAACCGGCCAGTTCGCCCTGTTGGTACTCCACACCGGAGATCTCCGGGTTCTGGAGCGCCTGGGTATCGAAACGCACCAGTTCTTGACTGAGGGCGGTGATCGGGGCGAGCCGGCGCAGGCGCTCGACCCAATTGAGCGTCGTGTCGAGCCGATGCTGTAACGACGGCGGCAACCAGCCCTCACGGCGGGGGCGATTCAGGACGCGCGGCGCCCGGTAGTGCGTCTTCCGAGACCGGCGTGCTCGGCGATAGTGACGCCGCAGCGTCAGCGCCTCCCGGATCGCCTGGCCGCGATGCACGAGTTCCCCAAACCACAGCCCATGCTCCAGGCGCTCGACCGCGCCCGTGTCCGCATCACCGGTTTCGGATTCGCGCACCAGCGCCAGCCCCGTGACGCGACTGCCCGGATCGAGCTTCAGGCGCAGCGGTTGAACCGCCCCGCCGATTCGATCCTTCAGCCGAAGGGTGAAGGGGGCCAGACGCACCACCACCGCGCGTCCGCGCTCCAGCAACAGCCGCGCGCGTTTCTCCGTGCACGGCATCAGCGGATGTTTCTGTTTGTCGAGTACGAATACCGCCATCGCTCTGTTCCAAAACGCGCCCTTACGGGCCTGGTGACGGAGCCTCGCGGCTCGCTCCCCTCGGGAATGTCTGCAACCGGCTCCCGCCGCGCGGCGGCGATCGGAACCTTCGGCGCTTTGCCTTTCGCCTGCATGATTCCGACCTTCCAGGGTCCGGGACTGAGGAAGCATTCCGGAGTGGGTCTCAACGACCTGTTGCAAACGCAGCGGATGTTCACCGCTGTCCCTGGTCAACCCAGCTCTTTCAAGCTCCGGCCTTCAGGCCGGGGTAGTTGACGAGAATTCCTTTTGGTTTCCGACGTTCAGCCGCTAGCCATGCCTGCGAATCGCCAGGATGCTTCACGTTCTGGATGCCAGCCTCACGTAACTGACGACGAATGCGCCCGACGTGCATATCGACCGAACGCTCCGGGTCCAGGTGCGGGGTCACATAACCGGCGCATGCATGACCTGCGGCATCCAGGATCTGCGGCATCCAGGATCTGCGGCGCCGTTGAATGGCGTGCACCCGCGCCTGAGGGTCAGCTTCAGGAGTATAGTCATCGGCGCCGAAATCCAAATGAAGTTTTATAAACGCCGGATAGTGTCGGCGAGTCGTGTCAGTATCGACGCGCTGTCTTCGGTTGCACAGGCTTGGAGTCCCACTTTGGGAACTCCATCTAATGAAACGCGGAACCGAGATCTCTGCGGCTTGGTCGATTCAATGCACTACGCAGGTGCGTTCGTCTCACATCCATGCATCGGACCACGCTGGTTGTTTGGGGCGCGGATCGTCCAAGCGGGTGTTGGACGCCGCGCTTGATGCACTGATTCGGTGCAAATCGGGTTTCTCAACGACAGACTCGGAGCGTGCGAGACGGCGATGACGTCTGTCCTGTCAATGGCCCGATCATTGCTTCATTGAATATCACCCCGACCGCCTCGCTGATCCGACGCCCGATGGGGCGATACGCTCTCTGATACAGGCGCGATCGCACCTGTTGTGACCGACGCGGTCGAAGGTCACCACCCCTTCCGAGTGAGGTATGAGTCCATGTCGATCTTCGAACGCTATCAGGCCCGCTACGAAGCCTCCCGCGAGGAGGTGCTGAGCCTGAACGAGTACCTGGAGCTGTGCAAGACCGACCGCTCGGCCTACGCCGGGCCGGCCGAGCGGCTGCTGGCGGCGATCGGCGAGCCCGAGCTGATCGACACCCGCGACGATCCGCGTCTGAGCCGTATCTTCCAGAACAAGATGATCCGGCGCTATCCGGCCTTCGCCGAGTTCTACGGCATGGAGGAGTCGATCGAGCATCTGGTCTCCTATCTCAAGCATGCCGCGCAGGGGCTGGAGGAGAAGAAACAGATCCTCTATCTGCTGGGGCCGGTCGGCGGCGGCAAGTCGTCGCTGGCCGAGAAGCTCAAGGAACTGATGGAGGAGCGGCCTTTCTACGCCATCCAGGGTTCGCCGGTGTTCGAGTCGCCGCTGGGCCTGTTCTCACCCGAAGAGGACGGCGCCATCCTGGAAGAGGACTACGGCATCCCGCGCCGCGCCCTGCGCACCATCATGTCGCCCTGGGCGGTGAAACGCTTGCAGGAGTACAACGGCGACATCACCAAGTTCAAGGTGGTCAAGCTCTATCCCTCGATCCTGGAACAGGTCGCGGTGGCCAAGACCGAGCCGGGCGACGAGAACAACCAGGACATCTCGGCGCTGGTCGGCAAGGTCGACATCCGTCAGCTCGAACGCTTCGCCCAGAACGACGCG
This sequence comes from Allochromatium vinosum DSM 180, assembly GCF_000025485.1. NCBI lineage: Bacteria > Pseudomonadati > Pseudomonadota > Gammaproteobacteria > Chromatiales > Chromatiaceae > Allochromatium > Allochromatium vinosum. The sequence goes on along the minus strand of NC_013851.1, from coordinate 2,520,892 downwards.
GACGCCTACAGCTATTCGGGTGCGCTGTGTCGGGCCAACCAGGGGTTGATGGAGTTCGTCGAGATGTTCAAGGCGCCGATCAAGGTGCTGCATCCGCTGCTCACGGCGACTCAGGAGGGCAACTACAACGGCACCGAGGGTCTCTCGGCCCTGCCGTTCCAGGGCATCATCCTGGCGCACTCGAACGAATCGGAATGGCAGAGCTTCCGCAACAACAAGAACAATGAGGCCTTCCTCGACCGCGTCTTCATCGTCAAGGTGCCCTATTGCCTGCGCGTCGACGAAGAGGTGCGGATCTACGAGAAGCTGTTGCGTAACAGCTCGCTCGCCGCCTCGCCCTGCGCGCCCGGCACCCTGGAGATGATGGCCAGGTTCTCGGTCCTGACGCGCCTGAAGGAGCCGGAGAATTCGAGCCTCTTTTCCAAGATGCGCGTCTATAACGGCGAGAACCTGAAGGATACCGACCCCAAGGCCAAGTCGGTGCAGGAATATCGCGACTATGCCGGCGTCGACGAGGGCATGAGCGGGATCTCGACGCGCTTTGCGTTCAAGATCCTGTCGCAGGTGTTCAACTTCGATCACAGCGAGGTCGCGGCCAATCCGGTGCATCTGCTCTATGTGCTGGAGCGCCAGATCGCGCGCGAGCAACTGCCGCCCGAGACCCAGGAACGCTATCTCGGCTTCCTCAAGCAGTATCTGGCCCCGCGCTATGCCGAGTTCATCGGCAAGGAGTTGCAGACGGCCTATCTGGAGTCCTATGCCGAGTACGGTCAGAACATCTTCGACCGCTATGTCACCTATGCCGACTACTGGATCCAGGATCAGGAATATCGCGACCCGGACACCGGCGAGATGATGAACCGCGCCATGCTCAACGAGGAGCTGGAGAAGATCGAGAAGCCGGCCGGGATCTCCAATCCCAAGGACTTCCGCAACGAGATCGTCAACTTCGTGCTGCGCGCGCGCGCCAACAACGCCGGGTCCAATCCGAAATGGACCAGCTACGAGAAGCTGCGCGTGGTCATCGAGAAGAAGATGTTCTCCAACACCGAGGATCTGCTGCCGGTCATCTCCTTCAACGCCAAGGCGTCGGTCGACGAGAAGAAGAAGCACGACCAGTTCGTCGACCGCATGACCGACAAGGGCTACACGCCCAAGCAGGTGCGGCTGCTCTCGGAGTGGTATCTGCGGGTGCGCAAGTCGCAGTAACTCGAACCGCCAGCGTCACAGCGAGTTCCTATGTCACACTTCATCGACCGGCGTCTGAACGGCAAGAACAAGAGCGCGGTCAACCGCCAGCGCTTCCTGAAGCGTTACAAGACCCAGCTCAAGCGGGCCGTGGCCGACGCGGTCGACAAGCGCAGCATCACCGACATGGATTCCGGCGAGACGGTCGGCATCCCGTCGCGCGACATATCCGAGCCGGTGTTCCATCACGGCAAGGGCGGGGTGCGCGACATGGTGCACCCCGGCAACAAGCAGTTCGAGTCGGGCGACCGCATCCGTCGGCCCGAGGGCGGGCAGGGCGGCGGCTCGGGTCAGGGGCGCGCGAGCAAGGACGGGCAGGGCGAGGATGAATTCGTCTTCGAACTCTCGCGCGAGGAGTTCATGGATCTGCTGTTCGAGGATCTGGAACTGCCCAATCTGGTGCGCAACCAGCTCATCGGCACCACCGAGTTCAAGACGGTGCGCGCCGGCTATTCGACCCAGGGCGCGCCGACCAATATCGATGTGGTGCGCTCGCTCAAGGGCGCGGTCGCCCGGCGGACCGCGCTCGGTGCGCCCTCACGCGCCCGGATCCGCGAGCTGGAGGAAGAGGTCGCGCGTCTGCTTGCCGACGGGGTTCCGGAGACCGACCCGCACATCGGCGAACGGCGCGCCGAGATCGACCGGCTCAAGACCCGGATCGCCGCGCTGCCCTTCATCGACACCTTCGATCTGCGCTATCAGAGCTTCGTCAAGCTGCCCGAGCCGACGAGCAAGGCCGTCATGCTCTGCATCATGGACGTCTCAGGCTCCATGGATCAGGAGCGCAAGAGTCTCGCCAAGCGCTTCTTCATCCTGCTGTATCTGTTTCTGAAGCGCAATTACGACCGGATCGAGGTCGTCTTCATCCGCCATCACACCATCGCTCAGGAAGTCGACGAAGAGGACTTCTTCTACTCGCGCGAGACCGGCGGCACCGTGGTGTCGAGCGCGCTCAATCTGGCCTATGACGTGGTCAAGGAGCGCTATGACCCGAGCGTCTGGAACATCTATACCGCCCAGGCCTCGGACGGCGACAACTGGGATTCGGACTCCAGCCTCTGCCGCGATCTGCTGATCGAGAAGCTGATGCCGCTGATGCGCTATTACGCCTATGTCGAGATCACGCCGCGTCAGCATCAGAGCCTCTGGTATGCCTATGAGGAAGTGATGGCGGCGCATCCGCACTTCGCGATGCAGGAGATCGACGGTGCCGAGGACATCTATCCGGTGTTTCGCGAGTTGTTCAAGAGGCAGACGGCATGAGCACACGACTCATCACGGATTCATCCGAGTGGTCCTTTCCGCTCCTGGAGCGGTTCGACCGGGAACTCGGCCGCCTGGCCCACGAGGTCTACGGACTCGACACCTACGCCAACCAGATCGAGGTCATCAGCTCCGAGCAGATGATCGACGCCTATTCCTCCGTAGGCCTACCGATCTACTACCAGCACTGGTCGTTCGGCAAGCAGTTCGTCGCCACCGAGCAGACCTATCGGCGCGGTCAGATGGGTCTGGCCTATGAGATCGTCATCAACTCCGATCCCTGCATCGCCTATCTGATGGAGGAGAACAGCCTGCCGATGCAGGCGCTGGTGATCGCGCATGCCTGCTACGGGCACAACAGCTTCTTCAAGGGCAACTATCTGTTCCGCACCTGGACCAGCGCCGACGCCATCATCGACTATCTGGTCTTCGCCCGGAAGTACATCGCCCAGTGCGAGGAGCGTTACGGCCATGATGAGGTCGAGCTGCTGCTCGATTCCTGTCATGCCCTGATGAACCACGGCGTCGACCGCTACAAGCGCCCGTCGCCGCTGTCGATGGCCGAGGAGCAGCGCCGCCAGCGCGAGCGCGAGGACTATCGGCAATCGCAGATCAACGATCTCTGGCGCACCTTGCCGCCGACCGCCGACCGCCGAGCACGACGCGTCGCGGCTTGAGGAGCGCTGGCCGGAGGAGCCGCAGGAGAACATCCTCTATTTCATCGAGAAGAATGCGCCCCTGCTCGAACCCTGGCAGCGCGAGATCCTGCGCATCGTGCGGCGGATCGGGCAGTATTTCTATCCGCAGCGCCAGACGCAGGTGGCTAATGAAGGCTGGGCTACGTTCTGGCATTACACGCTCATGAACCATCTGTATGACGACGGACTCGTCAGCGACGGCTTCATGATCGAGTTCCTGCAATCGCACACCAGCGTGGTATTCCAGCCGCCGTTCGATGCGCCTTACTACAATGGCATCAATCCCTATGCGCTCGGCTTCGCCATGATGCGCGACATCCGCCGCATCTGCGAATCACCCACCGACGAGGACCGCTACTGGTTCCCCGACATCGCCGGCGGCGACTGGATCAAGGTGCTCGACTTCGCCATGCGCAACTTCAAGGACGAGAGCTTCATCGCCCAGTTCCTCTCGCCCAACCTGATGCGCGAGTTCCGTCTGTTCGCCATCACCGACGACGATCTGGAGGAACATCTCGAAGTCAAGGCGATCCACGAGGAGAGCGGCTATCGCGCCCTGCGTCAGGCGCTCGCGGAACAGTACAATCTGGGCACGCGCGAGCCCAACATTCAGGTCTACAATGTCGACCGGCGCGGCGACCGCTCGCTGACCCTGCGTCACTTCGCGCACCAGCGCCGCCCGCTGGGTGACTCGGTGCCGGAGATGCTGCGCCACATCCGCCGTCTGTGGGGCTTCACCGTGCGCCTGGAGACGGTCGACGACCGGGGGCGGGTCGAACTCATCGGCGAGGTTTGAATTGACGACATGAAGGCATCGCTTCCACTGGTTCTGCTGTCCTGGCTGACCCTCATGACGCCCGCGACCGGGCGTGCGAGCGAACTGCTCGCCTCGACCCTGGAGGCGTTCCGCGAGTCCAGGACGCTGGCCATCGACGGCGTACCGCTGCTCTCGGCCGCCGTGCTCGCCGATTTCTATGTCCAGCGCGGCTACAGTCTGGCCTGGTCCAAGCCGGCGCCGATCGAGGCCTTGCTCGAACTCGCCGAGCAGAGCGACACCGAAGGCTTCCGCCCCGAGGACTTCCACGTCGACCGCCTGCGTGCACTGAGCCGTCCGGGTGCGCTCGACGCACTCCAGGGTGCCGCCCGTCTCGCCGCCGATCTCCAGCTGAGCGATGCGCTACTGCGCTATGCCCATCACACCCGCTATGGCAAGCTCGATCCGGTCGCCATCGACCGAAAGTGGAACGACCGCGCGCCGTTGCCGGCCGAGCGTCTGATCGCCGACATGCACGGCGCCCTGGAGGCCGGGGATCTGGCCGACTTCCTCGACGGACGCTTCCAGAAGCCCTTCTGGTACCAGGATCTCAAACGCGCGCTGAGTCATTACGCCGGCGCGCGTCAGCTCAAGGCGCTGGAGCCGCTGCCTGGCGGATCTGTGTTGTCGCTCGGCAGCCGGGGCGAGCGTGTCGCCCAGTTGCGCGAGCGTCTGCGTCTGCTTGGATATAGCGAGCGCACGCCACCCGACCGGCCCGAGACCTTCGATGCCGCCCTGAGCGAGGCAGTGCGCGCCTTCCAGCGTGGTCATGGTCTCGGTGCTGACGGTGCGGTCGGTCCCCAAACGCTTGCGGTGATCAACGACCCCGTCGACGAATCCAGGATCGAGCGCATCCGGATCAATCTGGAGCGCATGCGCTGGCTCTACGAGGATCTGCCGCCCGACTATGTCTTCGTCGATGTCGCCGACTACATGGCCCATCTGGTGCGCGGCCGCGAGATCGCCTGGAGCACGCGCGTCATCGTCGGCAAGGAGGATTCGCAGACACCCATGTTCCGCGACCGGCTCGATCATCTGGTGCTCAACCCGACCTGGACCATGCCGGTCTCGATCCAGAAGACGTTCACTAAGGTCTCGGACAAATACATCCTGATCGATCGTCGCACGGGGCGCCGCGTCAGCGGTGGCAATGCGACCGATTACAAACGCTATCGCGTGGTCCAGCAGCCGGGGCCGGACAACGCGCTCGGGCGGGTGAAGTTCATGTTCCCCAACCGCCATGCCGTCTATATGCACGATACGCCCAGCAAGGCGCTGTTCGGGCGCTCGGCGCGCGCGCTCAGTCATGGCTGTGTGCGGGTCCAGAACCCGATGAAATTCGCCGAATTGCTGCTGGAGGAGTCGAGCTGGGATCGGGCGCGTATCGACAGCGTCCTGGAGGGCGCCAAGACGCGCTATGTCAACCTGTCGGAGCCCTTGCCCGTCCTGCTCTATTATCTGACGGCACGCGCCGACGCCGAGGGCAACCTTCGCGTGCGTCGTGATGTCTATGGCCGCGATCCGGCCGTGGCCGAGGCGCTCGATCAGCCGGTTCAGCGCGCGCGGATCGCGGCCTATGAATTCCTGCCGCTCGCAACGACCGCGCCCGATCCGGCGTTGGAATCCAGTGTACGTTTGACGCGCCTGGATGGCCGTGAGCGCTAGTGCAGAAGCCCTGGGCTGGGCTCAGAAGCCGCGACAGCGATGGCCTGACAAGAGTTCCGTGATTAGAAGATACGATAGATAGATGCGCTAAATCCTTGCCGGATCTGGTGAAACTAAAACTTGCCTCCGTGGTGTCCTGGCGGTTAGGATCTCGCCGCGAACGAGTATTCGAAGGGTTCTTGCACAGCGCCCAAACACCAAACGACACGCGGAGGAAGCGTTTTGGTCCATCGACGCAACTGGCTATCACCCTTGGCTCTAGCACTTGCGCTCTTGCCAATGACTCAGGCTCAGGCCCTCACCACCGAGGGTATGGCCTCCTACTACGGAGATCGCTTCAATGGCCGCCGCACCGCCAGCGGCGAGCGTTTCGATCAAGGCGAACTGACGGCGGCACATCGCACGCTGGAGTTCGGTACCCGGGTGCTGGTGACCAACAAGGTCAACGGCCGCTCGGTCGAAGTCACCATCAATGATCGCGGCCCCTATGTGCATGGCCGCTCGATCGACCTCTCCAAGGAAGCGGCACGTGAGCTGGGCATGCTCGGCCGTGGCGTGGCTCCGGTCGAACTCCGGGTTCTGGAGTTCGGCGGCTCGGATGCCTCCGGTTCCAAGGATCTGGCCGTGGCCCAAGCCCAACGCCTCCTGATCGATCTGTTCTGACACCCGCCTTTTAAAATTCTTTTCGAACCGGCCGCCCCTTCTTGGCCGCGCGGGTTGTCCGGGGCTGTGGCGTGGCACGGTTCGAATAATTTCTTTAGAGCTCGCAATCGAGTAACGGCTACTTCACCGCCGGCTGAACGGGGTCTGTCTTCCACGGCTGGATGGCCACCGCCGAGACGCTATTCTTGGGCGAACCCTCGATGATGCGGTCGCTGTAGGTCAGGTAGACCAGGGCATTGCGCGGTCCGTCGTAGAAGCGCACCACCTGCAGGCTCTTGAACAGGAGCGAGGTACGCTTCTTGAACACCTGCTCGCCATTACGCTTGCCGGAGCGCACGTCGTCGGGCAGGGCGATGGGACCGATCTGGGTGCATTCGATCGCAGCATCGGAGGTGTCCTCGGCAACACCGACGGCCCCCGAGACACCGCCGGTCTTGGCCCGACTCAGATAGCAGACCACGCCGGGGATATCCTCGTCCTGAAAGACCTCGACGACGATCTTGTCGTTCGGACCCATCCATTTGAATTTGGTCGAGACGCTGCCGATCTCTTCGGCGAGTGCGTTACCGGACAGGGCGCCGATCAGTAGCGGCAGGATCAGTGCGTGTCGCATGATGTGTTCTCCATGTGTGTGGGCTGTCTTCAGGCGCGGTCGCCGAATAGTCGGACGTGCTCGCTGTGACTGCGCGTCAGGGCGTCTTCCATCGAGACGCCGAGGAACCAGTTGCCGGTCAGGGCCAGCCGTTTGCCGGCGAGGGCGGCGTCGAGGCGCTCGACGAGCGCGAAATGGCCCTTGCGGAGCGCGGGCAGACGGTTGTGGACGCGCGCTTGGGCGGCGATTCGTTCCGGCGCGATGCTCAGTGACTCGCAGGCGCGGCGGACCTGAGCGTCGGCGTCGAGCACGCCGGGGCGGAAATGGAAGGCAAAGCCGCGATACTGCGCGTCGGGCAGGAAGTCGCGCGAGACGGCCGAATAGAAGGCATCCTCGACGGCGATCAGGCCGGCGATCGGCGGCAGTTCCAGATCGTCCTGGCGCAAGACCAGCACCAGTGTCTCGATCTCGGCCATGCCGATGCCGGCGACCAGTGCGCGTGCGTCCTCGAAACCGGCCGGGAGCAGCTTGGCGGCGACGTCGGGCGGCACGGCCAGGGTCAGGTGAGCGGCACGGATCGCGGTGCCGTCCTGGAGCCGGACACGGAACCCTTCGCCCTCGGATTCGACCTGCTCGATCCGCTGACCTGTGCGCACGTCGAGCGTGTTCTGGGCGGCGATGGCGTTCGGGATGGTCGCGATGCCCTCGGCGAAGGTAAAGGCTTTGATGACCTCCTTGCGGCGTGGTTTGCGTCGGAACAGCGCCTCGGCCGGGTAGTCGTCGGCCGGCTGGCAGATGACGGCCTGGAAGGCGTGCTGGAGCAGATCCCGATAATTGCGCCGGCCGAGCACGGCGCCATAGTAGTCGCGCACGCTACGCCCGTCCTTGGGTTCCTTGAACAGCTTGGGAATCGAGCGCGCACCCTCGAACAGATGCAGGGCCGAGAGGATGGAGCGGCGCTTGCCCGCCTTCCAAAGCTTGTAGCCGACCTTGACCTTGGGATGGACCTGACTGGTCAGACCCAGATCGTCGAGGATGGACAGCATGTGGCCATAGCTGTTGAAACACGTGTGTCCGCCGGCTTCGGTCCAGAAACCGCCGAGTGCGGGGAATACCTGGCTGTTGATGCAGCCGCCGACGCGGTCGCTGGCTTCGAGCACCAGCGTACTCAGGCCGCGCCGGGCGGAGAAGTGCGCGGCGCCCAGTCCGCTGATGCCGGCGCCGATGACGATGTGGTCGAAGTCTGTGCTCATGGGGCGGGATTTTGTCCAGTCGGGTCGTTGTCGTCCGGGGGCGGCTCGATCTCGTCGAGACGCAGATGGCTGATGTCGGGAATGTGCACCGGCTCGGGTGTCTGCTCGCAGTCGGCCAGACTCCAGTTCGAGCCGCCGACCAGGCTCAGATGACTGAGATCGAGGTCGGGCATCTTAACCTTGGGCGGCTCTTCGAGGAACTCGAAGCCGCCCTCGGCGGTGAGGTTTGCGGACACCCCGTCTGTCTTGGCGTCGGCCTTTGGTTCGGAGGCCGCGCGCGTGACGACGGACTGAGGGGCCGCCGCTGCCGGCGTGCGATCCGTTGGCACGGCAACGGGAGACGGAGGGGCCTCGGTCGGCTCGGCCGCTTCGATCGCACGCAGGGTGACGATGGCGCCGGCCTCCTCGAAGACGCGCTTGTAGCGGGCGGCGGTGGTCAGGTCCGCGTCGCGCTTGACGGCGACCGGCTTGCCGGTGAAGAGACGCTCGACGCCGGCCGCGTCCAGCTTGAAGGCCGCGCCCAGACGTTCGCGCGCCAGACCCGGATCAACGTCCGGCTTGAGCGTGCCGTCGAACAGGATGTCGAATCGCGCCCCTGACATGATCTCTACCCCTCGATGAATCAGGCGGCCCGATCGCCGTTCGTCAGTGACGACCGCGCCGCTGGATCGATACCAGGCACTGGTTCACTCGGTCAGTGGTTTGGACAGCGTGAAAGCGCCGCGAATGTCGCCGACCTCGAAGCCGCGCGCGCGGTCGTTCGGATAGTGCGCGTCGAGCGCCTGAGCGACCGGCTCGGCAATGGTCTTGCCATGACAGGCCAGACAGACCTCCTGCGTTGGGATCGCTTTCATGAAACGGAACGCCCGTCCCTGATCGTCCTCGACCACCTCGGCCTGGCTCAGGGTATCGACGGGCTGGCCATTGGCCAGACGGGTCTCGAAGGATTCGAGCACCCGGGTCTCCCAGGCGTCCGGTGTCCCGAGTGTCGTGTTACGCATCTTGAGACTGACACGTCCCACCTCCCAGCCGCTGGATTCGGACAGCTCGGCGGCGATGGCCGGTGCGCGATCCTTGCAGACGGAGATCGCCTGGACGGGGCCGCCGGTCTGGATCGCCGCCTTGAGTTCGGACTGCAACTGTCCGGCGAATTCCTGGATGAGCTCCTTGGCTTCCTCGGTCATGGGGTCATCGGCTGAGGCGTGGGCCAGCGTCAGGCTCGTCAGCAGGCTCAGGCCGGTGGCGATCAGGATCGGGCGTGCGGTGGCATGCATGTGTCTCGTCCTCTCGTGTGTGCAGTCGTGTGATGCTGAAGTTAGGATCGGCCATGAGTCTGCCAGGATCAAGCCCGGCCGTCCTTGATGGATCTGGGTGTGGAGCACCACCAGCGCCAGCCGTTCGACATGGCGAGGTCATTGACGGCATCGGGCTTGAGTCGGGCGTCACCCCGGCTCGCGGACAATCCTTACGCGCCGGCTCATCGCGCTCCGTGCGCCGGGTTACGTCGCCTCGGACAGATAGAGCCGCTGGAACTCCAGGGCATCGACCGGGTGCCCGAGATGGAATCCCTGACCGATGTCGCAACCCTGCCCGCGCAGCAGCGCACACTGCGCGGCGTCTTCGATCCCCTCGGCGACGACCGGATAGCCCAGATTCCACGCCAGATCGAGAATCGCGGCGGCGACCACGCGTGCGCCATGATCCTCGCTCAGATCCTTCACGAATTCGCGATCCAGCTTGATTCCGCTCGCCGGGTAATTCTTGATCGACTTCAGCGACGAATAGCCGGTGCCGAAGTCGTCGATCCAGATCTCGAATCCTGCCGCGCGCAGTGTCTTGAGGTTGGCGATGGTCTGGCCCTCGTTGTGGGCGATGGCCGTTTCGGTGATCTCCAGATGCAGGCGCTCCATCCCGATGCCCTCCTGCTCCAGGATCGACTGGAGACGTATGCTCAGGTCGGGCTGGCTCAATTCGATCGCCGAGACATTGATGGCGAGCGGAATCCGCGCCAATCCCAGTGCATCCCAGGCCCGGAGTTGTCGGCAAGCGCGGCGCAGCACCCATTCGCCGATCTCGATGATCTGCCCCGTGCTCTCGGCGACCGGGATGAAGCTCGCCGGCGAGAGCGGCGTGCCATCACCGAGCGTGAGCCGCAGCAGTACCTCGGCGCCGGCCAGACGCCCGGTCGCCAGCTCGAACTGAGGCTGGAAATGCAGGTTGAACGTATCCTGACGCAGCGCCTCCTGGAGTAGCGACTCGGTGCGCAGATGGTGTGTTCCTGAGGACTCCCAACTGGGCTCGTAGAGTACGTGCCGGTTGCGTCCAGCCTGCTTGGCGCGTTTGAGCGCCGCGTCGGCATTGCGCATCAGATCCTGGGCGCTGGTGCTCTCGGCGAGTCCGCTCGCGACGGCGATGCCGATGCTGACCGACAGATGGAGTCGCGAACCCTGCTGCTGGAAACCCGCCGCGATGTGGCTGTGCAGCTGGGCGGCGAGCTCAACCAGCCGCTGGGGGTGGTGCACCCGCGCCAGCGCGATCCCGAATTCGTCGGCGCCGGTGCGGGCGAAGCAGATGTCGCGCTCGGCGACGCCCAGGCTGTCACACGCCGATTGGGACTGTAGTGCACCATTGAGCCGGGCGGCCAGCTCGCACAGTATCTGATCGCCGGTCTCGTAGCTCAATTCGCGGTTGACGCGATGAAAGCCATCGACGTCGAGCAGCAGTGTGGCCACCGACAGCTGCGGGGCACTGTCGAGGATCGCTCGCTGGAGGAATCGCATGAAGTGGGTCCGATGGGCCAATCCAGTGAGCCGATCGACTGGAATGGCGATATCGAGGGCCGGACGCGATCTGGCGCTGGTCGCCGGTCGCGGGAGCAGGACGGCCTCGGCATCGTCGTTCAGCCGTTCGAGACCCAGTCCGATCAGATCCGTCAGGGCGCCCAGGGTCTGGTGCCAAGGAGGCGAGAGTGCCGGGTCGACCCAGAGCACCAGGCCATGGATGCGACTGGCGGTCGAGATCCGCGACAACAGGCAGGTTCGATCGGGGCCGGCGCTCGCCCAGACGAACCCCTGCTTGAGCGCCTGACCGAAATGGCCGCGATCGATGAGGTCGTCGACGAGGGCACCCAGACTGTCCGTCGCCGTGTGCGGCGCGCAATGGACGATCTCGAGACAGGCGTCCGGCTGGCGCAGCAGAACGGCCATCTGAGTCGTCGGCAGGAGCAGCCGCGCACCGCGCTCGATGCCGGCGAGCAATTCGGAGAGCGAGCGACAGCTGTGCAGACGCGCGATGACTTCGCGCAGGACGTTGAGTGTCAGTGGATGGAGTCTCGGCAAGGTGCCTGACGGGAGTTCGTCGACTGACTCGGCCGGAGATAGGGACCTGGGGGGGGGAGCCGGCTTCATTCAGGGCTCCATGAAGGCCGAGGCGAGATCACGCGTGGCCGTGACGGTCGTTTCGAGTATGGCGGGCAGCTGTGCGATGTCGAGTCCCGTCAGGCGCCAGGCTCCATCGTCGAGCACCGGAACCCAGCGTGTGCCGCTGGTGCCGAGTCTGAGGCTGTTGGCGATCAGGTCGGCGACATGCACGACAGCGGTCTCGGGACTGGAGCTCGACGCGCGCCAGGGGGCATGGTGATTGGAGACGGCCGAACAGAAGACCTCTGGCAGCTGCCAGTGTGCGAGCAGGATGGCGCCGAGTTCGGTGTGGTCGATACCCAGGTATTGCTGCTCCAGGTCGTGTAGATGGCCCTGGCGTTCTCGATGCGCCTGCAGGGCGGCGCCCATGTCGAGGGGTTCGAGGATGTAGAGCGGCAGACGCCCGATGTCGTGCAGCAGTCCGGCCAGATAGGCGTCTTCCGGATTGGCCCGGCCTCCCTGGCAGGCAATCAGACGGGCCGCTGCGGCGCAGGCGAGGCCATGCTCCCAGAACGAACGCATGGAGACGGCGCCGAGCGGCAGATCACGGAATACCGTCAGCAGAGCTGTGGCCAGCACCAGATTGTGGGTCGCGGTCGCGCCGATGAGCGTCAGCGCCCGGAGGATGTTGTCGACCCTGGTCGCCAGTCCATAGAACGGGCTGTTGGCGACACGCAGCACGCACGTACTCATGGACGGGTCGGACTCGATGAGGCGGGCCACTGTTTCCAGCGAGCCGTCCGGGGTCTCGATGGCCTCGCGCACGCGATGATAGACAGCCGGGAGGGAGGGCAGCTCGCCGAGTCGCTCGATGAGGCGGTCAGTGTCCACGTCCGGCCCCCTTAGAGCCTGTCGAGCGCCCGATCCAGGCATAGCGTGTGCAGAGCCTGGATCACCGGATGATCGCGATTGCTCAGGCCGAATTGCATGTCGATCGAATGGCGGATCTCGGCGATGGCCTTGGGATCGCGGCCCCCTGGATCCGTCGCGCTCTCGTCCGGCGCGATGCCGACCTCGACCACGCCCCACGACCTCAGTGCCCGGATCTGGCGCTCGCCCAGGACGACGCCGGCACGGATCAGGATCTGACCATGAGGATCGTGAACGTCCTTGGCGAGCCGCATTCCGGGTTGGATCTCCGCGAGGCGCATGAGAGGCTGTCCGCTGTCGTCGTCGATTGGCGCATTCTACATCATGCGATTTAGTGTAGACGCTGTGCCGAGCACCAGATCTCGAAATAGCGCTGCATGACCTCGCGCGCCTGGGGGGGATAGTCGAGCGTCTCCATCTGACCCATGCCCTCGCGAAAGAAGTCGGGCGCCTCCTCGGGCAGGTGCTCGACGATGGTCTGGAAGGCCGCTTCCATCAAGGCCGGCCGGCGGGTGCGGGTGGCGACGATGGCACGGTTGATCAGGAGCACACGCCAGGGGCGGGCCGGATTGTCGCTCTCCAGCTCCAGGGCGCGTTCGATGCCGATGGCATCCATGATTTCGTTCATCAGCCCATGGAGTTCGAGCAAGTCCTCGGGCTGGCGCAGACCGTTGGCGAGCCGGGCGAGTGCGTTGACCACGGGTTCGGGATGCGGCAGCTCGCAGCCACGACGCAGCATCCAGACACTGAGCGGCAGGGCGAGCCGTTCCAGCGCCTGGGCCTGAGTCGGCAGGTTGAGCCGCTGGGCCAGTTCGGTGAGCTGGACGATCAGGCGCAGTCCGTGCTCCAGGATGAACTCGGGGTCCGAGCCGGTCGCCTGCTGGATCTGGCGCGCGAAGTCGGTGCATGATCCCCCGTCGGCCGCGTGCAGGACGTCGAGCAGGCGTTCGAGTCCGGCAAGCAACGCCCGTGGCGTCGGTTCGACGGGTTCGGGCGATTCGTCGCTGATGCGCTGGAGTTCCTCGCCGAGTTCGTCGAGACGCTGCACGATATGGCTGATGTCGATCGGTGGCAGCATGGGTGTCCGGCCTGTGCGTCGACCCGTCCCGGAGTGGGAGTGGTCCGTGGATCCCGGAAGCATAGCAATCGTGCTGGTATCCGTCTCGCGCTCGATCGCACGCCGAGGTCGCCATTCGGTTAAACTAGGCCGATGCCTCCCATCCCTGATCTGCATACGCATTCGACCGCTTCCGACGGTACGCTCACGCCGACGGAGCTGGTGGTGCGCGCCGGTGCGGCGGGGGTGCAGGTGCTGGCGCTCACCGATCACGACAATACCGACGGTCTGGCCGAAGCCGGGCGGGCCGCAGACGACCTGGGTCTGACCCTGATTCCAGGCGTCGAGATCTCCGTCACCTGGAACACGCTCACGGTGCATGTGGTGGGCTTGCGGCTCGATCCAGCCAACAGCGACCTTCAGGCAGGTCTGGCACGGCTGATGGAGTTTCGCGCCTGGCGGGCCGAGGAGATCGGACGGCGGCTGGCCAAGCACGGCATCGAGGACGCCTGCGCGGGCGCGCGGGCGCTGGCCAAGGGGCGTCTCGTCGGTCGCACCCATTTCGCGCGTTTGCTGGTCAAGCAGCGGCGGGCCGCCGATACCAACGAGGTCTTCCGGCACTTCCTCACGCGCGGCAAGCCGGGTCATGTGCCGGGCGACTGGGCAAGCCTTGAGGACGCGCTCGGCTGGATTCGCAGCGCCGGCGGCGAGGCGGTGATCGCCCATCCGGCCCGCTATGGTCTGACGCGCACCCGGATGCAGCGGCTGCTCGGCGAGTTCCGCGAGCTGGGCGGCGTCGGCGTCGAGGTCGTCACCGGCAGTCACAGTCGCGACGAAGCCTTCACCTTCGCCCGTCATGCGCGCGAGCAGCGTCTGCGCGCCTCGGCGGGTTCCGATTATCATGGACCCGAGAATCCCTGGCTCGAACTCGGTCGGCTGCCGCCGTTGCCGGAGGGCTGTGTGCCCATCTGGCGCGACTGGCCCGAATCCGAGCCACGGATGGCCTGCGGTTAGCGAACCGAGAACCTTTCATGGCGCAGTTCTTCCAGATCCATCCCGACAATCCGCAGCCGCGGCTGATCCGCCGTGCCGTCGAGATCCTGCTCGAAGGCGGGGTCATCGTCTATCCGACCGACTCGTCCTATGCGCTCGGCTGTCAGATCGGCGAAAAATCGGCGATGGAGCGCATCCGGCGTATCCGGCGACTCGACGACAAGCACAACTTCACCCTGGTCTGTCGCGATCTCTCCGAGATCGCCAGCTATGCCAAGATCGACGATCAGGCCTACCGGATGCTCAAGTCGCTCACGCCCGGTGCCTATACCTTCATCCACGAAGCCACCAAGCAGGTGCCGCGCCGGCTGCTGCATCCAAAGCGCAAGGCGATCGGTCTGCGGGTGCCGGACAATGAGATCTGTCGCGCGCTGCTCGGCGAACTCGATCAGCCGATCCTGAGCACCACGCTGATCCTGCCCGATCACGACGAGCCGCTGACCGATCCCTATGACATGCGCGAGGCGCTCGACAAGCACGTGGATCTGATCATCGACGGCGGCTTCTGCGGTCTGGAGCCGACGACCGTGGTCGACATGACGGCCGATCCGCCGGCTCTGGTGCGTCGCGGCAAGGGTGACGCCTCACTGTTCGAGGAATGATGCAAGCGCTCAATCACATGCAACTGCTGGCGGTGCTGGCCGTGCCGGTGCTGCTGGCCATCACCGTGCACGAAGCCGCCCACGGCTGGGTCGCCAACAAGCTCGGCGATCATACCGCGCTGCGGCTCGGGCGCGTGACCTTCAATCCGCTACGTCACGTCGATCTGGTCGGGACGCTGCTGGTGCCGGCGCTGGCGTTCTTCTTCACCGGCTTTCTGTTCGGCTGGGCCAAGCCGGTGCCGGTGAACTGGCGCAATCTGCATCATCCACGACGCGACATGGCGCTGGTGGCCGTGGCCGGGCCGGGGGCGAATCTGATCATGGCGCTCGCCTGGGGGCTGATCATCCAGGCCGGGCTGCTGCTGTATCCGGTCAGTCAGTGGATCGCGCTGCCGCTGATCTACACGGGCGCGGCGGGCGTGCTCATCAATGTCTTCCTGATGGTGCTGAATCTGGTGCCGTTGCTGCCGCTCGACGGCGGGCGGGTGCTCAATTCGCTGCTGCCGCCGCGATTGGCCTATCTGTTCTCTCGGCTCGAACCCTTTGGGTTCATCATCCTGCTGATCCTGCTCGTCACCGGGCTGCTCGGAACCATCCTGATCCCGGTCGTCCACTGGACCATCGGGTTGCTGCCGGGTAGCGGGATCGTCAAGGAACTCTTTTTCGTCTGACACGCGAGGTCATCGACTCTTGGCTTCTGTCTCAAATCAACATGCGCGCGTGCTCTCGGGCATGCGTCCGACCGGACGGCTGCATCTCGGCCATTATCACGGCGTGCTCAAGAACTGGCTGGAGTTGCAGCACGAGTACGAGTGCTTCTTCTTCGTCGCCGACTGGCACGCGCTCACCACCCAGTATGAAGACCCCGCCGGGATTCCCGACAGTGCGCGGGACATGGTGATCGACTGGCTGGCCGCCGGCATCAACCCCAGCTCGGCGACGCTGTTCGTCCAATCGCGGGTGCCCGAGCACGCCGAGCTGCATCTGCTGCTGTCCATGATCACCCCGCTCGGCTGGCTGGAGCGGGTGCCGACCTACAAGGATCAGCAGGAGAAGCTCAAGGAGATGGATCTCTCGACCTACGGCTTCCTCGGCTATCCGCTGCTCCAGAGCGCCGACATCCTCATCTACAAGGCCGGTCAGGTGCCGGTCGGTGAGGATCAGATCGCGCATGTCGAGCTGACGCGCGAAGTGGCGCGGCGTTTCAATCACATCTTCGGGCGCGAGCCGGACTTCGAGGTCAAGGCCGAAGAAGCCAAGAAGAAGATGGGCAAGAAGAACGCCAAGCTGTTCGACGAGCTGCGGCGGCGCTATCAGGAACAGGGCGATCAGGAGGCGCTGGAGGTGGCGCGCGCGCTGCTCGAAGGCCAGGGCAACATCACCCTGTCCGACCGCGAGCGGCTGTTCGGCTATCTGGAGGGCGGCGGGCGCATCATCCTGCCCGAGCCGCAGGCGCTCCTGACCAAGGCGTCGAAGATGCCGGGTCTGGACGGACAGAAGATGTCCAAGTCCTACAACAATACGATTTCACTGCGCGACTCGCCGGCCGAGGTCGAGAAGGCGCTGCGCACCATGCCGACCGATCCGGCGCGGGTGCGTCGCACCGATCCGGGCGATCCCGATAAGTGCCCGGTGTGGCAGTTCCATCAGGTCTATTCCGACAGCTCGGTGCACGAATGGGTGCAGCAGGGCTGCCGCTCGGCGGGGATCGGCTGCCTGGAATGCAAGCAGCCGATCGTCGATGCGGTGCTCGCCGAACTGGCGCCGATCCAGGAGCGCGCGCGCGAGTACGAGGCGCAGCCCGATCTGGTGCGCAGCATCCTCAACGAAGGCTGCGAGAAAGCCCGCGATGTGGCCCGCGAGACCATGGAAGAGGTCCGGCACGCCATGTCGCTGGTGATGTCCTGACGCGCGCCGCGCCTTGAACGCACCGCGCGAAACGGAGGGGATCGCCGCCGCTGTCGAACCGGATCTCTCGACGGCGGATGTGCGACCGGAGCCGCCCCTGGCCATCGTCCGGGGCGCGCCGTTCCTGACGTTGCCCCAGGATCTCTACATCCCGCCCGATGCGCTGGAGGTCTTCCTCGAAACCTTCGAGGGACCGCTCGATCTGCTGCTCTATCTGATCCGGCGCCAGAATCTGGACATCCTCGACATCCCGATCGCCGAGATCACGGAGCAGTACATGGAGTACGTCGAGCTGATGCGCGAGCTGCGTCTGGAGCTGGCGGCCGAGTATCTGCTGATGGCCGCGATGCTGGCCGAGATCAAGTCGCGGATGCTGCTGCCCCGGCCGCAGGAAGCCGAAGAGGAGGGCGCCGATCCACGCGCCGATCTGGTCCGAAGGCTCCAGGAGTACGAGCGCTTCAAGCAGGCGGCGGCCGATCTCGACGCGCTGCCCCGGCTGGAGCGCGATCACTTCGTCGTCGAGGCCGCTGTGCCGCCCGGATTCATCCGGCGCCTGCCGCCGGACGTGGAGCTGCACGAACTGCTGTCGGCACTGCGCGAGGTGCTGGCGCGCGCCGAACTCTTCACCAGCCACAGGGTCGAGAAGGAACAGCTGTCGCTGCGCGAGCGCATGTCGCAGGTGCTGGAACGTCTGAACGGCGGCGGATTCGCGCGGCTGACCGATCTCTTCGACCCGAGTGAAGGGCGTCCGGGCGTGGTCGTCACCTTTCTGGCGCTGCTGGAACTGATCAAGTCGAGCGTGCTCGAACTGGTGCAGTCCGAGTCCTTCGCCCCCATCCATGTCAAACTGCGCGAGTCCTCGCCCGCGACCACCGCATGACCGACCAACCGCTCAAAGCCATCGTCGAGGGGGCGCTGATCGCCGCCGGCGGTCCGCTGACGATCGACCAGCTCTTAGCCCTCTTTGGCGAGGACGAACGGCCCGAGCGCGCGGCCATCCTCGACTGTATCCGCGCACTGATCGCCGACTACGCGGGACGCGGCATCGAGATCGCCGAGGTCGCGGGCGGCTATCGGGTGCAGGTACGCGCGTCCGTGGCGCCCTGGGTGGCACGGCTGTGGGACGAGAAGGCGCCGCGCTATTCGCGCGCCCTGCTGGAGACCCTGGCCCTGATCGCCTACCGTCAGCCGATCACGCGCGGTGAGATCGAGGACATCCGCGGCGTGGCCGTGAGCACCAACATCATCAAGACCCTCACCGAACGCGAATGGGTGCGGGTCGTGGGCCATCGCGACGTGCCGGGCCGACCGGCGCTCTATGCGACCACGCGCCGGTTCCTGGATTACTTCGGACTGCGTTCGCTCAACGAGCTGCCGCCCCTGTCCGAGATCCGCGATCCCGAGTCTTATTTCCTATCTACGAACGTCGTGCCGACGTCCGAACCGACCGAGAACACTCCATGAAGAACGATCGACAGCCGCCCCGTCGTCCCGGCTCCGGCGACGAACCCGTCCGGCTCCAGAAGCTGCTCGCCGAGGCCGGACTCGGCTCGCGCCGCCAGATCGAGGGCTGGATCAGCGAGGGCCGGGTGCGCGTCAATGGCCAGCTCGCCAAGCTCGGCGATCAGGCCACCCGCGCCGACCGTATCCGCGTCGACGGGCGCGATGTCACGCTCAAGCCCAAGCGCGATTCCGAGACCCAGATCATCGTCTACCACAAGCCCGAGGGCGAGCTGGTCACGCGCCGCGATCCCGAGGAACGCCCGACCGTCTTCCGCCGTCTGCCGCGACCCAAGCAGGGGCGCTGGATCGCGGTCGGTCGGCTCGACATCAATACCTCGGGTCTGATCCTCTTCACCACCGACGGCGAGCTGGCCAACCGGCTCATGCACCCCTCGCGCGAGATTGAGCGCGAATACTCGGTGCGCATCCTGGGCGAGGTCGCGCCCGAGACCCTGGAGCGTCTGACCGCCGGGATCGAACTGGACGACGGCCCGGCCAAGTTCGAGCGCATCACCGACCAGGGCGGCACCGGCGCCAATCACTGGTACAACGTGGTGCTGCGCGAGGGACGCAATCGCGAGGTGCGCCGACTCTGGGAGGCCGCCGGCTGCACCGTCAGCCGACTGATCCGCATCCGTTACGGCAATGTCGAGCTGGGCCGACGGCTCTTTCCCGGCAACTGGCGTCCGCTGACCGACGCGGAACGCGCCGAGCTGATGGCCCTGGCCGGACTGCGCGTGCTGGAGCGCCCACGCTTGCGCCGCCCCGCACCTGGAGCGGCGAAGCCCCGGCGACCCAAGCCCGATGACGGCTCCTCATCGGGCGAAGGATTGAAGTGGGGGCGGCGTTCGCGCTAGAACCGCCAGGCGTCGAATCGGGCCTGGATCAACGCGCGGCTGTGGTGCGGCTACTGGTCAGGATCCAATCACGCACCCGGTTGGAATCGCCGACGGTACTCAGTTTGCCATTCGATCCCAGGAAGACCATGTAGAGGCTGCGATTGTCGATACGCGCCCGCATGACCAGACAGCGGCCGGCCTCGTTGATGAAGCCGGTCTTGCTGACTTCCACCGTCCACTCCGGGCTGCGCACCAGGGGATTGGTATTGCGATATTGCAGTGCCGTACCATCGGAGAAGGGACGCAGCGTCATCTGGCCGAGCGCGGTGATCTCATGGAGCAGCGGATAGTTCGAGGCGGCGCGCACCATCTTGACCAGATCCTCGGCCGTCGACTGGTTGCGCGGATCGAGGCCGGAAGAATCGACGAATCGAGTATTGCGCATCCCGAGCGCGCGTGCCTTGCGGTTCATGGCCTGAATGAATTCCGGAGTGCCGCCGCGGAAGGTCGTGCGGCCGAGCGCGTGGGCGGCGCGATTGTCCGAAGACATGATGGCGACCATGATCATCTCGCGGCGCGAGAGCACGGTGTCGTTGATGCGCAGACGCGAGCGGCTGTTCTTGAGCCGGTCGCGGTCGTCCTCGACGATGCGGATCGGCGTCTTGAGCGAGACGCCCGTATCCAGCACCACCATGGCCGTCATCAACTTGGTGATGGAGGCGATGGGGCGGACCGCGCGGGCATTCTTCGAGTACAGGACGTTACCGCGTTCGTCGACGATCATCGCGCTGACCGAATGCAGATTCAGCGCCGCGCGGTTGAGTCTGCTCCACTCGCTCGAACGCTCGTTCAGCTGCCAGCCGTCCTGGGTACCCTCGATGTTGCGCCAGTCGTAACCCGATGGATTCACAGGCGCGGAGGCATTGACATAGGGCTTGGGTGGCGTGGGGGCCAGGGTCGAGCGATCCTGGCCCGACTGTGACTGGTTGCTGGCGCAGGCGCCTCCGGTCAGGATGATTGGACCCGTGAACAGCAGGCGTGTCGCGCGGATGGCGCCCGATCGCCGTCGCTGGTCGGATCGGGAGTGGAAGATGGGGAACCTGGGCATGGCGGTGAAGTCCCTCAGAGTGTTTTGAGTCAAATGGCAATTATTGCATAGGGGATTGGCGGCTGGCGCGGCGCGTGCCTTGTGACTCCGATACGCTTGGCGGAAAATGCGCGCTTTCGGTCGATTGAAACCATTCATCGAGGGCGCGCACTCCATGCCGGACATACGCGGTTCCATCCACGGCCAATGGTCGTCGCGATTCGTCTTCATCCTGGCCGCCGTCGGCTCGGCGGTCGGTCTGGGCAACATCTGGAAGTTTCCCTATATCACAGGCGAGAACGGCGGCGGTGCCTTCGTCGTGGTCTATCTGATCTGTATCGCCCTGATCGGCGTGCCCATCATGATGGCCGAGATCCTGATCGGGCGGCGTGGGCGCCAGAGTCCGATCAATACCATGCACGCGCTGGTGGCCGACGAGAAGGCCCATCCGGCCTGGCGCTGGCTTGGCTGGCTTGGAGTGTTGACGGGCTTCCTGATCCTGTCCTATTACAGCGTGATCGCCGGCTGGGCGCTGGCCTATGTCTTCCGCGCCGGCGCCGGACTCTTCGCCGGCGCAAACGCCGAGAGCGTCTCGACACTGTTCGGGGCCCTGCTGGATTCGCCCGAATCCATGCTCGCCTGGCACACCATCTTCATGGTAATGACCATGGCCGTGGTGGCACGCGGTGTGCGCAGCGGCCTGGAGCGGGCCGTGACCATCCTGATGCCGGCGCTTTTCGCGCTACTGGTGGTCCTGGTGCTCTACGCTCTGTATGCAGGCGATTTCGCGCGCGGCGCGGCGTTTCTCTTCAACCCCGACTTCGACAAGGTGTTCCAGCATTGCGAACTACTGGAGTCCGGTGTGAAGTCGTGCCGCTTCTCCGGCGAGCCGCTGTTGATCGCCCTGGGGCACGCCTTCTTCACCCTGAGTCTCGGCATGGGCGCAATCATGGTCTATGGCTCCTACATGCCGGGCAATGCCTCGATCGCGCGTGCGACCCTGACCATCGTGGCCGCCGACACGGCGGCGGCGCTGCTGGCAGGGCTGGCGATCTTCCCGATCGTCTTCGCCAACGGGCTGGAGCCGGCGTCCGGTCCGGGGCTGATCTTCCAGACGCTGCCGATCGCTTTCGGGGCCATGCCGGGTGGGCAGGTGTTCGGCACGCTGTTCTTCGTGCTGCTGGTGTTCGCGGCCTGGACCTCGGCGATCTCACTCATCGAACCGGCGGTGGCCTGGCTGGTCGAGAATCGGGGGATGGCACGTGTTCCGGCAGCGCTCGCCGTCGGGGCGCCGGCCTGGGTGCTCGGTGTCGGCTCGGTGCTGTCTTTCAATCTCTGGTCGGGCGAGTCCTTCCAGTTCTTTGGCAAGACCTGGTTCGACCTCGTGGATTATCTGACGGCCAACATCCTGCTGCCGTTGGGCGGGCTGTTGATCGCGCTCTTCGCCGGCTGGGTGATGTCGCGCGCCGCCTCGCGCGGCGAGCTGCGGATGGGGGATGGAGTCGGGTATCGCACCTGGCGGTTCCTGGTACGCTATGTCTCGCCCTGGCTGGTCGTGATCGTTTTTCTCAACGCTATTGGACTGATTTGAACCGCGCGCGAGGTATGAGCGGATGTTGCATGACATGATCGACTGGCTGGTGACTGCGGTCGACGGCTGGGGGTATACGGGTGTGATGGTGCTGATGGCCATCGAGTCGAGCTTCATCCCCTTTCCGAGCGAGGTGGTACTGATCCCGGCGGGTTATCTGGCGCATCAGGGGCGGATGGATCCGAGCCTGGTGCTGCTGGCCTCGATCGTCGGCTGTCTGATCGGCGCCTTCGTCAATTACGGGCTGGCGCTGGCGGTAGGACGCCCCTTCCTGGAGCGCTATGGACGCTATTTCTTCATTGCCCCGGATGTGCTGCACAAGACGGACGTTTTCTTCGCGCGTCATGGGGCGATCTCGACCTTCACCGGGCGTCTGATTCCAGGCATCCGGCAGTTGATCTCGATTCCGGCCGGACTGGCGCGGATGCGGCTCGCGACCTTTGCCTTCTACACCGCGTTCGGGGCCGGGCTCTGGTCGCTGGTGCTGATCGCGCTGGGTTATTTCATCGGGGGCAACGAGGCGCTCATCCGTGAGAACCTGCCGTTGGTGACTGTCGCGGCCCTGATCTTCGTCGCGCTGACGTTGCTGGGATATGTGGTATGGAACCGTCGGCGTCAGCCGGCCTGAGCCGACTAACTCTGGGTGGGGCGATAGAACAGATGGCGCCCGATGCGTGTGGTGCGCTCGAGGTGTCGCGACCACTTGGGGCTGACATAGTCGGTGTGGTAGTAGAGCGCGCCGTCGGTCGGGTCCGGAACCTCGTCGGCCAGGACACGGCGGCTGATCTCCAGAGAGCGCTTCCAGGCCTTTTGTTCTTTGGGGTCATCGGGCTTTCCGTCACACCACCAGGAGAATTGACAGCGATGACGCTTCTGGCTGCCCTGTTTGACGACGCCGCAGATCGATTCGGGAAAGGCCTCTGACTCGACCCGGTTCAGGGTCACGCGGGCGACGGCGATCTGGCCGGATTCCGGCTCGGAGCGGGCTTCGTGGTAGATGTTTAGGGCCAGACAATGCAGATCCTGGTCGATTTCGGTTCTCGTCTCGGCGCTCGGTCGTGTTTCGATCAGACGCGGTGTGGTGTGTGATGCGGTCAGGAGCGTTGGGACGATCGCGGCAAGCAAGACCGTGGACAGCGTTCGCATGTTTGCTTTCTCGTGTATGAAATACTCGGGAAGATTTCCGGTATGGTATTTCAAAACTCGATATAAGGGAAATCCCTAGGTTCAACGCGGATGCGATAGATCGGGTAGCCCCATCCGCCTTGGCATCAGGGTCGGGTTACAGGCTATGCTTCGCGCCGGATATCTTTCTGCTCCCGGAGACCCCGTATGGATCGACACCAAGCGACCAACCCTGCTCAAAATTCAAACTCTCGTACCTGGATCGCCGCCATCGAGCGACGCCTTCCGCCGGTACTCGTCGGGAATCTGCGCCGGCTCGGTCTGAGACGCGGTATTCCCGTCTTCGTCCTGGTCTGGCTGCTCCTGCTGCTGGCCGTCGATGCCATCTATCCGATCGACGTTCGCGGATGGTTCATCTCCGCGCTCCTGATCCTGTTCTATCTGCTGCCGACCTGGCTGGCGTTCGACCAGGGCCACCGTCGGCGTGTGGCCATCAGTGTGCTCAACGTCCTGCTCGGCTGGACGATCATCGGCTGGCTCGGCCTGATGCTCTGGTCGATGACCCGGAGTCATCGCGATTCACCGGAACCTCAGGCACCAGAGACCGGCGCGCTCGGCACGCACGCCTAGCGCGCGGAACAGGCGGCTGGAGATCCATGGCCACAGCACGCGTCTGAGCCATGGATCGACGCCTCCGGTTCGGAGGCGGCTGGGGGGAGCGCTCAATCCTCGGCGCGCTGATAGGCGTCCATCAACGGCTTCTGGATGTTGCCCGGCACCGGGTCGTAGTGGCTCAACTCGATGCTGTAGGTCCCTTCGCCGCCTGTGAGCGACTTGAGCCGTGCGTCATACCCCTCCAGCTCGGCCAGCGGCACCTCGCCCTCGATGACCACGCGCCCGCGGCTCTTGGACTCACTGCCGTTGATGCGGCCGCGCCGGTTCGACAGATCTCCGGCCAGATCGCCCATGGCACTGTCCTGAGCCGTGATGCGGATCTTGACGATCGGTTCCAGGATCACCGGCTGGGCCTTGAGCACGGCCTCGATGAAGGCTTTGCGCCCGGCCGTGGCGAAGGCGATGTCCTTGGAATCGACCGAGTGGTACTTGCCGTCGTAGACGGTGACTTTTAGATCCTGGAGCGGATAACCGGCGATAGCGCCTTCTTCCAGTACCTGACGCACACCCTTTTCGATCGAGGGGATGAAGTTGCCCGGAATGGCCCCGCCGACCACAGCATCGACGAACTCGAATCCCGTCCCGCGTGCCTTGGGTTCGACCCGCAGATAGACCTCGCCGAACTGGCCGGCGCCGCCGGTTTGCTTTTTGTGCCGATGATGGCCCTCGGCCTGACCCAGGATGGTCTCGCGATAGGGGATGCTCGGCGGCCGGGTCTCGACGTCGACATGGAACTGCTCGGTCAGCCGGCGCAGCACCACCTTGAGATGGGCCTCCCCGAGTCCGCGCACCACGGTCTCGTTGGCACTGGCGTTGTGCTCGATGTGGAAGCAGGGATCTTCCGAGCGCAGCTTGTTGAGCGCGTCGGTGAGCTTCTGTTCGTCGCCACGCTTGGTGGTGTTGATCGCCAACCCGAACAGCGGCACCGGGCACTCCATGGTCGTGAGATGGAAATGATCCTCGTCGTGCGAGTCGTGCAGCACGGCGTCGAAATGGATGTCCTCGACCCGGGTGACGGCCAGGATGTCACCCGGTACGCCCTCGTCGACCTCGATCAGATCATTGCCATGTACGCGATAGAGATGGCTGACCTTGAAGGGCTTGCGCGCGTCGCCGACGAAGAGCTGGCTGGCCGGGGTGATGCGCCCCTGATGGACGCGGAAGATGCCGATCTTGCCGCGATAGGGGTCGTTGAGGATCTTGAACACATGGGCCACGACGTGCTGGCTCGGATCGGGACTGACGCGCACCGGCTCCATGGCTGCGCCCTCACCCTTGAGGAAGGGCGGTGGATTGCCCTCGGCCGGATTCGGCATCAGGCGCGCCAGGATCTCCAGCAGCTCCGGGATTCCGGCGCCAGTCTGGGCCGAGACATAGCAGATCGGCATCAGATGCGCCTCGCGCAGCGCCGCCTCGAAGGGATCGTGGAGCTGCTCGGGCTGGAGTTCCTGGCCCTGCTCCAGATAGAGCGCCATCAGATCCTCGTCGACCTCGACCACCTGATCAATGATCTGACTGTGCGCCTCCTCGACCGAGGAGAAGTCCGTGGGTCCGCCGCTGGGCTGGAAGAAGCAGTCGACGACGCGCTTGCCGCCGTCGGCCGGCAGGTTGATCGGCAGACACTCGGGGCCGAAGGTCTCGCGGATCTGGGCCGTCACCTGCTCCAGGTCGATCTGCTCGGCATCGATCTGGTTGACGATGATCAGCCGGCACAGATGCCGGTTGTCGGCCGCCTTCATCAGGCGCGTGGTCATGGACTCGATGCCGGCCTGGGCATTGATGACCAGGGCGGCGGTCTCGACCGCCGGCAATACAGAGAGGCTGCGACCGAGGAAATCGGGATAGCCGGGGGTATCGATCAGATTGATGTGCTTGCCGCTGGTGGTGAAGCTGGAGATGGCGGCGTCGAGCGAGTGCTGCAACTCCTTTTCCATGGGGTCGAAGTCGCAGACCGTGGTGCCCTTGGTCACGTTGCCGGGCACATTGATGACGCCGGTGGCCGCGAGCAGCGCCTCCACCAGGGTGGTCTTTCCGGAGCCGGCGTGACCGACCAGGGCGATGTTGCGGACGTCCTCGGCATTGTAGTCAGACATCTTGGATCCCGTCGTGGCGCTTGAGTGGAAATCGGGGCGCTTGAGCGAACCAGCGCCCAGGGACGTTCATCCGAACGAATCGAAAGTATACTGCAACCGGAGTGGGGCTCAGGCCGTACTGGGGGTGAAATCGCGCTGGAGTTGCCCTAGATCAAGGGGACGGTCGAACGTGCGGCTTCGTCGAGGACCAAGGGGACGGTCCTGGCGCCGGTGATCGGCAGAGAGATAAAACGCGGCGGCCGATATGGCGGGCCGCCGAAGGACGCACAGCTAGGGTCGTGATGATCGCTGAGTTGATCGAACCGCACACCCGTGACGGCCTGTCATGCCCCGAAACGGGGATCGTTCGCTGTGGAATCGTGCCGAAATCACCTTGGGGTGCGGTTCGATCCTGTCTTGGTTCAAACGTTAGCACAACGCTGGAGGCCAAAAAATGGCACTGGTTCTCAAATCTGACGCTTTCGTCGATGGCGAAGCCATTCCAACGCGTTACACCTCCGTGGGCGAAGACTGCTCGCCGCCGTTGAGCTGGGAGAACCTGCCGGAGGGAACCCAGAGTCTGGTGTTGATCGTCGACGACCCGGATGCGCCCGATCCGGCCGCGCCGCGCATGGTCTGGGATCACTGGATCCTCTACAACATCCCGCCGGATTGCGGAGGATTGCCCGAGGATACGGCGCGTCATGGATTGCCCGAAGGCGCGGGGGAGGGGATCAATAGCTGGGGGCGGACGGGTTATGGCGGACCCTGTCCACCGATCGGACGTCACCGCTATTTCCATCGGCTCTATGCATTGGATGTGCGGCTGCCGGAGGCACTGGGAACACCCGGCAAGGACGATCTGCTGCTGGCGATGGACGACCACATCCTGGCTCATGCCGAGTTGGTCGGCACCTACGAAAAGTCCGTCCCGGGTTGAGCCGGACTCGATGATCGAAGCCGGGCGCCAGGACACAGCGTCCTGTACGCCCGTTTTGGCCTTCAGGGTCGCACTCGATCGATGCGGATCCGGACATTGCTCCCGGCATCACGCTGAACCGGTTCCGATTCGCCGAACAGGTCGCCTGGCTGGGGCGTGGCCTGGCCACTCATCGAGACCCGTGCTCCGACCTGAACCTGCTCGAAGGCCGACAGCCGCAGGGCCGGATTCATGGCCTGACTGTCGTCGAGCGTCACAGTGGCGGGCAGATCCTTGACCTGGAGACGCTGTACGGCCAGCGGCATCGGCGGCCCCTGAACGGCACGCGCGAAGACGAAGACCGTATCGTCGGGTGAGACGCGATCGGAGACGCTCGGGTCGAGGCTGACCGCTACGGTCAGACTCGTTCGTGACGTGGCAGCCGGCACCTCGCTCTCTGTCTGCGTGTCCGCCGTGTCGGCTTGGGGCGTGGCGGATGCGGAAGCCTCGGTTTCGGAGGCTGTCGTTTCACCCGCTTCGCCTGGTGTGACCGATGCGGTCTCGGCTGGAATCCCAGCGCGACGCAGCGCCTCGTCCATCATCTTTCTGAGATTGTCTGCTTCCTCGCTCTCCGGGGCGAGTTCGTCGAGGATGCTCTGCCAGGTCGTCCGGGCGGCCTGATACTGGCCCCGCTGGAACGCGACCAGACCCGAGAACCAGCGGGCATTGGAATTGGTCGGCTCCTGAGCCAGCGCCTCGGCGATCAGCTCGGCGGGACGCCCCAGCAGGCTCTTGTTGGGATCGGCGAGTCCCAACACCTCGGCATAGGCGATCTTGAGTTCGACCTCATTGGGCGCGAGCGCATAGGCGCGCTCCATCGCCTTGGCGCCGGCGTTGAGTCGCCCCATGGCCAGATAGGTACGGCTGAGCATCATCCAGCCATCGATGTTCGCCGGTTCCTGTTCGAGCCGTTTTTCCAACTGCTGGACCAGTTCTTCCAGCGAGGCGGCCTCGGTGTTGGCGCCGTCCGCCATGGCGGCCGTCTGGCGCTGGTCGATCAGATCAGTCCGGCCGATCTCTAGGTAGGCCAGTACGGTGGCGGCCGGAACGACGATGGTCAGGACCAGTGCCAGTGCCCAGCGGCTGAGTGCGGAACTCGAATGCTCGGTGGTCGCCGCCGTCTCGGCACCGTCCAGATCGTAGAGCAACTCGCGCTCCAGATCGCGCCGTGCGGCGTCGTACTGTGCCTGATCGAGAAAACCGCCCTCCAGGTCGGCGTCGAGTTCCTTCAGGCGCTGCTGGAAGACTTCCAGGTTGAGTCGATCCTGACCGGGCGCGGTATCCGGCGGCGTGGGGCGCACCAGCGGCGCGAGCACGAAGACGAGCGACAGGGCCAGCAGAATACCGGCGAGAATCCAGAAGATGATCATGGGGTTCGAGTCAGTCGTGTTGATCGCCGGTCTTGGCGAGTAGCTGTTGCAGTCGGGCGCGTTCGGCCTCGCTCAGATCCTGTTCGGGTTCGGCCTTCTTGCGCTGGAGCGTGCGCGCGAGCAGATAGGCGCCGAAACCGACGAACAGGAAGGGGCCGAACCAGAGCACCAGGGTCGAGGGTTTGAGCGGCGGCTCATAGAGCACGAAGTCGCCATAGCGTTCGACCAGGAAGTCGATGACCTCCTGACGGCTCTTGCCTTCCTGCATCAGGCGGTAGACCTCTTTGCGCAGATCCTGGGCGACGCCGGCCTGCGAACCGGCGAGCGACTCGTTCTGACAGACCAGACAGCGCAGCTCGCTGGTGAGATCGCGGAATTCCTGGGTGCGCGCCGGATCCTCGAAGGTGAACTCTTCCAGGGTGAAGGCGTGAGCCGGAGCGGTCGTCAGCAGGGCGCCGGCCAGCGTCAGCGCGGCCACGAGCGACTGGGTCTGAGTCCGGATCATGGTTTGCCTCCTTGGTAGCGCGCGACGATGGGCTGGATCTCCTCGGCCCAGACCTGGGCGTCGATCGGCCCGACCCGCTTGTGACGGATGATGCCCTCGGCGTCGACGATGAAGGTCTCGGGTGCGCCATAGACGCCCCAGTCGATCCCGGCCTTGTTGTCCGGGTCATAGAGGGAGACCGTATAGGGATCGCCATAGCGCTGGAGCATGGCCAGTGCCTCGGGCCGGGTGTCCTTCCAGTTGAAGCCGATCACGCGCACACCGTGCTCGCGCGCGATACGCATGAGTTCGGCGTGTTCCTGGCGGCAGGACGGGCACCAGGAGGCCCAGACGTTCACCAGCGACACCTGACCGATGAGGATGTCACGGGTCAGAGTCTGGTTGGGATCCTTGAGATCGGGCAGGCTGAACTCAGGCGCCGGTTTGTCGACCAGCGGCGAGGGGATTTTGCGCGGGTCCAGTTGCAGCCCGTAGAAGAGCAGGGCGGCCAGGGCCAGAAAGATCCCGAGCGGGATGAGAGCGCGTTTGGCAGAGGTGTTCATGATCGGTCCTTCAAGCCTTGGCCAGAGCGACGTCGGTCGGAACGGTTGCCGTCTGGCGGACGGTACGATAACGCCGGTCGGTCGCGGCCAGCGTGCCGCCGATGGCCATCAGGATGCAGCCGAGCCAGATCCAGCGCACATAGGGTTTGTGATAGAGGCGCAAGGCCCAGTCGCCCTGGACGCCGACCGGCTCGCCGAGCGAGATATAGATGTCGCGCAGGAACCCGGCGTCGATGGCCGCCTCGGTCATGGGCATCCCGCCTGAGACATATTTGCGCTTCTCGGGATAGAGCCGGGCGATCTCGCGCTCACCGCGATAGACGACGAAGTCGCCCCGGAACGCCTGATAGTTGGGGCCGGGGATGGCGGTCACGCCGTTGAACTGGAAGCGATAGCCGGAGGCCTCGTGGCTGGCGCCGGGCGACATACGCACGTCGGTCTCTTCGCCGTGGATCGAGACCATGGTCACGCCGACGATGAAGACCGCCAGTCCCATGTGCGCCAGCCACATGCCGTAATAGCCGCGACTGTTGCCGGTGAGATCGGCCTTGAGACCGCGCAGTCCGCCCTTGTGCTTGAGCCGGTCGAACAGGCTGACCAGATGAGACGCAGCCAGCCACACCGCCATGCCGACACCGAATCCGGTCGCCATCTGATCGGCGGACATACCCGGCAGCGAGACGGTGAGGACGGCCGCGATCCCGAGCGCCAGCGCGATCCAGAGCGCGCGCACCAGCCGCCAGGCTTCGTCATGCTTCCAGTGCACATGCGGCCCGATGGCCGTGGCCAGGATCAGCAGCGGCGACAGGGCGACGAACATCTTGTTGAACCAGGGAAAGCCGACCGAGATCTTGCCCCAGCCAGCCGCCTCGTAGATCAGCGGGGCGAGCGTACCGAACAGCACCAGCACCGCGAGCGTGGTCAGCAGCAGGTTGTTGATGAGCAGGAAGGTCTCGCGCGAGAGCAGATCGAAGCGCCCGCCGCCGGAGATCGTCGGCGCGCGCCAGGCATAGAGCGCGAGCGAACCGCCGATGACCACGCACAGGAACAGCAGGATGAAGCTGCCGCGCGTCGGGTCGGTGGCGAAGGCGTGGACCGAGGTCAGCACGCCCGAGCGCACCAGGAAGGTGCCGAGCAAGGAGAGCGAGAAGGTCGAGATCGCCAGCAGCACCGTCCAGTTCTTGAAGGCGGCGCGCTTCTCGGTCACGGCCAGCGAGTGCATCAGCGCGGTGCCGACCAGCCAGGGCATGAAGGAGGCGTTCTCGACCGGATCCCAGAACCACCAGCCGCCCCAGCCGAGTTCGTAATAGGCCCACCAGGAGCCGAGCGCGATGCCGATGGTCAGGAACACCCAGGCGACCGTGGTCCAGGGCCGCGACCAGCGCGCCCAGGCCGCATCCAGCTTGCCGCCGATCAGCGCGGCGATGGCAAACGCAAAGGCGACCGAGAAGCCAACGTAGCCCATGTAGAGCATCGGCGGATGGATGGCCAGCCCCGGATCCTGCAACAGCGGATTGAGGTCACGGCCTTCGAGCGGTGCCGGGAAGATGCGGTCGAAGGGGTTGGAGGTCAGCAGCGTGAACAGCATGAAACCGATGGCGATCATCGCCTGCACCGAGATGACGCGCGCGATCATCGGCAGCGGCAGGTTGCGGCTGAACTGCGCGACCGCCGCGCCCCAGCCGGCGAGCATCAGGATCCACAGCAGCAGCGAACCTTCGTGCGCGCCCCAGATGGCCGAGATCTTGTAGAGCGTCGGCATCAGGGTGTTGGAATTGGACGCGACATAGAGAACCGAGAAGTCGTCGTCCAGGAAGGCGATCAGCAGACAGAGAAAAGCGATGCCGATGAAGGTGAGCTGGCCCCAGGCCAGCGGACGCGCCATGGCCATCCAGGCACGATTGCCGGTGAAGCTGCCGATCAGGGGCACGCTGGCCTGGACCAGCGTCAGCACCAGCGCCAGCAGCAGGGCGAAATGACCGAGTTCAGGCACCATCAGTTGGCCGCTCCACTGTTGGCTGGGCTTGGGTTGGCGGCGGCGTTGGCCACGCCTTCGGCATGGGCGGTCTGGAGCGTGCTGGCGACCTCGGGCGGCATGTATTCCTCGTCATGCTTGGCCAGGACTTCCTCGGCCTGGAACACGCCATCCGGGCGCAGCCGGCCCTTGGCGACCACCCCCGAGCCTTCCTTGAACAGATCGGGCAGGATGCCCTCATAAGCGACCTTGACGGTCGACGCATTGTCGGTCACGTCGAAATAGACCGTCAGACCCTCGCCCTGGCGCTGCAACGAACCTTCGGTGACGAGTCCGCCGAGCCGGAAGACGTGATCGGCCGGTGCTTCCTTGGCGATGACCTGCGAAGGGCTGAAGAAATAGGAGAGATTGCTCTTGAGCGCCGTGATGGCCAGGGTCGAGGCCGCGCCGATCCCCAGGATCGCCAGACCGACGAAGACCAGTCGTTTCTGTCGTGCTTTCATATCGGGAATTTCACTCCGGACGCGAGGATTGGGACAGTCGGGCCAATCGACCCAATCGCGCCAAAATGGTTCGATGCTGGAGACGCAATTGCAGCACCTCGGCCACCAACAGTAGCGCCACCATGCCGTAGGCGCCCCAGACGAAGAAGGCGTAACCGCCCTGAGAAAAGAAATCGCTCATCGTACTTGCTCCCGGTTCAGCAGTTCCTGGACCCAGCTCGCTTCGGCCTCGCGCGTGAGGATGATCGAGCGCAGTCGCATGAAGCTGGTCGCGAACGAGTACATCCAGAACGCCAGCGTCATGGTCAGCATCGAAAACAGGATGTTGCTATCGATCTTGCCCAGACCCGAACGCTGGTGCAGGGCCGCGCACTGTGTCGGGTCGGGGCAGTTGATCGACCAGTAGATGACCGGGACCATGACCAGACCGACGATCGCCAGCAGGGCCGAGGCGCGATCGGCGCGGCGGGTGTCGTCGATCGCCGAGTGCAGCGCGATATAGCCGATGTAGAGGAAGAACAGCACCAGTTCCGAGGTCAGGCGCGGATCCCAGTCCCAATAGGTGCCCCAGCTCGGGCGACCCCAGAAGGCGCCGGTCCAGAGTGCGAGAAAGGTGAAGACCGCGCCGGTCGGCGCCACAGCATTGGCCATCATGAACGACAGCCGGGTGTTGAACACCAGCCCGATCGCCGCCCAGAACACCAGCACGATATAGAGCCACATCGACATCCAGGCCGCCGGGACATGGATGAAGATGATGCGGTAGTACTCCTTCTGCGGATTGCTGCCGCCGAGCTGATCGGCCGTCTGGAAGAAGCCCCAGTAGAGACCGATCACCAGCAGCACGCCGGTCAGGATCCAGAAGGGGCGGGTGAGACGGCCCGCGAGCGGATAGAAGGTCGCGGGCGAGGCGAATTTGAACCAGTTCAGGGTCATGTGTAATCACTCGAGCGAAATCTTGAGTGCCGCCGCCGAGGCCAGCGGGGCGAGCGTCAGGGCCGCCAGCAGAAAGGCGCCCAGGAGCGAAAGATACGGCATGGTATCTGACAGATCGATGACACTGACCTCGATCGCGCCAGATCCATAGACCAGTACCGGAATATAGAGCGGCAGAATCAGCAGCGAGAGCAGGATGCCGCCGCCGCGCAGCCCGAGCGTGAGCGCCGCGCCGATGGCGCCGATCAGGCTCAGGATCGGCGTGCCGAGCAGGAGCGACAGCATCATGATCCCGATCTGTGCATCCGACAGATGGTACTGCATCCCGACCAGCGGGGCGATCAGCACCAGCGGCAGCCCGGTCAGCAGCCAGTGCGCGCCGACCTTGGCCAGCACCAGGAGCGACAGCGGCTGGGCGGTCAGGAGCATCTGCTCCAGCGTCCCATCTTCGTAGTCAGCCGCGAACAGCCGTTCCAGCGCCAGCATCGAGGCCAGCAGCGCCGCGACCCAGACCACGCCTGGCCCAAGGATCTGCAACACCTGACGCTCGGTTCCGACGCCGAGCGGAAACAGACTAACCACGATCATGAAGAAAAACAGCGTCGTCAGCACATCGGTCCGCCGCCGCATGGCCAGCAGCAGATCGCGCTTGAGGACGCACCAGAATACAGCCCACATGATCGCGTCAGCCTCCCAGGTCCAGACGGGCGACCTGGCCCGAGGTCAGCGGCACGTCCTGGTGCGTGGTCAGAACCGCCAGCCCGCCGCCGGCCACATGGTCAGCGATCAGTCCCTGGAGCAGGGCCACGGCCTCGACGTCGAGCGCCGTAAACGGCTCATCCAGCACCCAGAGCCTGGCGCGACTGAGGATGAGCCGGGCCAGGGCCACGCGCTTCTTCTGGCCCTGCGAGAGCATCCGCGTCGGCAGATCCTCGAAGCCGCGCAAGCCGATGCGCGCAAGCGCCTGCCAGACGTCATCGATCCCGACCGGGTCGCCGTCGAGCCGTGCCGCGATCGACAGGTTCTCGATCCCGGTCAGATCGGACTTGATGCCGTTGAGATGGCCGAAATAGAGCAGCTCGCGCCGATAGTCCTCGGCCAGGGCGCGGATCGACTCACCGCGCCAGCGCACCTCGCCCGCGTCCGGGGTGAAGAGTCCGCACAGGGTCCGCAACAGCGTGGTCTTGCCGCTGCCGTTGCGTCCGCGTACATGCAGCAGGGTTCCAGGCTCCAGCGCCAGATCCAGCCCGCTGAACAGCCGCCGGTCGCCGCGCCGGCATTCGAGTCCGATGACCTCAAGCATGGCGGTCCTCGTCGTCGCTCCCATTCCGTCGATTCGATGCAGACTCGGGATGCTGGATCACCCAGCAGTTGTGGATGCGCGGATTGCGGGCGAAGTCGCGCGGCAGGGTCTGGGCGCTGATGTCGCTGACCTCGAAAGGCGCCAGCCCCTCCAGATCGATGCGGAACCGGCGCAGATTGTTCGAGAAGATCAGTCGCCCGCCGGGTTCGAGCAGACGCATGGTCGCCTGGATGATGTCGACATGGTCGCGCTGGATGTCGAGCGTGCCGTGCATCCGTTTGGAGGTCGAGAAGCTCGGCGGGTCGAGAAAGATCAGATCGAAACGGCGCTGTCCGGCCATGGAGTCGATCCAGCGCAGACAATCGGCCTGGATCAGCTGATGATTCGGCCCCCGGATGCCGTTGAGTTCCAGATTGCGCCCGGCCCATTCCAGATAGGTGCGCGACAGGTCGACCGTCGTGGTCGAGGCCGCGCCGCCCTTGGCCGCGTGCACGGTCGCCGTGCCCGTGTAGGCGAAGAGGTTCAAAAAACGCTTGCCATCGGACAGCGAGCCGATCAGCCGCCGCACGTCGCGATGGTCGAGAAACAGCCCGGTGTCCAGATAGTCCTCGAAGTTGACCAGGAACCTGAGACCGTACTCCGAGACCTCGTGGAAACGCCCGGTCTCGGCCAGCCGCTCGTACTGGGCGCGGCCCTTCTGCTGACGGCGCACCTTGAGGAACACCTGCTCGCCCGGCACCTCCAGCACCTCGGGGATCAGCCCCAGCGCCTCGCGTAGCCGCTGGCGCGCGCGCTTGGGATCGACGCTCGGCGGCGCGGCGTATTCCTGGACATGCACCCAGCGCCGTTCGCCCTCGTAGAGATCGATGGCCAGAGCGTATTCGGGCAGATCGGCGTCATAGATCCGCAGACAGTCGATGCCGTCACGCTGGCGCCATTTGCGCAGCGCCTTGAGATTCTTGCTGAGCCGGTTGGCGAACATGGCCGCGCCCGGACTGCGCTCTTCCGGCGGCAGCGGGCGCGGCAGATGACTGACGAAATAGCGCGGCTCGATCTGGAAGCTCAACAGCCGGCATTCGATCGGACCGTTGTAGAGACTGTGTATCCTGGTCGCCCGCAGACCCAGGCTCTTGCCCAGCTCGGGACTGGAGGTGAAGACGGCCGCGCGCCAGCCGACGAAGCGCTCCTTGAGCACCGAACCGAGCCGCGCATAGAGCTGGGTCAGATCCTCGTCGGCGCCGAGCCGCTCGCCATAGGGCGGATTGACGATCACCAGCCCTTCGTCGTCCTCGCGACCGGGGTGGCAGTCGGACAGTTCGCGGCGCTCGAAATGGGCCAGTCCGGCGAGTCCGGCGCGCTCCAGATGATGCAGCGAGGTGCGGATGGCGTTGGGGTTGACGTCATAGCCGCGTAGCGAGCCGAGCCGCTTGAGTCCGGCCGTGCGGCGCAGACGCGCCTCGGCCAGCAGACGCTGCCAGGCCGGTTCGTCGTGCTGGGTCCAGCCGTGGAAGCCGAAGCGCTCGCGCAGCAGCCCAGGCGCGATGTCGGCAGCGATCAGCGCGCCTTCGATAATCAGCGTACCCGAACCGCACATGGGATCGAGCAGCGCGCCGCCCTCGGCCGCGATCTCGGGCCAGCCGGCGCGCAGCAGGAGTGCAGCGGCCAGATTCTCCTTGAGCGGCGCGGCGGAACCGGCGTCGCGATAGCCGCGCTGATGCAGCGACTCGCCCGAGAGATCCAGACTGAAGGACAGGCTGTCTCGGTTTCCGTAGAGGTGAATACGCAGATCCGGATCGTCGGGATCGACGCTCGGACGCCGCCCGTAGAGCCGGTTGAAGCGATCGGCGATGGCGTCCTTGACCTGGAGGATGGCGAAGTGCGGATTGGTGACGCCCTGGAGCTGGCCGTCGAACTGGATGGCGAAGGTGCGATCCGGTGTCAGATGGTCTTCCCAGGGGATCTCCAGCGCGCTGTCGTGGATCTCATCCGGGCCGCCCAGCGACACCTGCGCCAGCGGCAGGAGAATGCGGTTGGCGATCCGCGACCAGAGGCAGGCGCGATAGCCGTCCTCGATCCGGCCCGAGAAACGCGCCCCGCCGCGCGTCTCGGCGGCCCCCGCCATCCCGAGTCGGGTCAGCTCCTCGGCCAGCAGACTACCGAGGTGCTTGGGGGCGGAGGCAAAGAAAATATGATCAGACATGCGCGGGGCGGGACTCCGGGGGAGGTGGCTGAACCAGGCTGTCGGGTGCGTATTGGACGGGATTTCCCGCCGCCCGGTCTTTAAATTTTGTTCATCTACCGCGACGGGCGTGCGGCGTCTCAGTCTTTCTTCAGCAGATCACCGAGACCGGCGAAGGGGTTGAAGGTGGCCGCCGAACCGCCGTTGGCGCTCGCTTTGGCCGGCTTGCCGGTGCCGCGCGCGAGTGCGGCCAGATGCTCTTCGTACTTCTGGTGCTCGTTGTCGTGACAGTAGATGCACAACAGCTCCCAGTTGCTCCCATCGGGTGGGTTGTTGTCGTGATCCATGTCCTTGTGATGCACCGTCAGCTCGCGCAGATTCTCGCGCGTGAAAGTGCGGGCGCAGCGTCCGCAGACCCAGGGATAGAGCTTCAGCGCCTGATCGCGATAGCCGGCGGCGCGTTCCTCGCTCGCCTTGCGCGCGCTGGCGACCACCTGATCGAGCTTGGCGGTGTCGATGGGCTTGCCGGTCTTGCCATGGCGGGGAGGGTTGTGCGTGGCCATGTGTCGATGTCGTCTCAGGGGGGAGATGGTGCGCGAGGGGGGACTCGAACCCCCACGGAGTGCTCCACTGGAACCTAAATCCAGCGCGTCTACCAATTCCGCCACCCGCGCGATCCGGGCATTTTAGCCTGATTTCGGGAAAATCGGTATGGATGGTTGATCGGCGCGGTCGTCGCTGAACGCCGGTCGCTGATGAACGCCGGGCGCATCCCTGAAAAACACGCCCGGACGTTCCCGGCGACACTCAGGGCTGGACGCTGGTCAACCCGACGCTCAGCCAGTCCTGCATCCCGCCGCGATACCATTTGAGTTTGTGCAGCGGATAGCCGATGCCGACCAGGGTCTTGATGTTGGCCGTCGACTGCGGGCACCAGATGCCGTTGCAGAAGAGCACCAGCGTCTTGGCCTTGCTGAAGTCCAGGGCGCCGCTGGCCGGATCGCGGATGACGCTGAAGTCGTCACGCAGGGTCTGCTCGAAGGTATCGGCTTCGCGCGGCGTCTCGAAGGTGCCGGCGTTGTCGCGGCTGATCCGGTTCCAGGGGATGTTCACCGAGCCGGGGATGGTCCCGCGCATGACCCAGTCCGGGGTACGCGAGTCGACCAGCAGGATGTCCTTGTCACCCTGCGACATCCGGTGCAGATAGTTCAGTACTTCCAGCTCGCCGATGGTCTCGACTCCCTCGACTACGGTCATGGGCTGAACGCAGAAGGGCGGACAGCCGCGATCTGTCTTCTGGAAGGCATCGGGCAGGGTGGCATTGAGATCGTGTCCGCGCTGGATGGTGACAGTCTGACCATTGTGCTGGACCTGGACGCTCTCGAGCGTCGGCGTGATCTTGTTGTCGGCGGCGAGCGCGAGGGCCGAAGCGCCGAAGCAAAGTGCAAGCGCTGTGAGACGCAAGGATCGGGGGCTGGACATACTGCGAGTCTCCTGAACGGTGTGTTGGATGGTCGCCGATGATGGCTCGGCGCTATCGAGACCGATCGAGCACATAGGCGGGGAAGTCCGCGTTCTGTTCGCCGAGCGCCTGATCGTAACCCAATTCGCCTTGGCGTTTGGCCTGATCAGCCAGCTCGATGGCGTCCGGATAGCGTCCGGCCTCGGCGAGTTCTCTGGCTCGCGCGATCATGGCAGCCGTGTCGCGCCACTCCCCGCCGACCGAATCGGCACGCCGGCGGGCCGCCTCGGCGGCCTCGATGCCGGCGAGCGCCTGGGCTCGGTCCGGCGTTTCAGACCAGGCGGCGCCCAGTGGCAGCAGTACCGCCAAAACACCGGCGGCCAGACCGTATCCGTATCCGCGTTTCGTCGTGATCATTTGCGCGCTCCCGGGCCGTTGAGTTCGAGTCCGTTGTTCATATAGGTGAGGAAATACTCGAGATTGCGGTATTCCTCGCCCTGCGGCTCGAACGCCTTGGCGCGCACCTGTTCGTTGCAGCCGGCGAAGCGACGATGCAGCGTGCCCATCTCGCCCCATTCGGAGCGGTAGACCGGCCAGTGGGTGGTGTGTCCATAGGCCGGACTGAGGGTCTCGGTGCGCAGTTTGGTGCCCGAGGTGGCGAGATGACAGTGGGCGCAGGCGAAGTTGAGCTGGCCGCGACGGGCGAAATAGAAGCGCTTGCCCTGCTCGTAGGCGGCCAGTGCGCGCGGATCGTCCTGCGGGATCTCGACCCGGGTGATCTGACCGCGCGACTCGAAGGCGATGTAGGCGAGCAGATCGGCGATCGGACCCTTCTTATACTTCAAGGGCGTCTCGCCGTGCGCCGTTCGGCATGCGTTGAGCGCGAGCGGAAGCGTCATCACCTGGCCGCGTTCGCGGTCCCAGCGAGGGTAGTGGTTCATGATGGCGGGTCCATCGGGGAAGCAGTCGGCATAGCCCTGGCCATCGGCAAATGGGGTGTTCCACAGTGTTTCGCCCTGGCTGATGGCATTCTCGTAGGGCGGAAACTCCTCGATCGCCTCCCAGTTCTCGCGCGTGACAGGGTCGATGGCGTAGGTGCCGTTCTTGAACTCGTCCTCGGGTACGTTGGGGAAACGCTGCTTGAAATAGGCTTGGAAGGCCGCCTGTTCTTCTTCGGGTGTGGCGGCCGTGACCGGACCGATCGGCAGGGTGGCGCCGGCCAAGACGAGGGTCGCGAGCAGGAATCCGTGCTTGGTCATGATGACGATGTCCTCCGGTGGCGATCCGTTCAGAGTGACCAGATGTATTCGACGACATCGACGAATTCCTGTCGGGTCAGGATCTCGTGTTTGCCGAACGGCGGCATGACGGCCTCCGGGTTCTTGGCGGTCGCATCCCAGATCTGAGCGGCCAGATCGCGCTTGGACGGAAAACGTGTCTGCATCGAGACCAGAACCGGTCCGATCGTGCCGGGACTCTCCGCACCCGCCATCACATGGCAGGCGACGCAGTTGCCCTTGGCTCGGTCCGTGGCAACCTCCCGGCCGGCGACCGCATCGCCATCGAGCGCGAGGTCGTCGGGAAGGTCCGCCGCCGGCAGCGAACCGGAAGACAGGGCTGACAGGCCAAACAACAGCGCGGTGAGGCGCGATCGGTGTGAGACGTTCAACGGCATGCGAAATCTCCTCTCGATCATTGACGTTGTCGGCCAGTGAGGCGAGGGTGATCCGCCTCCTGGCCGGCTGGTTGTAATGAGCGGCCTTCCGGGCCAACGGCTCTTGATGGCCGTTCGATCGCGAGTGCCCGATCCTAGCATGGTCGAGGTACGCGAGAGATCAGCTCTCGGTGAGGGTGTGGCGGCGCTGAATTGGCCAAACTGACCGGGCACAATCCGCGTTCAGTGTGGTGGATAGCGATCGATTTCAAGCGTGGCAAAGCACGAACCGGCATCGGACAATGCTTCGCCGCCTTCCGAACAATAACCGATGCCCAGGAGGATGTGTCCCATGTCGCTCTCCAGACGCGAATTCGTTCGACTCATGGCCCTGGCCGGCGCGGCCGGTCTGCTGCCCGTCACCGGCCGCGCCGCTGCCGAGCGCCCGTCCGATCCCTATGAGATCCCGGCCTTCGGTCAGGTGCGCCTGCTGCATATCACCGACACCCATGCCCAGCTCAATCCGATCTATTTCCGCGAGCCGAACGTCAATCTGGGGATCGGCTCCGCGCTTGGTCGCGTGCCGCATCGCGTCGGCGCGGCGCTGCTCGAACGGTTCGGGATCGCGCCGGGTGGCCTGGAGGCCCATGCCTTCACCTATCTCGACTTCGCCGCCGCCGCCGAGCGGTTCGGCGCGGTCGGCGGCTTTGCGCATCTGAAGACGCTCGTCGACCGACTGCGTGCCCAGGCCGGAGAGGGGCGCAGTCTGCTGCTCGACGGCGGTGATACCTGGCAGGGTTCGGGCACGGCCTACTGGACGCGCGGCCGGGACATGGTCGGGGCCTGCAACCGGCTCGGCGTCGACGTCATGACCGGCCATTGGGAGTTCACCTATGGCGACGAGGAGGTGAT
This sequence comes from Allochromatium vinosum DSM 180, assembly GCF_000025485.1. NCBI lineage: Bacteria > Pseudomonadati > Pseudomonadota > Gammaproteobacteria > Chromatiales > Chromatiaceae > Allochromatium > Allochromatium vinosum. The sequence continues at coordinate 2,480,575 of NC_013851.1, read as the reverse complement.
CCGCAACATCGCTGAGTTCCAGGGCGCGTTCGTGGCCCAGAACGTCCGGGTGCGCGAGGAGGCGCTGTTCGACTATCGCTTCGAGGATTTCGCCGGGTTCGACGAGGACTCGGGACTGGCCTTCGAGCCTTACGTCATCAAAGAGGTCGGCGGGATCAAGGTCGCCGTCATCGGTCAGGCCTTCCCCTATACCCCGATCGCCAATCCGTCGCGCTTCATCCCGGACTGGACCTTCGGCATCGAGGACGGACGGATGCAGGAGATCGTCGACCGGGTGCGGGAGCAGGAGAAACCGGGCGTCGTGGTGGTGCTGTCGCACAACGGCATGGACGTCGATCTCAAGCTCGCCTCGCGCGTGCGCGGCATCGACGTCATCCTCGGCGGACACACCCACGACGGCGTGCCGACCCCGATCCTGGTCGAGAACCCCGGCGGCAAGACCCTCGTCACCAATGCCGGCTCCAACGGCAAGTTCGTCGGCGTCATGGATCTGGAGGTGAAGGACGGCCGGGTGAGCGACTATCGCTATCGGCTGCTGCCGGTGTTCTCCAACCTGATCGAGCCGGATCGGGCGATGCGCGACTATATCGCCGAGGTGCGCGCGCCCTATGCCGAACGGCTCGGCGAGAAGCTGGCGATCGCCGGCGAGCTGCTCTACCGGCGCGGCAACTTCAACGGCACCTTCGATCAGGTCATCTGTGACGCCCTGCGCCGGGTGCACGACGCTCAGATCAGTCTCTCGCCCGGTTTTCGCTGGGGCACGACGGTGCTGCCCGGTCAGACGATCACCCTGGAGCACGTACTCGACCAGACCTGTATCACCTATCCCGAGACCTACAGGCGCGAGATGAGCGGAGCGGATCTCAAGATGATCCTGGAGGACGTCGCCGACAACCTCTTCAACCCCGATCCCTATATCCAGCAGGGCGGCGACATGGTGCGTGTGGGCGGACTCGATTACGTCTGCGATCCGACCGCGCCCATGGGCGAGCGCATCCAGGCGATGCAGCTGGCCGACGGCACGCCGATCGAGGCGGGCAAGAGCTATGTGGTGGCCGGCTGGGCCACGGTCGGCAGTCAGGCGCCGGGTGAACCGATCTGGGACACGGTCGCGACCTATCTGCGGGATGTCAAAACCGTGAAGCTCGACCGGCTCGACACGCCCCGGCTCAAGAACGTTCGCGGCAACCCAGGCATGGCCGATTACGCCGGCGCCGTCATCTGATACGTTTCAGACATCGGCCGAGTCGACAGGCCCTCTGTCAGGATCGATTACACGGCGAAAAATATGTTCTTCCCCAAACTGCGCAGTATTGCGGCGACTGAGGCGGCAAGGCAGGACGTCGAGTTCCGTACCCTGTTCGAGGTGTATCCGGATGCCACCATCCTGATCGACCCGGCCGACGGCTCGACCCTGGAGTTCAATCAGGTCTCGTGCGCGCAACTCGGTTATACGTCCGAGGAATTCGCACGCTTGCGTATCAGCGATTACGAGGTCCAGGAATCCGCCGAGGACGTTGCGGCGCATATCCGGCGCGTCTTGACTCAGGGACGCGATGAGTTCGAAACCCAGCATCGGCACAAGGATGGTCGGGTCATCGATGTGAGTGTTGCTGTGTCGTGTCTGGATCTCGGTGAGCGCCCGGTGCTGCTGGCCGTCGTTCGCGACATCAGTCGCCGCAAACAGGATGAGCGCCAGGCACATCAAGCCGAAGAGCGACTGCAACTGGCCACGGAAGCGGCCAAGCTCGGTATCTGGGACTATGACATCCAGCAGGATCGATTGATCTGGGATGAGCGGATGTTCCAGCTCTATGGTCTCGAACCGAGAGAGTTCGGTTATCGCTTCGTGGATTGGTCAACGCTGGTCCTGCCGGAATCGCTTCAGCGTGTGAAAGCGGACTTCCAGGCGCTGGTCGAATCGGGCCGGCCTTTCGATGTCAAGTTTCAGATTCGTCGCCCCAGCGACGGAGAAATTCGGACCCTGCGCGGTTTGGCGCGAGTCACCCATGACGATCAGGGGCGAGCGATTCGTGTCGTCGGCGTCAATGAAGACATCACCGAGTTCCAGGCGGTGCAGCGCGAAATCCTCGATCGTGAGCAGCGTCTGCAACAGCTGGCGGAGCAGAGCCGCACCGTGACCTGGGAGGTGGACGCGCAAGGACGCTACACTTACCTGAGTCCGGTCGCTGAGCTGGTCTGGGGTTATACCCCGGACGAAATCGTTGGCCGGCGCTATTTCTACGATCTCCATCCCGAACCGGGACGCGAGGCGTTCAGGGAAGCGATCTTTCAGGCGATAGCCCAACAGTTGAAATTCCAGGGGCATGTCAACCCGATCATCCGCAAGGATGGCCGGGTGATCTGGGTGTCGACCAATGCCATTCCAGTCACCGATGATCGCGGTCTGTTGCTCGGTTATCGTGGCAGTGACGTCGATATCACCGAGGCCAAGTATGCCAAGGAGGCGCTCGAGGCCGAGAAGGAGCGCTTCAGAGGCATTTTCGAGAAGACCGGCAGTGCCGTGGCCGTGTATCAGCCGACGGATGACAGCCAGGATTTCATCTTCACCGACTACAACCCGGCCGCTGAACGCATCGATCGAACCACGCGCCAGGCGGTGATCGGCCGGTGTCTGACGGAGTGTTTTCCCGCTGCCATCGAGATGGGGCTGGTGGATATGCTGCGACGAGTGAACCTGACCGGACAGACCCAGTATATGCCGTCGGCTTATTATCAGGACGATCGTCTACAGGCCTGGCGCGAAAACACCATCTTCAAGCTCTCGTCCGGCGAGGTGGTGGCGGTCTACAACGATCTGACCGAGATCAAACGGGCCCAGGAAGCCGCCGAGCGTGCCAGTCGGGCCAAGAGTCAGTTCCTGGCCAATATGAGCCATGAGATCCGCACGCCCATGAACGCCGTGATCGGCTTGAGCGATCTGCTCCTGGAGACGCCGCTCGACGCCAAGCAGCGCGACTATCTGGGCAAGATTCGCGAATCTTCGCGCCTGCTGCTCGGGATCATCAACGACATTCTGGACTACTCCAAGATCGAGGCCGGAAAGCTGGATCTGTCGCTCCAGCCGTTTTCGCTCGACGATCTGCTCGATCAGATGCGCACGCTCTTCGGCAACGAAGCCGATGCGCGGGATATCGAGCTCATCTTCGATCTGGCCGTTTCATCACTTCATCGGGTCGAGGGCGACGCTTTGCGACTGCGGCAGGTGCTGATCAACCTGCTCAGCAATGCCGTCAAGTTCACCGAACAGGGGCAGGTGGTGCTCTCGATCCGTCAGCTTGATGCAGGAACCGCGTCGGCGCGTCTGCGTTTCGAGGTGCGTGACACAGGCATCGGTATCGCCCCCGAGCAGCAGACACGCCTGTTCAAGCCGTTTTCGCAAGCCGACAGTTCCACGACGCGCCGCTATGGCGGAACCGGTCTCGGATTGGTCATCAGTCAGAAACTGGTGGAAAAAATGGGTGGAACCCTGGTGCTGGAGTCGACGCCCGGGGCAGGCAGCCGGTTCTATTTCGATCTGACCCTGCCGGTGTCGTCCGATCAGACCCGCCCGTCATCGCCAGGCGACGTACCGCGCGGCGGGCGTGTCCTGATCGTCGACGATCAGGCGGATGCCCGTACCGTTCTGCGCGGCCTGCTGGACAGTCATGGCTTCGAGGTGGAGGAAGCCGACAGTGGTCGTGCCGCCATCCAGGCCGTGCAGGCGGCCGAGCGGGCGGGCCGGTCGTTTCGGTTCATCCTCATGGACTGGAGGATACCGGGTGAGCTGGATGGACTCCAGACGCTCAGAGAACTGCACGCGCTGCGTCGCCTGGGCGTCCTCAAGGGCGAGAGCATTCCGGCGCTGATCGTCAGCGCCTACAATCAGCAGGACGTGGCCGATCATGCCGAGTACTACAGTGCCTTCCTGAGCAAGCCCGTGACGGCGAACGTGCTGCTCGAGGCGATGCGGCAGGCCGTCTCCGAACAGCGTGCCACGGAACGACGGCCTGTCTCCGGAGTGCGCCGCATCCCCTGCTTCAGCGAGCGTACGCTGCTGTTGGTCGAAGACAATGCGCTCAATCGCGAGGTCGCCACGGCCATCCTCGACAAGACCCGGATCCGGATCATCCTGGCCAACAATGGTCAGGAAGCCGTCGACCAAGTCGGCCGGACCTCGATCGACCTCGTGCTCATGGATTTGCAGATGCCGGTCATGGATGGTTTCGAGGCGACCCGACGCATCCGCGCCCGCTATCCCGAGTTGCCGATCATTGCGCTGTCGGCGGCCGTCATGGATGCCGATCGCGAACAGGCGCGGCTCGCCGGCGCCAACGATCATGTGGCCAAACCCATCGAAAGCCAGACCGTGTTCGAGATGCTGGAGAAGTGGTTGATCCCGGATGGCTATCAGACGCCGGCGCTGTTGGACGCCGAACCACCGTCGGTGTCTGATCCCACAGCGGTCATCGATACGGAACGGGCGCTGCGGGTCTTCGATGGCGATCAGGCGCTCTATCAGCGGTCGCTCCAGCTCTTCAAGGAGCAGCTCGAAACGCAATTCGATCCGCTGTTCGGTCCCCTGGACAGCATCGAGAAGGGGGCGAGACGGCGCCTGCTGCATACGCTCAAGGGTCTGGCGGCCACGGTGGGCGCGCAGACGCTATCGGCGGCGACAGCCCGTCTCGAACCCTTCACCCGACGCGACGAAACGATTCCGGAATCCGAACTCCACAGCTTCGGGCAGGCCTTGCGAGCGGTTCGGGATCGGCTCGTTGCACTGGACGCTGCACTGGCTGCGCCAACCTGGACCGAGCCGGCGGACACGGCCGAGGCGATCGCCCCCAGCCTGAGCGAGCTGCTACGATGCCTGTCCGCCGGCGAGCTGGTCGAAGAGGCACTGCTGGCCCGAGTGATGGAATTCATCCGGGCGCAGGGCCACGGGTCCGCCGCCGATGAGCTGAGGCGACTCGTGGACTCCTTCGAGCACGATCGCGCGACGGCCATGCTGCGGTCACTGGCCGAACAGGCCGGTGTCGAGCCTGTGTGAGGTGTGACGTGTCGGACAGCAAGCAAGCCACGATACTGATCGTCGACGATCAGCCGGCCAATATCCACGCCCTGGCGGCGCTGCTCAAGAAAGACTACCGCATCCTGACCGCCACGCGCGGTGAAAAGGCTCTGGAACTCGCGGCCAGGACACCGCCGCCGGATCTGATCCTGCTCGATATCGTGATGCCGGACATGGATGGTCATGAAGTCTGCTGTCGGCTCAAGAATGACGAGGCGACCAAGGCGATCCCGATCATCTTCGTCACCGCGCTCGGCGAGGAGCGGGACGAGGAGCATGGACTGAATCTCGGCGCGGCCGACTACATCAGCAAGCCGTTCAGCCCGGCGATCGTGCGCGCTCGGGTGCGCAATCAGATCCATCTCAAGCTCCGCACCGACCGGCTGGAACAGGTGGCCATGCAGGATGGTTTGACCCAGATTCCCAATCGTCGTCGCTTCGACCAGAAGCTCAGGGAGGAGTGGGCGCGTCTGATACGCCCCGATCAGTCATTGTCGCTGCTCATGATCGACATCGATCAGTTCAAGCCCTACAACGATCACTACGGTCACGGAGCCGGGGACGAGTGTCTCAGACAGGTTGCGCAAGCCCTGTATCAGGTGCCGCAACGCCCCGCAGATCTGGTGGCGCGCTATGGGGGAGAGGAGTTCGCGGTCGTGCTGCCCGAGACCGACGAAACGGGGGCCGAGCATCTCGCCCGGCGTCTGCTCGAATCTGTTCAGGCGCTAGGGATCGAGCATGATTACTCGGACGTGGCACCCCAGGTCAGTGTCAGCATTGGTGTGGCCACGCATTCGCCGCGTCGACCGCGAAGCGACGCCGAGGCCTTGAAGCAGAGCGCCGATCGGGCGCTGTATCAGGCCAAGTCCCAGGGCCGGAATCGCGTTTCTTTCGAATGACCGAGCGGGACGTGCCAGAGGCCGCGTCCCGCTCGCTTCCCGTCAAGAGCCAAGCCGAATCGATCGGACCTGACTCGCTTCAAGCCGGATCTCAGTGATCCACTGCGCCCTCGGCGCCGATGCCGGTCTCACAGCGGATACGCTGGGCCTCGAAGGCGTGACGCTCACGCTTGGCCTGCTCGGAGTGGTCGAGCAGCGAGACGATCCAGATGAAGAAGAACGCCAGCGGCATCGAGATGATCGCCGGGTTGTTGAGCGCGATCAGACCGACCGGCTTGCCATCGGCGTCGACATGACCCAGCACGTCGCCCCACACCGCCTTCGACAGGATGGTGAGCACCACGGCGCTGATCAGACCGACCACGCCGCCGACCAGGGCGCCATTGGTGGTCATCTTGCCCCAGAAGATCGAGGTGATCAGCACCGGGAAGTTGGCGCTTGCCGCAATGGCGAAGGCCAGACCGACCATGAAGGCCACGTTCTGGCTCTCGAAGACGATGCCGAGCACGATGGCCAGCAGGCCCAGGCTGAAGGTCGCGATCTTGGAGATGCGGATCTCGGTGGTCTCGTTACTGCGACCGCGCGCGATGACGCTGGCATAGAGGTCGTGCGAGATCGCCGAGGCGCCGGCCAGGGTCAGACCCGCGACCACCGCCAGGATGGTGGCGAAGGCCACCGCCGAGATGAAGCCCAGGAACAGATTGCCGCCGACGGCTTCGGCCAGACGGATGGCGACCATGTTGGTACCGCCGTCGATGCCCTTGACGAGCTGATCCTTGATCACCGAACCGTCGGCCGCAAGCGCCTCGGGCTTGAAGAACTCCGGATGCTGCGACAGCAGCACGATGGCCGCAAAACCGATGATGAAGGTCAGGATGTAGAAGTAGCCGATGAAGCCGGTGGCGTAGAACACCGATTTGCGCGCTTCCTTGGCATCCGGCACGGTGAAGAAGCGCATCAGGATGTGCGGAAGCCCAGCGGTACCGAACATGAGCGCCAGACCCAGCGAGATGGCGTTGACCGGATCCGTGACCAGCGAACCGGGCGACATGATGTCGAGCGCCTTGGGATGGGTCTCGACGGCCTGACGGAACATCTCCTCGGGCGAGAAGCCGAAGGTCGACAGCGCCACCACAGCCATGAAGGTCGCGCCCGAGAGCAGCAGCACCGCCTTGATGATCTGTACCCAGGTGGTGGCGGTCATGCCGCCGAAGATGACATAGACCATCATCAGCGCGCCGACGGCGACCACCGCCATCCAGTAGTCCAGACCGAACAGGAGCTGGATGAGCTTGCCGGCGCCGACCATCTGCGCGATCAGGTAGAACGCGACCACCACCAGCGAGGAGATGGCCGCCATGGTGCGGATCTGGGTCTGACCGAAGCGGTACGAGCTGACGTCGGCGAAGGTGAACTTGCCGAGGTTACGGATCTGCTCGGCGATCAGGAACATGATCACCGGCCAGCCGACCAGGAAGCCGATGGAGTAGATCAGACCATCATAGCCCGAGGCGAACACCAGACCCGAGATACCCAGGAAGGAGGCCGCCGACATATAGTCGCCGGCGATCGCCAGACCGTTCTGAAAACCGGTGATGCCGCCGCCGGCGGTATAGAAATCCTTGGCCGAACGGGTGCGCTTGGCGGCCCAGTAGGTGATACCGAGCGTTCCGGCCACGAACACCAGGAACATGATGATGGCGGTGTAGTTGGTCGCCTGACGCTCGACCTCGCCGGTCACGGCCGGGCCGGCCAGGAGCGCGAAGGGCGCGAGCAGGGCCAGCAGCACGCCCCAGAGATAGAACCGCTTCATTGCAGATCCTCCCGGATGGCCTTGGTCAGGGCGTCGAAGTGGCTGTTGGCCTTGGCGACATAGATCCCGGTCAGGACGAAAGCGCTGACGATGATAGCCACACCGACCGGCATGCCGATGGTGGTCACGGCCCCTTCGGCGATCGGTGTGCCGAGCAGCGAGGGCGCGAAGGCGATGATCAGGATGAAGCCGTAGTAGATCACCAGCATGATGACCGTCAGGTTCCAGGCGAAGCATTTACGGGAGCACACGAGCTCCTGATAACGCGGATGCGCCTTGATGGCGTCGACCGAGTCTTGTTGCATGGGTCTTCCTTTGAGTGTTGTCTGAGGTCGAGAGACAAACGACGGTGATGCACTTCATGAACTGCGCTGAAGAACGAGGAAACCGTCGAGCTGTATGGGCGCGCGCTGCTATATGACCCCGCATCATGGCGATGCGAGTGTCTCTCGTGGATGTCTTAAGGATTTGGGCGATGCGCGCGGTGTAGAGCGGCGGGATTCTGGTGTTGACCGACGCCAAGAGTCAATCAGAATAAGATTTAATCTATCAATCTCGTCTATATGATCGCGCAAGTCGCTGATCGCCTCGCACGGCTATTTGCCCGAACAATGCCTTTGGGTTGACAATGAAGAATCGATCAATACCCACGTCCTTGCGGAGACCGCCCCATGTCCGACAAAGCCCCCTGGATCACCTTCCGGCCCGAACTCAAGGTGCTCGACTGCACCGTGCGGGACGGGGGGCTGGTGAATGCCCATCAATTCAGCGACGACTTCGTGCGGGCTGTCTACCGGGCCTGTGTCGAGGCGGGCATCGACTATATGGAGATCGGCTACAAGAACTCGCCCAAGGTCTTCCCCAAGGAGAAGTTCGGCCCCTGGCGCCACTGCGACGAGGCCGATCTCAAACGTGTCGTCGGCGACCACGACCCCGAGAAGACGGGTCTGAAGCTCGCCGCCATGGCCGACGCCGGCAAGAGCGACTGGGAGACCCAGATCGTCCCGGCCGCCGAGAGTCCGCTGTCGATGATCCGCGTGGCCTTCTACGCCCATCAGGTCTCGGAGGCGGTCGACATGATCCGCTACGCCCATGATCTGGGCTACGAGACCACGGCCAACCTGATGGCCGTCTCCAACATCACCGAGGCCGAGATCGATACGGTGCTGGAGTCGATCGCGCCGACCCCGGCGACCACCATGGTCATCGTCGACAGCTTCGGCTACCTCTACCGCGAGCAGATCGACCGGCTCTACAGGAAGTACACCTCGGCCCTGGAAGGTACCGGCAAGGAGATCGGCATCCACGCCCACAACAATCTGCAGCTGGCCTTCGCCAACACCATCGAGGCCATCATCCTCGGCTGCAACCGGGTCGACGCCACCATGTACGGCTTCGGGCGCGGCGCGGGCAACTGTCACACCGAACTGCTGCTCGGCTTCCTGCGCAATCCCAAGTTCGAGGTGCGTCCGGTCATCGAGGTGATCCAGAAATATCTCTTCCCCCTGCGCCGGGAGCTCGACTGGGGGCCGTCGATCCCCTACAACCTCACCGGCCAGCTCAACCAGCACCCGCGCAGCGCCATCGAGTGGCGTGAGGGGCCGACCCCGGACGACTTCCTGGGCTTCTACGACAAACTGGTGGCGGAGATCTGAGCCATGGCCAGTGACGCGATCCTGATCCTGGATGGCCAGGAGTACCGCTTCCCCATCCGTGAGGGCACCGAGGGCGAACGTGCGATCGACATCCAGGATCTGCGCGCGCGCACTGGCCACATCACGCTCGATCCGGGCTACGGCAACACCGGCAGCTGTCAGAGCGCCATCACCTTCATCGACGGCGAGCAGGGCATCCTGCGTTATCGTGGGATTCCCATCGAGCAGTTCGAGCAGGCGCCGAACTTCGTCGAGGTTGCCTGGCTGTTGATCTTCGGGCATCTGCCGAGCGCCGAGGAGTATCGGATCTTCTCCGAGCGGCTCACCGCCTGCGCCAACCTCGACGAGAGCATGAAGCACCACTTCGAGGGCTTCCCGCGCTCGGCGCCGCCCATGGCCATTCTCTCGGCCATGATCAACGCGCTCTCCTGTTTCCATCCCGACTATTTCGAGCTGGAAGAGGGCGATCACTTCCAGGCCGCCGCCGCCGGACTCATCAGTAAGATCCGCACCATCGCCGCCTATGCCTACCGGCATTCGATCGGGCAGCCCTACATCTATCCCCATCCGGGGCAGCGCTATGTGCCGAACTTCCTGCACATGATGTTCTCGCAGCCCTATGCCGAGTATGTCTGCGATCCGATCGTCAAGGATGCGCTCAACCTGATCCTGATCCTGCACGCCGATCACGAGCAGAACTGCTCGACCTCGACGGTGCGCATGGTCGGCTCCAGTCAGGCCAATCTGTTCGCCTCCTGCGCGGCCGGTGTCTGTGCGCTCTGGGGACCGCTGCACGGCGGGGCCAATGTCGCGGTGCTGGAGATGCTCGAACAGATCCATCGCGGCCACATCAGCCCCGAGGACTATGTGCAACTGGCCAAGGACAAGGACAGCAAGGTCCGGCTCATGGGCTTCGGGCATCGGGTCTACAAGAACTTCGACCCGCGCGCCAAAATGCTCGCCAACGTAGCCGAGAAGCTGCTGCCAACGCTCGGCGTCCAGGATCCGCTGCTCGACATCGCCCGCCGGCTCGAAGAGATCGCGCTCGAAGATCCCTATTTCGTCGACCGCCAGCTCTATCCCAATGTCGACTTCTACAGCGGCATCATCCTGCGCGCCATCGGCATCCCGACCAATATGTTCACCGTCATGTTCGCCATCGGCCGGTTGCCCGGCTGGATCGCGCACTGGTGGGAGCAGGCCCAGACCCAGGGCAACAAAATCGCCCGTCCGCGCCAGATCTATGTCGGTCCGGGCGTGACCGATCACGTGCCCCGAGAGGCGCGGATGTGAGTCCAGGTGGTGGGCGTCGAGACGGCGGTCACGACAGGCTCCTGACAACAGACAGGCTCGACCGGAGTCCATCGGGATCGCGCATGTCGCCTGATGGGTGAGTTCGATCCTGTCTTCGTAGAGAGGACACAGGTTTGAACAAACAGATCCAGTTCGCCATCGCCGCGCTCGTGCTCAGTCTGGGGTTGGCGATCTACGGCATCATCGTCTTCGCCAACGCGGAGAAGGGGCGCGATCTCCAGTCCTTGCAGACCCAGATGAGCCTCGTGGCCGACAGTCGTGCCGAGGCGATCGAGCATTGGTTGCAGGGTCAGTATGCCGTGCTGGAGCGGTCGGCGCAGTATCCTCCCTTGCACCGAGCGCTGGCGCAGACGAGTGAGTCGCCGGACGAGACGGCCCGCGAGACGCTGCGCGACCTGCTGGCCGTGACGGCCGAACGCATGGGGTTTCTGTCGCGCCAGAGTACCGGCTATCAGCCCAGCCGCTTTGAAGTGGGACTCGAAGGCAGTCTGGCGGCGCTCGATCCGCAAGGCCGCCTCTTGGCCGCAACGAGCGGCATGCCGCCGATCGAGGGTGCGCTGGCCGATTTTCTGCAACGAACGCCGCTGACCGAGCGCGGGCTGCTCGATCTGCATCGCGGCGCGCATGAGCGGCTGACACTCGGTTTTCTGGTGCCGGTGGTGGCGGACACGTCCGGGCAGGAAGGGTCGGGGGGCGTGATTGCGCGTCTGCTGGCGCTGCGTCCGATCGATGCCGGAGTCTTTGCGATACTCAAGCAGCCGGGACTCGCCGCGCGCACGTCCGAGACCTATGTGATCCGTCGATCCGGCAATCTGATCGAATATCTCTCGCCGCTGCTCGACGGCAGTGAACCGCTGACGAAGCGACTCGCGATCAACACCAGGGATCTCATCGACGTCGAGGCGCTGGAGCAGCCGGGGCTGTTCCATCAGGGCCGTCATTACGCCTTCACCGAATCCTTTGCCGTCAGTCGGCGCATCCCCGGAACCGACTGGGTGCTGGTGCATCGGATCGGTGCCGCTGAAGCCCTGGCGGCAAGCGATGCGCGGCGCATGACGCTCATCAGCGGTCTGGCTCTGCTGGTGGTGCTGATCGGCGCGGCCCTGGTGCTGGTGTGGTTCTATGCCACCTCGCGTCGGGTCGAGGAGGTCGCGGAGTGTTATCGGCTGTCCTCGGAGCGCTTCGAGCGTCTGTCGGGTTTCCTCGACATCCTGACCGACAGCCAGCCCAATCCCATCCTGGTCGTCGATGCAAGCAACCACATCACCTATGCCAACCGGCGTCTGGCCGAACTCAGCGGCATCGCGCGCGACGAACTGATCGGACGCTCGCTGACCGGCGTGCTCGGGCAGGACGCAGGCGGGTTCTATGGCGCGATCAATCAGCGCGTTCTGGAGAATGGAGCGCCGCAGGTCGAGATCAGGCACCTGAGCGACGAGCCGGGCGGGGAGCGGGTGTGGCGCTCGCATCACTGCCCCTTTACGGCCGCGACCGATGCCCAGGAACCGGCCGTGCTCGTCACCATCGAGGATCTGACCGATCTGATGCGTGAGCGCGCCCGGCGCGAACGCAACACCCAGCAACTGATCGACACCCTCGTCGGCCTGGTCGACGAGCGCGATCCCGATTCGGCGCATCAGTCCAGATACGTCGTCCAGGTCGCGCGCGCCATGGCCGAGGATCTCGGGTTCGACCCGCCGCAGGTCGAGACGACCGAACAGGCCGCGCGTTTGGTCAACATCGGCAAGATCCGCATCCCGCGTTCACTGCTGGTCAAGGGCGGCAGCCTGACCGATCAGGAGCTAAAGCGGGTGCGTGAGGCGCTCGATGCCGGGCCGGAGCTGCTGCGCGACATCGAGTTCGATGGACCTGTGCTCGAAACCCTGGCGCAGATCAACGAATGGGTCGACGGCAGCGGTCGGCCGCGCGGTCTGAAGGGTGACGAGATCCTGCCCGCCGCCCAGGTGGTCGCGCTCGCCAATGCCTTCGTGGCCCTGATCAGCCCGCGGTCCTTCCGCGACGCCCGGAGTTTCGATGAGGCCGAGGCGATTCTGATGCGCGAGATCGGCCGTCGTTTCGACAAGCGCTTCGTGCTGAGCCTGCTCAATCATCTCGACAACTGGGGCGGGCGCGAGGAATGGGCGGACATGAACCGGCGGAGTTGAGGCTCGTGCAGGCGTCATGGACGACGCGTGCCGTTATCGCGCACAAGAAAAAACCGGCCTGAGCCGGTTTTTTCTATTTCGGGAATTTGGTCGGGGTGACAGGATTCGAACCTGCGACTTCTGCCTCCCGAAGACAGCGCTCTACCAAGCTGAGCTACACCCCGTAAATCGATACACCGTCAATACGTGCGAGCGACCGCGAAATCCGCCAGCAGGGCGAGTGCGTCGTTCGCGGGCGAGGCGGGTAGGCGTTCTAGCGCTTTTTTGGCCTGTGCCGCGTAGGACTGTGCGAGCTGCGTAGTGTAGTCGATCGCGTCGGTGGACGCAATAGCCGCTGTGACGGATTCGATGCGATCGCGTCCGCCATGCTCGATGGCATCGCGCAGCAGGGCGCGTTGCTCAGGCGTACCGACCTGCATGGCGCGGATGATCGGCAGGGTCGGCTTGCCCTCGTCGAGGTCGTCGCCGACGTTCTTGCCCAGCTCGGCATTGTCGACGCTGTAGTCGAGCGCATCGTCGACGAGCTGGAAGGCAATGCCGAGACGGAGGCCGTATTCGCGGATGGCTTCCTCGATCTCGGGCGGCGACTCGGCGATCACGGCGCCGAGTCGGGTGCCGGCCTCGAACAGGGTCGCGGTCTTGCGGCTGATGACTTCCATATAGCGCGCCTCGTCCGTGTCGGGATCGCGCTCGTTGAGCAACTGCAGCACCTCGCCCTCGGCGATGCGGTTGGTGGCGTGCGCCAGCACTTCCATCACCCGCATGTTGCCGACATCGACCATCATCTCGAACGAGCGCGAGTAGAGGAAGTCGCCGACCAGCACGCTGGCGTCATTGCCCCAGACCACGTTGGCGGTCTCGCGATTGCGCCGCAGTTCCGAGCCGTCGACCACGTCATCGTGCAGCAGGGTCGAGGTGTGGATGAACTCCACGATGGCGGCGAGATCGATGTGGCGCTCGCCGGTATAGCCGCAGGCGCGCGCGGCCAGCAATACCGAGAGCGGACGCAACCGCTTGCCGCCGCTGTTGACGATGTAGTGCCCGATCTGGTTGATCAGCACCACGTCGGATTGGAGTCGGCGCAGGATCAAGGCGTCGACGGCCTTGGTGTCCTCGGCGACGGGTTGTCGAATCCTGGAAAGGTCCATGCGTGTCTGGTGTCTACCGTAGAATGGCGGCGGATGCTAGGGGCGGGGACGAAAGGCTGTCAAGCCGAGCGCCCCGGCTGTCGATTCGACAAGGGTACGCAATTTGGCGCTTCCGGTCGACAGCTTGCTGACGTTTGGCCACCTTCGCACCTGAATCCGGTTTCGGGCGTTGACCCAACAAGGATTTTCTGATTGAATTCCGCTTCTTTGTTCCGGCGCGGAGCGTCGGCCCTATCCGAACACTCCTGGGGATCTTCAGAACATGTACGCGGTCATTCAAACCGGTGGCAAGCAATACCGGGTTTCCGAAGGTGACACGGTCAAGATCGAGAAGCTGACCGCCGAGGCCGGCGACAGTGTCGATTTCGAGCAGGTCTTGATGGTGGCCGATGGCGATGATGTCAAGGTCGGCAAGCCTTATCTGGCTGGTGGCAAGGTGACCGCGACGGTCGAGTCGCACGGTCGCGCCAAAAAAGTCAAGATCATCAAGTTCCGTCGTCGCAAGCATCACATGAAGCGCCAGGGCCACCGTCAGTGGTTCACGGCGGTCAAGATCACCGGCATCAGCGCCGGCTGAGGAGTCAGCATCCATGGCACACAAAAAAGCAGGCGGTAGTTCACGCAACGGCCGCGATTCCGAATCCAAACGACTGGGCGTCAAGATCTTCGGCGGCCAGCAGATCCGGGCGGGCAGCATCATCGTGCGTCAGCGCGGCACCCGCTTCCACAACGGCGTCAATGTCGGCTGCGGCAAGGATCACACCCTGTTCGCGCTGACCGACGGCGTGGTGAAGTTCATCACCAAAGGTCCGAAGAACCGCAAGTTCGTCACGGTCGAGAACGCCTGAGTTCGCGTCGCATCGGCGCGCGGCCTGCCGCGACGGCTCTTCGAACCACTCGCCGGCCTGTGTTGATCACGCTGTTCGCGCCGATCGCGAAGCCTCGTCCCTCGGGCGAGGCTTTTTCTTTTTCGAGATCAAAACTATGAAATTCGTCGACGAGGCCGTCATTCGGGTCGAGGCTGGCGATGGCGGAAACGGCTGCGTGAGTTTTCGCCGCGAGAAGTACATCCCCAAGGGTGGCCCGGACGGCGGTGATGGCGGTGACGGTGGCAGTGTCTACCTGATCGCCGACAACAACATCAACACTCTGGTCGATTTCCGCTATCTGCGCAAGCATCGCGCCGAGCGCGGTGAGAACGGCAAGGGCAAGCACATGACCGGGCGCAGCGGGCAGGATCTGACGGTCCCGGTTCCGGTCGGCACCCGCGTCTTCGACCAGGAGACCGAGGAGCTGATCGGCGAGCTGCTCGAACCCGGACAGCGGCTACTGGTCGCGCAGGGCGGTTTCCACGGCATCGGCAACGCGCGTTACAAGTCGAGCACCAACCGCGCCCCGCGTCAGTCCAAGCCGGGCACGCCGGGCGAGCGGCGCGATCTGTTTCTCGAGCTGATCCTGCTGGCCGATGTCGGGCTGCTCGGTTTCCCGAATGCCGGCAAGTCGTCACTGATCCGCAAGGTCTCCAGCGCGCGGCCCAAGGTCGCCGATTATCCCTTCACCACGCTCTATCCGAATCTGGGCGTGGTGCGGGTCGGCGAGCGGCGCAGTTTCGTGATCGCCGATATTCCGGGGGTCATCGAGGGCGCGGCTGAGGGCGCGGGGTTGGGCATTCACTTCCTGAAGCATCTGGCGCGCACGCGCCTGCTGCTGCATCTGGTCGACATCGCGCCGCTCGACGAGAACCTGGATCCGGCCGATCAGGTGCGCAAGATCGAGGCCGAGCTGGATGCCTTCGGTGCCGGGCTGCTGGACAAGGAGCGCTGGCTGGTCTTGAACAAGATCGATCAGCTCGAACCGGAAGACCATGAAGCGCGGCGGGCGCAAATCGTCGAACAGCTCGACTGGCGCGGGCCGGTCCATACCATCTCGGCGCTCACCGGCGCCGGGACCGAGGCGCTGGTCAATGATCTGATGCATCGCCTGGAAGCGCTCAAGGCCGACCCCGAGAGTGCCGTAGCCGTCCAGTCAGCGCCGGACGTGTCCGAATGGGACGAGTTCGACGCCTCGGCGACCGGCGACTGGCATCCCCTGGACTGAAACCGGATACGATAACTTCACACTCTGAGCGCGGTTGCAGCATGATCTCGCGAGACAGGATTCCAGGTACGCGGCGTTGGGTGGTCAAGATCGGTAGTGCGCTCCTGACGCGCGACGGCCAGGGCCTGGAGCGCGCTATGCTGGCGCCCTGGGTCGAGCAGATGAGCGCGCGCCGTCAGGCCGGGCACGAGATCGTGCTGGTCTCCTCGGGCGCCGTGGCCGAGGGCATGGCGCGCATGGGCTGGCGGCGGCGGCCCAAGACGCTGCACGAGCTGCAAGCAGCGGCGGCCATCGGTCAGATGGGGCTGGTGCGTGCCTATGAGGATTGCTTCCAGGCGCGCGGGCTGCATACGGCCCAGGTGCTGCTGACGCGCGATGATCTATCCAACCGCTCGCGCTATCTCAATGCGCGCAGCACGCTGCGCACGCTGCTCAAACTCGGCGTGATCCCGGTCATCAACGAGAACGACACGGTCGCGACCGACGAACTGCGCTTCGGCGACAACGATACCCTGGCCGCGCTGGTGGCCAATCTGATCGAGGCCGATCTGCTGATCCTGCTCACCGATCAGGACGGACTCTTCGACCAGGATCCGCGCAAAAATCCGGACGCCAAGCTGATCCCCGAGACCTGGGTCAGTGATCCGCTGCTCGATCAGGTTGCCGGTGGCAGCGTCACCGGACTCGGTACCGGCGGCATGGTCACGAAGGTGCGTGCAGCGCGTCTGGCGGCGCGCTCGGGGACGCCGACCATCATCGCACCCGGACGGGGCGAGCAGGTCTTGAGCCGCATCGGTGCGGGCGAGTCGGTCGGTACCTTGCTGATTCCCTTTCAGGGGCCGCAGGCGGCGCGAAAGCAGTGGCTGGCGGGCCATCTCCAGGCGCGTGGCCGGCTGGTGCTGGATGCAGGGGCGGTGCGCGCGCTGCGCGAGAAGGGCACCAGTCTGCTGGCCGTGGGCGTGAAGGCGGTGCAGGGGCGTTTCAATCGCGGTGAGGTCGTCATCTGTCTCGACGAGGCCGGGCAGGAGATCGCGCGCGGTCTAGTCAACTACGATGCCGATGAGGCTGAGCGGATTCGCGGTCGTCCGTCGTCGAGCTTCGAGTCCATCCTCGGCTATCTCGACGACGAGGAGTTGATCCATCGCGACAATCTGGTTCTGATCTGATCTGCAATCATTGCAGGTGTCATGGATCCAGGGGCGGTCTTCGGGCATCGTCATCCGCCGGCTCCAGCCCTTTATAATCGAGCTCCAAACCCACAGCCGAGCCGGGATCTCCATGACCATCGAGGCCCTTGCATGATCACGCCGCGCACCACGGGCCGCCTCACGACAAGCCATTTCCGTCCGGCCTGGTGGCTGCCCGGTCCTCATCTTCAGACCCTCTGGCCCAGCCTGATGCGTCGGCGTCCACGCCTGGCGCTGACACGGCGCCGGATCGAGCTGGCCGATGGTGATTTCATCGATCTGGCTCTGGGTGCGTCATCCGGTCCACGGGTGCTGGTGATCCATGGGCTCGAAGGCAACCTGGAGTCGCACTATGCGGGCAGCCTGATGCAGACGCTCGCGCACGGCGGCTTCCAGCCGATCTTCCTGTTTCTGCGCGGATGCTCGGAGGAACCGAACCGGCTCGATCGCGCCTACCACTCGGGCGCAAGCGCCGATCTGGCCGAGGTGCTGGAGGTCTTGAGCCGCGATCCCGAGGGCGCGCCGCTGGCGGCGATCGGCTTCTCACTCGGAGCCAATCTGCTGCTCAAGTATCTGGGCGAGACGCCCGCGCCACGGCTGCAACGGGCGGTAGCCGTGTCCGTGCCCTTCGTGCTGCGCGATGCCATGCTGCGGCTGGATCTGGGTGGCTCGCGCCTCTACCGGCGCTATCTGCTGGGCAGGCTCAAGGCCAGTCTGCGGCGCAAGTTCGCCGAGCGCCTCTTCCCGTTGGATGTCGACCTGGACGCCATCCGCGACTTCAACCAGTTCGACGACCAAATCACCGCGCCGCTCAACGGCTTCGCCGGCGTCTTCGACTATTACACGCGGGCCAGTTGTCGACCCTTTCTGGCCGGCATCCACACGCCCACGCTCATCCTCCAGGCGGCGGATGATCCCTTCATGTTCCCGACCACAGTCCCTTGGGCGCATGAACTCGGTCCCGGCGTGACGCTCGAACTGGCCGCGCACGGCGGGCATGTTGGGTTCGTCGCCGGCGTCTGGCCCTGGAGGCCACATTACTGGCTCGAAACCCGTGTCCTGGAGTACCTGAGTACGGGTGTTTGACGGGGCCGGAGTGTCGAGCGCCTGACAGATGGAGCGGCTATTGTGGCCACCCCCTCTTTGTCATTCCTATCGCCCGTGCGCGACGTCCACTAATACGATCCCGAAGCCGCGATCCGGTCGCACACCTCCAGAGCCACTTCGAGCGCTCTGAGTCCTGTCTGGCCGTCGACGAGCGGTCGCCCGCCCTGACAAACCACGCGCACGAATTCGGCCAGCTCCAGATCCAGCGGCTTGATGGGATCGATCTGGAGACGTTCGCGTGCGATCTCCGGGCGTGCACCGTCCTCGATTGCGCGCGGCTCGGCCAGATCGATGGTCTGCTTGACGAAATCGAGCGACAGATAGCGCCCGGACTGAAAGACGCGGATCCGCCGTGTCGTCTGATCCGAGACCCGGCTGGCGACTACGTTGGCGACCGTGCCGTTGTCGAACTCCAAGCGGGCGTTGGCAATGTCGACGTGCTCGGTGAGGATCGAGGCGCCGATGGCCGAGATGTGCCGGATCTCGGCGTCGACCAGGGACAGGATGATGTCGAGGTCGTGGATCATGAGGTCCGAGACCACATCGACATCGGTTGCACGCTCGACGAAGCCGCCCATGCGCTGGGCCTCGATGTAGCGTGGCGCGCGGATGCGATGAGCGAGCGCCATGACGCCGGCATTGAAGCGCTCGACATGGCCGATCTGGAGGATGGCGCCATGGCGCCGGGCCAGACGCACGATCTCGGCGCCTTCCTCGCGTGTGGCGGCGATCGGTTTTTCGAGCAGCACATGGATACCGCGCTCCAGGAAGGGCGCCGCGGCGGCCAGATGCGCTGTCGTGGGCACCACGACACTGACGGCATCGACCTGATCGAGCAATGCACGGGGATCCGTATGAGCGGCACAGCCGGCTTCGGCGGCGACCGAAGCGGCGCGTTCGGCATCGGTGTCGACGACACCGACGAGTTCGACCTCGGGCAGGCGCGAGTAGATGAGGGCGTGGAACCGGCCCAGATAGCCAACGCCGATCACGGCGACTCTCAGCCGATGGTCGAGGGTATCGAGTGACATAGAACCCATCCTGAGTACAGAGGGAGCGTCCGCAAGACCGAAGGAAGGCGCTCCCTGTTGTGGGTCAACCGCCGATGGAACCGGCTTCGGGTGACTGCGCCGCGACCTCACCGGGATCGACTGGTACACAGGCGATCAACTGATAGCTGATGGTGGCGCACAGGCCCACAACGACGAAAAACATCAGCACAATGAGCGGGTCCGGCCTTCGATGAAGCCGCTTCCTGTAGATCATCCAAACTACCCCTGGATTCAAGTAAATTTTCAACAATATTCTACAACTATCTCAAAATGCGACAAGATAGCCGTCTGCGGTCGGGGCAGACTCCGCAACACGGCGGACAGGTATATCATGCGCCAATCCAGCGCACGTCATCCAGGAGACGAAATTGAGCGACTATCTCATCGCGATCTCGGCCCAGAGTCAGTATCAACCGGATCAATCCTCGCCGGAAGAGGAGCGTTACGTTTTTGCATACACCGTCACAATCGAGAACCGTGGCACCAGGCCGGCGCGCTTGCTCGACCGCCACTGGATCATCACCGACGCCAATGGCCAGATTCAGGAGGTGCGCGGTCAGGGCGTGGTCGGCGAGCAGCCGCATCTGCAGCCGGGAGAAGCCTTCAGGTACACCAGTGGTGCCGTGCTCCCGACACCGCTCGGCAGTATGCACGGCCACTATGGAATGGTCGGCGACGATGGCACACATTTCGGAGCGCGCATTCCGGCCTTTTCACTGACCTCGACGCGGCTGCATTGAACAGCACGGCCACGCCTGAACTTCAGATGACGACCCATTTCCGTTCCAGATGACCGCCTATGCCATCGGTGACATCCAGGGGTGTCACGCCGAACTCGAGCGTTTGCTCGACCGTCTCGACTTCGATCCGGCCGCCGACCGGCTCTGGTTCGCCGGCGATCTGGTCAATCGCGGTCCCGAGTCGCTGGCTGTGCTGCGCCGGGTGCGCGCGCTCGGCGACTCGGCCATCGTGGTGTTGGGCAATCACGACCTGCATCTGCTGGCCGTGGCCGCCGGCAACGCCAAGCATTCCAAGAAGAGCACCCTGGGTGCGATCCTGCGCGCGCCGGATCGCGACGAGCTGCTCGACTGGCTGCGTCGTCGGCCTCTGCTGCATCACGATCCGGATCTCGGATTGACGCTCGTCCATGCCGGGCTGCCGCCGCAATGGGATCTGGCCGAGGCGCTGGCCCGCGCGCGCGAGCTGGAGGCCGTGTTGCGCTCCGATGACTATCCCGAGTTCCTGCATGCCATGTATGGCAACGAGCCGGCACGCTGGTCGCCCGATCTCAGCGGCCTCGAGCGGCTGCGCTTCATTACCAATGCCCTGACCCGGCTGCGCTTCTGCGCACGCGATGGCACTCTGGCGCTCAAGGAAAAGGGCGAGATCGGCAGTCAGTCGCCGGGGCTATGGCCCTGGTTTCAGGTTCCGGGTCGACGCACGCGCGCCGATCGCATCGTCTTCGGCCACTGGTCGGCGCTGGGCTACTGGAGCGGCGAGAACGTCTGGGCGATCGACAGCGGCTGTCTCTGGGGCGGCGCACTCACGGCGCTCAGGCTCGACTGCGAGCCGCTGGAGCCGATCCAGATCGATTGCGCCGGATATCTGCAACCTGGACGGGACTGACAGACTCAGCGGCGCTCCAGATCCACGAAGGTCATGGCGAAGGCGTTGCGCTCGTCGGCCGGACGTTCGACGCGCGCGACTGCGTTCCACTCGACCGGATTCCAGGCCGGAAACCAGGCATCGCCCGTGACCCGCGTCTGTACGATCGTCAAATGGAGTCGGTCGGCCAGAGGCAGCGACTGCGCATAGATCGAGGCGCCACCGACAATCATCAGCTCGGGCTCGTCGACGGCGGCGATCGCCGTCTCCAGCGAACCGAAGACCTCACACCCCTCAGCGCGATAGTCAGGATCACGCGAGATCACCAGATGCCGGCGGCGCGGCAACAGACCCGGCAGCGATTCCCAGGTCTTGCGCCCCATGAGGATGGGCTTGTCGAGCGTCAGCGCCTTGAAGTG
This sequence comes from Allochromatium vinosum DSM 180, assembly GCF_000025485.1. Lineage (NCBI taxonomy): Bacteria > Pseudomonadati > Pseudomonadota > Gammaproteobacteria > Chromatiales > Chromatiaceae > Allochromatium > Allochromatium vinosum. Next base: position 2,459,043 of record NC_013851.1, on the reverse strand, counting down.
TGCCAGATCCGCCGGCAGGCGCCAGGGTAGCGCGTTGTCGCGGCCGATCACGCGCGCTTCGTCCATCGCCGCCACCAGCGCAATGACCGGGCGTCGTTCGAGCGATGCTGAGTCAGACGATGGCATGACGCCTCGCTCTCAGGCCGAAACGACCGCCAGACGCGGCGCGGCGACAGGTGCCGGCGCCGACCACAGGCGTTCGAGGCCGTAGAAGTCACGCACCTTCGGGAGCATGACATGGAGCACGACCCCATTGAGATCGACCAGCGCCCATTCGCCCTCGGTCAGACCCTCAGTGCCGAGCGGGGTCTCGCCGGCGTCCTTGGCGCGAAAGGCCACGGTCTCGGCGATGGCCTTGACATGGCGGTCCGAGGTGCCGGAGGCGATGATCATGAAATCGGTCACGGCGGTCTTGCCGCGCACGTCCAGCACCTGGATGTCGCGGGCCTTCATATCGTCGAGTGTGTCGAGAACCAGTTGTTTGAGTTGATCGAGCTGCATGGAACCCTCTGTATTCGGGAAGTGGGATGTCTTGGTTACGGCCTAGACGTTCGGATGAGGCGGTTGGGGCGAGCGTGCCGGATCGGTCGGCACATAGAGTCGTTCACGCTCGATGTAGTCGAGCACGGCGTCAGGGAGCAGATAACGCGGACGGCGTCCCTGGGCGATGAGTTCGCGGATGCGTGTCGATGAGATGTCGAGCTGGGTCAGGGTCTGGAACAGGATGCGGCCGCCCGCTCGGGCCGCCAGACAGCGCGGCTCCTCGCAGACCCGTTCCAGATAGAGTTGTCGCAGGGCGGGACTGGCGACCGGATCGTGCCCGGGCCGACGCATGACCACCAGATGCGCCAGCTCCAGGATCTCCAACGGGCGATACCACTGGAGAAAACCCGCATAGGCATCGGCGCCGATCAGCAGACAGAGCGGGCGTTCGGGACCGAACTCGTCACGGAGCGAGCGCAGGGTGTGCAGTGTATAGGAAGGACCGTCCCGATGCAGCTCGCGTCGATCGAGCACAAACTCCGGCGCGTCGGCGAGTGCGGCCTCCAGCATCGCCAGCCGCTGCGCCGTGCTCGCCAGCGGCTGCGGACGATGGACGGCGATCCGCAGCGGGATGAAGCGAACCTGATCGAGCGCGAGTCCCTGGAGACAGTCCAGGGCCGCGCGCAGATGGCCGAAATGGATGGGGTCGAAGGTGCCGCCGAGCAGACCGATCATGCGCGCACCCGGATCGCTGACGGCATCGACGCCCCAGTCGAACCGGGGCGCTCGGTGCTCCGTCGATCCGCCATCAGTTGTGCGACTTCACCAATAGCTTGAAGATCTTGAAGTTGATGATCCAGAAACGAATGAACTGCCATGGAATGGATTGGCGCATATAGCGCGTGAAACCGGTCGGGACCGGCGGGTAATAGGCCTGCTGATAGGGTTCTTTGTTCTTGGCGGGCATCGTCGTCATTCCTCGCTCGATTCGGGATGCACGCGCCGGAGTCCGGGATCGTACCGACTTCAGGCCCCGGCGCACTGGGAGAGAGACTCAGTCGGGCAGCACCGACCAGCCCGGGCGCAGCTTGGCCTGGTAGATGAAGACATGATGCAGAAGGTATTTCATCCAGTGTCCGGCCAGGCCGATCTCACCGAAGGTCAGATCCATGTCGCGTCCGTACTCGGGATAGGTCTCGTAGTCCGGCACCACCGGGAATACGGTCATGGTCGCCGCCGTGCCCTTGAAGAGATCCATGCCGGTCGAGGCCACGCAAGCCGCGCCCATCTCGCCCATCGAGGCGGTGTGCGACAACGTGGTCGCGCCATTGAGCAGATCGCGGATGTTCTCGGCCACAGCCTTCCCAATGGTCGCCGAGGGCATGCCGGTGCGCGGCGGTGTCGGGCTGATCTGCAGACCGCTCGGACTCTTCATCACCTTGCTGATCGGATGCGGCGGGGCGAAGGCGATGCCGATGGCGAAGATGTTCTTGTACTTCGGGGTCTGATAGGTCTTCGGCCAGTCGGCCTTGCTCCATTCCTCGAAGGGCTTGGGATTGTAGTCGGCGTCGACCTTCATGAAGCCGTTGGGCGCGAAGAGTTGCTCGGTGATGTCGCTCCCGGATTTGTCATAGGCTTTGAGTCCCACGCCCGAGAAGGGCGGGATGAGCATGGAGAAATCGAACTCCAGCTCGTGGACACTGCCGTCGAGCTGCTCGTAATGGATCTTGCCCGGCTCGACCTTGGTGACAGCCGCGCGGGTGATCCACTCCAGGCCGCGCTCGACCATCAGCGACTCGGCGAAGACCTTGCCGTTGGTCAGATAGCCGCCTCGGGTGATGTGCACGCCTCCCATGCCGAAGTCGCCGAGTTCGTACTCGTTGCTGATCCAGACCACGCGCGCCAGATGGCGCACGCCGGCCCCACGCAGGACGTGATCGACGTTGTAGATGTACTCGAAGGCCGCGCCCTGGCAGGTGCACATGCCATGCCCGGTGCCGATGACGAAGGTCTTGCGCGCGCCGGCCTTCATCTCCTGGACGCACTTCTGGAGCTGCTCGTTGGCCTCCAGCGCATGGGACGGGGTGCAGACCGACATGGTGTAGCCCGTCTCCGGCCCCAGACCCGGCGTGGCGTCGAAGTTGAGCTTGGGGCCGGTGGCATTGACCAGATAGTCGTATTCGATCTCGTCGCTCTGACCGGCCCGAGTCGGGTCCGTGTACTCGATGGTGACGAAGGGGCTCTCGTGTCCGGCGCCGCCATCGGGATGGATCGAGACGGCGCGTGCCTGCCGGAAACCGACGTTGATCTTCTTGTAGACGGGTGCCAGCTCGAAGGTGACTTGGCGCTCGGTCATTTCACCTACGCCCACCCAGATGTTGGATGGAATCCAGTTCCATTTGGAATTGGGCGAGACCACGGTGATCTGATGCTGCTTGCCCACCCACTTGCCCAGATAACGGGCGGTCGTATGGCCGGAGATACCGGCTCCGAGTATCAGGATGCGTGCCATGGCAAGGTTCCTCCTAAGGCTGTTATTGTCGGTTCAGGTCATTGACCGGCGTTCGAGTAGGCTCGACCACATCGAGTTCCCGGCGAGCGTCGCTGAAAGTCGCATTCTTAACCGCCCGATCGGGCCTTGTCGAGCTTCGAAACGGCTCAGCCGCGCACCTCGCCGTCACCCAGCACCACGAACTTCACCGAGGTCAGCCCTTCCAGACCGACCGGCCCGCGTGCATGGAACTTGTCGGTACTGATGCCGATCTCAGCGCCCAGGCCGTATTCGAAGCCGTCGGCAAAGCGCGTCGAGGCATTGACCATGACCGAACTCGAATCGACCTCGCGCAAGAAGCGACGCGCGCGCGAATAATCCTCGGTGACGATGGCGTCGGTGTGGGCCGAGCCGTGGCGGGTGATGTGGTCCATGGCCGCGTCCAGCCCATCGACCACACGGATCGACAGGACGGGCGCCAGATACTCGGTGTCCCAATCCTCGTCGGTCGCCGGGACGGCGTCGACGATGAGTTCGCGCGTACGCGGACAGCCGCGCAGCTCCACGCCCTTTTCGCGATAGGCCGCCGCGAGCCGGGGCAGGATGGCCTCCGCCACGGGCGCGTCGACCAGCAGCGTCTCCATCGTATTGCAGGTGCCGTAGCGCTGGGTCTTGGCGTTCATCGCAATGGCGAACGCTTTGTCGAGATCGGCGTGCTCATCGATGTAGACATGACAGATGCCGTCGAGGTGCTTGATGACCGGCACCCGTGCCTCGCGGCTGATGCGCTCGATCAGCCCCTTGCCGCCGCGCGGGATGATGACGTCGATCGACTCGGGCATGGCGATCATGGCGCCTACGGCCGCGCGGTCGGTGGTGGCCACGACCTGGACGCCGTCCTCGGGCAGTCCGGCGCTCGCCAGACCGGCCTGAATGCAGCGCGCGATCGCCTGGTTGGACGCGAAGGCTTCCGATCCGCCGCGCAGCACCGTGGCATTGCCCGACTTGAGGCAGAGCGCGGCGGCGTCGGCGGTGACATTGGGCCGCGATTCGTAGATGATGCCGACCACGCCGAGCGGCACGCGCATGCGCCCGACCTGGATGCCGCTCGGGCGATAGTCGAGGTCCGTGATGGCACCGACCGGATCGGGCAGGGCCGCGACCTGACGCACGCCCTCGATCATCGCATCGATGCGCCCCGGCGTCAGTTCGAGCCGGTCGAGCAGGGCCGCGTCCAGCCCCTTGGCCGCACCGGCCTCCAGATCGCGCCGGTTGGCCGCAGCGATCGCCGCGCGCTCGGCGTCGAGCCGCTCGGCGATCGCCAGCAGCGCGGAATTCTTGGCGGCCGTACTCGCACGTGCCAGCCGGCGCGAGGCTGCGCGCGCGCGCTGGCCGAGGTCGGTCATGTAAGCCTGGATGTCCTGAATCTCTGGATCGGTCATGGATCGGAACCCGTCTCGATTGCGCATTGAAACCATGGGATGAAGTCGGGGGCATGATGCCATGATTCCCACGGACTTGACACAGACGCACGGAGCCAAGAACCCGGCGCCTGTATTAAAATAGCCTATCAGTCGCCACGACGGTCTCGTCGAGACGCCGGTTGCTCGCTACGGCGGCGGATTGGCCGCACTCTATTCGACATGGATCAGTTCGAGTACGTCAACGACACCCATGGTCATGGCGTCCGCGATCCAGTGGCTCAAGATACAGTGACGCGAATCGGACATGGTCTGCCGGCTCTCGGGCGATGAGTTCATGATGGTGTTGACCCGGCGCGATCCTGCGTCGCTTGTTGCGCAGGTAATTTTGGTCTGCGATGGCTGCTGTCGAACCTTGCGCCTCTTCGACGTGGAGGGCGACATGCCGCTTATCACCTTCTTCTCCATGGGCATGGCGCTCCATCCGCACAATGGCGCTCGGATGCTGAGATCCTGATACGCTTGGCTCTGGAGCGCCATGGATTCGTGCTGCATTATCAGCCTGATTCGGCCTGTTTCTCTATGCTGAGCCGTTGCCGGTGATCGAGCTGGAGTCAATGCTCGCTGGTAATATGGATGCCGACTCTAAGTCGAAGGTGATTGAGCTGATGCCATGAAGAGGTCTGCTTGGATTCAAGTGATCGACCATGTTGTCGACCTTATTCCGCTGTTGCAAGATCTGCATTTGCTCGCTTTTTTATTTTGCGCAATCAGTCATCGAATATTCCGCAGAGAAATTTAAAAATGAAAGATGGTATCGAGATCGGGATTAACTCTAAAGAATATTGGGATAAACGCTTCGTGGAGAATTGGGAAGATTTTAATGGTCCTCGTCAGTCTAGATTTTTTGCTCAAACCGCTATTTCCAACCTGCCTTCATGGCTGATTGATGCCATGCGTCGTGAGTCACTGACTTTCGTCGATTGGGGGTGTGCTCAAGGCGATGGGTTGGATGTTTGGGCAAGCTATATAAACCCATCGCTATTGTGTGGTGTTGATTTTTCCATGACTGCCATACAAAAAGCAAAAATACGCTATCCACTGCTCAAATTTTTTAATTCCAACTGGCTGGACCGGAATGAAAAAAACGAAATTTATGACGTAGTTTATTCGTCGAATACTCTCGAGCATTTTTTTAACCCATGCGAGATCTTGAGAAATCTCAGTGCCCGGGCCAACAAAGCCATTGTACTGGTGCTGCCTTATCGAGAAATAGATCGTATTGATGAGCATTTTTACACGTTTTTGCCAAACAATATACCCATTCACTTGGAAAATGGGTTTTGTCTTGTTTGGTCTAGAGTGATTGAGTGCTCTAAACTTCCGAATACTCAATGGGTTGGTCATCAAATTTTTCTTGTTTATATAGATCCGGCATGGGCAGCTTCACTCAAACTGACTTTAAATGATTGCGAAATTGAGCGAGAAGACAAAAAATTTTTATTGAATGATTTTAGGCAATCCATCGCTGAGCGAGAAACCGAGGTGGCTCGCCTCAATCAGACTGCTGCCGAGCGAGAGGCTCAGATAGCTCACCTCAATCAGGCTGTCGCTGAGCGAGAGGCCGAGGTGGCTCGCCTCAATCAGACTGCTGCCGAGCGAGAGACTCAGATAGCTCACCTCAATCAGGCTGTCGCCGAACGAGAGGCCGAGATAGACAGTCTCAATCGATCTGTCATTGAATGTGATTCGGAGGTGAAAGAATTTTTGTCTTCTACTTCTTGGCGTCTCACTCGGCCACTTCGGTTCATGAAAAAATTCTACGGCTCGGTATTTTCTTCAGAGCAGCGATACGCATTTTTGAAATCTATTTATTGGCGCCTGCCTGAAAGAATTCGGAATAAATTGAATCGGCATCGCTATTCTTATGTGTCAAGAAGACTTCGCAGGGAATTGAGTTCCAGTCAAAAAAGCATAATAAACGCCGCTGCACAAACTGATAGGGCTGCATGGGTCGATGCTGCAAACGAAAGCAAAAAAATCGTGATCATCCCGTGCGCATTCGAATTTGAGGAGTTGGTCAATCAGCGGCCCATTAATGCTGCAAAATATTACTCAAAAAATGGTTACCTCGTTCTTTTTGTTGCCTGGCAATGGTCGCCAAATGAATTGCTATCAAAGGGGTGCGGCGAGGTTTTTCATAATATAATTCAAGTTCCGCTGTTTGAATTCGTGGCGAATTCCAATGAATTGTCTGCGAATTTTGAATCTGCGCACTTTTTGATCACTATGCCAGAGCAAAAGCTCGTAAGGCTTGTTGATTTTCTGCGAAAAAGAGGGTTTGTTATTATTTATGATATTATGGACGAGTGGGAGGCTTTTCATCGAGTTGGTCAGGCACCTTGGTTTGAAGAGTCGACGGAAAGATCGCTTGTGCTTCAAGCCGATTTTGTTTGTGCCGTATCCCCGCCATTGCGAGAAAAATTTTCAGATATTCGTTCTGATATTACCGTAATTGGCAATGGTTATAGCGCCGAAACTTTGGGTGTTGAAGCAAGGAATATAGCTGGATCTCAAAACAATGAAAAAAAGATAGTTGGCTATTTCGGTCATTTGACTGACGCTTGGTTTGACTGGCCTACACTCTTCTTTCTGGCGAAAGAGCGCGCAGATATTGTTTTTGAGGTTGTCGGATATGGAGAACCCGATTGGGTAAGGAAAAAAGCGGCTGCCGCGCCCAACGTATCTTTGTTGGGAAAAATGCTGCCGAGCGATCTGCACAAAAAGGTTTCTTCCTGGTCTGCTGGTATGATTCCATTTGTTGAGGGGGAATTGTCCGAAGCAGTGGATCCAATAAAGATTTATGAGTATCTATACTTTGGCCTGCCGGTGATAGTGACGGGCATTCGCCATCTTGATAGATTTCCTATGACATATTTCTCTGAAAAAGAAACTATTGCCCATTCACTTGATCTTGCGCTCAATGAGAGTCGTTCGCCGAGTGACTTGGAGTCGTTTCTTGCGCAAACGACATGGCAAGCTCGTTTCGATACGTTGATGGCGAAAGTGACGAGCCGGCAAGGAATATGGTCTCTTTATCAATCTTTTTGAAGCGCAAAAACACTAAGCTCCCTTGATCTGGTGGTCGTGGGTCAGTAATTGACCTCGACTGCTTGGCTGTTTTCTCAATGCACTCCGCGAAATCACGCGCAAGCCAGGATAAAGCCTGGGGAGATTCGGGTGTTGCTGGGGATTGAATTCAATCAAAATCCAACTCAATAAAGAGCGCGCTTAATTATTATGCGAACCAAGGTCTGCTTTGTTTATCCATGGGCAACTTTTGGCGGGTGCGAGCGAGTTTTTATAAACCGCGCATTGGCGTTCAAGCAGTACCTGCCAGAAACAACGGTCGATTTCTATTTCATGCAAGATGCAGGCGGATTGAGCGCTTTTTCATCTGCTCTCAAAGAGTATCAACTCAGCGGCAGTGCATCTTTGGTTGACTCTCTCGCTCGAGATTATGATTTGATTTCGCTTGTTGATTGCCCTCAAGTCATAGATTTTTGCAGCAAAAAAGCTGCTCCATATATCATTGAATGCCATACTCCTTATAAAGAAAACAGAAAATATCTTTCTGATTTGCCAGGAAATTGTAAATTTATAGTCACTCCGTCGATATCGTTCGGTAAGTTGGTTAAAAGCGAATTCCCATCGCTGGTTGATTCGGTGGTGGTGCTTAGAAATTTTGTTCCTTGGGATATTTCATTATCTCGCGCGAATTTAAACATTGAGCTTCCGGCATGGTTGCGTAAGCCGATTCTATTCTTTGCTCGAATGGATAAGCTGAAAGATCCAATATCTCTTCTCGATGCTTTTGAGCTTCTGGAGAAACGGCGAAAAAACGAATTTATGTTATTGTTTTGCGGTCCTCTGTCGCCCGAGATAAATATCTACAAAGAAATTTCCAAAAGAAAGTTAGATGGAGTGTCGGTAGTTCTGCCTCCAATCCCTTTTGCATCGGCGGAAGCCTTGATGAATGCTGTTGCGAGTATGGGGGGGGTTTTTGTTTCGCCTTCGCGAGGCGAATCTTTTGGGCTCTCTGCGGCTGAAGCAATTTCGTCTGTTATGCCGGTGGCGCTGTCAGATATCAATGAGCACGCGGATCTGGTTGGTAGCCATAAAGCACTTTTCACCTACCCTTTGGGTGATAGGGAGGCGCTGGCAGATCGTATTGAGTATTTATTCGGTCATTATGCGGATGCGCGTAATGCAGCTATGCAGGCAAGAAATGCTTTCTCTGCAAAATCGTTCATTGAAGACTGGATATCTCTTCTCGATCGCATGGGGATCAAAAAATGAAAAAAATTCTTTGCGTGATTGGTACGCGTCCGGAAGCCATAAAAATGGCGCCAGTTATTTTGGCGCTTCAAAATCAATCCTGGGCGAAAGTTCGAGTTTTGGCGACTGCCCAACACCGGCAGATGTTGGATCAAGTCAATAATTTTTTCGGTATCGAGCCTGATATTGATCTCGATATCATGCGCCAGAATCAAGCATTGACCACGCTAACGGCGCGTTTGATGCTTGATCTTGATGATGTGCTGGAAGCTGAAAAGCCAGATGCCGTGTTGGTTCAAGGTGACACTACTACGGTCATGACGGTCGCACTGGCCTGTTTTTATCATCGTATACCTATCGGCCATGTCGAGGCAGGACTTCGTACCTGGGACATGCAGAATCCGTTCCCCGAGGAAGCCAATCGGGTCATTGCGGGCAAACTGGCGCGCTGGCATTTTGCCCCTACAGAAAAGGCGCGACAGAACCTTCTTAAGGAAGGCGTGCCAGATAGGGAAATCGTTGTTACAGGCAATACAGTCATTGATGCCTTGCTGATGACAGCTGCAAAAAAATTGAACATTGGGGTCGATGTCGATCCTGACAAACGTCTGGTGCTGATAACGTCCCATCGTAGAGAGAATTTTGGCGAACCATTCTGCAATATTTGCCGCGCATTGCGCACGCTTTCAGAGAACAATCCGACGGTGCAGTTTCTATATCCGGTTCACCCAAATCCCAACGTCAAGGATGTTGCTTATGAATTCTTGTCGGAGTTGCCTAATTTCATTCTTTGTGCGCCGCTTGATTATGCGCCATTTATCGCAGCAATGAAGCAAGCTTACATCATTATCACTGATTCTGGCGGCGTTCAGGAAGAAGCCCCCGCGCTTGGGAAACCAGTATTGGTACTGCGCGATGAAACGGAACGGCCAGAAGCTGTCGATCAGGGCGTGGTTAAGTTAATTGGCCCACATTACAAAAAAATTGTAGAAGAGGTGCAGCGATTGCTCGATGATGAAACCGCCTATCGAGCAATGGCGCGCGGGGTTTCTCCTTACGGAGACGGGCAGGCCGCAGAGCGCATTGTAAAGACTTTACGTGAATATTTCGTCTGATGCGCCTTGTATACCTGTCGCCAGTGCCCTGGGAGAGTTTTGCTCAGCGGCCTCACAAGTTTGTTCACTGGGCTCATAGCCGTACCCGCAAAAATATTTTCTGGATTGATCCTTATCCAACGCGGTTTCCACGGTGGAGTGATTTCAGGCGTCCACCATCAACTACGACGACTGGCTTGGTCCAGGATGCACCATCCTGGCTCAAGGTGTTGAAGCCGGGTGGATTTCCTATTGAGCCTTTGCCTGGTTCGGCTTTGATCAACAGGCAATTTTGGCGGCCTAATTTAAGTGCGCTCGATGAATGTGCAAATGATTCCAGTACCTTGCTAGTCATCGGCAAGCCTTCAGTTCTGGCGCTGGAGCTTCTGGAGCGTTTTTTTCGTTGCCCATCTCTATACGATGCGATGGATGACTTTCCAGCTTTTTATGCGGGTTTGTCTCGTATTGCTTTGGCTCGAAGAGAGCAAATGATTGCTCGAAGAGTCGATATCATCTGGGCGTCGAGTTCTAAACTAAAAATACGTTGGGAAGGATTTCATAACGATGTGCGCTTAGTCCATAACGGACTGGATTTGTCGGTCATGCCTGCGATGGAGCAAGTCTCGACAAAATCCACGAAGCGTATTTTTGGCTATGTTGGAACGATAGGATCATGGTTCGACTGGGACTGGATACGCACTTTGGCTGAGTCCAGGCCAAGCGATGAGATTCGACTGATCGGTCCTGTTTTTGAACCGCCGAAGACGGCGTTACCTGGAAACGTTGCCATGTTGCCAGCCTGTGATCACGGGCTGGCCTTGAAGTCTATGTTGCAATTCGATGTAGGCCTGATCCCTTTCAAGAGCAATGCACTAACGGCGTCTGTCGATCCCATAAAATATTACGAGTACCGTGCACTGGCCTTGCCTGTGATCTCAACGGATTTTGGCGAGATGCATTTCCGTTCGGATGTTCCAGGTGTTTTTGTCAGCCGATCCTTGGCCGATATGCCCTCGCTCGCTGAGGCAGCCCTGCGGTTCAATCGTGATTCGATCGATAATCGATTATTTGCGTCGCAAAACTCGTGGGAAGCCCGTTTTGATGCAGCTGGTCCGTTGCCAGCCGAAGTTCGCACCTGATCTGATTGCGCTCATTGAAGACGACTGGCGAGGATCTCGATCAGACCGGGATGACTGCCGACGAGCGGCGAAACCTCGATGTGCAGAGGCGGGAAGCGCGCTTCGATACGGGCACAGATCTGGGCGATGTCGCCATCCGGTCCCGCATGCCGGCCGGCGGACAGAAAGAGCATCGAGAGCAGGATCGGCGTCTCGCGATCCGCCTCGGCCAGGCGGCTCAGCAGATCTTCGAGCAGCGGACCATTGAAATCGTACTCGGGTCCGGGACGGCGCTCCATCACCGCTTCCTCCAGCCGGACATCCGGGCCGAGGCGCCTGGCGAGCCCAAGCGCCAGCCAGCGGCGCACCGCAGTCACCTCCGGGATCGGCGATCCATGATCCACCAGCACCACCCGTTTCGGAGCGATGGCTGCGCGTGTCGCGGCAACACGGAGATTGTCGGCCAGGATCTCGATCAGGCGCGGCTCGCCCACGGGTAGCGGACAGAGTTCGGGGGCGACTTCGAGCCGGAAGGGACCGAATTCAGCCGTGATCTGGGCGGCCAGCTCAGGAACGAACTGAGTCAGCGCACGGCTTGGACCGAAGAAGAGCGGCAGGAGCCGCAGGTCGCGCCGGCCCTCGCTCACCAGGTGCCGCAGCGTGGGCGCCAGGATCTCGGCCGGCTGGCCATCGAGCCGTTCGGCTGCCACGCGATCGGCGTGCAACAGCGAGACCGGACGGACCGGCTCACCGATCTGCTCGGCGAGTCGGGCGGCGAGTCGGCGCAGATTCAGCGTCGAATCCGGACGGCTCGAACCATTGTCGACCAGCAGGACCGAGCGCATGATCGGCTCATCCAGGTGGATTGGCGGGCGGCTTGGCGCGCGCCCAGGCGCTGGCGTCCAGGGTGACGGCCATCGGGGGTGGTGTGGATGTGCGGCGCGGCCCTTCGGGGCGGGTGAGGATCCAGAGTGCGACCAGGGCCAGGATACCGCCGACCAGCAGGATGATCGGCCAGCTCGGGGCGGCGAGCGCGATCCAGATCACCAGACTGCCGGCCATGCCGACGGCGGCGGCGGTCTTGCCGGTGCGGCAGATCTCGCCGTGATCTAGGAAGCGGCGAATGGATTCGCCGAAGCGCGGATGCTCGACCAGGAAGCGGACGCGGTGCGGCCGGCTACGCAGCCACAGCCAGGTGGCACAGATCCAGAACACCGTCGTCGGCATCAGGGGAACCACCATGCCGACGAATCCGAGTCCGAAGCAGATCCAGGCCAGGACATTGTAGAGATGATGACGGCGGTCTGCGCCCGGCGCGGTGCTCGCCGTCTGGTCGTGATTGCTGGTTCCCATGGTCGGCCCTCCGCTGTTCGGGGGCGCGATTATAGTCCGTTTCGGTCAAGAATTCCCCTGTCCCGCAGGCGGTCTCCCGCGCGCAACGACGCCTCAGCGATGAATGCCATGATCGGCCAGCCACTGGACATCGAGTTCCCAGTCGACGCTCTTCACGCCCGGCTGGGCCAGCATCAGCCCCATGGCGCGTTTCTGGTGATCGATGAGATCCTGCTGGGCCGCGATCATTTCCGGGTCGTCCTGGGCCTTGCCGGCGAGCTTGGGATGGATGACCTGGAGGAAGCTGTAGGCGGGGAACTCGGGTGAGCGCGGTGTCGAGATCACGGCCACGCCGTCATGGAACGCGCGCAGACGGAATTGATAGGGGTAGCCGGCGAGCTGGGCATCCGAGGTCAAGACCTCGTCCAGGTTCCAGACCTCGGGTTTCCAGGTCGATTTGGCCCAGAAGAAGAGGGCGGCGATCAGTACGGCACCGAGCAGCAAACTATAGGTACGTGTAAAACGGTCCATGGGTGGCTATTCTCTTGGGCGGCGGTCGAGGGATCGAGCGCCAAGCATGAACCGAGCGCCCCGCAAAACCCATGAAAATCGTCAATTATGGATTTCGACCATGCGCAAATCCCATCCAGTCGTCGGTACCCAGGCCACCATCCTCATCGCCGACCTGCGCGGCTTCTCCGCCTTGATGGATTCGGTGCCGCCGACGCTGATGGTCGACCTGCTCGATCGTTTCTTCGGGCTCATGGCCAGGATCGTCGATCGCCATGGCGGTCTGGTCGACAAGTTCATGGGGGATGCGGTCATGGCCGTCTTCGGCGTGCCGACGCGCCGTCCCGACGATCTGGTCCGCGCGCTGAACTGTGCCGTCGAGATGCAGCTGGGCATGATCGACCTGAACCGTCAGAGTGAGGCACGCGGCGAGCCGCGTCTCTATGCCGGCATCGCCCTGAGCACGGGCGACGTCATGGCCGGATGCTTCGGATCGGACGTCTACAACGAATACACGGTCATCGGCAACCCCGTCAATCTGGCCTCGCGCATCGAGGGCTATGCCCTGCGTGGTCAGATCCTGCTGAGTGAGGCGGCCTTTCGCGCCGCCGGCAACGCCATCCAGGTCGGCAGCGTCAACGAGGTCCAGGTCAAGGGCCGTTCCAAACCCGTGATGCTCTACGAGCTCAAGGCCGTCAAGGAGCCGCGACTGCTGCGCGTGCCGACCATCGAGATTCGCAAGACGCCGCGCATCCTGGTCGATTTCCCGGCCGTCTTCCAGCGCGTCGAGGACAAGCGCATCCTGCCCGAGCGCTTCGTCGGGCAGATCCACGACATGGGATACTTCGGGCTGTGCGTGGATCTGCCGGTGGCGCTGCCGCCGTATTCCGAGGTTCTGATGTCGCTCGCTCCCGAGTTCGGTCTGGATGCCCAGGTCGAGGTCTATGCGCGTGTCCTGCGCTCGCAGTCGAACCGGGATCAGTTCCGGACCAATCTCCAGTTCACGACCATCGACACGCCCGGCCATCGCAGGATCAAACAGTATGTCGACCATATCCTGTGGGGGAGCTGAGCGCGATCGGGTCGATTGAGACCGAGCCCGCTTGTCGCCTATACTGCCGCCTTGACTCCATCTCTCGGCCATCCGGCCCGTTCGCAAGGAAACCCAGCATGAGGAGAATTCTTCCGGCCCTGATCGCCTTGTCGTTGGCTGGATCGCCACTGCCATCGCTGGCGGAGGATCTGCTTCAGATCTACGACATGGCTGTGGTGAGCGACCCCTCGCTGCGCGAGGCCGAACAGACGCTGTTTGCCACGCGCGAGGTCAAGCCCCAGGCGCGCTCGCTGCTCCTGCCGAGCCTCAGTCTCCAGGGCGATGCCAACTTCTACGATCTCGATTCGCGCGGCGGATCGATCGGCGATCGCAGTGATCGTTACGATACCCAGCAGATTCAGGCCGTCGTCAAGCAGAGCCTCTACAACCGGGCCAACTGGATGACGCTCCAGCAGGCCGACAACGTCATCGCCCAGGCCGAGGCCGAGTATCGCAACGCCCAGATCGCGCTCATGGTCAAGACCACCGAGGCTTATTTCGACGTGCTGCGCGCGGCCGATGCCGTGACTGTGCGCGAGGCTCTGGTGCGTGCCGATGAACGCCAGCTGGAGCAATCCAAGCAGCGTTTCGAGGTCGGTCTGGTGGCCATCACCGACGTCAACGAGAGTCAGGCCGCCTACGATAAGTCGCGCGCCGACCTCATCAGCGCCAAGAACCTGCTCGGCAATGCCTGGGAGGCGTTGCGCACCATCGTCGGGCCGATCAGCGTGCCGCTGGCGCGTCTCGGTGAAAAACTGCCGCTGTCGCCACCCGAGCCGAACGACCTCCAGGCCTGGGCCGGCACGGCCATCCGCTCCAACTACGGCATCCTGGCGTCGATCGAGTCGGTCAACGCCGCCAAGGCCACCATCGAGATCGAGCGCTCGGGCCATTTGCCCAAGCTCGACTTGCAGGCCGGCTATGATGTCTCACGCTCGGATGCCCAGTACAACGGCACTGACTCGGAGACCGGATTCGTTGGGCTGTCGCTGAACGTCCCGATCTTCCAGGGCGGTGCCGTGACCTCCAAGACCCGCGAGGCCGGTTACAAGTACCGCGCCGCCCAGGACCGGCTCGACCAGGTGCGGCGTCAGGTCGATCAGCAGGCCAAGGACGCCTTCCGCGGCATCCTCTCCAGCATCGAGGACGTCAAGGCGCGCCAGGCGGCCATCGTCTCGGCCCGTTCGGCGCTCGAATCGACCCAGGCCGGACTCGAGGTCGGCACCCGCACCCAGGTCGACGTACTCAACGCCCAGCGTAATCTGTTCCAGGCCGAGTTCGACTACATGAGCGCCCGCTACGATTACATCATCAACGGCATCAAGCTCCATCAGGCCACCAGCACCCTGAGCCGTGATGTGCTGGCCAAGGGCAACGCCTGGCTGAATCCCGATGACACCGTTCCGCCGCCGGCCTACTGACCATGTCGGGTAACAGCTTCGGTCGCAACTTCGTCGTCACCACCTTCGGTGAGAGTCATGGTCCGGCGCTCGGCGGCATCGTCGACGGTTGTCCGCCCGGTCTGGAGCTGACGGCGGCGGATCTACAGCACGATCTCGACCGGCGCAAGCCGGGACAGTCGCGCCACACCACCCAGCGGCGCGAGTCCGATCGGGTCGAGATCCTCTCCGGCATCTTCGAGGGCCGCACCACGGGCACCCCGATCGGACTCCTGATCCACAACGAGGACCAGCGCTCGCACGACTATTCCGAGATCGCCGAACGCTATCGTCCGGGACACGCTGACTACAGCTACGAGCAGAAATACGGCGTGCGCGACTATCGCGGCGGCGGGCGTTCCTCGGCGCGCGAGACCGCGATCCGGGTCGCCGCCGGAGCCATCGCCAAGAAGTATCTGGCCGAACGGCTCGGCATCCGTCTTCGCGGTTATCTCTCCCAGCTCGGTCCCTGGCGTCCGCGCGGTTTCGATTGGGAGCAGGTCGAGCACAATCCCTTCTTCTGGCCCTGTGCCGAGACGGTGCCGGAGCTGGAAGCCTACATGGACGCCCTGCGCAAATCGGGCGACTCGATCGGCGCGGCCGTGACCGTGGTCGCCTCGGGCGTGCCGACCGGGCTTGGCGAACCCATCTTCGACCGGCTCGACGCCGACATCGCCCATGCGCTCATGAGCATCAACGCCGTTAAGGGCGTGGAGATCGGCGCCGGTTTCGCCTGTATCGAGCAAAAGGGCACGGAACACCGCGACCCCATGACCCCCGAGGGTTTCCTGACCAACAATGCCGGCGGCATCCTCGGCGGCATCTCCACGGGGCAGGACATCATCGCCCGCATCGCGCTCAAGCCGACCTCCAGCATCCGGCTACCGGGCCGGAGCATCGACCGGCATGGCGCGGCGGTCGAGGTCGTCACCACGGGGCGTCACGATCCCTGTGTCGGCATCCGCGCCACGCCTATCGCCGAGGCCATGCTGGCGCTGGTGCTCATGGATCACACCCTGCGTCATCGCGCACAGAACGCTGAGGTCGTGCCGCCGATCCCGGCGATTCCGGCCGAGCCGCGTCCCAACTCCTGATCCGGCTTCCTGGCCCCGCCGACTCGGACCGATCCGGTTCGGGAGGCGGGGTCGGTCGCGCTTCATCCAGCGAGCCGCCCCATGCCGTACTGGCGTCTGTCGAGCTATTACCTGTTCTATTTCGCCTCGCTCGGGGCGCTCGTGCCCTATTGGGGGCTCTATCTCCAGGACGCCGGATTCGAGCCGCTCGCCATCGGGGTGCTGATGGCGATCCTCACAGGAACCAAGATCGTGGCCCCCGTGGTCTGGGGGCACATCGTCGATCACACCGGGCGACGCATGCAGGTGGTGCGACTCGGCTCAGTACTCGCCGTGCTGGGCTTTGCGACCCTCTCTGTCACGGACGGCTTCTGGGGCATGGCCCTGACCCTGTTGCTGTTCAGCTTCTTCTGGAACGCCTCGCTGCCGCAGATGGAGGCGCTGACCTTCAACCATCTGCGCGAGCGCCCGACCCGCTATGCCCTGGTGCGCGTCTGGGGGTCGGTGGGGTTCGTGCTGGTGGTGGTGGCGCTGGGGCTGGCGCTGGAACACGGCTCGCTGGCTCAGGTGCCGGTGTGGGTGCTGCTCTTGACGGTCGGGATCTGTCTGGCGACCTTTGTGGTACCGGACAGCGCACCCGGCCAGGCCACGCCGTCTGCCGTGTCGCTGCGCGCGCTGTTGCTTCAACCGAGCGTGCTGGCCTTCTTCGGCGCCTGCTTCCTGATGCAGCTGAGTCACGGCATCTACTATGCCTTCTATTCCATCCATCTGGAGGCGGCCGGTTATTCGAGCACGGCGGTCGGTTGGCTGTGGGCGCTGGGCGTCATCGCCGAGGTGCTGATCTTTCTGATCATGCATCGCCTGCTGGAGCGTTTCGGCGCGCGGCGTGTCCTGCTCTGGAGTCTGGCGCTGGGTGGCGTGCGCTGGATTCTGATCGGGGTCTTCGTCGACCAGCCGGTCGTGATGTTCGCCGCGCAATGGCTCCATGCCGCGACCTTCGGCACCTTCCATGCCTCGGCGATTCATCTGGTCCATCATGTGTTTCCCGGGCGCACCCAGGGGCGCGGTCAGGCGCTTTACAACAGTCTGAGCTTCGGTGCCGGCGGGGCGGCCGGGAGTCTGATCGGCGGTCTGCTGTGGGCCGATGCGGGTCCGGCCATCACCTTCGGAATCGGCGCCATCGCGTCGACAGTGGCATGGTTCGTTGCCTGGCGCTGGATGAGCGGCGCGCTCTACCGTCATTGATCGCCGGGGCAGTCGGTCATCCGACCGACGGTACGCAAAGCCGGCATGTTATGATTCCCGGCGTCTCATCGACTGAATTCGATCCATCCTGGCGTTGATCATCCGTGGCGAACCCCCGGTTCATCAGTCGTCGCCGAAAACGAGTCCGCTCAGGAGTCCCAGCGATCCTGAAACATTTTGTTTATCTTTTCTATTCGACTCTGGATCGCGCGGATAGACATCTCAGGAAAGCGCCGCCTTCATGCCAGCCTCAAACGCTCCCTATCCTGTCCTGTCGGGACGACGCTATCCGCCCGGCGCGACGGTCGAGGATGCGGGCGTCAACTTCTCCGTCTACAGCCGGCACGCCACCGGGGCCGAACTACTGCTCTACGAGGACGCCGCCAGCCCTGAACCCTTTCAGGTCATCCGGCTCGATTCGCGCACCAATCACACCTTCTTCTCCTGGCATGTGATGGTCCAGGATCTGCCGCCGGGCACCCATTACACCTGGCGTCTGGAAGGACCGAACGATCCGCACGGACACGGCTGGCGCTTCGATCCGAGCATCGAGCTGGTCGATCCCTGGGCGCGCGCGGTCAATGTCGCCGGTTGGGATCGCTGGCAACGCCAGCGCCAGGGCGTGAAGCCGCATGACTCGCCGCGCGCCATCGTGCTCGCCGAGGAGTACGACTGGGAGGGCGACGAACCCCTCCGTTTGTCGAGCGAGCAGATGATCATCTACGAGCTGCACGTCGGCGGCTTCACCCGCCATCCCAGCTCGGGCGTCCGCCATCCGGGCACCTTTCTCGGTCTGATCGGAAAGATCCCCTATCTCAAGGAACTCGGCATCACGCATGTCGAGCTGATGCCGGTGATGGCCTTCGACGAGCAGGACGTGCCCGAGGCGGTCTGGAAGGCGGGTCTGCGCAACTTCTGGGGCTACAGCAGTTTCGGCTTCTTCTCGCCGCATCCGGGCTTCTGCGTCACCCCCGAACGGGGCACGCACAGACGCGAGTTCCGCAATATGGTCAAGGCGCTGCATCGCGCCGGGATCGGCGTCATCCTCGACGTGGTCTTCAACCACACCAGCGAGGGCGGGGCGGGCGGCCCCACGCTCACCTTCAAGGGCTTCGGCAACGAGACCTTCTACTGTCTGGACGCCATCGACAAGGGGATCTATCTCGACTTCACCGGCTGCGGCAACACGGTCAACGCCAATCATCCGCTCGTGACCAACTTCATCATCGAGGCGCTCGAATACTGGGTGCGCGAGATGCACGTCGACGGTTTCCGGTTCGATCTGGCCAGCGCCATGGCACGCGACAGCGATGGACGCCCCCTGTCCAACCCGCCGGTACTTTGGGGCATCGAGCTCTCCGACACCCTGGCGGCGACCAAGATCATCGCCGAGGCCTGGGATGCCGCCGGGCTCTATCAGGTCGGCACCTTTCCCGGCTATCGCTGGATGGAATGGAACGGACGCTATCGCGACACGATTCGGCGCTTCGTGCGCGGCGATCGCGGTCTGGTGCCCGAGATCGCCACCCGGATCTCGGGCAGCAGCGATCTCTACGAGGCCAATCTGCGCAAACCGATCAACAGCATCAACTTCGTCACCTGTCACGACGGCTTCACGCTCTGGGATCTGGTCTCCTACAACCGCAAGCACAATCTGGCCAATCACGAGGGCAACCGCGACGGCACCGACGACAATCTGAGCTGGAACTGCGGCACCGAGGGCGAGACCCCGAACCTCGAAGTGCTGACCCTGCGCCGCCGTCAGGCCAAGAACCTGCTCACCCTGCTGTTCCTGAGTCAGGGCATCCCCATGCTGCTGGCCGGCGACGAGGTGCTGCGCTCGCAGAGGGGCAACAACAACGCCTGGTGTCAGGACAACGAGACCAGTTGGCTCGACTGGTCGCTGATGGAGCGCAACGCCGCCATGCTGCGCTTCGTGCGTGGACTGATCGCGCTGCGCAAGCGTCATCCCAGTCTGCGCCATCGTCACTTCCTCGCCGGTCAGCCGCTGCCGGGCGGCACACTCCCGGACGTGGTCTGGCACGGGCTGGAACTCGAGGCTCCGCCCTGGGATGATCCCGAGAGCCAGATCCTGGCCTTCACGCTCGCCCCGGTCTGTCCCGACGAGGCGCTGTTGCATGTCATGATCAACATGAGCGATCGTGCGCTACGCTTCGCGCTGCCCGAGATCGCCCCGGCGCGCTGGTCTCTGGCCCTGGACACGGCACGCGCCTCGCCGACGGATGTCGTGCCGCCCGCGGATCAATGCCCCGTCGACGAGGCGCGCCAACTGGTGCGCTCCAGGAGTATCCTGGTGCTCGAAGGGTGGCCGGAGCCGGGTCGTTCCGCCGCGAATCCCAACTAAGGAGAAGGCCGGTCAGGCGATGGAGGCATCCATGGCTCGAACACAGATCTTTCACGCGCTCGGGCTGCATATGCATCAGCCCCCCGGCAATCTGCGCCTGCTGTTCGAGGCCAATCCCTGGGAGGCCGAGCAGATCCTGCGCTGTTACGAGCGTGCCCTGCGCTATGCCGAACAGTACGCGGATGTGGCGCGGCTGCATGTGAGCTTTTCGGGCGTGCTGCTGGAACAGTTGCTCGATCCCGAGGTCGTCGCGCGCTACCGTCACATCGTCGACATCCCCGAGATGCTCGAACGCTACCGTGCTGCCGACAATATCGAGCTGCTCGGTCTGGGCTACTATCACCCGATCTTTCCGCTGATCCCGCACGCCGACTGGACCGAACAGCTCCAACGCGGCCGCGCCATCATCGGCGAGGTCTTCGGGCGTGCGCCACGCGGCTTCTGGCCGCCCGAGCTGGCGTTCTCGATGGAGATGATCCCGGCCCTGGTCCAGGCCGGCTATGACTATGCCATCGTCGACGGCGTGCACGTGCGCCCCGAGGATGGTATCAACGACATCTTCAGGCCCTATGTCGCCTGTCACCAAGGGGCCTGTCTGACCATCGTTCCGCGCGATCGTGACGTCTCCAATGCCCAGGCGCGCGGTCTGAATCCGCGCTGGTTCCGCGACGAGCTGTCCTGGCGCGCCACCCTCTCGCCGCGTCCGGACGCGGCGCGGCTCGTCACCACCTGGTCGGATGGCGAGAACGGCGGCTGGTTCAGACAGACCCACGAGCCATCCGGCTTCTTCGGCCATTTCTTCGCGCCCTACATGGAACAGTATCGTGGTGGCGACACCTCGATCATCCCCGTGAAACTCAGTGACTATCTCGACCGGCAGCGTCCGATCGCCCATGCCCGGGTGCAGACCGGCTCCTGGAGCGTCGGTTCATCGACGGACGCGGATCTCGCGCCCTGGATCGGCTCGGAGAGCCAGCGCCAGGCCATCGATCAGGTGCGCCGTCTGAGCGAGCGCTACTGGTCGCTCTGCCGCAGCCGCCCGGACGCCGAGCGGTTCGCGGGCGAGGCGCTGGCCCGCGCGCGCCATCAGATCCTCGAAGCCGAGACGAGCTGCTTTCTGTATTGGGGCGAGGCCTGGCTGCCGCACCTCCAGGCCCGCACCCGACCCGCCGCCGCCGCGCTCGATGAGGCCGCGGCCATCCTGAACGCCCAGCCACCAGTCGACCCGGTTTGAACAGCACTGATCCGATGCCGAGTGTCACGCCCGATCTGATGCCGCCTGAGGCGCCGCTCGTTCCAGTCTTCCCGCTCGGCGGCGCGGCGCGCGCGCTGGCGCTCTATCCAGGCACGGCCGGCGAGGTCCGGGTGCACTGGCGGCTGAGTGCCGACGAGGTCGTGGGGCAGGGGGCGCGCTTTCCGAGCGCGGATGGCGCTCCGGAGGCCGTACTGCGGCTCGGGCGTCTGCGCGCCGGGGGCGGCTCCGAGCCGGTTCACGAGCGGCGTCTGCGTCTGTCCGGACTGAGCGGGAGCGGGGAGGTCGCCTTCCGGATCGGCGACGACTTCGGTCTGTTCGAGGCCGAGCTGGGGCTGATGAACTCCGGGGGCGGCTGGCTGCTGCTGGCACGCTCCAACCGGCTCCAGTCGGCGCGCGGACTGGGTCTGGAGTCACTGCGTCATCCGGATTCCTGGAACCATCCGGATTCGTGGGATCGTCCGGAGGCGCCGAGCCAGACGATCGACTCGGAACCGTCGGCGAGTCCAGTCTGGCCCACCGATGCCGCGACAGCCGGAACCGCCGAGAGGTCCGAAACGCCGCCCACCCTGGTCGGCCGGCCGGACGCCGCCGGCGTTCGCGTCCCGACCGCGATCCCGGTACTGAACTACGCCGACCCGGCCCCCGCGACGACCCGCGTGGTCATCGAGGCCGAACTCCGTATCCACGGCTGGAGTGCGCCCAACACCGAGATCGATCTCTTCGGGCAACGATATCGCGTGGGTCCGGGCGGGCGCTTTCAGCTCAACGTCAAAGTCGAGGATCCCGAGCTCATCCGGCGCGCCCTGGAGCGGCATCCGCCGCCCGAGTCGGTCGATCCACGCGAATCGTCCTCCTGACTCCAGCCGGATCGAAACGATGCATATCGCCATGGTCAGCGCCGAGTGCGCACCCATCGCCAAGGCCGGCGGTCTCGGGGATTTCGTTCAGGGTCTGGCGCGCGAGCTGGCCCGCTGCGGCGAGCGCGTGGAGGTCATCCTGCCGGCCTACGACAGTCTGCGGCTCGCGTCCTCGGATCAACCGCGCCCGCTCGGCATTGAGTTCCAGGTTCCCTTCCGGGGCGTGCCGATCGACTGCCGGATTCTCGGTCTGAGCCTGGATGGCTATGAATGCCGCCTGATCGCCCCGCGTTCGGCACAGCGCTTCTTCGAGCGCGGTCGCCTCTATGGGGAGCCGGACGACGCCGAGCGCTTCGCCTTCTTCTCGCGCGCCGTCGCGGACTATGTCTCGCGCTCCGAGTCGCGTCCGGACGTGCTGCACTGCAACGACTGGCAGACCGGCCTGATTCCGGTGCTGCTCGCCGAGCGCCAGGCCGCAGACGAGCGGATTCCGGTCTGCTACAGCCTGCACAATGTCGGCTATCAGGGTTGGGTCGAGGCCGATCTGCTGACGGCTGTCGGGCTGGACCCGGCGCGCCTGCTCACACCCGAGCGGCTGGCCGACCCCGGCGATCCGCGCCGTGCCAATCTCATGAAGGGCGGCATCGCGGCGGCCGATGTCGTCAACACCGTCTCGCCGCGCTACGCCTGGGAGATCCAGAACACCGAGCAGGGGATGGGGCTGCAAGCCTGGTTCCAGCGTCATGACTACAAGTTCGGCGGCATCCTCAACGGCATCGACGAGACGGTCTGGAATCCGCTGACCGATCCGCTCATCCCGGTCAATTTCGGACCCGAGACCCTGCCGCGCAAGGCGCTCGACCGCCAGGCGCTGCGTGCGCGTCTCGGTCTGGAGGAGGCGAGCGACCGACCGATCATCGCCGTCGTCAGCCGTCTGGATCGGCAGAAGGGTGTGGATCTGATCGCGCACGGTCTCCAGTATGGACTGGCGTCCGGCGCTCAGATCGCGCTCCTGGGCAGCGCGATCGAACCGGCCATCGCCGAGCGCTTCGCACAGCTCAAATCGCGGCTGGAGGCCAGCCCGCACGCCCGTCTCGAACTCGGCTACGACGAGTCGCTGGCCCACCTGATCTATGCCGGGGCCGATCTGGTCCTCATCCCCAGTCTCTACGAGCCCTGCGGTCTGACCCAGTTGATCGCCATGCGCTATGGCACCGTGCCGATCGCGCGCCGGGTCGGCGGATTGACCGACACCATCCAGGACGCCAACTATTCCAGCGCCCCCTTCGAGTCGCGCAATGGGTATCTCTTCGACGAACCGACCACCGAAGCGCTGGAGGGGGCCATGGATCGGGCCATCGCACTCTGGCGCGACCACCCCGACTATTTCAGCCGGTTGCGCCTCAATGGGATGCAGGGTGACTATTCCTGGCGCCGGCCGGCGCGGGAGTATCGCGATCTCTACGCCTACGCGCGGCAGGCTCAGTGCTCACGCGCATCGGCCTCGTCCAGGAGATGACGGATACCTGCCAGTGCCAGATCGCCGACGTCCGAGAATTCGATCCCCAGACGCCAGGGTTCGTCGCTCGTCGACAGCGAGATCCAGGCCACCGAGCCGACGGCCTGGATCCAGGCGGAGGTCTCGCTCGACTCCAGTTCCACCAGCAACCGCGAGTGGATCGGCACCATCTGAGCGCTGCGCACCTGCATGCCGCCCTCGCTGATGTCGCGCGAGGTCACTTCCTGGATGCCAGGCACGGCGCTGAGCGCCTCCAGACTGAGTGGAAAGATCCGGGCCTGTCCCGTCCAGTTCACCCGCCGGTGACACCGCCGCTCATCGACCGTCTTGTCTGGGATCATGATCTCGGCCCTCATTGCTCGAATAAAGAACACTGTGCTCTGGCCATCACCAGGCACGACAAACGCCTCCTCCACCTCAATCGATATACTTTAGTATAGATCCATCGTGCCGTTCGAAGACCGAACCCGTCTCCAGTCATCGCCTCCGCCACACATCATGTCCAGCTCTCAATCACCACGTCCGCCACGCCTCATGGGTATCCTCAACATCACGCCGGACAGCTTTTCCGACGGCGGCCGATACCTGGAGCGCGAAGCTGCCGTCGCGCGCGCGCTCAGGATGCTGGAGGAGGGCGCCGACATCCTCGACATCGGCGGTGAATCGACCCGCCCCGGTTCGGCTCCGGTGCCGCCCGAGGAGCAGGAACGGCGCATCCTGGACGTGATCCGTCAGCTGCGCGACTGTATCCCCGCCAGGATTCCGCTGAGCATCGATACCACTTGGGCGAGTGTGGCACGCGCTGCGCTCGCCGCCGGCGCCGACTGGATCAACGACACCTCGGCCGGACTCGACGACCCCGACATGCTGCCCCTGGCCGCTGAACTCCAGGCGCCCATCGTGCTCATGCACCGTCGCGGCACGCCCCGGACCATGCAGCGTGCGCCCGAATACCGGGACGTGGTCGTCGAGGTCCGCGATCATCTGGCCGCACGCGCCGAGGCCGCCCTCGCCGCCGGTGTGCGCGAGTGCGATATCCTGCTCGATCCGGGCATCGGCTTCGGCAAGGATCAGGAGCACAATCTGAAACTGCTGGCCGGATTGGGCCGCCTGGTCGAGCTGGGTTTTCCGGTCCTGCTCGGGACGAGCCGCAAGCGCTTCCTCGGCGCGCTCTGTGGCGATGTGGCGCCGGACGAGCGGGTGGCAGCCACCTGTGCCACCACGGCGCTGGCTGTCATGCAGGGCGTGGACACCTTTCGCGTGCACGATGTGGCCGCCAACCGGCAGGCCGCCGACGTCGCCTGGGCCATCGCATGCCGCTCGACAGGTGAGTGAACCTTGAACAAGACCAACAACGGCGTTCAGTCGCGTTCGGCGAGCCACTGGTTCTTGCAGCTCGTCGGCTCAGGACTCGGCGCCCCCTTGCAGATACTGACCCTGGGACTGGTGGGGGCGGGCATCTTCGTCGCCGTCACCCTGCCCGAGCTGCCGGACGTCCAGACCCTGCGTGACGTCCAGCTCCAGGAGCCGCTGCGTGTCTACAGCACCGATGGACGCCTCATCGGTGAGTTCGGCATCGAGCGCCGGCGTCCGGTGTCGATCCGCCAGATCCCGCCGCTGGTCATCGACGCCTTCCTCGCCACCGAGGACAGCCGCTTCTTCGAACATCGCGGCATCGACACCCAGGGTCTCGGGCGCGCCGTCCTGAGCTACCTGAGCACCGGCGAGAAGGCCCAGGGCGGCAGCACCATCAGCATGCAGCTCACGCGCAACGTCTTCCTCTCGCCCGAGAAGACCTTCCAGCGCAAGCTCGCCGAAGTACTGCTGACCCTGCACGTCGAGCAGACCCTGACCAAGGAAGAGATCCTGGAGCTCTATCTGAATCAGATCTTCTTCGGGCATCGCGCCTACGGCGTCTCGGCAGCGGCGGCCTTCTACTACGACAAGCCGCTCGACCGGCTCACGATCGCCGAGGCGGCCATGCTCGCCGGCATCCCCAAGGCACCCTCGACCAACAATCCCGTCACCAATCCCGAGCGTGCCCTGGAGCGGCGCGACTACATCCTTGGACGCATGCTCGAACTCGGCTACATCGACGCCGGACAGCACGCCGCCGCCATCGCCACGCCCGACACGGCCCAGGCCCATCGGCCCGGCCCGGACCTGGAGGCCGGCTATATCGCCGAGATGGTCCGCGCCGAGATCGTGCGCTTCTACGGCGAGGAGGCCATCAATCGCGGCTATCGTGTCACCACCACGCTCGAACCGCGTTTGCAGGTCGCCGCGCAGGAGGCCGTGCGCCGCGCGCTGCGTCAGTACGACCGCCGTCACGGCTATCGCGGCCCGGAGGCGACCCTTGACCTTGCCGGACTGAGCGAGGTCGAACTCGACGCCTATCTGGACGAGGTCACGCGCGTCCCCGATCTGGTTCCAGGACTCGTGACCCGCGTCTCGTCGGTCGGTGCCGAGATCTACATCGGCGGCGGTGAGCAGGTCGAGCTGTCGCGCAAGGCGCTCAGTTGGGCGCGCACCCAGCGCAACCTGGCACGCTGGCAGGGCGAGCGACGCCGTGGCCCACATGCGGTCGCGGTCGGCGATCTGGTGCGGCTCAGACGCTCATCCAAAGGCGACTGGGTGTTGACGCCGATCCCGGCCGTCTCCGGCGCCCTGGTCAGCCTCGATCCGCATGACGGCGCGGTCCGGGCGCTGGTCGGCGGCTATGCCTTCAGCGACTCCAAGTTCAACCGCGCCGTCGACATGCGCCGCCAGCCCGGCTCCAGCTTCAAGCCCTTCGTCTATGCCACTGCGCTCGAACGCGGCTGGACACCGGTCAGCCTGCTGCGTGATCAGGCCGTCAAACTCACGGGCAATCAGCGCTGGAATCCCAAGAACGCCGACCACCGGGAACTCGGTCCCATTTCGATGCGCAAGGCGCTGGCGCTCTCACGCAATCTGGCGAGCATCAATCTGTTGCAGAGCGTCGGGCTGGAGGAGGCGCAGACCTACATCCGTCGCTTCGGCTTCGATACCCAGGCCCTGCCGCTCGGACTGTCCATGGTGCTCGGCACCGGCGAACTCGCGCCGGTCAAGCTCGCCGAGGGCTATGCGGTCTTCGCCAATGGCGGTTATCACGTCACACCCTATTTCATCCAGCGCATCGAGGACGGTGACGGTCAGATCGTCTTCGAGGCCCGTCCGGCGCGCGCCTGCCCGGATTGCTGGTACAAGACCGGCGGCACGTCCGCCACCACGCGCGGACTGGCCGCTCAGGGACAGGGGCTGGCCGAGCGCGTGATCGATCCGCGCACCGCCTACCAGATGACCTCGCTCCTGCGCGAGGTCATCGAGCGCGGCACCGGCACCCGCGCCAAGAAGCTCGAGCGCCCCGACATCGTCGGCAAGACCGGCACCACCAACGACATCCGCGACTCCTGGTTCGCCGGCTATCAGGCCGAGTTCGTGACCATCGCCTGGATGGGCTTCGACGATTTCGGCAAACTCGGCCGGGGCGAGGAGGGCGGCAAGGCGGCGCTCGGGATGTGGGTCGACTTCATGGAACAGGCGCTCGACGGGCGCCCCGTCGCCACCCTGGACCCGCCGTCCGGACTCGTCGAAGTTCGGGTCGACCCGGATCGCGGGGTCGAGACCAAGGCCAAGAGCGGTGTCGTGGAACTGGTTCAGGAGGAGTATCGCGACGCCCTGCTCGGTCCCGAACCGATCAGGGTCGCCGGCCCGGCCACGGCTGGCGAGCGCACCGACCGGGGTTCGGGCCGGCCCCCGGCGCCGCGCGTCATGGATGATCTCTTCTGAGTGATGATTTATCCCGAGCGCGGCGGTAGACTTGACGGCTTTCACCCACATCACTCCATGAGGTTCCGCCGTGGTCGCCCCCGAGTCAGACTTTCACCGCATCAAGCGGTTGCCGCCCTATGTCTTCAACATCGTCAATGAGTTGAAGGCCGAGGCGCGAGCCCGGGGCGAGGACATCATCGACTTCGGCATGGGCAACCCGGACCAGGGCACGCCCCAGCACATCGTCGACAAGCTCGTCGAGTCCGCGCAGCGTCCCGACACGCATCGCTATTCGATGTCGCGCGGCATCCCGCGTCTGCGCCGCGCCGTCTGCAACTGGTATCGCGATCGCTTCGACGTGCATCTCGACCCGGAGAGCGAGGCCATCCTGACCATCGGTTCCAAGGAGGGTCTGGCCCATCTGGCGCTCGCCACCATGGGCGCGGGCGACACCGTGCTGGTGCCCAATCCGGCTTATCCGATCCATCCCTACGGCTTCATCATCGCCGGGGCCGACGTGCGTCATGTGCGGCTGACGCCGGACGTGGATTTCTTCGATGAGCTGCAGAAGGCGATCCAGGATTCCTGGCCCAAGCCCAAGATGCTGGTGCTCAACTTCCCCGGCAATCCGACCACGCAGTGCGTCGAACTGGACTTCTTCCAGAAGGTCATCGACATCGCCCGGGAGCATGGGATCTGGGTCGTGCACGATCTGGCCTATGTCGACATCGCCTTCGACGGCTACAAGCCGCCCTCGATCCTCCAGATCCCGGAGGCCAAGGACATCGCCGTCGAGTTCTTCACCCTCTCGAAGAGCTACAACATGCCCGGCTGGCGCGTCGGCTTCATGTGCGGCAACAAGACCCTGGTCTCGGCGCTGGCGCGTATCAAGTCCTATCTCGACTATGGCACCTTCACCCCGATCCAGGTCGCGGCCATCGCCGCGCTGGAGGGGCCGCAGGAGTGCGTGCGCGAGATCAGCGACATGTACCAGAGCCGGCGCGACGTGCTGTGCGCGGGTCTGAACGCCGCCGGCTGGCCGGTCGAGCCGCCGAAGGCGACCATGTTCGTCTGGGCGCCGATCCCCGAGCCCTATCGGGCGATGGGATCGCTGGAGTTCTCCAAGAAGCTCTTGCGTGATGCCAAGGTCGCGGTGGCTCCAGGCATCGGCTTCGGCGAATACGGCGACACCCATGTGCGCTTCGGCCTGATCGAGAACGAACACCGCACGCGCCAGGCCATCCGCGGCATCAAGGAGATGTTCCGGCGCGACGCGCGCGCGGGCGCCTGATTTTTTCTGGCCAGCCGCAGACCGCTGGAGCGGTCGGCCGGCGTTCCCATGCTGGAGCCTGGGAACGCGCGGACATCCTGGACTAGACACAGCTTTGAGGTAACTGCATGGAACCGGTGAAGATCGGTCTACTGGGCTTGGGAACCGTCGGCGGCGGCACGGCGACGGTGCTGACGCGCAATGCGCGCGAGATCGCCCGCCGCGCCGGTCGCGGCATCGAGATCGCCCGCGCGGCCGCGCGCGAGTATCGCCCCGAGCTGATCGAGGGCCTGGACCAGATCGGTCACATCGGCGACGACGCCTTCGATCTGGTCGAGGATCCGGACATCCAGATCGTCGTCGAGCTGATCGGCGGCTACTCGCCGGCGCTGGAGCTGGTGATGCGGGCCATCGAGAACGGCAAACACGTCGTCACCGCCAACAAGGCCCTGATCGCCAAGCACGGCAACGAGATCTTCGCCGCCGCGCGTGAGAAGGGCGTCATGGTCGGCTTCGAGGCGGCGGTCGCGGGCGGCATCCCCATCATCAAGGCGCTGCGCGAAGGCTTGGCCGCCAACCACATCGAATGGATCGCCGGCATCATCAACGGCACCGGCAACTTCATCCTCAGCGAGATGCGCGACAAGGGGCGGGCGTTTGCCGACGTGCTCGCCGAGGCTCAGGCGCTCGGCTATGCCGAGGCCGATCCGACTTTCGACGTCGAGGGCATCGACGCGGCGCACAAGCTCACCATCCTCGGCTCGCTCGCTTTTGGTATCCCGCTGCAATTCGAGCGCTGCTTCACCGAGGGCATCTCGCGCATCGACGCCCAGGACGTGGCCAATGCCGCTGAACTCGGCTATCGCATCAAGCATCTGGGCATCGCGCGCCGTTCGCCCGGCGGGATCGAGCTGCGTGTGCATCCGACCCTGATCCCCGAGCGGCGGCTGCTGGCCAATGTCGATGGGGTCATGAACGGGGTGCTGGTCAAGGGCGATGCGGTCGGTCCGACGCTCTACTACGGGGCTGGAGCCGGTGCGCTGCCGACCGCCTCGGCGGTGGTCGCAGATCTGGTCGACGTGACGCGCGCCCTGACCACCGATCCCAACAACCGGGTGCCGCATCTGGCCTTCCAGCCCGACGAGCTGGCCGACACGCCGGTGCTGGCGATGGAGTCGATCGAGACCTCCTACTATCTGCGGCTCACGGCGCTCGACCGACCCGGTGTCATGGCGCGCATCGCCAGCATCCTGGGCGAGGAGGGCATCAGCATCGAGGCCATCAAGCAGAAAGCCCCCGCTACCGGCGAGACTCAGGTGACGCTGGTCATGCTCACCCATCGGGTGATCGAGGGCCGGATGAACACCGCCATCGCCCGTATCGAGGCGCTGGATTCGGTGCAGGGGGCAGTGGTGCGCATCCGTATGGAATCACTGTCAGGCTGAATCAGAGATACAGCAGCCCCAGGATGACCCCGCCGAGCAGGAAGCGATAGAGCGCGAAAGGCAACATGCTGATGCGCTCGATGAAGCTCAGGAAGAAGCGGATGGTGAGATAGGCGACCAGATAGGACACCATGGCACCGAGCACCAGTCCGCTCCAGTCGACCGGCTCGGCGGTCTGAACCAGCTCCAGCGTCTCCAGCCCGCCGGCCATGAGAATGGTCGGGATGGCGAGCAGGAACGAGAAGCGCGAGGCGGCCTGGCGCGTGAGTCCGAGCAGAAGGCCGGCCGTGATGGTGATGCCCGAGCGCGAGGTGCCGGGGATGATGGCGACGGCTTGCAGCAGACCGATGACGAGCGCATCGCCCCAGCCGAGTCCGTATTCGTCGCGCTCGCGCCGTCCGCGCCAGTCGGCCCACCACAGCAGCAGACCGAAACCGATGGTCGTGCCCGCGATCACCAGGGCGATGAGCTGATCGTCTTCGCGCAGCCATTCCAGCACCGACTTCAGCGGCAGTCCCAGCACCACCACCGGCAGCGTGGCCAGCACGATCATCCAGCCGAGCCGCGCGTCCGGGTCGTCGAAGCGTCGCGTGCGCAGCGAATCCAGCACCGCGACCAGCATGCGTGCGATCTCGCGCCTGAAGTAGACGATCACGGCGGCGAGCGTGCCCAGATGGACGGCGACATCGAAGGCCAGACTCTGAAGCTCGTAACCGAACAGTAGCGGCGTGAGCACCAGATGGCCCGAGCTGGAGATCGGCAGGAATTCGGTGAGGCCCTGGACGAAGGCCAGGACGAGGATTTGGATGGTTTCCACTGACGCAGCGCTCTCGGAGACAGGGCGCGTAGTATAGCGCCGGATCAGTCGCAAAGTTCCAGCATTCGCCAGGTCTCGACGGGCGGCAATCGGGCGCGCGCCACGGCGGCGATATAGCCGGGGGCCGGGACGAGGTGAGCGATCTCGGGTGCGGCGCTTCCGGGCGGGCGCGGGCGGAAGAGTCCGCGCCCATCGCATTTGACGTCGGCTTCCAGAGCCGTCCAGGCGAGGTGGAAACACTCCAGGCGCTCAGGCTCGGAGAGCGCTTCCAGTTCGGCGACCGTCGCCGGATCGAACAGGCGCCGGGCGATGGCCGGCAGATTGGCGCGCGGCCGGACCCACTCGCAATCGACGCCGAGCGCGGCGTCCGGTCCGACACTCAACGCCACCAGCGCCAGATCGCCGCTATGGCTGAAGCTGAAGGACAGCCAGCGATCGGCACCATCCAGATAGGGCTTGCCGGTCGGGTGGCGTTCGATCCGGATCTGTGTCGGCGGCCGGTCCAGGTAGGTAGCGAGGATACGGTTGAGACCGGCCAGAGCCCGGACATAGCGCGCCCGGTGTATGTCATGACGCAGGGCGTCGACACGCGCGCGCTGCGCCTCGTTCAGCAGTGTCCCGCACCTGTCCGGATCTGCCCCGCCTTCACCTGTGTCGATGCGCCACAGATGCAGCTCACCCGGTTCGAGTCGCGCGTCGAAATCCGGATTCGGTCGATTGGGCGCCGGGCGCCAGGGAGTGATGTGACGATTCATGTGTCCAGTCGGTCGATCGAGTGTGTCCGCCGTTCGTGCGGCGGCCGTATCCATCCGCGCGCGGATGAAGCGCGGCGCGTGTCGCCGTATAATCGCGCATCCAGCCATGATAGGGGATGGACGTGCGAAACCCGGATGACTCATCGCTCGAAGCGCGTCTGGAGGCGCTGTGCGCCAAGGGCTGTCGTCAGGTCCGGCGCGATATCGCCGCGCTCGAATCCGGCGCCGAGCTGCCCGAGACCCAGGGACTGACCGCCGACGAGCGCGTCTGGTTGCTCGCCGAGCTGAAACAGATCATGGCCGTCTATGGCGATACCTGCCGCCTGTGATCCAGTGACCGTCCTGCGTCGCCCATCCGTCCCCAACCCCCGCTTCCGATCCTTCAGACAGAGTCCGCTCATCCATCATGACCCCGATCATCGAGACCATCAGTCAGGAACTCGCCGCGCGTCCGGCCCAGGTCGAAGCGGCCGTGAGGCTGCTCGACGAGGGCGCCACCGTGCCCTTCATCGCGCGCTATCGCAAGGAGGCCACCGGCGGTCTCGACGATATCCAGTTGCGTCATCTCGAAGAGCGGCTCGGCTATCTGCGCGAACTCTCCGAGCGCCGGACGGCGGTGCTCAAGAGCATCGAGGAGCAGGGCAAGCTGACCGCTGAACTCCAGACCGCCATCGAGGCCGCCGACACCAAGCAGCGGCTCGAAGACCTCTATCTGCCGTTCAAGCCCAAGCGGCGCACCAAGGCGCAGATCGCGCGCGAGGCCGGACTGGAGCCGCTGGCCGATGCCATGCTCGCCGATCCGTCGCAGTCGCCCGAGGCGCTGGCCGCCGGTTTCGTCGATGCAGGCAAGGGCGTGGCGGATGTCGCCGCCGCGCTGGAGGGGGCGCGTCAGATCCTGATGGAGCGCTTCGCCGAGGACGCCGAGCTGGCCGGACGCCTGCGCGATCATCTCTGGGAGCAGGGCATCCTGGTCTCGACCGTGGTCGCGGGCAAGGAGCAGGAGGGCAACAAGTTCTCAGATTACTTCGACTATCGCGAGCCGATCGCCAGGGTGCCCTCGCATCGGGCACTGGCGCTGTTTCGCGGGCGCAATCAGGGCGTGCTCAACCTGGAGCTGCTGGCGGGGGAGGGCGAAGATCCCGAGGCGGTCTGTCGCGGGCTGGTCGCCGCGCGCTTCGGTGTCCGCGATCAGGGGCGTCCGGGCGATGGCTGGTTGCTGGAGACGGTGCGCAAGGCGTGGCGCGTGAAGCTGTTCACCCGGCTCGATCTCGAACTCAAGGGGCGGCTACTGGAGTCGGCGGAGGACGAGGCGATCCGCGTGTTCGGACTCAATCTCAAGGCGCTGCTGCTGGCCGCGCCGGCCGGACGACTGCCGACCCTGGGGTTGGACCCAGGGCTTCGTACCGGGGTCAAGGTCGCGGTGGTCGATGCCACCGGCAAGGTCGCCGCGACCGACACGATCTATCCGCATGTGCCCAAGAACCAGTGGGACGCCTCAATCGCGCGGCTGGCGCAACTGGCTCGTGCGCATGGCGTCAAGCTCATCAGCATCGGCAACGGCACCGCCTCGCGCGAGACCGATAAGCTCGCTCGCGACCTGATCGCGCGCCATCCCGAGCTGGGGCTGAAATCGCTCGTCGTCAACGAGGCGGGCGCCTCGGTCTATTCGGCCTCAGAGTTCGCGTCCAAGGAACTGCCCGAGCTGGACGTCTCGCTGCGCGGCGCGGTCTCGATCGCGCGCCGGTTGCAGGATCCGCTCGCCGAACTGGTCAAGATCGAGCCAAAAGCGATCGGTGTCGGCCAGTATCAGCACGACGTCAACCAGACGCGGCTGGCGCGCACCCTGGACGCCGTGGTCGAGGACTGCGTGAACGCGGTCGGCGTGGATCTCAATACCGCCTCGGTGCCGCTGCTCACTCAGGTCTCGGGACTCAACCGCAGTCTGGCCGAGAACATCGTCGCCTTCCGCGAGGCCAATGGCGCCTTCTCCAGCCGCAAGAAACTGATGGCGGTGCCGCGTTTCGGCGACAAGGCGTTCCAGCAGAGCGCGGGCTTTCTGCGCGTTCCCGATGGCGAGGAGCCGCTCGATGCCTCGGCGGTGCATCCGGAGGCCTATCCGGTGGTGCGGCGCATCGCCGAGTTCACCGGCAAGGATGTGCGCGGTCTGATCGGCGACACCGCGACCCTGCGCCGGCTCGATCCGGCCGCCTTCACCGATGAGCGCTTCGGTCTGCCGACCGTGAAAGACATTCTGGCCGAGCTGGAGAAACCCGGCCGCGATCCGCGTCCCGAGTTCAAGACCGCGCAGTTCAAGGAGGGCGTCGAGACCCTGAAGGATCTGGAGCCGGGCATGATCCTGGAAGGCACTGTGACCAATGTCACCAACTTCGGCGCCTTCGTCGACATCGGTGTGCATCAGGACGGGCTGGTGCACATCTCGGTGCTGTCCGACCGCTTCGTGAAAGATCCGCACGAGGTCGTCAAATCCGGCGACCTGGTCAAGGTCAAGGTGCTGGAAGTCGATCTGGAGCGCAAGCGGATCGCCTTGAGCCGGCGTTTGGACGAGCCGGCTGAACGCACGCGCTCGGGGCGGTCGGAGACGGCAGAGCGGGGCGCTCGTCAGTCCCAGCCCAAAAACACCGCTCCGGAAAAGGCACGCGGCGGCAAGGAGCGTAATCGTCCGAGCAGCGCGCCGGCGTCCGGGATGGGCGGCGCCCTGGCCGATGCTTTTGCCAAGGCGCGTAAGTCTTGAGTCCTGACCGTCAACGAGCGCGCCCCGTTTTGGACGCAATCAGCGTATCCCGAGCAGATCCAGCGCCAGCGGCCACTGATCCAGCAATGTCTGCGGTGATATGAACCAGACGCTCCAGAAGGCGACATGCATAAAGACGATGGTCCAGTAGACCGCCTGATATCTGGTCTTGACAGTCTTGTGACGCATGGTTTGCTGGGCGATATAGGCACCTGGCCAGCCGCCCAGGGCTTCGGCTAGATGGAGCGTGGATTCGGGGACACGCCATTGTCCACGAATGGCGCTCAATTTGTCGCGGGCGTACAGCAGAAAGGCCGCCAGACTGGCGGCTGGATAAGCGATCAATGGAATTGGACTGATGGGAAACAGCGTGATAGCGCCGGCGATACAGCCAAGCGCCAGCAGTGAGACGAACAGCGTTTTGGCGTCGAGCTTCAGGGGTCTCAAGGTCTCGTCCTGCCGCCTGTCGCGCCGTGCACCTTCCCGCTGTCGATCGCGCGCGCGGGATTCATGCGTGGAAAATGGCTGTCTGTTGTCCTCCCGTGCCGGTCGACGGCGACTGATTTCACCCGCCGGTTGGGGGCGGTCGATTCCAGGTACTGCATTGGCCAGGACCGCCTTGAGCACACGCGGCCCGCGTCCCTGTGGGTCATCGGTCGCACTGAAGATCAATCGGGTGCCAATATCCGGAACCGGGCGCATCGGCAAGGCGCTGATATGCACAAAGACATCTTTGCCGCCGTCGTTGGGTCGGATGAAACCGAAGCCCTTGGCGTCGTCCCAGCGAACCAAAGTTCCTTCACGCAACGGGTTCCTGTCTGTTTGGAGATCCATGAACTGATGCCACCCTTGGAGTACGAGTCGATTGGACAAGTCTCGCTATTGTGCCGCTTCGCCGGCCAGTGGCCAATGTCGTTCGCTGCATGAGATCGCGAGGAATGGGTGATGAGTCGCAAGCCGGTGTGTGATCGGCTGGATCGTTGGCTGCTGGCGGCACCTTCGTCCATCCACGGCCAAGGCTGTTTCGCCCGAATCGGTTTCGAGTCTGGTGACTATATCGGAACCTTCGAGGGGCTGGAGGTCGTGGAGGACGGTCCCCATGTACTCTGGGTCTATGATCCCGAGCGCGGTCGCCTGACCGGCCGACGCGGAACCAATGTGCTGCGCTGGCTCAACCACAGCGATGATCCGAACGCCGAGTTCGACGGGTTCGAACTCTATGCGCGGCGGACGATCGCAGTCGGGAGTGAGATCACCATCGACTATGGCGCCGGCTCGTCATGAGTCGTGCAGCCGATAACACCGAGGTCGCTGACATGCAGGAACGTCCCGTCATCAAGACCGCCATCCCCAAGCGTCGCTATCAAGCAGGGCGCTATGCTGCCTCGCTGCTCGGCGAGATCGAGAGCGGCGACGGTCGCCGCTATCGCTACATCCTCGCCTTCGTGGTCCAGGGTCAGGCCGAACCCGTGCTCTATGTCTGCTCCGAGCCGACACCACCGGCCGAACAGGCCGCTGGCGCCTATCGGCTGCGGGTCGTGAGCGAAACCCTGACCGAGACGCTCGACACCGACGACGGTTGGGGTGACCTCGACCGCTTCGCCGAGCAGGCGCTCAGGGTCGGCGTCCAGATGCTGGGGCTGCCCGAGTCCGGTATCGTGCGGCTGCTTTGATCTATGTGTCGCCGAGCAGATGATGGAAGTTGGCCAGCCGCTCGGGCGCGATCAACCCATCCTCGACCGCCTGACGAATCGCGCAATCCGGCTCCTGATCGTGCCGGCAATCGCCGAAGCGGCAGCGCCCCAGATGTGGCCGGAACTCGCGAAATCCCTGCTGGAGTCCATGACGGTCGATGTCCCCGAGCCGAAAACTGCGCACGCCGGGTGAGTCGATCAGAAACCCATCGCCGCTCAGACGATAGCAGGTCGCCGCCGAGGTCGTGTGACGTCCGAGTCCGGTCGCCTGCGACAGGCGCCCGATCTGGATCTCCTGATCGGGCAGCAACAGCTTGACCAGCGACGACTTGCCCACACCCGACTGACCGACCAGCACACTGGTCTGCCCGGAAAGCTCGGCGACGAGTCCGCCGATCGACTCGGGTTCGAGCAGACTGATCCAGAAGGTCCGGTAGCCGATGGCGCCGTAATGGGCAAAGCGCGTCTGGAAGGCCGCGCGCTCCTCGGCGCCAGCCAATAGATCCATCTTGTTGCCGACCAAAATCGCCTCGACACCGATGAGTTCAGCGGCGACCAGATACTGATCGATCAGATAACCGCTCGGCTCCGGTTCCGGGGCGATGAGGATGGCGAGCCGTGTCAGATTGGCCGCGAGCGGCTTGTCGCGCCCGCTGTAGTCGGGTCGGCTCAGGGTGCTGATGCGCGGCAGGGTGGCTGTCACCACACCCTGGCCATCGGGCAGACGCTGCCAGACGACGCGGTCCCCGCACACCACATGCCCGATGTTCTGGCGCGCCAGGCAGTGGATCAAGTGACCGTGCGCGTCCTCGACCGCCAGATTGGCGCCGTGTCGGACGACGACTCGTCCTTCTTCCGGCTCCAGCTCGTCGTCGAGTTCGGCCAGCGCCCGTTCGGGCCGCGCGGCGAGCCGTTCGCGGCGGCGTTCCTGGATCGCTTGAATGCGCTCGATCTGGCGCGCGGAGAGTCGTCGCTTGGCCACGGGGTCAGCCGACCCGGCCGGCGGCGCAGGGCCGAGGGTTCAGACCGCTCACGGCAGCGTGACCGGCACCGGCGGCTGCCAGTCAGCGGCGCGATGCTCGGCGACGACCGTGGTATAGATACCGCCGCGCACGTTGAACTCGGCGGTCAGGCGCATGAAGCGCGGTGCCGTGGCCTCGACCAGATCACCGAGGATGCGGTTGGTGACGGCCTCGTGGAAGGCGCCCTCGTCACGATAGGACCAGACATAGGTCTTGAGCGCCTTCAGCTCGACGCACTTCTGCTCGGGGACGTATTCGAGCATCAGCTCGGCGAAGTCCGGCTGGCCGGTCTTGGGGCAGAGACAGGTGAACTCGGGCACCCGGATGCGGATCGTATAGTCGCGCTCGGGCTGGGGATTGGGGAAGGTTTCGAGCGACTTGCTCGGGGCGCTGGGCATGAAGAGACTCTCCACTGAACTGACAGGAATAGGCCGACCGTCGACTCGGTCGGCTGGTTGGGCACCTATTATATAATCTTTCGTCCTGCGTCTCGCCGGACGCGGTCGCTTTTCCAAAAACATGAGTTCAGACGGGGTACTTCCATTTCATGGACAACAGCAGTGAGTTGGCCCGCTTCAACATGATCCAGCAGCAGATCCGGCCCTGGGGCGTGCTCGACGACCGGGTGCTGGAGGTGATGGGCACGGTCGAGCGCGAGCGCTTCGTGCCGGATGCCTATCGGGCGCTGGCCTATGCCGACATCGAGATCCCCAACGGCAACGGCACCCTCATGCTTGCGCCCAAGGTGGTCGGTCATCTGTTGCAGGCGCTCGCCGTCCAGCCGGGCGATCGGGCGCTGGAGATCGGCACGGGGTCGGGCTATGTCGCCGCCTGTCTGAGCCGGCTCGGGGCGCGCGTGATCAGTCTGGAGATCGACCCGATGCAGGCGGCCGAGGCGGTCGAGCGGCTCGAAGCGCTCAAGTTCGACTGGGTCGAGGTTCGCGAGGGTGATGGTCTGGCCGGACCCGTGAGCGGGGCGCCATTCGACGCGATCGCCGTCAAGGGCTCGATGCCGACCGAGGACGCGCTGCCGATGCTGCGCGAGCAGCTGACCATCGGCGGACGGCTGTTCTGCATCCTGGGCACGGCACCCGCGATGGAGTGTGTGTGCGTGACCCGCGTCGGGCGCCACGACTATCGGCGCGAGTCGCTGTTCGAGGTCGAGGTGGCGCCGCTGCGCAATGCGCCCGAGCCGGCTGGTTTCGAATTCTAGTCGTGGTCCGAGGCCCCGGATCTCCGGGGCCTCGGCGTTCCGTCAGCCGCTGATCTCGGCCGTGGCACTCTGGCTCTCGCCCGTGTTGTCGGTCCAGGCGATCTCGATCGGATCGCCGACGGCGCCGCCCTTGAACTTGAACGACAGATAGGGATTCTTGGAGACGCCGCCGCTCCAGGACGTCTTCATCACCACGGCTCCCTTGACCTTGCACACCACTTCCCGGATGAAGTGCGCCGGGATGACTTCGTTGGTCTTGCTGTCCTTGCGCAGACCGGTCTCCATCGGGTGGCTCATCAGACACTTGACGGTCGTCTCGTCACCCTCGAGCTTGGCGCGGATCTTGATATCGGACATCGTCTCGACTCCTCGTGTTCGGTATTCAGCCTTGGATACTTGGGTACGGGCGTGAGAGGCTGATCAGCCGCCGCAGCCGCCGATGGTGACCTTGACGCTCTTGGCGTTCTTATAGAGCTTGTCACCCGCCTTGACCACGGCGATGACGTCGGCGGTCTCAGCCATCTTGATGCGGGTGGCGACGAAGGGGATCACGGACGGGTCGACGAACTCGAAGGAGGCGATCAGCGGCGACTGATTCTTGGCCGCGATGAGACTGATGGAAGTGACGCCCTCCAGATCGGTCTCGACCGTGACCGGAACCACGGCACCGTTCTCGGCGATGTCCGGGGCCTTGATCTTGATCCGGTCGCTGACCTCGGCGGCGTCGCTGCCGAGCAGACCGGTCATGGCCGTGGGGATGTCCTTGGCCTGGAAGGCCGCTGCGTTCCAGTCGGCGAAGGCGCGTGGCGTGATCAGTCCGGCGCCGACGACCGCCCCAGCGGCCAGCGAGCCCTTGACGAGTGTCCGGCGTTTGGCATCGATCATGATTTATCTCCTCTCTTGTCTTTGCGTTTGGCTTCGCGTTCTTCTTCTTTCCAGGTTTCGAGCCGCGCCTGGATGCGCGCCGCCTCATGGTAGGGGAGGTCGCGCTGACGCAGTGCGATCTCGAGCTGACGGATCGCCGGCTCGCGGTCGCCCTCGGCATAGAGCTTCTCGGCGCGGAAACGGTGGGTCGCCGATTTGTTGCCCGCGCGAAAGGCCGCCTGCTCCAGCTTATCGTACAACATGGGATTGCCGGGGCGCAGTCGCGCCACGGCGGTCAGCTCGTCGATGGCCTGAGCCGGACGGCCGGCTTTCATCAACGCCTCGGCATAGGCCACGCGCAGCGGCCAGTGGCTCGGCGACAGACCCACGGCCTGTCCCAGGTTACGCACGGCGCGCTCGACCTGCCCCTGTTCGAGATCGAGCCGGGCCTCCAGGACGATGAACTCGGGCAAGCTGGAGTGCGATTTCATGGCCGTGGCCAGGGCGGCGCGGGCGGCGTCGAACTGACCCGCGCGCGTCAGGGCCAGCGCATAGCCATAGTGTTCGGCGACGGCATTGCGATGCCGGCCCTCGCGCAATGTGTCACGGAAATGGGCGACGGCCTGTTCCGGGCGTTTGTAGGAGCGTTCGCGCAGGGCCGCGCGTGCGAGCTGGAAGCGCAGACTGTCAGGGCGCTGCTGGGCGCCGAAGTCGTCGGCCCGGCCGAGCGCCTCGGCGATGCGGTTGGCGTTGACCGGATGGGTGCGCAGGAATTCGGGGGCGTTGTTCTCGTAGACGCGGCTGGATTTGGACAACCGCTCGAAGAATCCGGCCATGGCATAGGGATCGAAGCCGGCCTTGTCCAGGGTCGTGATGCCCAGCCGGTCGGCCTCGTGTTCGTTCTCGCGCGTGAAGTTGATCTGGCGTTGCAGGGCGGCGGCCTGGACGCCGAGCATCGCGGCGGCTCCGGCGTCGGCCGAGACCTGGGCGCCGAGGATGGCGGCGGCGACCATCAGGGCCATGGTCGGGACGGTCATCTTGCTCTGATCTTCCAGTCCGCGCAGCAGATGGCGCTGAGTGACGTGCGCGATCTCGTGGGCCATGACGGCGGCCAGCTCGCTCTCGGTCTCGGCGGCGAGGATGAGTCCGGCATAGACGCCGATGTTGCCGCCCGGTCCAGCGAAGGCATTGATCACCGACTGGTCGATGACGAAGAAGTTGAAGCGTCCCGTGGCGTCGCGGTCGGCGGCGACCAGGGTGTTGCCGAGCGATTCGATGTAGTCGGTCAGGAGCGGGTCGTCGAGGACCGGCAACGACTCACGCACGCGGCGCATGAAAGCCTGGCCCAGACGCGCCTCGGCGCCCGTGGTCATGAGCGTGTCGGCCGAACTGCCCATGTCGGGGAGACGGTAGTCCTGGGCCTGGAGCTGGGGCAGGCTGGCCAGCAGCAGGGCGCCGAAGGCGATCAGTGGCCGTATCGAGCGGAGTCGGGGGGCTGTCCGTTTCGTCATGGATGTTCAGTTGAGCTGGATGCGTTGTCCCCAAGGCACTGTGGCGCGGCCCTTGACCAGCCAGATCACCGGATAGGACGGCTCGCGCTCGGGGAATTCGCCCTGGGCATCGGTGAAATAGACCAGCAGATCGGGCTGTCTGTCCTGGCGGTCGATCCAGTCGAACACGGGGCTGAAGCTGGTTCCGCCGCCTCCCTGTAGACGTTCAGGGCGCGTGAAGGTTTCCCAGGGTTCGAACTGGAAGGGCGCTTCGGGCGCGAGAACGCGATCACAGGGCAACAGGGTGATGCGCGCCCGGATCTGGCCCTTGAGCGCGTCGATCTCGCCGATGAACGCGCTCAGCTCGCCGTCCTGGATCGAACCCGAGGTGTCGATCGCCACCACCAGCTCGGCCTGCTGGCCGCGCAGTCCCGGCAGGATGAACTCGCCCTCGCGGCGCGAGGGACGCTGATAGCTGTAGTCCTCGCGCGCGATCGCCGTCAGATGACGCGCCAGCAGCATCCGCCAGGGCAGGCTGGGCTGGAGCAGATGGTCGATCTGACGCGCCAGTTCACCGGCGAGCTTGCCGGCCTGCAAGGCCTGCTGAGCCGCGCCGGCCAGCCGCTGGCGCCATTGTACGGCCAGTCGTTCGCGTTCGTCGGCGCTGAGTGATTCGGGCCGCTGGGGCGTCTCGTCCGGATGCTGCCGGCTGCCGCCCCGGCGCTCGTCGCGGTCATAGGCATGGGTGTCTAGCGTCTCCGAGTCGTCCCGTTCGTCGATGAGCGGATAGATCTCCTCGGCGGTCAGGCCCCTGTAGAGCGGCATCACCAGGG
Source organism: Allochromatium vinosum DSM 180 (assembly GCF_000025485.1). NCBI lineage: Bacteria > Pseudomonadati > Pseudomonadota > Gammaproteobacteria > Chromatiales > Chromatiaceae > Allochromatium > Allochromatium vinosum. Next base: position 2,417,463 of record NC_013851.1, on the reverse strand, counting down.
TGTTCGGCGGCGGCGTCAGGCCGTCCTCGATCAGCAGCGGGTTGATCGCATAGTCACAGGCCAGATCCCAGCGATGACGCTGACGATGGCCGCGCCGCGCGAAATGCGACAGGGCGCAGTGCAACGCCTCGTGGGCGAGCATGAACTGGGTCTGCTCCAGGCTCAGTGCATCGATGTAGGCCGGATCGTAATAGAAGGCGCGCGCGTCCGTGGCCGTGGTGCGACACCAGTCGCCCGTCGCCGCGCGCAGCGGCAGACGCAGCACCAGGGCGCCGAGAAAGGGTTTGTCCAGGATCAGCCGGGTGCGCGCCGCCGTGAGCTTGGTCTCGATGGCGCTGAGGTCGGGCGTGGTCTCAGGCATGGAGCATCACGTCCGCGACCGACTGCGCCCAGCCGGCGAAGGCCGGCACCTCGAACAGCCGTCCGCCGATCGCCCGGTGCAGGTCCGAGACCAGCATCACGCCCATCTCGCGCTCGGGGAAGCGTCCGGCGTAATCGAGGATATGGCCGATGACCGTCTGTCCGTCCGGCGTGTCGAGCGCGCGGATCGCCCGTCCGACCAGCGCGGCGGCGACGGCATACTGGAGATCGATCTCACGCGGGACGGAGACCGGCTCGCCGCGCGTGATGGCGTCGAGATCCGGCATCTGGTCGAGGTTGGCGACGAAGGCGCTCAGCTCGATCCCGGCCGCCGGTCCCACGCAGGCTTGCAGCGCGCCCGGCAGGAGATCGGGCGCATCGGCGAACTTTCTGAGCGCGCGATGGGCGAACTCCCAGGAGCGCGGCGAGGGGAAAGCCACCGGATTGTGCGCCGGATCGAAGTCGAACAGGAGTTCGGGCCGAAAGCGCAGGAAGGCGATGACCCGCTCGTCGATGCCCCCGGCATAGGCCCAAGCCGCCCAGTCGTCGAGATGGGTCTCGACCTCGAAGTGCGAGAAGCGATTGGCGAGCGGTGCGGGCATACTGTAGGTCACGCCGCGATCGCCCTGGCGGTTGCCGGCGGCGAAGATCGCCCAGCCGTCCGGGACGCGGTACTCGCCGAGGCGTCGGTCGAGGATCAATTGATAGGCGGCGGCTGAGACCACGGGCGGGGCCGAGGTGATCTCGTCGAGAAAGAGCACGCCGCTCGGTCCGTGACGCTCGACGTCCGGCAGCATGGCGGGCACGGCCCATTCGACCCGCTCGCCCTGGCGGAAGGGGATGCCGCGCAGATCGCTCGGCTCCATCTGCGATAGCCGGATGTCGATCACAGGCACGGCATGGCGTGCGGCGATCTGGGCCACCATCTGTGACTTGCCCACGCCCGGCGGTCCCCAGAGCATCACGGGCGTGTGATGGCCGTCGGCCGTGCTGAGGAATTCGCGATCCAGAACGCGGAGCAGTTGGGCGGGGCGCATGATGGGGCCGAGTCCTCCGGTCGGGCAGGGTATGGATTCCAGCCAAGATGCGTGCACTGTCGGCGCTTCGCAAGTCCGGGCGTTGCGGAACCGGGCGTGGTGCGCCATTCATCCAAGCATACTTGTCGCCTATTAGAAAAACGCTGTATTCTTATCCCCCTTCTCGTCCCCGTGATCGCGCCCCGTGCTCGGGCGGCGTTCCGTCCGAGAGTTGTAGCGAGAGAGGACAAGGCGGCCACGACCGGTGACGATCGACCCGCCTCATAATGAAATCGAGTTGGCGAAGTCCCCCCGACGACTGAACCCTCACCCAATGAAATTGCTCGGAGACCGGAAATGAATCAGTTCTACTACGATGCCGTCACCAAGATGGAACAGATGGGCGTCGACGACGAGTACATCCAGGGTTGGCAGTGTGGTTTCCTGCAAAACCCCAAGCGTGAGGAGCAACGCCTCACCGAAGCCTATGAAGCCGGTTACAGCGACGGCGAAGAGAAGACCACCGACAACTTCGAGCAGTGGGTCACGGCCTGATTGCCGTCCGGCTTTCCCGTTCGACCCTCCCGCGTCCAGAGCCACGCCGACCATATGCGCGGCGCCCCTTGGCGGGGCGCGGTTTCATTCAAGACTCCAGATCCTTACAACGCCGCGATCTTTGCGCGTTGTGCTTGCAGATTGGCGATCGCCGCCGCGTGATCGGCGAGCTTGGCCCGCTCCTTGTCGACCACCGCCGCCGGGGCCTTGTCGACGAAGGCCGGATTGGCCAGCTTGGCCTCGGTGCGGGCGACATCGTCGGTCAGACGTGCGATCTCCTTGTCCAGACGCTTCAACTCAGCGTCCTTGTCGATCAGTCCCGCCATCGGGATCAGGATCTTCATGGCCCCGACCAGGGCGATGGCCGACTCGGGCGCCTGTGACTCGTCATCGAGCACGGTGATCGACTCGGTGCGGGCGAGGAAGTCGAGATAAGGTCGCGCCGTCTCCAGCCATTGGCGCTCCTGCTCGGTCGCGTCGACGACTAGGATCGGCAGCGGTTTGCCGGGGGCGATGTTCATCTCGCCCTTGATGCGCCGGATGCCGAGGATGCACTGCTTGACCCAGTCGATCTCGCCGACGGCCTGCGCGTCCTCAGCGGACGGATCGCGCGCGGGGTAGGGCGCCAGCATGAGGGTGTCGCCCTCGACTCCGGCGAGCGGTCGAACCTTCTGCCAGATCTCCTCGGTGATGAAGGGCATGATCGGGTGGGCCAGACGCAGCAGAGTCTCCAACGTCCGAACCAGGGTGCGGCGGGTGCCGCGCTTGGCCGCATCCGAAGACTGCGCGCCGGTCAGCACCGGCTTGGACAGCTCCAGATACCAGTCGCAGAACTCGTTCCAGGTGAAGTCGTAGAGCGCCTGCGCGGCCAGATCGAAGCGGTAGGCGTCGATGGACTCGGTGACGGTGCCGATGGTGCGGTCGAGTTCGGCACGAATCCAGCGATCGGCCGCGCTCAGTTCGACCGGCTCAGACCCCCGGCCGCAGTCCTGCCCCTCGGTGTTCATCAGCACATAGCGCGAGGCGTTCCAGAGCTTGTTGCAGAAGTTGCGATAGCCCTCGGTGCGTTGCAGGTCGAACTTGATATCGCGTCCGGTGGTGGCGAGCGCGGCGAAGGTGAAGCGCAGCGCATCAGTGCCGAACGCCGGGATGCCGTCGGGGAAGTCCTTGCGCGTGTCCCGGGTGATCTTCTCGGCCAGATGCGGCTGCATCATGCCCTTGGTGCGCTTCTCGACCAGGGATTCCAGGTCGATGCCGTCGATCAGATCGATGGGGTCGAGCACGTTGCCCTTGGACTTGGACATCTTGTCGCCGTTCTTGTCGCGCACCAGTCCATGGATGTAGACCTCGCGGAAGGGCACGTCACCCATGAATTTGAGCCCCATCATGATCATCCGCGCGACCCAGAAGAAGATGATGTCGAAGCCCGTCACCAGCACCGAGGTCGGATAGAAGGTCTTGAGCCGCTCGGTGTCTTCCGGCCAGCCGAGTGTGCTGAAGGGCCAGAGCGCTGAGCTGAACCAGGTGTCGAGCACGTCCTCGTCCTGGCGCAGCGTGACCTCGGGGCCGAAGCCATGCTTGGCGCGAACCTCGTCTTCGGAGCGTCCGACATAGACGTTGCCTTCGCTGTCGTACCAGGCCGGGATGCGATGGCCCCACCAGATCTGACGGCTGATGCACCAGTCCTGGATGTTGCGCATCCATTCGAAATAGGTGTTCTTCCAGTTGTCGGGGACGAAGCGGATGTCGCCGTTCTCGACGGCGGCGATGGCCGGTTCGGCGAGCGGGGCGACGCGCACGTACCACTGATCGGTCAGATAGGGTTCGATGACCGCGCCCGAGCGGTCGCCGCACGGTTGCTGGAGGCGGTGATCCTTGACGGCGGCCAGGAGTCCGGCGGCTTCGAGATCGGCGACGATGCGCTTGCGGGCCTCGTAGCGGTCGAGTCCGATATAGGCCGCCGGCAGGAGCTGGCCTTCTGCCGGTTCGTTGGCGCGGATGGCGGCGTCGGGCGTGAAGATGTTGATCAGACCGCCGTGCGGCTGTTCGGCGATGGCGGTCTCGTCGCGATGACGCAGCCAGACCTGATGGTCGTTGAAGTCGTGCGCCGGGGTGATCTTGACGCAGCCGGTGCCGAACTCGGGATCGGCGTGCTCGTCGGCGATGATGGGGATGCGCCGTCCGGTCAGCGGCAGCTCGACGAAGGCGCCGATCAGGTGTTTATACCGCTCGTCTTCCGGGTTCACCGCCACCGCACAGTCGCCGAGCATGGTCTCGGGGCGGGTGGTGGAGACGACCAGATATTGCGGGCCGGCAGCGCCCGGCGGCTGGACGATGGGATAACGCATCTCCCACATGAAGCCGCTTTCTTCCTCCGACAGCACTTCGAGATCCGACACGGCCGTGTGCAGCACCGGATCCCAGTTCACCAGCCGCTTGCCGCGATAGATCAAGCCTTCTTCGTAGAGCCGCACGAAGACCTCGCGCACCGCCTCCGACAGCCCTTCGTCCATGGTGAAGCGCTCGTGCGCCCAGTCGAGCGAGGCGCCCATGCGCCGCAGCTGGCGGGTGATGGCGCCGCCTGATTCGGCTTTCCACTCCCAGATGCGCTCGATGAAGGCGTCGCGTCCATAGTCGTGGCGGGTCTGGCCCTCGGCCTCGATCAGACGCTCGACGACCATTTGCGTCGCGATGCCGGCGTGGTCGGTGCCGGCCTGCCAGAGTGTCTGCTCGCCCTTCATGCGGTGATAGCGCGTCAGGGCATCCATGATGGTGTCCTGGAAAGCGTGCCCCATGTGCAGGCTGCCGGTGACGTTCGGCGGCGGGATCATGATGCAGTAGGCGCCGTTGCCGGCGTCGCTCGCGGCCGGGACGAAATGGCCGCGTTCCTCCCAGTGGCGGTACCAGTGGGCTTCGAGGGTTTGGGGGTCGTAGTTCTTGTCCAGCATGGTGATCGGGCTCGTGGTCGGGCGCTGCGAAAATGACGCAGTATAACCTATGGCCGAAAGGCGCTCGTGGCCGTGACGGTGGCTGGAGGCGCGTCCTGAAACCGGCCGCCGCCCGTGCGCTCGAAGGGGTTGCAAAGGGCTTCGCCGAATGTTCGACTTCAAGATACGAGATACCCCCAGCGCCCCGGAATATGGCAGCATGTCGCCTGGAGCGCCAGACCCATCATACCAACCAAAGAGAAGAGGCGGACCCCATCGATGGACACTACGACTCAGTATGTCTTTGCGTTCGAGGACGGCGATGGAAAGGACAAGAAGCTGCTCGGCGGCAAGGGTGCCAACCTGTGCGAGATGACCCAGATCGGGCTGAACGTCCCGCCCGGATTCGTCATCTCCACGGCGGCCTGTCTGGAGTATCTCGACGAACCCAAGCGCGCCCTGCCGCCCGGCCTGATCGAACAGGTCCACGAGCAGATGCGCGCCCTGGAACAGAAGACCGGCAAGGGCTTCGGCGACCCGGACAATCCGCTGCTGGTTTCGGTGCGCTCGGGATCGGCGATGTCGATGCCGGGCATGATGGACACCATCCTCAACCTGGGCCTCAACAGCGCGACCCTGCAAGGCGTGATCCGTGCCACCGACGATCCGCGCTTCGGTTATGACGCCTATCGGCGCTTCATTCAGCTCTTCGGCAAGGTCGCGCTCGGCGTGCCCGACGAAGCCTTCGACAAGGAATTCGCCGCCATCAAGGAGGCCGCCCACGCCAAACAGGACGTCGATCTCTCGGCCACGGATCTGCGCGAGACCTGCGAGCGCTTCCTCAAGGTGGTCGAGGACGCCACGGGACACCCCTTCCCGACAGATCCCTATCAGCAGCTCGAAATCGCCATCAAGGCCGTCTTCAACTCCTGGTCCGGCAAGCGCGCGGTCGACTATCGCAAACAGTTCCACATCACCCCGGACATGGCCAACGGCACGGCGGTCAATGTCGTGACCATGGTGTTCGGCAACCGTGGCGACGATTCGGCCACCGGCGTGGCCTTCACCCGCAATCCGGCCACCGGCGAGAACAAGCTCTACGGCGAATATCTGGTCAACGCCCAGGGCGAAGACGTGGTCGCCGGCATCCGCACGCCCAAGCCGCTCGACCGGCTCAAGGTCGAGATGCCCGATCTGGCCGACCAGCTCGACGAACTGCGCGACAAGCTCGAAAGCCACTATCGCGAGGTGCAGGATTTCGAGTTCACCATCGAGCAGGGTCAGCTCTACTGTCTCCAGACCCGCAACGGCAAGATGAACACGGTCGCCATGGTGCGTACCTCGGTCGAGATGGAGCGTGAGGGACTCATCACCAAGGAACAGGCGCTGTTGCGCATCGCGCCCGAGTCGCTGGAACAGATGCTGTTCCCGCGTCTGGACCCCAACGTCAAGGCCGAAGCGGTCGCCCAGGGGTTGCCGGCCTCGCCGGGCGCGGCTTCCGGCATTGCGGTGTTCGATGCCGACCGCGCCGAGCATCTGGGCAAGGGCCAGGGGCTGAAGGTCATCCTGGTGCGCGAGGAGACCAAGCCGGAGGACATCCACGGCTTCTTCGCCTCCGAAGCCATCCTGACCTCGCGCGGCGGCAAGACCTCGCACGCAGCCGTGGTCGCGCGCGGCATGGGCAAGCCCTGTGTCGCCGGCGCCGAGGGCATCAGCGTCGACGTCGACCGGCGCGAGGCGCGCGTCGGATTGACCAGCTTCAAGGAAGGCGACGTCATCACCATCGACGGCACCTCGGGCAAGGTCTACCTGGGCGCGATCCCGACCGTGGAACCGGACTTCACGCCCGAGCTCCACACCCTGCTCGGCTGGGCTGACGAAATGTCCAAGCTCAAGGTACTGGCCAATGCCGACACCCCGGACGACGCACGGCGCGCGCGCCGCTATGGCGCGGTCGGCATCGGTCTGGCGCGCACCGAGCGCATGTTCAACGACGTCGAGCGCCTGCCGATCGTCATCGAGATGATCGTCGCCGAGACGCCGGAAGCGCGCCAGGAGGCGCTCGACCGACTGCTGCCCTTGCAGCGTCAGGACTTCCATGACCTGTTCGAGGTGATGTCGCCTCATCCCGTCACCATCCGCCTGCTCGATCCGCCGATCCACGAGTTCCTGCCCGATGAGCATGTGCTCGAACGTGAGTTGTCGGAACTGCGGGCACTGGCGCAGAGCGCGCGCGGCGTGACGGTGCTGGCCGGGGCGATGGGGCTGCTGCATGCCTCCGAGAGCCTGCGCCGCGAGGTCGAGACCGCGCGTCACATGGTCGATCCGACCGTGGTCGAGGAGGCGATCGCCAAGAAGGAGGCGATGCTCAAGAAGGTGCGCGCCCTCTACGAGACCAATCCCATGCTCGGTCATCGCGGCGTGCGCCTCGGCATGACCTTTCCCGAGATCTACCGGATGCAGGTGCGCGCCATCCTGGAGGCCGCCGCCGAATGCGCCAAGTCGGGCATCGAGGTCCATCCGCAGATCAAGGTGCCGCAGGTCTGTACCGTGCAGGAGCTGCGCAAGGTCAAGGAGTATGTCGACAGCATCCATACCGAGGTCGCTGCGCGTTACGGCAAGCCGGTCAGATTCCAGTTCGGTACCATGATCGAGGTGGTCCGCGCTTGTATGCGCGCCGACTCGCTGGCCGAGGAGGCCGAATTCTTCTCCTTCGGCACCAACGACCTGACCCAGGCGACCTTCTCCTTCTCGCGCGAGGATGCCGAGAACAAGTTCCTGCCGCTCTACAATCAGTCGGGTCTGTTGCAGGACAACCCCTTCGACGTGCTCGATGTGAAGGGCGTGGGCAAGCTGATGCAGCTGGCCGTGGAGTGGGGGCGGGCGGTCAAGCCCGATCTGCATGTCGGCATCTGCGGCGAGCATGGCGGGCATCCGGCCTCGATCGCCTTCTGTCATCAGGCCGGACTCGACTATGTGAGCTGCTCGGGTCCGCGCGTGCCGATCGCGCGTCTGGCGGCGGCACATGCGGCCTTGAAGTCGGCGCCAACCCCGAACGCTTGAGAGCGACCCATGGATCTCGATGCACTGAATGCCGCCTTCGACTTGCCCGGTGTCCTGCGCTTCGTTGAGGGGCGGGGCGGTCTGACGCTGATCGAGATCGACAACGGTCTGGCGCGGGCGACCCTGACCACGCATGGGGCTCAGGTGTTGTCCTATCGCCCGGCCGGGGTGCGCGATGATCTGCTGTTCGTCAGTAAGCGCGCCTATTTCGCGCCGGACCGGGAGATCAAGGGCGGCGTGCCCATCTGCTGGCCCTGGTTCGGGCGCGATCCCGCTGAACCGGAGCGGATCATCCACGGCTTTGCGCGCCTGAGGGACTGGTCGGTGCTGGCATGCGAGACGCGGCCCGATGGCGCGACCTGGGTGCGGTTCGGTCTGGCCGACGAGGCCGAGACGCACGCGCTCTGGCCGCATTACTTCAATCTCTGGGTCGAGGTGACGGTCGGTGCAACCCTGTCGGTGTCGCTCACGACCCGAAATGCCGGTGACGAACCCTTTGCCATCACCCAGGGGCTGCATGCCTATTTCAGCATCGGCGATCCGGCTCAGGTCCGCGTCCTCGGGCTCGACGGCTGCCGCTATCTCGACAAGGCGGCAGAGGCGCCGCCGGATGCAGTCGGCGTCCAGTCCGGTTTGCTGGGTTTCGAGGCTGAGGTCAACCGCATCTATGAATCCGTGCCGCCGAGCCTGATGATCGAGGATGAGGCGCTGCAACGGCGTATCCGCATCGACAGCCGGCACAGCCGAACCGCTGTGGTCTGGAACCCCTGGATCGCCGGCGCGCGGTCGATGCCGGATCTCGACGACGAGGACTACCGGCACTTCGTCTGTGTCGAGACCGTCAACGCCGCTTCCGAAGTGATCCGAGTCGCGCCCCAGCAGGAGGTGCGGATCGGCGCCGAGTATCGCCTCGAATCCCTGTAACCGTTTGCACTGTGAAGCCAGCCATGTCCGATGCACCGTCCGACTCCCTGACCGAATCCCACTGGCAAGACTGGCTCGACTGGGCCGTTGAACAGGGTCTGACCCCGCCGGACGACCCCGAATTCGAGCCGGCACGGCGGCGGGTGTGGGAGGCGAGCGAGTATGTTGCGATCTCGGCCGCGCGCCATCCGGCCGATCTGGCCGAGCTGATCGCGAGCGGCGATCTTGCTCGAACCTATGGGGCTGGCGATCTGGCCGCCCGGCTCGATGCGCGACTGGAAGGCGCCGAGGACGAGACCGCACTCCACAAGGCGCTGCGCCTGTTGCGCCGCCGCGAGATGATGCGGATCATCTGGCGCGACATCGCCGGCCTGGCCCCGCTGGAAGAAACGCTGGAAGACCTGTCCGAACTGGCCGATGTCTGTATCCGGGGCGCGCTCGACCGGCTCTATCCCTGGACCTGTGCCGAGCTGGGCACGCCGCGCGATGCGTCCGGCCGTCCGCTGCACCTGCTGGTGCTGGCCATGGGCAAACTCGGGGCGCGTGAACTCAATCTCAGCTCCGACATCGACCTGATCCTGGCTTTTGCCCAGCCGGGCACGATCGAGGGCGGACGGCGTCCGCTCAGTCACGAGCAGTTCTTCGTCCGTCTCGGGCAGCGCCTGGTGCAGGCGCTGGCCAACAAGACCGTCGACGGCTTCGTGTTCCGGGTCGATACCCGACTGCGACCCTTCGGCGAGGTCGGGCCGCTGGCCATGAGCTTCCAGGCGATGGAGGACTACTACCAGTCCCAGGCGCGCGAGTGGGAACGCTACGCCATGATCAAGGCGCGTCCGGTCGCCGGCGATCCGGACGACATCGAACAACTGATGTCCATGCTGCGCCCCTTCGTCTACCGGCGTTATCTCGATTTTGGCGCCTTCGAGTCGCTGCGCGAACTCAAACGCCTGATCGCCAAGGAGCTCTACCGGCGCGGCATGGACGCCAACATCAAGCTCGGTCCCGGCGGCATCCGCGAGATCGAGTTCATCGGCCAGGCGTTCCAGCTGGTGCGCGGCGGGCGTGATCCCGAACTCCAGGTGCGTCCGATCCGTACCGTACTGGCGCTGTTGGCCCAACGCGAGCTGATGCCGGCCGAGGCCGTCGCCCAGCTCGACGCGGCCTATGTGTTTCTGCGTCTGGTCGAGAACCGGCTTCAGGCTCATCGCGATCAGCAGACCCATCGCCTGCCGGACGACGGCCCCGGACAGCTCCGGCTGGCCCGCTCGATGGGCTATGCGGACTGGGCCTCCTTCGCCGTCGATCTGAACGCCCATCGTCATCTGGTCCAGGAACAGTTCGACGCCGTCTTCGCCTTGCCGGCGACCGAGACCGAGGTCGAAGACGCCCCGCTGAGCGCCGTCTGGCACGGCGACCGCGACCCCGCCCATGAACTGGAACTGCTCGAACGTGCCGGTTTCGCCGATCCCGAGGGCGTGCGCACCCGCGTCCAGCAGTTCCGCGAATCCTGTGTGCGCAAGGGGCTGAGTACGCGCGGACACGAGCGTCTCGGCCTGATCATGCCGCATGTCCTCTGCGTCGCCGCCGGCTGCGCCCATCCCGATCCGGCGCTGGAGCGCGTGTTGCGTGTGATGGAAGCCATCGTGCGCCGCAGTGCCTATCTGGCGATGCTCGCCGAACATCCGCTGATCCTCACCCATCTGATCCAGCTCTCCAGTCTCAGCCCCTGGTTCGCCGATCAGATCGGACGCCATCCGCTGCTGCTCGACGAACTGCTCGACCCGCGCCGGCTCTATGCGCCCCTGCGCCGCGAGAGCCTGGAGGCCGAACTCGACGCGCTGCTCGCCCATGTCGACGCCGAGGATCTGGAGCAGCAGATGGAGCGGTTGCACCAGTTCGCCCAGGGCAATCAGCTGCGGGTGGCCGCCGCCGACCTGACCGCGACCATTTCGCTGATGGTCGTCAGCGACTATCTGACCGAGATCGCCGAGGTCGCGGTCCGGCGCGTGCTCGATCTGTCGCACGCCCATCTGGTCGCCCGTCATGGCCGGCCGACCGCCATCGAGGGCGAGGACAGCGGCTTCCTGATCCTCGGCTACGGCAAGCTCGGCGGCATCGAGCTGGGCTATGGCTCGGACCTGGATCTGGTGTTCCTGCACGGCAGCGACTCGGTCAATGCCATGACCGACGGTCCCAAAGAGATCAGCAACGAGCAGTTCTATGCCCGGCTCGGCCAGCGCATCATTCATATGATGACCACACGCACCCCCTCCGGTCAGCTCTACGAGGTCGACATGCGGCTGCGTCCGGACGGCGCCAAAGGGATGCTGGTGCGCTCGCTGAAGTCCTTCGAACACTATCAGAACGAGAACGCCTGGACCTGGGAGCATCAGGCGCTGGTGCGCGCCCGTCCGGTTGCCGGCGATCCGGGGCTGGCGGCACGTTTCGGCGCGATCCGCCGCGCCATCCTGTGTCGCGCGCGCGATCCCGATCAGCTCAGGCGCGAGGTGCGCGAGATGCGCGCCAGGATGCGCGAGAACCTCGACAAGAGCGGCGAGGGGCGTTTCGATCTCAAGCAGGGCGCAGGCGGTATTGCCGATATCGAGTTTATGGTTCAATACACTGTCCTGCGCTGGGCGGCCGACCACCCGGCACTGACCGACTGGACCGACAACGTGCGGCTGCTCGACACCCTGGCTCGGCTCGATCTGCTTCCGGGGCACTGCGCCCAGGATCTCACCGAAGCCTACAAGTCGCTGCGCGCGGCCTATCATCGCAGTGCCCTGCGCGAGCAGCCCAAGACCGTGGCCGACGATGCGCTGCGGCCCGAACGCGAGCGCGTGCGAGCCTTGTGGCAGGAATTGATGGACGACTGACGCCGAGCGCGCCGGTCGGTCCCGGACCTTTCTCAAGATCGAACTCGGGACGCAGCGTCCCGAGCCTACCGGAGTTAAGACACATGGCGACGATGGCGGACCGTGACGGCCTGATCTGGCTGGACGGCGAAATGGTGCCTTGGCGCGAGGCCAAGACCCACGTACTGACCCACACCCTGCACTATGGCATGGGGGTCTTCGAGGGCGTCCGGGCCTATCCGACAGCCAGGGGCACGGCCATCTTCCGTCTGGAGGAGCACACCCGCCGGCTGTTCAACTCGGCCCACATCCTGGGGATGCCCATGCGCTGGGACCAGGAGACGATCAATCAGGCCCAGCGCGATGTGGTGCGCGAGAACGGCCTGGAATCGGCCTACATCCGTCCCATGTGCTTCTATGGCGCCGAGGGCATGGGGCTGCGCGCCGACAATCTGCAAGTCCACTGCATGGTCGCCGCCTGGTCCTGGGGGGCCTATCTGGGCGAAGAGAACATGCGCAACGGCATCCGCATCAAGGTCTCGTCCTTCACCCGTCATCACGTCAACACCACCATGTGCCGGGCCAAGGCCAACGGCAACTACATGAACTCGATGATGGCGCTCCAGGAAGCCCTGCGCGACGGCTACGACGAGGCGCTGCTGCTCGATGCGGCGGGCTTCGTGATGGAGGGCAGCGGCGAGAACATCTTCATCGTGCGCGACGGCGTGCTCTATACGCCGGATCTGACCTCGGCGCTCGACGGCATCACACGCCGCACCGTGATGACGCTGTGCGAGGAACTGGGGCTGAAGGTGGTCGAGAAGCGCATCACCCGCGACGAGGTCTATATCGCCGACGAAGCCTTCTTCACCGGCACCGCCGCCGAGGTGACGCCGATCCGCGAGATCGACGGACGCGCCATCGGTTCCGGCACGCGCGGTCCCATCACCGAGCGCTTGCAGACGCTCTATTTCGATCAGGTCCACGGGCGGCGCGAGCAGCACCCCGAGTGGCTGGCACTGGTCTGAGACCGCTGTCGGTCAAGCCCGGATGCGTAGGATGGGCAGCGCATCGGCGATGCCCATCGAACGTCTGGAGATCGGAGCACGACCGTCTCTGCATTCGAGTCACAACGAGAGGAGTCGCAACGATGTCGAGCACAGCCACGGCGATGCTCCAGGAGTCGCCGCCGATCGAAGTCGCCCGCCAGGATCTGCCCCTGTGCTGTCCCCGCCCGGACGCTCCGGTCTGGAATATGCACCCACGGGTCTATCTGCCGATCGAGGACGAGCCCCATCATGAGGTCGCCTGTCCCTATTGCGGAGCCAGATACCGGCTCGCCAACTGAAAGATCCAGACACCCCGGGGCGGCAGCGGATTTCCGCACCAGGGTGTCTGGATCTACTCTATTGCCTCATCCCCGGCTGACGACGCTCGGAACACGTCAGCCGAAACACCACGACCGGCTTACAGCAGCACGCTGACCAGACGGAAGGCCGAGCGCTCGACGGCCTTGTTGACGACCGCGCCGACGAGCGCCTTGCCGAACAGCGCGCCCGCCTTCGAAATCACCGCTTCGCTCGCCGACGACAGATTGACGCAACCCGTTTCCTTGAGCATCTCCAGCAGTCGATGATGATCCAGGCGCGCCGTATCGTAATGGATGACCAGACTGCCGGCGGCTTGGTTGAAACGGATCTGTTCGACGCCGTCGAGCGAGCGCAGCTGTTCCTGAATGGAATCGACCGTCCCAGGGCGACACCGGAACGCGGCTGAACGGACACGCAGACGACCGGGAATGTGATGGATCGAGTGATGCATGGAAACCTCGCTCGGGATGTGCCTGGATTATTTCTTAATGCGATGCGTTCTCATTTTAGATGCAAAAAGCGAGAATGCAAGCCCTAAATGCGAATGCGATCGATCAGCGCGCCTGGGGGCGTTGCGAAGTCGTCAGCTCATGCGTCCAGCAACGCCAGATATCGTTGAAGATCCAGCGCGCCAGGGCCAGTTTGAGCTGACACAGCCGGCAACTGGGCTGGCTGGGGCTGGACGTGGCCGCGCTCTGAAGCTCGACGGTGGGGCGCCATCGCCAGGCATCGATTTGGGGCAGCCAAGTGCGCCAGTTCGCTGTCCAGGCGGCGGGAGTCCGGGCCGGAACCATCCGGGTGGAGGGCGTTCGAGCGGACGTCTTGGTCGCCGGCCGTGCGGCCTTGGCCGCCTCGATCCGTGCCGGCCAGTACGAGACGACCGGCTGGAGCACGGGATCGAGGATCTCGCTCAATTCCGCCTGGGTCAGCCGCCCAGCGCGCCGATGCCAGACCACCAGACTGGCGCAGGCCGGATTCCAGCGCACACCGCGCACGCCCTCGACCTGCCCCAGTGCCCGCATCAGCCGTGCGCTCGAAAATGGATCCTCTCGCAATCCGGGCAGATGCAGCCGAATCCGTCCGGGGATCTGGTGGCGGATCTCCAGTCGCACGGGCTGTAACTTCACTGTCTCGATATGGCTCGGCATGACCAGGGCACTCTCGAATCGTTGGATCGAAAAACCGTTGTTAAAGACGTTTATAGGAGATTCAGGATGAGATGTAAATAGTATTTAATATTATTTACATCTCAAAACCCGGATCACCCGGCCGCGTATTTCTCGCGCCGCTTGAGCCAGACTTCCAGTCCCTGTGCATTGAGTTCGGTATCGACGCTCAGCAGCTCCTGGATATGGTGGTCGTGCAGATCCACGCCATGCTCGCGTGCGCGCTGCATCAGATGTGCTGAGACCGATTCCTTGAGCCGCTGTTGCCGGCCGGTCCCGGGCCGTCCTTCCTCACGCCGTGCCAGTTCGGCCAGATCGCGGATGCTCTGGCGCAGCGCTTCGACGCGTTCGCTCGGGCGGTCGACACGGCCATAGTGGGTCAGATACATGGCCTGGGGATCATGCGCCATCAGCTTGTCGAGACTGGCGAGCCAAGCGTCGGGCTCGAAGGCGACCGGCGTGGTCGGCGCGAACAGCCAGGGACCGTTCGGCGTGTCGAACTCGCGATAGGCGATGCCGAAGGTGTCGCCGGTGAAGAAGCCCTGCGTCAGGCTGTCGAGGATGCAGCCGTGATGATTGGCGTGCCCTGGCGTGTCGATGAACGTCAGGGTGCGTCCGTTCAGGTCGAAGGTCTGTCCATCCGCGGCGACGATGACGCGCTCGGCCGGGATCGGCAGGGGGGCGCCGAAGTCGCGCTCGAAGTTCTCCTCGCCATAGACGACGCTGGAACCGGCGATCAGCTTGCTCGGGTCGATCAGATGCGGTGCGCCCTTGGGGTGGGCCACCAGGCGCGCATTGGGGCAGGCGGCCATCAGATGGCCCGAGGCGCCGGCATGGTCCAGATGCACATGGGTCGGCATCACATAGTCCACCTGCTCGGGCGTCAGACCGAGCGCGGCGATGGTCGCCAGCAGTGCCGGGGCCGCGTTGGCGGGGCCGGTGTCGACGAAGGCCAGACGCTCACCCGAGCGCACCAGATAGGCGGCGGCCAGACCGTGGCGATAGAGTCCGGTCTCGATGCAGTAGATGCCCTCGGCGAGCTCCTGGAAGTGCGGTTGTGACATGCTCGATGACTCCAACAGTGGATTGGAATGAAAAGTGGATATATGTCTGAAACGCGATGATTGTATCCTGGAGGCCGGGATCGGCGTGGTCGATGGTAGTCTAGAGACGCCGCTCGCCGTTGCAGCGAAACGCGCGGATCCGGTCCGCCGATCGCCGACGCGGATCATTCATTTGACGCTCAAAGGGGCTTTACACGATGGAGATCGAAATCACACTCCAGGACGGCATCCACGTCCTGAAAGTTTCCGGTCAGCTCGATGCGCTCAGTGGTGCCGACTACGAGCAGGGGGTCAATCGTCTCGTCGCCGAGGGTGCACGGCGACTGGTTCTGGATTTCGGCCCATTGGTCTATATCAGCAGCGCCGGACTGCGCGCGCTGCTGAACACGAGCAAGCCGCTGATGGCTCAGGGCGGGGCGCTGGTCTACGTCAATCTCCAGCCCAGTGTGCGCGAAGTCTTCGAGATGACGGGTCTGCTGTCACTGTTCAAGGTGTGCGACTCGTTGCCCGAGGCCATAACCCTGGTGCAAACCCCATGAACGCCGTGACCCGGCGTCTGCCGGCAACCGTCGACCAGCTGCCCGAGGCTCAGGCGTTCCTGAAGTCCTGGGTCGAGCAGGCCGGACTCGATCCGCGTCTTGGCGGACGGCTCGCCCTGGCGCTCGAAGAGGTGTTCGTCAATGTCTGTCACTATGCCTATCCGCCGGGTCAGCCGGGCGAGATCGAGCTGCGCATCGCGCCGAGCGCCGAGCGGTTCGTGCTCGATGTACTCGACGATGGACAGCCGTTCGATCCAGCCAATCTGCCGGAGCCGGATCTGGCCGCGACCCTGGAGCAGCGCACCGTCGGCGGTCTGGGCTGGTTCCTGGTGCGCCAGATGGTGACTGAACTGAGCTGTCGGCGCGAGCAGGGGCGCAATCTGGTCTCGCTGATCATGTGTCAACCCACGGACGAGGATGAGCGTGCTCCAGATACGGCGCGTGGTTGAGCGATGGTCTTGGTCTGGATGGGGCGTTCTGTCCGATCGGCTTGGGCGCTCGGCACGCTTCTGGGGTCTGGCGGCGCTGAGTCTGTTGATCGCGCCGCCGATCTGGGCCGAGGACGAGTCCGAATCCTCGGCGCCCGCTGCGACACGCACGCCGCTGCGTCTGATGCTCGCCTGGCAGCCGCAGGCCCAGTTCGCCGGCTATTATGTCGCGCAGGCGCACGGGTTCTATCGCGAGGCGGGGATTGAGGCCAGCCTCCTGAGCATGGGTCATGCGCGCTCACCACGCGCGGCCCTCGAAACGGGCGAGGTGGATCTGGCGGTGCTGTGGCTGTCGACCGCCATCGAGGCCCGCGCCGAGGGCGTGCCCCTGGTCAATGTCGCGCAACTGTTCCAACGCTCCTCGGTGGTACTGATCGCGCGCTCCAGTTCGAATGTGCACCGTCTGTCCGACATCAATGGTCGGCGTGTCGGGGTCTGGCGCAACGACCCGGCCCTGCCGATCGAGGCTCTGCTACGCACCCGGGGGCTGGAGGTCAAGCGCGTGCCGCAGTCGCAGACGGTCAATCTTTTCCTGCGCGGGGGAGTCGAGGCCATGTCGGGGATGCTGTACAACGAATATCATCTGCTGATCAATGCCGGCCTGGAACCGGAAGCGCTGACGGTGTTCCGGCTGTCCGAGTATGGGATCGATTTCCCCGAAGACGGACTCTATGCGCTCGAACAGACGCAGCGCGAAAAATCCGCTGCGATCACGGCCTTCGTGGCAGCCACCAGGCGTGGTTGGGAGCAGGCCTTTGCCGACCCGGAGGGCGCGCTTGATCTCGTGCTCCAGCACCAGCGCGCGGCGCGTGTGCCGGCCAATCGTATCCATCAGCGCTGGATGCTGGAACAGATCCACGCGGTCATGGGTGATCCGGGCGAGCACGGCTGGGACTGGCGACTGCACCCCGAGGATGTCGACCGGGTCGGTGAAGCCTTGCAGCACCTGGAGATGATCGATGCCATGCCGACCGATATCGAACGTCTCGGAGTCCAATGATGGCGCGTTTCTCTGGAATCGGTGCACGGCTGGTCCTCTCGGTGATGCTGTGCGTGGCCACTGTCCTCGGTGCCAGCCTGGGGCTGTATCACTATCAGGCGCGTGAGTTGCTGTTGCAGCGTTTGCAGGACAACGCCCACAACCGTTCGCTGGCCCTGGTGCAGCGCGTGGAGCGTGTCCTGATCTCGGTGCGGCGTGCGACCGAGACCCTGGCCAGCACGCTCGACTCGGTGCGTATTGGCGAAGACGACATCGTGCCCCTGCTGCGGCGTGCCCTGGAGATGAATCCCGAACTGTTCGGGATGGCCATGGGATTCGAGCCTGCGGTACTGGACCACCCCGATCGACGTCGCGCGCCCTATGTCTTCCGGCGCGATGGCCGGATCGAGTTGAGTTTTGCCCTGGAAGAGCAGGACTATCTGTTCTCGGACTGGTATCAGATCCCGCGTGAACTGGGGCGCGCCGAATGGAGTGAGCCTTACTACGAGCTGGGGGCCGGCAACACGCAGCTGATTGCGACCTTCTCTCTGCCCGTGACGCAGGCGACTTCGGATGGCGAGCGCCTGATCGGCATCCTGGCCGCCGACATCGCCCTCGACTGGCTCACGCACGAGCTGGCCGAATTCCGGGTGCTCCAGCATGGCTTCGCGGTCCTGATCTCACGCAATGGCGCCATTCTCAGCCACCCCAACACCGACTTCATCATGAACGAGAGCCTGTTCAGTCTGGCGGCGGCCCATGGGGATGAGGCCGACGCGCTGCGTCAACAGGCGCGAACCCTGATCGCCGGCGAGTCGGGGTTCATCCAGCACACCCCGCTGTTCGGCGTGATGGCGCACGTCCACTACGCCCCGATCGATTCGTCGGACTGGACGCTCGCCATCGTCTTCCCCGAAGACGAGCTGTTCGACGACATCAACCGTCTGACCCGCAATGCCGCGACCGTCGGCAGTCTGGGGCTGCTGGCCTCGCTGCTGGTCGTACTGCTGATCGCGCGCTCCATCAGTCGTCCGCTGTGCGCGCTCGCCGCTTCGACCGACCGCATCGCCAAGGGCGATTTCGCCGCACCGCTGCCCGAGGTGCGACGGCGCGACGAAGTGGGCGCGCTGACCGAGTCGTTCGCGTCCATGCGCACGGCGCTGCGCCAGCATATCGAGTGGCTCAAGACGACGACGGCGGCCAAGGAGCGCATCGAGAGCGAGCTGGCGATCGCGCGCGACATCCAGATGTCGATCCTGCCCAAGCTGTTTCCGCCGATCCCGAATCGGGACGAATTCGATCTGCGCGCGCTCATCGTGCCGGCACGCGAGGTCGGCGGCGACTTCTACGATTTCTTCCCGCTCGATGAACACCGGCTCTGCTTTCTGATCGCCGATGTCTCGGGCAAGGGTGTGCCGGCGGCGCTGTTCATGGCCGTCACCAAGACCCTGATCAAGTCGACCGCGCGCGACCGGCAGGGGCCGGCCGAGATCCTGACCCAGGTCAATGCCGAGCTGGCGGCCGACAATGCCAGCAATATGTTCGTCACCGTCTTCTGCGGCGTGCTCGACGCGCGCACCGGCGACCTGGAGTACGCCAATGCCGGGCACAACCCGCCGGTGCTGATCGGGACGGATGGCCGGCCTCAGTGGCTCAAGGGCGCGCCGCAATTGCTGCTCGGCATCATGGAGGGCGTGGTCTATCGGTCGGCCTCCCTGCGTCTGGCCCCCGGCGAGCGGCTGCTGCTCTATACCGACGGCGTCACCGAGGCCATGAACGCGCAGGATGAGTTCTATTCGGAAGCGCGTCTGCTCGACACGCTCGAATCCGAGCCACAGCCGGATCTGGTGGGCCTGCTCGCGATGCTGTTGGAGCGTGTCCAGTCCTTCGCCGGCGCGACGCCCCAGTCCGATGACATCACCCTGCTGGCGATCGAGTATCGCGGTCAGGGACCGATGGTTTCCAGTTCTTCGGCAGTCGACTGTTGAACCCGGCCCAAGTCGTCCCCATCAGGACAGGGCGCGCCTGGCCGGTGCTCGTCATGACACGCTTCGTTCCAGGGCGCGTTCGATAACGATTAGAACACTCTGGAGGAGCCTGCCAATGCCACACGTCATGACGGCCGATCACTTCGACGGCCAAGCGGGTCTGCGCGTCTCGACTATCGATTTCAGCCATCCCTGGGAATGGCTGCGCAAGGGCTGGGCCGATGTGCGCGCCGCACCCGGTTACAGCCTGACCTACGGCACCGGGATCGTGCTGATCAGTCTGCTGATCACCACGCTGATGATCCTCGGCGAGCTGACCTTTCTGGTGCCCTTTCTGATCGCCGGTTTCTTTCTGATGGCGCCGATGCTGTCGATCGGGCTCTATCAGATGAGTGCCCATCTGGAGCGGGGCGAGTCGCTGGAGTCCTGTCAGGCGCTGGAGGCCTTCAAGCGCAACCAGGGTCAGTTGGGCATGGTCTCGGCCTTTCTGTTCGTGACCCTGCAAGCCTGGCTGGTGGTCTCGCTGGTGCTGGTCGCGCTGTTGTTCGACGCCCCCTTTCCGACCCTCGACAACTTCCTGCCGGTGCTCTTCTTCTCGGGGGAACACCTGCTGCTCCTGATCGCGATCACGCTCGTCGGCGCCGGGTTTGCAGCCGTCGTCTTCGGGATCATGGCCATCACCGTGCCCTTGCTCACGGATCGACACGTCGACGCCCTGACCGCCATGCGCACCAGTGTGCGCGCCGTGACGCAAAATCCCGGCCCCATGCTGCTCTGGGCGGGGTTGATCGTGCTGATCGTCGGCGCCGGGCTGGCGACCTTCTACCTGGGCCTCTTCATCGCCATCCCGCTCGTGGGGCACGCCAGTTGGCATGCCTATCGCGATCTCGTGCCCAGTTCCTGAGATCAGGGATCGAAGCGGTAATCGAGCATCCGGATGTCGCGCGCGAAATGGCGCGCGACCAACTCGGCGGTTTCGTCGCTGTAATAGCTGCGGTAGTCGCGTTTCCGATCCCGAGCCTGACGTTCGTGGGGCAGGGCGGGAGCACGGATGCCGATGCGGTCGCAGACGGTCGCAAAATCCTCGTTCAGACGCTCGTAGCGCCCGATGAAGTCGACGACCACCGTGCCGCTGAGATCGATCAGATAGTCGGTCTGGAGCGTGATCGAGGTATCGATGTGATACTGATAGGGCCGCTCCGGATCGAGCTTCCAGCGCAGAAAATCCTCGAAGGTCTCGTGTCCGCCGAGATACTGCGGCCGTTCGCGCCGGATGTGATGGAAGGAACTCACCTGGAGATCCCAGGGATTGCGCACGAAGGCGAATTTGAACAGGCTGTCGAAATATTCCCTGGGCAGCAACTCCTTGGCCGCGACCACCTTGGCGTGACGCGGCAGCTTGGCGGCGATCCGGTGCCCGCTCAGATGGCTGAAGCGGCTGCACAGGAACATCGGGTAGTACCAGGGGTCGCGCCAGCGTAGCCCTTCGAGCGCGGCGCGCACACTGGTGCCGCCGGTCTTGGCGATATGGACGAACAGGAAGCGGTATTTGGGTGACAGGAGCATGGTGTGGGATCGTCGCGTTGATCAGGGCCGTTCGTCTGGCTTCGAGGCTTTCTTGCGTGCACGCGGATGGGCCTGATCGTAGACCTGAGCCAGATGCTGGAAGTCGAGATGGGTATAGATCTGCGTCGTACCGATGTCGGTATGGCCCAGCAGTTCCTGCACGGCGCGCAGATCGCCGGAGGACTCCAGCAGATGGCTCGCGAAGCTGTGTCTGAGCAGATGCGGGTGCAGATGTCGGCTGGCGCCCCGTTCGACCGCCCAGCGTGCGAGCCGCTTCTCGACCGTGCGTGGATGGATGCGCCCGCCGCGCAGACTGACGAACAGCGCCCGCTCGTCTCGATCGGCCAGTGCCGAACGC
This sequence comes from Allochromatium vinosum DSM 180, assembly GCF_000025485.1. Lineage (NCBI taxonomy): Bacteria > Pseudomonadati > Pseudomonadota > Gammaproteobacteria > Chromatiales > Chromatiaceae > Allochromatium > Allochromatium vinosum. The sequence goes on along the minus strand of NC_013851.1, from coordinate 2,396,245 downwards.
ACCGCCAGCCAGCGTTCGATCGCCTCGCGTGCCTTCCGACCGACCGGAACGCGCCGGCTCTTCGACCCCTTGCCGATCACGCCCAGTTCGCCTTCAGACATATCGATATCGCCCAGGTCGATGCTCACCAGCTCGGCCAGACGCAGACCCGAGGAATAGAACAGCTCGACCATAGCCGTGTCGCGGATCATGAGCGGATCTTCGTCCACCGGATCGAGCAGGGCGCCGAGCTGATCGGCGTCGAAGGTGTGCGGGAGCTTGCGCGGACTCTTGGGCGCGCGGAGGCCGACGGCCGGATTGGCCACGGCCTGGTTCTCGCGCAACAGCCAGCGGTAGAACCCGCGCAGGCTGGAGAGTTCGCGCTGAAGCGTCTTGCCCGAGACGCCCTGGCGATGGCGCCAGGCGGTATAGCGCCGGATGCCGGCCTCGTCGAGCGATGCGATCGGCTCCGCGCCCGGCTCGCCCTGATCGGCGAGCCAGACGGCGATCTGGTTCAGGTCGTGCCGGTAGGCGCGAACCGTATGCTCGGACAGCTGCCGCTCATGCGCCAGATGCGCGAGGAAACGCTCGATCCGGGGCGTGTCGATCGAGGTCGGCGCGGCGGGGGCGTCCAGGCGTTTGGGCATGGTCGGACGCGGATCAGTGCGGCTCGCAGTTGCCGAGATGGACGGTCCTGAGCTTCTGGCTGATGATCTCCCCGAGTCGGTTCAGGAAGTCGGTGCCCATCTCGGGGCTGAAGCGGGTGGCGTCCGCACTGCCGATGGCGATGATGCCGGACTGGCCGTCGGCGTGGATCGGAACGATGGCCGCCGAATGGATGCCTGTGCCGCCCTCGCCGAAGAGCGCCACGGCCCGCTCGGAACTCAGGGGGCCGCAGAGCGCGTTGCGGCGGTCGATGAAGTCGGCGAACGCATTGGCCACCGGATCGTGCGGCCGGCTTTCGAGAGTGGCGCGCGCGAAGAGCTTGAACGCCAGCGCCTCGGCGTGGAACTCGCGCAGCAGGGTCTCGCGCAACAGGTGACAGAGATGCTCGGGATCCTTGACCACCATGAGTTGCAGGATCAGGCCATGCAGCCGGATCGCCAGGGCTTCGTTCCGGCGCGCGCGCGCGATGAGATGGACGAGCCGGTTGCGCTCGGTCGCGAGCTGACGGCGCAGGAGGCGGACCTGATACTCGATCAGCGACACCGCGCCCTGGATGCCGTGCGGCACCTCGATGGCGCTCAGCACCTCGGGGTGACGGGCGAGGAAGTCCGGATGGGCCATGAGATAGTCGACGACCTGTCGCTCCGGGTCGAGGGCCTCGTCCAGGCTGTGTTCGGCCTGATGCATCACGCGCATCCCCTCATCGTTCGATCTCGCCTTCGAAGACGTTGACGGCCGGTCCCGTCATCCAGACAGGATGCCCCGGACCGCGCCACTCGATCACCAGCTCGCCGCCGGGCAGCGCGACCCGCACCCGCTCGTCGAGCCGTCCGCGCCGGCGTCCGCTGACCACGGCGGCACAGGCGCCGGTGCCGCAAGCGAGCGTCTCGCCCGCGCCGCGCTCGTGCACCCGCAGCCGGATCGCGTTCGGCCCGAGGATCTGCATGAACCCGGCGTTCACCCGGCGCGGGAAGTCCGGATGGTGCTCGATCAGCGGCCCGAGCGTGGCGACCGGCGCCGACTCGACGTCGTCGACGATCAGGACCGCGTGCGGATTGCCCATGGAGAGCGCGCCGATGGTCAGCGTCCGGTCCTCGATCTCCAGCGGATAGGTCGCGTCCGCTGTCTCGGTCTCGACCGAGAACGGAATACGCGCTGGTGTGAACGCGGGCGCACCCATGTCGACCCGCACCTGACCATCCGGCTCCAGATAGAGCCGGATCGCGCCGGCCGCCGTGCCGACCGGGATCTCGTCCTTGTCGGTCAGCCCCTGGTCGCGGACGAAGCGCGCGAAGCAGCGCGCTCCATTGCCGCACTGCTCGACCTCGGAGCCGTCGGCGTTGAAGATGCGATAGTGGAAATCGGTCTCGGGCAGACGCGGCGGCTCGACCAGCAGGATCTGATCGCAGCCGATGCCGAAGCGCCGATCGGCCAGGAGTCGCGCGAATCCGGCATCTAGGTCGACCCGCTGGCGCACGCCGTCGAAGACGACGAAGTCGTTGCCCAGCCCCTGCATCTTGGTGAAGCGCAGTCTCATGTCGGCAGGAACCCCATGACGGCGAGATGCCGATCGCTGACCACAGCGACCTCCAGACTGTCCAGACCGGCGGCAGCAAGCTGCGCGCTCACCTCGGCCGGCTCGAAGGCGGCATAGAGCGAGTTGCGGAAATCGGTGCGCAGGATCTCGGATTCGTCGGCGACATAGCTCTCGACCAGCGCCTCGACCCAGCCGGGCGAGGCCGGGCGCATCAGGTCCATGATCAGCACGGGCGCGCCGGGCTTGGCCGTCTCGCGCACCGTCCGCCACAGCACGGCCGGGTCGGGCAGGTGGTGCAGCAGGCTGTTGGAGATCACCAGATCGTACTGCCCGCGTGCCAGCTGCTCGGACGGGATGACGTCATGCAGTAGTCGGACGCGCGCGGCGATCTCGGGCTGGGCATCGAGCGCTTGCCGGGCCAGCTCCAGCATCGGACGCGAGCCGTCGAGCGCGTCACAGGTCGCGCCCGGATAGGCGCGCAGAAAGCGGATCACGATATCCGCCGGTCCGCACCCGAGATCGAGCGCCGTGGCGCCCGCGAGCGGTCCGGGCGCCAGTCGGCGCAACAGCTCGATGAAGAGCGTGTTGGAGGCGTTGAAATCGGCCTCGGCATAGGCGAGCGCCTGGGCCTCGCCATCCATCAATTCGGGTTCGGGACGACGTTTCATGCGGCGGCGTCGGGCGTCTCGGACGGCAGCAACTGCTCGCCCGCGTAGAGATCGGCGACCTGCTCGCGCGCGCGCACCAGATAGGCCCGGTCGCCGTCGACCATGACCTCGGCGGCGCGCGGACGGCTGTTGTAGTTGGAGCTCATGGTGAAGCCATAGGCCCCGGCGCCGCGCACCGCGACCAGATCGCCTTCTTCGAGCGCCAGGGTGCGGTCCTTGCCGAGAAAGTCTCCCGTCTCGCACACCGGGCCGACCAGATCGTAACGGCTCGGATCGGCGTCGGTCTCCTGAACAACGCGCACGATCTCGTGACCAGCCTGATAGAGCGCCGGACGCAGCAGGTCGTTCATGGCCGCATCGAGGATGGCGAAATGCTTGTGCGGCCCGTGCTTGAGATACTCGACCTGCGTCAGCAGCACACCGGCATTGCCGACGATGGCGCGTCCCGGCTCCAGGATCACTTCATACGGACGATCGGCCAGCAGATGGCTCATGGCGGCGGCATAGGCGGCCGGTTCCGGCGGATGCTCCTCACGATAACGGATGCCGAGTCCGCCGCCGAGATCCAGATGCTCGATGGCGATCCCCGAGGCGCACAGCCGGTCGGCCAGCGCCAGCACCCGCCCGAGCGCGTCGATGAAGGGCGCCAGATCCGTCAACTGCGAGCCGATGTGACAGTCGATGCCGACGACCTTCAGGTTCGGCATCGCGGCAGCCAGCGCATAGACCGACTCGGCCTCCTGGATGTCGATGCCGAACTTGTTCTCCTTCAGGCCGGTGGAGATGTAGTGATGGGTCTGGGGATCGACGTCCGGGTTGACGCGCAGCGACACCGGCGCCCGGACCCCGAGTTCACCGGCGATCCGGTCGATCCGGGTCAGCTCGGACTCGGACTCGACGTTGAAGCAGCGGATGCCGACCTCCAGCGCGCGCCGGATCTCGTCGGCGCGCTTGCCCACGCCCGAGAAGACGACCCTGGCCGGATCGCCGCCGGCGGCCAGCACCCGCTCCAGCTCGCCGACCGAAACGATGTCGAAGCCGGAACCCAGCCGCGCGAGCACGTTCAGGACCGCGAGGTTGGAGTTGGACTTGACCGAGAAGCAGATCAGGTGCGGATGATCGCGAAAGGCGCGCTCGAAGGCGCGCCAGTGGCGTTCGAGCGTGGCGCGCGAATAGACGTAGCAGGGCGTGCCGAAGCGCTCGGCGATCTCGGTGAGCGGCACCTCCTCGGCGTGGAGGAGTCCGTCGCGGTCATTGAAGTGATCCATGCGGCGTGGGGGGTATCTGAGTATTTAGGGTTGAGCGTCACCCGTCCCGGACTCCAGCGGCGCTGGCGGTGGGGTCGGGACATCGGCGCCGGACGGCACGGCGGACGTGGAGACCGGTTCGGGCAGGTAGAGATCACCCTTCTGACCGCAGGCCCCGAGCATGGCGAGCGTGCCCAGCAGGACGACGATGACGATGAAGAGATTGTTCGCCCAGCAGCGCATGACCGGTTCCGATCCGTTAAAGCGTGGTTTGTCCGTGCGAGTATACCCGAACGCCCTGCGATGTTTCCGTTCGGAGCCGGAGCCATTCTAAATTTGCCGCCTCGCGGCTCTATGCTCCTTGGTCAAGTTCTCGAAAAACGGCGCCTGAGACTCAGGGAGCGGAAAATCAGGTAGCATGAGTCCCCCTTAGGAAGGGGCAAAACAGAGTAAACCATCGCGGCGATGGCGAGCGTTTCCCCGGGCCATACACGGCACTCCGGCAAAACGCTACACTCGGGCGCCGTGGGGGCGCAGGATGATGCGGTTCGTGCCTCACCGCATACTGAAATTGCAGCTGTTGATCCGAGGCGCTTCGAGATTCACCACAGAGGTTCGAGTCGACGCACATGTTCAAAATCCAGACGCTCAACAACATCTCGGTGGTCGGCCTGGAGCGCCTGCCGCGCGAGCGCTACGAGATCGCCTCCGAGATCGCCCATCCCGACGCCATCCTGGTACGCTCGGCCAAGATGCACGACCTGCCGATCCCCGAGTCGGTCAAGGCCATCGGGCGCGCGGGCGCCGGCACCAACAATGTGCCCGTGGCCGAGATGACCAAGCGCGGCGTGGCCGTCTTCAACGCACCGGGCGCCAATGCCAATGCGGTCAAGGAACTGGTGCTCGCCGGGATGCTGATGTCGGCGCGCAACATCGCTCAGGCCTGGCAGTTCGCCCGTGAACTCCAGGGTGACGATGCGGCCATCAACGAGGCGGTCGAAGCCGGCAAGAAACGCTTCGCCGGCTTCGAGCTGCCGGGGCGCACGCTCGGCGTCGTCGGTCTGGGCGCGATCGGCGTCAAGGTGGCCAACGCCGCGCGCGCGCTCGGGATGCACGTCATCGGCTATGACCCGACCATCACCGTGCAGCGCGCCTGGCAATTGGCCAGCGACGTCAAGCAGGCCCTGAGCATCGACGATCTGCTCGCGCGGTCGGACTTCGTGACCTTCCATGTGCCGCTCACCGATCAGACGCGCCACATGATCAATGCCGAGCGGATCCGTATCCTGCCCAAGGGCGCGGTGCTGCTGAACTTCTCGCGTCAGGGCATCCTCGACGACGAGGCCGTGATCGCGGCGCTCGACTCGGGTCAGCTCTACGCCTATTGCTGCGACTTCCCGAGCAACCGGCTCAAGGATCATCCGCGCGTCGTCACTCTGCCGCACCTGGGCGCCTCGACCCGCGAGGCCGAGGACAACTGCGCCATCATGGTCGCCGATCAGATCCGCGACTATCTGGAGGACGGCAACGTCACCAACTCGGTCAACTTCCCCGACATCGTGCTGCCACGCACCGAGGGGCAGCGTCTGGCCATCGTCAACAGCAACGTGCCCAACATGCTCGGTCAGATCTCGACCGATCTGGCCGCCGCCGGGCTGAACATCATCGACATGCTCAACCGCTCGCGCGGCGACGTGGCCGTGACCCTGGTCGATGTCGACAAGCCCTGTCCGGAGGACACGCTCGCGCTGATCCGGTCCATCGACGGCGTGCTTTCCGTGCGCTGTCTCGGCGGTTGAGGCCGGGGAGGATAGACGCCATGAGCGAAAGCGCCAACCAGGAACAGCAGGCACTGGCGGCAGTGCGTGACCGCATCGACGCCATCGACCTGGAGATCCTGCAACTGATCAGCGAGCGCGCGCGCTGCGCCCAGCAGGTCGCGCACATCAAGACCGGATCGCAGAGCGAGTCGGTGCAGTTCTACCGTCCCGAGCGCGAGGTCGCCGTCCTGCGCCGGATCAAGGACGCCAATCCGGGGCCGCTCGACGGCGAGGAGGTCGCGCGCCTGTTCCGCGAGATCATGTCGGCCTGTCTGGCCCTGGAGCGTCCGCTCAATGCCGCCTTCCTGGGGCCGGAGGGCACCTTCACCCAGGCGGCGGCGATCAAGCATTTCGGCCATTCGGTCGTCACGCAGGCCATGCCCACCATCGACGAGATCTTTCGCGAGGTCGAGTCCGGGGCCTGTGACTTCGGCGTGGTGCCGGTCGAGAACTCGACCGAGGGTGTGGTCAGCCATACGCTCGATCTGTTCATGAACTCGCCGCTGATGATCACCGGCGAGGTCAGTCTGCGCGTCCATCAGCATCTGTTGACCAAGGCCGCGGATCTCGCCAGTATCCGGCGGGTCTATTCGCACCAGCAGTCGCTGGCCCAGTGTCGCGAATGGCTCGACCGTCATCTGCCCATCGCCGAGCGTCTGCCGGTCGGCAGCAATGCCGAGGCGGCGCGTCTGGTGGCCTCAGATCCGGAAGCCGCCGCCGTCGCCGGTCTCCAGGCCGCCGAGATCTACGGACTCAGGGTGCTTGCCGAGCGTATCGAGGACGAGCCGAGCAACACCACGCGCTTCCTGGTCATCGGCAAGCAGGACTCGCCGCCGAGCGGACAGGACAAGACCAGTCTGCTGCTCTCGTGCAAGAATCAATCGGGCGGTCTGCACAGTCTGCTCGCACCGCTGGCCGTGCACGGCATCAGCATGACCCGCATCGAGTCGCGCCCGTCGCGTCGCGGCATCTGGGACTATGTGTTCTTCGTCGACATCCTCGGCCATCGACAAGACCCCAAGGTCGCCTATGCCCTGCAGAATCTCGAACAGGATGCGCTGCTGTTCAAGGTGCTGGGTTCCTATCCGGTCGCCGTGCTCTGAGGGCCGCGCGCGTCGTCATCGCTATTGAACGTATTGTTGGATACATCCGTCATGAGTCAAACCGAAAATCCCTTCCTGTCACTGGCCGCTCCCTGGATCGCCGGACTCACGCCCTATGTGCCCGGTAAGCCGGTCTCCGAGCTGGAACGCGAGCTGGGCATCAGCGATTCGGTCAAACTGGCCTCGAACGAGAACCCATTGGGTCCGGGGCCGCGCGCGCGCGAGGCCATGGCCGCCGTGCTCGCCGAGCTGGGCCGCTATCCCGATGGCGGCGGATTCGAGCTGCGTCGTGCACTGGCCGAGTATCATGGCCTTTCGCCCACGGCGGTGACGATCGGCAATGGCTCCAACGATGTGCTGGACCTGATCGCGCGCGTCTTTCTGCACCCTGGGGCCGAGTCGGTGTTCTCCGAGCACGCCTTCGCCGTCTATCCGATCGCCATCCAGTCGGTCGGTGCAACCGCGCGCGTGGCCAAGGCCCGTGATTACGGCCACGACCTGGACGCCATGGCGCGGCTGGTCAACGACCGGACCCGCGTGGTCTGGATCGCCAATCCCAACAACCCGACCGGCACCTGGCTGGCCGCCGAACCGCTCAAGTCGTTCATCGGCTCGCTGCCCAAGACCTGCATCGTGGTGGTCGACGAAGCCTATACCGAGTACGTCGCCGAGCCGGACTTCCCGGATGCGACCCACTGGGTCGAGACCTTCCCCAACCTGATCGTCACCCGGACCTTCTCCAAGGCCCATGGTCTGGCGGCGCTGCGCGTGGGCTATGCGCTCAGCGATCCCCGTGTCGCCGATCTGCTCAACCGGGTGCGCCAGCCGTTCAACGTCAATGCCCTGGCCCAGGCGGCGGCGATCGCGGCGATCAACGACCGCGAGCATGTGCGCGCCTCGGTCGAGCTGAACCGCGCCGGGATGAAGCAACTGACCGGCGCCTTCGAGCGGCTCGGACTCACCTACATCCCCTCGGTGGGCAACTTCGTCACCGTCGACTGCGGACGCCCGGCCGCCCCCATCAACGAGGCCCTGCTGCGCCGTGGCGTCATCGTGCGCCCGGTCGGCAACTACGGGATGCCGAACCATCTGCGCATCAGCGTCGGGCTGGAGTCCGAGAACGCGCGCTTCATCGCCGCCTTCGAGGACGTGCTGGCGTCATGATCGAACGGCTCGCGATCATCGGGGTTGGACTGATCGGCGGTTCGCTGGCGCGTGCGCTACGGGCGGCCGGCGCCGTCGGCGAGATCGTCGGTTGCGGGCGTTCGCTGGGCAATCTGGAACGCGCGCTCGAACTGGGCGTGGTCGACCGTATCACCCAGAACCCGGCCGAAGCAGTGCGCGAGGCCGACATGGTGTTCCTGGCCGTGCCGCTCGGCGCCATGCGCGGGGCGCTGGCGGCCATGCGCGACAGCTTGCGGCCCGAGGCCATCGTCACCGATGGGGGCAGCGTCAAATGCAGCGTGGTCGAGGACGCGCGCGCGGTCTTCGGCTGCGTGCCGCCGCGACTGGTGCCGGGACACCCGATCGCCGGTACCGAGCACAGCGGGGTGGAGGCGTCCTTCGCCGAACTCTACCGGGATCGCCGCGTGATCCTGACCCCCTTGGCCGAGACCGACCCCGAGGCCGTGGCGCGGGTCACGGCCATGTGGGAGACCTGCGGAGCCGAGATCACGGCGATGTCGGTCGCCCACCACGACGAAGTGCTCGCGGCAACGAGCCACCTGCCGCACATGCTCGCCTTCGGGCTGGTCGATGCGCTGGCACGGATGCGCGAGAACGACGAGATCTTCCGCTATGCCGCCGGCGGCTTTCGCGACTTCACCCGCATCGCCTCCAGCAGTCCGGTCATGTGGCGCGACATCTGTCTGGCCAATCGCGAGGCGCTCAGTGCGATGCTGGCGCGCTTCGGCGTCGAGATGACGGATCTGGCCGAGAGCATCCGCCGCGCCGATGGCGAGCATCTGCTCGAAATCTTCAGCCGCGCCAAGGCCGCGCGCGATCGCTATGTCGATCAGGCGCGTTCGGTCCATGACGACGCGGATCGTTCACCCAGCCAAACATGACCGCCTCCCCGACCTCGTCCGATCTTCCGGTATTCGGCTTCGTCGCCCCCAGCGGCAGCGGCAAGACGACACTGCTGCGGCATCTGGTCGCGGCGCTCCAGGCGCGGGGTCTGCGCGTCGGCTATCTCAAGCACGCCCACCACAGCTTCGACCTGGATCGTCCGGGCAAGGACAGCTATGAGATCCGCGCCGCCGGGGCGGCTCAGACGCTGCTGGCCTCGCGCGAGCGCTGGGCCTTGCAGGTGGAGAACGACCGCAAGGGCGAAGATCCCGATCTGGACTCGATGCTGGCGCGTTTCGAGCGTGACCGGCTCGATCTGGTGCTGGTCGAGGGGTTCAAGCACGCCCGTTATCCCAAGATCGAGGTCTATCGCGCCGCGCTGGGTCAGCCACCGCTCTATCCGGACGATCCGGAGATCATCGCGCTCGCGACCGATGATCCGCCGCCCGTCTGTCCCCATCCGCCCGTGCTGCCATTGACCGAGATCGTGGAACTGGTCGATTTCGTGATCAGCGCTGCCAGAACGCCGGTGACAGCAGCACCAGCAGGGTGAAGATCTCCAGCCGCCCGAGCAGCATGGCGAAGCAGAGGATCCATTTGGCCGTATCGTTGAGATCGGCGTAGTGCGGGCCGACCGTGGCCAGTCCGGGGCCGAGATTGTTGATGCAGGCCGCGACCGCTGAAAACGCCGTCACCAGATCCAATCCCGTGGCGGCGAGCATCAGATACATGAGGATGAAGCTCGCCACATAGAGGGAGAAGAACCCCCAGACCGCATCGACCACGCGATGATTGATCGTCTTGCCGCCGATGCGCACCGGAATCTGGGCATTGGGATGGATCAGGCGCCCGATCTCGCGCACGCCCTGCTTGATGAGCAGCAGGAAGCGGATGACCTTGATTCCGCCGCCGGTGGACCCCGCGCAGGCACCGATGAAGCTGGACAGCAGCAGCAGGATCTGGAGAAAGGGCGACCAGGCATAGAACTCGGCGGTCGCAAAGCCGGTCGTGGTGCCGATCGAGACGGCTTGGAACAGCCCCTTGGTGAAGGACTCCCACCAACTCGAATAGGTCTGGGTTTCGTAGAGCACCAGGGTCGTGATCGCAATGACCGTCAGGAGTACCAGCAGATAGAGCCGGAATTCACTGTCCTGGAAGTACAGGCGCGGATCCTGGCGTCGCACGACCATGAAGTGCAGGGTGAAGCTCATCCCGGCCAGTACCATGAAGATCACGGCGATCAGCTCGATGGCGGTGCTGTCGAAATAGCCGATGCTCAGATCGTGGGTCGAGAAGCCGCCGATGGCCACGGTCGAGAAGGCATGCCCGATGGCATCGAAGACCGTCATCCCCGCCAACCAGTAGGCGAGCGCGCAGGCGATCGTCATCCAAAGATAGATGTACCACAGAACCTTGGCCGTCTCGGTGATGCGCGGCGTGAGCTTGGAGTCCTTCATCGGGCCGGGCATCTCGGCGCGGAAGAGCTGCATCCCGCCGACCCCGAGCATCGGCAACACCGCCACCGCCAGCACGATGATGCCCATGCCGCCGAGCCACTGGAGCTGCTGGCGATAGAACAGGATCGACTTGGGCAGATGGTCCAGACCGATGATGACCGTGGCGCCTGTGGTCGTCAGCCCCGAGATCGACTCGAACACCGCGTCCGTGGCCGAGACGGCCGGATTGGGCGCCAGCCAGAAGGGCAGGGCGCCGGCCAGTCCGAGCACGGTCCAGAACAGCACCACCACCAGAAAGCCGTCGCGCACCCGCAGCACCTCGTGCGAGCGCGACACCGGCAGGAAGATCAGCAGCCCCAGGCCGAAGATCAGCGTGAAAGCCGCCAGAAAGGGGCCGGCGCCGCCCTCGTCGTAGATGAGCGAGACGACCACCGGGGGCAGCATGCTGAAGCTGAAGATGGTCAGCAACAGCCCCAGAACCTTCTGAACCGCGTCGAATTTCATAGAAAGGTGACGCCAACCTGGAACAGTCGTTCGACCTCCTGGATGCGGCGCTTGTCCTGCAGGAAGAGGATGACGTGATCCTCGGACTCGATGACGGTCTCGCCATGCGCGATCAGCACATCATCGCCGCGCACCAGGGCGCCGATGATGGCGCCCTTGGGCAGTTTCAGTTCCGAGATCCGCCGCCCGACCACCTTGCTGGAGGTCGGATCGCCGTGAGCGATGGCCTCGATGGCCTCGGCCGCGCCACGGCGCAGCGAATGCACCATGACCACGTCGCCGCGCCGCACGTGTTTGAGCAGACTGCCGATGGTGGCCTGCTGGGGCGAGATGGCGATATCGATGGCTCCCGACTGGACCAGATCCACATAGGACGGACGGTTGATGAGCGCCATCACCTTGCGCGCCCCGAGCCGCTTGGCCAGCATCGCCGAGATGATGTTGGCCTCGTCGTCGTTGGTCACGGCACAGAAGATGTCCGTGTTCTCGATGTTCTCTTCCAGCAGCAATTCCTGATCAGCCGCATCGCCATGCAGCACGATGGTGCGCTCCAGATCCTCGGCGATCTGTTTGCAACGCTTGAGGTTGCGTTCGATGAGCTTGACCCGGTAGTTCGGTTCCAGCGCCTTGGCCAATCGCATGCCGATATTGCCGCCGCCGGCGATGATCAGCCGCTTGTAGGACGGATCGAGCCGTCTCAGCTCGCCCATCACGGTACGGATGTGTGCAGGCGCGGCGACGAAGAACACCTCGTCGTCGACCTCGATGCGGGTGTCGCCCTCGGGCTGGATGGCGTGATCCTGACGATAGATGGCCGCCACGCGCGCCTTGACGTGCGGCATGTGTTCGTTGAGCGTGCGCAGTTCCTGACCGACCAGCGGCCCGCCATGGAAGGCGCGCACCGCCACCATTCGGATGCGCCCGCCGGCGAAGTCGAGCACCTGGAGCGTGCCCGGATTCTCGATCAGACGCAGGATGTAATCCGTGACCAGCGCCTCGGGACTGATGGCGACATCGATCGGCAGCGCCTCGGTGCCGAACAGCCTGGGCTGATCGAGAAAACTCTGGGCACGCACGCGCGCGATCTTGGTCGGGGTATGGAAGAGCGTGTAGGCCACCTGACAGGCGACCATGTTGGTCTCATCGCTGTTGGTCACCGCGATGATCATGTCAGCGTCCTCGGCGCCCGCGCGCGTGAGCACGTCTGGGTGGGCGCCGTGGCCCTGCACCGTGCGCAGATCGAAGCGGTCCTGCAGGTCGCGCAGCAGATCCGCGTCCTGATCGACCACGGTGATGTCGTTGGCCTCGCTGACCAGATTGGCCGCGACCGAGGAGCCGACCTGACCGGCGCCGAGGATGATGATCTTCATCCGTTACAGCCTCTCAACGCCGTTCCTTGATCTCGATGCCGAGCGAGCGCAGCTTGCGATAGAGATGGGTGCGCTCCATCCCGGCCTCCTTGGCCATCTTGCTGACGTTGCCCTGGTGCTTTTCGAGCTGGTAGTCGAGATAGGCCTTCTCGAACTGCTCGCGTGCCTGACGCAGCGGCTGATCGAAGGACACCAGCCCGTCGAGCGTCTGCACCTGGACCGGCGGCGGAGCGCCGAGCGCACTCTCGACCTCTTTCTGACTGATCTCGTCGCCCGCGCCCAGGATCAGCACCCGCTGGACCAGATTCTTCAATTCGCGCACATTGCCCGGCCAGCCATAGTTGCGCAGAAAGTTCTGGGCGCCGACGCTGAAGCGCCGGTAGGGCAGCTTCTCGTGGGTGGCGAAATAGTCGAGATAGAAGTTGAGCAGATCGGGCACATCCTCGGCGTGTTCGCTGAGCGGCGGGATGTTCAGCGGCACCACGTTGAGATGGTAGAACAGATCCTCGCGGAAACGTCCGGCACGCACTTCCTCTTCCAGATTGCGCTGGGTGATGGCGATGATGCGCACGTCGATACGCACCGGCTCGCTGCCGCCGACGCGCAGGAACGACCCGCTGTCGAGCGCTCCGAGCAGCTTGGATTGCGCCTCCCATTCCATGTCGGCCACTTCGTCGAGCAGCAGTGTGCCGCCGGCGGCCTTTTCCAGACTGCCGTAATGGGTGTGCTCGCCCTCCTCGACGCCGAACAGCTCGCGCGCGGCATTGCCGCCGGCCAGCGCGGAGACGCTCAGATCGATGAAGGGACGCTCTTTGCGCGCACTCTGTGAGTGCAGATAGCGCGCGAAGGTCTCGCGCCCGCTACCGGCCTCGCCGGTGATCAGCACCCAGGTGTCGTGCTGGGCGATGCGCTTGACCTGCTCGCGCAGTCGCTGCATGGCTGCGCTGCGTCCGACCGGCTCATGGACCTGGGGCGCGCGACGCTTGAGTCCGATGTTCTCCTGCTGGAGCTTGTCGGCCTCGAGCGCGCGCTCCAGGGTCAGCAGCAGCTTGGCCATGGACAGCGGCTTTTCGAGGAAATCGTAGGCGCCGAGCCGGGTGGCCTCGACCGCCGTCTCCACCGTGCCGTGCCCCGACATCATGATCACCGGGCAGGGCAGTCCATCGTCCTCGGCCCACTCCTTGAGCAGTGAGATGCCGTCGATGTCGGGCATCCAGATGTCGAGCAGGATCAGATCGGGACGGCGGTCGCGCAGGGCGTGCCGCGCCGCCTCGCCGTTCTCGGCCACGGCCACGGCATAGCCCTCGTCTTCGAGGATCTCCTTGACCAGGCCACGGATGTCGGGTTCGTCGTCGACGACCAGGATATGGGTTGCGCTCATGATACTTCGTGTTGCTCCCGACCGTGGACCGCCGGGGCGGCGGTCGCTTGCCAGACTGGGATTCGGACCCGGATCAGGGCGCCCGAATCGCGATTCTCGACCCCGATCATACCGCCATGTTCCTCGATTATCTTCTTGACGATGGCCAGACCCAGGCCCGTGCCCTTGGCTTTGGTGGTGACATAGGGTTCAAACAGCCGGTCCATGAGCTGCGGCTCGAACCCCGGACCATTGTCGGCGACCCGGAACTGCACATAGGACGTGTCGTCGGCCTGGACGAGTTCGGTGCCGACCTCGATGCGCGCCTCGGTGCGGCCCTCCAGGGCTTCCTGGGCGTTTTTGATCAGATTATGGATGACCTGCCGCAGTCGCAAGGGATCGCCCCGCACCTGAGCGTCGGGGGCGCCCAGCGTGATCCTGAGCGCCGGAACACCCGCGCTGCGATAGAGATCCAGCACCTCGCGCGCGAGCCGGTCGAAGACGAAGGGTTCGGCCTGGAGTCTGGGGCTCTTGGCGTAGTCCGAGAAGTCGTTGACCATCGCCTTCATGGCCTCGACCTGCTGGATGATGGTGCCGGTGGCGCGCTCGATGATCCGCGCGTCGTTTTCATCGGCCTTGGCCAGCAACTTGTGACGCAGACGCTCGGCCGAGAGCTGGATCGGCGTGAGCGGATTCTTGATCTCGTGGGCGAGCCGCCGCGCGACCTCGGCCCAGGCCGCGTTGCGCTGGGCGACGATCAGCGAGCTGATGTCGTCGAACACCACCACATGACCGCGCTGGGTCGAGTCGGGCAGAGGCAGCGGACTGCCGCGACACATGAGCGTCTGGCTGGTCTCGTCGCGTTGCAGCGTCACCTCCGCACGCCAGGGCCGGGCCTCGGCGACGTGACGGCGCACCGTCTCGGTCCAGGGGGTGAGCCAGGGACTGGCGCGTTCCAGGCATTCGAGCGTGACGGGCTCCCTGGTCTCATCGAATGCCAGGATCTGGAGCGCGGCCGGATTGGCCGTGCGCAGTCGCTGCACCTCGTCGAAGGCCACCACACCCGAGGACAGCCGCCCGAGGATGGTCTCCAGATAGTTGCGCTGGGTCTCGACGGCCTGCTTGCTGTGCGCCGCCGCGTCGCGCGCCTGGGCGATGCGGCGCGACATGGCGTTGAAGGAGGCGACCAGGAAGGTCAGTTCGTCGTCGTGACGGGGCAGGGCGATCTGCTGCTCGTAGTCGCCGTCCGAGATCAGGCGCGTGGCGCGCGCGATGTCGGCGATGGGCGCCACCAGCCGCCGCGCCGTATGGAAGGCGGCGATGAGCGCGGCCATGAGTCCGAACACGAGCACCAGCGAGAGCGTGAGCGAGAAACTCAGCTTGAGCGACTGGCGCAGATAGGCCAGCTCCGTATAGCGGTTGTAGGCGTCCTCCAGCCGGTTGGACAGCTCGCTGATGCGCGCCGAGGTCGGGAAGACGCCCTGCATCAGCATCGGACGCCCGCGCGGATCCTGGACCAGAGTGCGCACCACCAGTTCGTTGCCCGGCCCGCTCTCGAGTCCGACATAGTTGGTGCCGGCGCGCACGCTGTGGTGGATCTCGCGTTCGGCCTGACTGGGAACCAGCTGGGTCGGATCCTCGTTGGCCGTGCCCAGCACCTGCCCGCCGGCGCCATAGACGGTCAGCTCGATGGCCCCGGCGCGGCGGCGCAGATCGTTGAGACTGAGTGCGATGGCTGTGGCCGAGCGATCCTCGATCCCGGCCAGCAGTTGTTCGCTGATCTTGACCAGCAGCCGCTGGTTGAGGTCGAGCGAAGCCTGATTGAGCACCAGCGCGTCCTGCATGGCACGCCCGATCTCGACATCGAACCAGCTGTCGATGCCGCGCAGCAGGAAGCCGAGCGAGAAATAGTAGACCGCCCCCACCGGCAGCAGCGAGATCAGCGAGAACAGCACCACGATGCGCGCCGTCAGACGCGAGCCGGCCGCCTGACGGCGATAGCGGCGCACCAGCTTGACGATGTTGACGGCCACCAGCACGGCCAGCACCAGCAGTCCGGCCAGCACCACCGACAGCAGCGGCAGGAAGGCGCGACTGAGCGTCTCGGAGTTCTCCACGGCGTCGCGCATCAGCACCAGCACGACCAGGAGTCCGAGGATCAGGAGCGCAACCGGCAGGGTAGCGAGTCCGCGATGCCAGGTCAGTGGTTTAGAGGCCACGTCGTCCAACCACTCGACAGCTTCCAGGATGGCTTGAGATACGCCATGGGGCGCAGCGGCAGCGGCAGCTCCTCGATGTCCAGGAAGACCTTGATCTGAAGTTCGTAGTCCTCGTCCGGGTCGAGCCGGTCGAGTCCGATGAGCGCCTGGTCGGTGAGTTCACCCAGGGCGCGGATGGCCGCGTCGCGGGTGACGAAGTCGCGCCCGTCGTGGCTCGGCAGACGATGGACCTCGTAGCGCTCGGAGAGCGGCCGGTAGCGGATGGTATAGCGCCACTGCTCGTCGACCAGACTGTCCTCCCACATCCAGGCTTCGGTGCGGCGTACCTGGACGTGAAAGACGAGCGTCAGAGGCACGCCATGATCGAGCGCCTCCAGCACGGGTTCGCTGAACACGAAGTCGACGCTGGCGTTCAGGACCAGTTGTCCGGCCTCCGGTCTGACCTGGGCCTGCTTGACGCTGAAGCCTGAGCGCGCCAGCGCCTCGGCCGTGAGCGCCAGCAGAAGGCTCAGGGCGAGGATCAGGGTGACACGGGAGACCTTGCCCGAGGTCATGACGCATCCTTGGCGAGCAGGGCGTAGAAGAAGCCGTCGTGTCCCTGAGTGGTCGGGAGGAGCTGGCGTCCGGGCGGACGCGGGCGGCCCCAGTCGGTCGGCAGATCCAGCGCGCGCGCATCGGTGCGGCGGGCGAGGAAGGCGTCGACCTGGCGCTCGTTCTCCTCGGCGAGCAGCGAGCAGGTGGCATAGAGCAGGCGTCCGCCCGGACGCAGCAGCGGCCAGATGGCGTCCAGGATGCGCGACTGGGTGGCGGCGAGCGCGGCGATGTCGTCGGGGCGGCGCAGCCATTTGATATCGGGATGACGGCGGATGACGCCGGTCGCCGAGCAGGGCACGTCGAGCAGGATGCGATCGAAGGGACGGGCGGTCCAGTCGCCGTGCGGATCGGCCGCGTCGCCGACCCGTACCTGAGCCTTGAGTCCGAGCCGGTCGAGCGTCGTGCCGACCGTGGCCAGACGCGCGGCATCGCTGTCGATGGCGACCAGATCGAGCGCGTTGCCGGCGCGCTCCAGGATGGCCGCCGTCTTGCCGCCGGGTGCGGCACAGGCATCGAGCACCCGCTCGCCGGGCTGAGCGTCGAGCAGGCGCGCGGCCAGTTGCGCCCCGCTGTCCTGGACCGAGACCCGGCCCTCGATGAAACCCGGCAGATCGCGCGTGGCGCGCGGCTGGTCGAGCCGCACGCCGGTATCGAGTCCGTCGATAGCGCACGCGCCGATCCCGGCTGACTCCAGTTCGGCCAGAGTGTCCGCGCGCGTCCCCTGGAGCGGATTGACGCGCAGCGCCATGGGCGCGCGTTCATTACTGGCCAGGACGATCGATTCCCAGTCGTCCGGCCAGTCCGCGCGCAGCCGTTCGAGCAGCCAGTCGGGAAAGAGCCAGCGCGATTCGGGCTGGGTGTCGACCCAGGCCAGCAAGGCTTCATGCTCGCGCTGGAAGCGCCGCAGGAGGGCGTTGACCAGACCCGCCATCCGGGGTTTGCCGAGCAGGCGCGTGGCCTCGACCGTGGCCGAGACCGCCGCGTGCGACGGCGTCTTCATGAAGCCGAGCTGATAGAGTCCGACCAGGATCAACGCCTGCAAATCGCCATCGCGCGGTTTGAGCGGGCGTTCGAGCAGGCGGCCGGCGATGAGGCGCAGACGCGGCAGCAGACGCAGCGCGCCATAGACCATCTCTTGCACCAGCGCCTGATCGGCCGGCGCGCGCCGTGTCGTGTCGGCTTGCAGCACGCGCGTGAGCGACTGACCGCGATCGAGCACCGCATGCAGGGCGCGCGCGGCCGCAGCGCGCGACTCGGCGCCCGGCGAGGCGGCGGTTGGGGTGTGGTGACGTCTGCGCTCAGTCAAAACGCGCGCCGTCCAGGTGTCGCGCGTTCAGGTAGTCCGCCGCGCTCATGGGTTTCTTGCCCGCCGGTTGCAGGCGCGTGACGCACAGCCGACCCGCGCCGGTGGCGACCCGGATGCCGGTGCGATCGGCCCCGATGACGGTTCCGGGCGCCGCCGAATCCCCGGCCGCGTCTTCGGATTCCGCCTCGGCCGACCAGATCCGCAGTGTCGCACCCTCCAGCGTGGTCTGAGCGACCGGCCAGGGATCGAAGGCGCGCACCTGACGTTCGATGGCATCAGCGGGCGCACTCCAGTCGATCGTCGCTTCATCCTTGCTGAGCTTGTGAGCATAGGTGGCCAGCGCATCGTCTTGCGCGTCCGGCGCGCGCGAACCTTCGGCGATACCGGGCAGGGCGTCCACGAGCGCACGCGCACCGAGTTCGGCGAGCCGGTCGTGCAGGGTGCCGCCGGTCTCGCGCGGATCGATCGGTGTGGCGACCCGATGGTAGACCGGTCCGGTGTCGAGTCCCGCCTCCATGCGCATGATGCAGACACCCGTCTCCGCGTCACCGGCGAGGATGGCGCGCTGGATCGGCGCTGCGCCGCGCCAGCGCGGCAACAGCGAGGCATGGACGTTGACACAGCCGAGCCGGGGCGCTTCCAGTACCGAGACCGGCAGCAGCAGACCATAGGCGACCACCACCATCAGATCGGCTCCGAGCGCGCGAAGCTGCTCGACGGCCTCGGGATCGCGCTTGAGGCTCTCGGGCTGATAGACCGCGAGGCCGCGATCGAGCGCCAGCGCCTTCACCGGACTCATCTGGAGTTTGCGCCCGCGTCCGGCCGGGCGGTCGGGCTGGGTGTAGACGCCGATCACCTCATGCCCGGCGTCGAGCAGGGCGGCGAGACAGGGAACGGCGAAATCGGGCGTGCCGGCAAACAGGAGGCGAAGCGGTTTCATCAGTGGATCGGCTGTCGATGGATGGCTCGGTTCGGGGTGTGAGGCGGCTCAGACGGCGCTGCGGCGCGGCTCGGCGGCCTCGCGAGCGCGCGCCGCCTCGGCGTGCTGGCGCTCCTTGCGCTGCTTCTCGAGCTTGTGACGGATGCGCTGACGCTTGAGGATGGAGATGTGATCGACGAAGAGCTTGCCGTCGAGATGATCCATCTCATGCTGGATGCAGACGGCGAGCAGACCATCGGCGTCGAGCTTGAAGGGCTTGCCATCGCGGTCGAGCGCCTCGACCGTGACGCGCTCGGCACGGGTCACGGTCTCGAAGAAACCGGGGACGGACAGACAACCCTCGTCCATCTGCTCCGTGCCCTCGCGTGCGACGAGGCGCGGATTGATGAAGCACAGCGGCGTGTCGTGTCCCTCGGACACGTCGATGACGATGATCTGGCGTTGGACATCGACCTGGGTCGCGGCCAGTCCGATGCCGGGGGCGGCATACATGGTTTCGAGCATGTCGTCGACCAGTCGACGAATCTGGTCGTCGACCTGCTCGACGGGCCGCGCCTTCTGGCGCAGTCGCGGGTCGGGAAAGGTGAGGATATCGAGTATGGCCATGCGAATTCTTGATCCGGCTTGAGTCAACGGGTGGTCGAGACGAAGCGGTGTGCGCTACTATCTCCAGGATACTACATCCCATCGTGGGGACGGGAGCATCCCGTTTCGACCATCGCGGAGGGTCCATGCGCGCCATGCAACGCCGTTTCGCCGTCATTTCAGTCCTCATCGGCTCCCTGGCACTCCTGGCGCCGGGGGTGTTCGCGGTCGAGTTGGCGCCGGGGGCACCCCAGACCTATGTCGTACGTCCGGGCGACACGCTCTGGGACATCGCCGGGCGCTTCCTGCGCGATCCCTGGCGCTGGTCGGAGGTCTGGCGTGCCAATCCGAGCGTCGAGAACCCCGATCTCATCTATCCGGGCGACGTGCTCGAGCTGACGATGGTCGCCGGCCGTCCGGTGATCGGGCGCGCCGACGGACGCGGCGGGCCGCGTCTGGTCAAGCTCAGCCCCCAGGTGCGTACCGAGGCCATCAGCGCACCTGTGCCGACCATCCGCGTCGGCTCGATCGCGCCCTTCCTGACCCAGCCGCATGTGGCCGATTCCGATGACATCAAGCGTGCCTCCTATGTGGTCGGCTTTCCGGACGAGCACATCGTCGCCGGTGTCCATGACGCGATCTATGTGCGCAAGATCCGTGCGAGCGATGTCACGCAGTTCCAGGTGCTGCGCCCCGGCGATCCGCTGCGCGACTTCGATAGCGGCGAAGTGCTCGGCTATGAGGCCACTTTCGTCGCCAACGCTGTGCTGGAGCGCACGGGTGATCCGGCCAAGCTGCGGGTGACGCGCATGGAGCGCGAGGTGGCGATCGGTGATCGCGTCATCCCGGCCGACGCCGAGCGGTCCCTGGCGGATTTTCTGCCACGCCCGGCCCCGGCGGGGACGCGCGGGCGCATCCTCTCGGTCATGAACGGCGTCTCGCAGATCGGTCAGTACGACGTGGTCATCATCGATCGCGGCGCGCGCGACAGGCTCGAACCCGGCCATGTACTCGAAGTCTTCGTCGGCGGCGAAAAGGAGCGCGATCAGGTCCGGGCCGGGATCGCCAACACCGACTGGCTGATGGAGAGTCCCTTTTCGAGCGATTTCTGGCTCGGGCGCGACTACGACTTCAAGGGCTGGCGTGCCGATGAGCCGTCGCGGGACGCCGGCTTCCCGCTGCATCCGGACTATCGGCGCAACACGGCCGAATACGTCAAACCCTTCGAGCGTTCGGGCGTGCTGATGGTGTTCCGGGTCTTCGATCGGGTCAGTTTCGGCCTCATCCTCGACACCACACGCGCGCTTCGGGTGGGCGACTGGGTTGCTCCGCCTCCCGCCTGATCCCGCCGTGCCCCGAACGCGCGACTGGGCGAGTGCGCCCATCGGCGACTGGCTCGCGCTCATCCTGGCGCCGCGTGTCGGACCGCGCACCTTCGCGCGCTTGGTGGAGGGCTTCGGTTCGCCGAGCGCGGTCCTGGCCGCCGGTGACGCGCGTCTCGATCAGATCGGCCTCAAGCCCGAGACCATCGCCGCGCTGCGTCAGCCCGATCGCGCGCTCATCGACGCCATCCTCGCCTGGGCCGAGCATCCCGACGCCCATCTGATCACACTCGCCGATCCGCGCTATCCGCCGCGACTGGCCGAGATCGCCGACCCGCCGCCGGTGCTCTACGCACGCGGCGACGCCGATCTGCTGAGCGAGCCGCAGATCGCCATCGTCGGCACCCGCAATCCCACGCCAGGAGGCGGCGAGATCACGGCGTCCTTCGCGCGCTGGCTGGCCGGTCAGGGTCTGATCGTCACCAGCGGTCTGGCCATCGGCATCGATGGCGCGGCCCATGCCGCCGCCCTGGAGACCGGACACAGCATCGCGGTGCTCGGCACCGGGCCGGATCGGGTCTATCCGGCCGTGCATCGCGATCTGGCACGACGGCTCGTCGAGCGCGGTGTGATGGTCAGCGAGCTGCCGCCGGGGCAGGGACCGCTGGCGAGCAGCTTTCCGCGCCGCAACCGGCTCATCAGCGGCCTGAGCCTGGGCGTGCTGGTGACGGAGGCGGCGCTCAAGAGCGGCTCGCTGATCACGGCGCGCATGGCGCTGGAGCAGGGGCGCGAAGTCTTCGCCATACCGGGCTCGATTCGCAATCCGCTGTCGCGCGGCTGTCATGCGCTGATCCGCGAAGGGGCGAAGCTCGTCGAGGAGCCCGAGGAGATCCTGGCCGAACTGGCCCCGCAGTTGCGCGCGGAGCTGGCCGCCGCCGATCGTTCGACGCCCGGCGCCCGCCGCGCCGCCGCACCACCGCCCGATCTGCCGCCTGAGCAGGCGCGTCTGCTGGAATCCTTGGGGCACGACCCGGTGAACCTGGACGAGTTGACCGAACGCACGGGGTTGGCGGTCGAGCAGATTTCGTCCATGCTGTTGCTCATGGAACTCGAGGGTCATGTATCATGCCTTCCAGGCGGTCGCTATACCCGCGCACCCTGATCCGTCAGCCCGCGGTTGACACCATCCATCGAGATTGCCGATGAACGAAAACATGGTCGATGTACTGATCTATCTGTACGAGAATTACATGGATGGCGAGCAGCAGCCACCCGTCGAGCAGAGCGATCTCGAGGACGAGCTGAGCCAGGCCGGTTTCTCCCAGGGCGAGATCGACAAGGCGCTGCGCTGGCTCGATGAGCTGGCACTCGGGGTCGAGGCGGCCCACGAGCATGGTCCCGTCAGCGGCTCGATCCGTGTCTACAGCGAACTGGAATGCGAAAAGCTCGACCTGGAGGCGCGCGGCATGCTCATGTCGCTGGAGCACAGCGGCATCCTCGACCCGGTCAGCCGCGAGCTGGTGATCGACCGTCTGCTGGCGATCGACCATCCGCAGGTACTGGTCGAGGAGGTCAAGTGGGTCGCGCTCCTGGTGCTCATGAACCGGCCAGGTCGCGAGGAGGCCTTCGATCAGCTCGAAGAGATGCTCTACGCCGACGAGCCGGTCTATCTGCATTGAACGTCCGAACATTCACCACCTGACTACAGGCTATCCGTCCGTCCCGCATGAATCTCGTCATCGTCGAATCTCCCGCCAAGGCCAAGACCATCAAGAAATACCTCGGACCCAGTTTCGAGGTCGTCGCCTCCTATGGCCATGTGCGTGATCTGGTGCCCAAGGAGGGCGCGGTCGATCCGGATCACGGCTTCGCGATGAAGTATCAGATCATCGAGCGCAACGAGAAGCACGTCCAGTCGATCGCCAAGAAACTCAAAGACTGCGAGGCGCTCTATCTGGCCACCGACCCGGATCGCGAGGGCGAGGCCATCTCCTGGCATCTCCACGAGTTGCTCAAGAGCCGTCGCCAGCTCGGCGACAAGCCGGTGCATCGCGTGGTTTTCAACGAGATCACCAAGCGCGCGGTCCAGGACGCCATCGCCAATCCGCGCCAGATTTCCTATGACCTGGTCAATGCCCAGCAGGCGCGCCGGGCGCTCGACTATCTGGTCGGCTTCAATCTCTCGCCCCTGCTGTGGAAGAAGATCCGGCGCGGACTCTCGGCCGGGCGGGTGCAGAGTCCGGCGCTGCGCCTGATCTGCGAGCGCGAGGCTGAGATCGAGGCCTTCGTCCAGCGCGAATACTGGACCATCGAGGCCGACACGGCCAAGGACGCGCGGCCCTTCGTCGCCCGCCTCACCACCTTCGCCGGCGAGAAGGTCGAGCAGTTCACGATCACCGACGAGGCGCGCGCCACCGAGGTCAAGACGGCGCTGGAGCAGGCCGCCGGAGGCAAGCTCAAGGTCGAACAGGTCGAGCGCAAGCAGCGCAAGCGCCAGCCGGCCCCGCCCTTCATCACCTCCACGCTCCAGCAGGAGGCGGCGCGCAAGCTCGGCTTCACCGCCCAGCGCACCATGCGCGTGGCCCAGCAGCTCTACGAGGGCGTGGACGTCGGCTCGGGCGCGGTCGGTCTCATCACCTATATGCGCACCGACTCGGTGAATCTGGCCCAGGAAGCCATCGACGAGATCCGCGCCTATGTCGTCGAGCGCTATAGCGAGGCGGATCTGCCGGATGCCCCACGCCTGTTCAAGACCAAGGCCAAGAACGCTCAGGAGGCCCACGAGGCCATCCGGCCGACCTCGATCCGGCGCGAGCCTGCGGCGGTCAAGGCGCATCTCACGGTCGAACAGTTCCGGCTCTACGAGCTGATCTGGAAGCGCACGCTCGCCTGTCAGATGGCCCATGCGCTCATCAATCAGGTCGCGGTCGACCTGAGTGCCGGAGCCGGGAACATGCTGCGTGCCACCGGCTCGATGGTGGTCGATCCCGGCTTCATGCGCGTCTATCTGGAAGGGCGTGACGATGCCAAGGGCGCCGACGACGACGAGGACCGGATGCTGCCCGAGATGAAGGTCGGCGAACTGGTCGACCTGCTCGCCATCCGTCCCGAGCAGCACTTCACCGAACCGCCGCCGCGCTACAGCGAAGCGACGCTCGTCAAGGCACTCGAAGAGTTCGGCATCGGCCGACCCTCGACCTATGCCTCGATCATCTCCACGCTCCAGGATCGCGAATACGTGATCCTGGACAAGAAGCGCTTCGTGCCGACCGACGTCGGGCGCGTGGTCAACCGCTTCCTGACCGACTATTTCACCTCGTACGTCGACTACGACTTCACCGCGCGTCTGGAGGACGATCTGGATGCCGTCTCGCGCGGGGAGGGCGACTGGGTTCCGCTCCTGGAGCGTTTCTGGCGTCCGTTCAAGGACTTGGTCGACCACACCCAGGAGCACGTCAAGCGCAGCGACGTGACCCAGGAGCGCATCGAGGAGACCTGTCCCAAGTGCGGCGGTCAGCTCGCCATCCGGCTCGGGCGCAACGGGCGTTTCATCGGCTGCACCCAGTATCCCGAGTGCGACTACACCCGCGATCTCGACCCGGACAAGGCCGAGCGCGAGGCGCCCGAGGTGGTCGAGGGGCGAAGCTGCCCGCTGTGCGGCTCGGCGCTGGAGATCAAGCGCGGACGCTACGGCAAGTTCATCGGGTGCAGCGCCTATCCCAACTGCAAGCACATCGAGCCGCTCGACAAGCCCGAGGACACGGGCGTCACCTGTCCCAAGTGCAACAAGGGCACGCTCCAGAAGAAAAAATCGCGGCGCGGCAAGGAGTTCTATTCCTGCTCGACCTATCCCAAGTGCGACTATGCGCTTTGGGACGAGCCGCTCGCCGAACCCTGCCCGAGCTGCGGCTGGCCGGTGCTGACGCTCAAGATCACCAAGACCCAGGGCGCGGCCAAGATCTGTCCGCAGAAGGAATGCGGCTATCGTGCACCGGTCGAGGATCAGGAGGCCGAACGCTGAGGCCGCGTACTCAGCGCCGTCGCTGACGACTCTGGGCCAGGGTCAGCCCCATGTTGGCCTGCTGGACGAAATGCTTGAAGTCTTCGAAGCTCTCCGGGTCGAGCGGACGCTGACTCAGACCACGGTCGGCCAGGAAGAGGCCGATACTCTGCTGATTGATGAGGATGGGGGCGACCATGAAGGGCATGATGCCCATGAGTCCGACCAGACCCTCGGGAACCAGACGCGGATCGCGCTCACGTTCGGCCAGCGTCACCAGACGCGGTAGCTGGTGGTCCAGGGTCTCGAACAGGATGTTCGTCCCGCTCGCCGGACGCGCGAACTGGAAGGCCGCGATCGTCAACTCGTCCGGCAGGCCGAGCGCATATTTGGCCTTGAGGCCGCGCCTGTCCGGCGTCATCAGGGCGAAGATCACGCGGTCCAGGCCGACACCGCGATAGAGTCCCTCCAGGACCAGCTCCATGATGACGTTGAAATCACAGCGGACGCTCTCGATGGCCGCGTTGAGCTCGCGCAGGATGCTCAGCTGGAGTCTGGAGTCTGGAAGCGGGTGAGACGCGGGCGGTGGCGTCGCTCCGACCTGTGGTGTGTCGGGTTCAGCTTCAGCCGCCTCCAGTTCGTCGACCAGGTGGCCGTACCCGTCGGGCAGCGGGATCAGTCGGGCGGCCGCCGAGGCGCCGCAGTCATGGGCCATGCCAAAGGCGGCGGCGGCCTTTTCCTGTAACAGTGCGCGTATATCGGTCTCGCTGGCATCGATCAGTCGGGCCGCACGGCGCTCCAGGCGCTCCATCTCTTCAGAGTGCCAGCCGTGTTCCTCGGCACAGCGGGCGATCTGATGGCCCAGCATGACGGTCTGGATGCGCGGATCCTGGCGTGCCGGGTGGTCGATCGCTTCCTTCAGGAGATCGGTCAGACGCCATTCGTGAACCAGACGACGGCTGAGCTGACTCAGACGGAATCCCAGCACGCGCTCCAGGGCGGTCTCCAGCGTGACCCCAGGCTGGGCGGCCAGTTGCTCGACACGTTCACAGGACTCGTTGCCGAAGCACCAGAAGGCCAGTTCGCCGACCCGGTACAGCAATGTGGCGATGAAGACCTCTTCGGGCGACTTGTCACCCCGGGCCGTGGCCAGGGCACGCGCCTGGGTCGCAGCGTGCATGGCACGGGCCAGTTCGCGTTCCAGGCGCACCCTCGCCGGCCCCTGGAGCAGCGTGTCGACCAGGGTCAGGGTCAGACACATGTCCCGCACGGCGTCGAAGCCGAGCACGATCACGGCGCGCGTGACCGTGCTGATGGCCGTGGTGCTGGGGTTGTAGGCGATCGAGTTGGCCAGCTTCAGCAGGCGGGTGGTCAGCGAGGCGTCCTGCAGGACGACACTCGCCAGGGCCGAGGCCGGCGCCAGATCGTCTTCCGAGATGGACAGGATCTGATGCACCGTCTGCTCGAAGATCGGCATCTTCTGGTCGCGGACGACATCGAGCCAGGCTTCCAGACCGCTTGCTTTAGTTGGGGTCATGCTGATGAGGTTGTACTGACTCGATGAAGTGATCGGCACCTGTGCAAGCGGATCATTCTAAACCAAGCCGAACCGAGCGGCGGATGACCGGATCGGAAGCAAGGCTGTGGTCGATCAATCGAAGTGTTGGAGCGTTTGAACATGACACGGCATCAGACGGCTATCCTGGATTCCAAGACCCGAAGCGACATCTCGATCTGGCAGCCGATGCATCGGCTGCGTCTGGCCGTTCGGTGTCTGAGGCAGGGCGGCGTGCTCGCCTATCCGACCGAAGCCGTCTATGGGCTCGGCTGCGACCCCTGGAACGGACGGGCCGTCGCCCGTCTGCTCGCCATCAAGCGCCGCTCCATGACCAAGGGGCTGATCCTGATCGCTGCCGATCCGGATCAGCTCCGGCCCTTCGTCGAGCCACTGGAGCCGGAACGGCAACGCGAGATCCACGCCACCTGGCCCGGACCCAATACCTGGCTGTTGCCGGCGCGTGTGGCGACGCCCGCCTGGTTGACCGGGCGCTTCGACACGCTCGCTGTGCGTGTGAGCGCCCATCCGCTGGTGGCGGAGCTCTGCCGCGCCTATGGCGGAGCCATCGTCTCGACCAGCGCCAACCAGGCCGCGCGTCCGGCGGCCCGAACCGCTCTGGGCGTGCGGCTCGCGCTCGACGAGCCGCCGGACTACATCCTCGCCGGACACTGCGCCGGGTCCGATCGTCCATCCGTGATCCGCGATGGACGCACCGGGCGCCTCATCAGGGCATGATCTGGATCGGCGTGCCGTCCTTCACCAGGCTCCAGATCTCGTCCATCTCGTGGTTCTGCACCGCGATGCAGCCCTGGGTCCAGTCGCGGTTGGCGTATTGCTGGCGCAGGCTCGCGGACTGGATGTAGTTGGGCAGACCATGGATCATGATCATGCCGCCTGGGTTGCTGTAGCCGAGCTGGCGGCTGGTGGCGCGATCCTTGGCGGTGGGGTAGGAGATATGGATCGCTTTGTAGAAGTTGCTTTTGGGGTTGCGCCAGTTGAGCGTGTAGCGGCCTTCGGGCGTGCGCTGATCGCCTTCGCGATACTTGTGCCCGACCGGGGCGCCGCCGAGGGCGACGCGATATTGACGCACCACCTTGCCGCCGCTGAGCAGTTCGAGCCGGCGCTGTGACTTCTTGACCACCACCGTGTCGACCGGACCGTTGAACTGTGTCGTTGGTGGTGGCGCCGTGGTGCAGCCGTTCAAGGCCAGGAGTCCGACCAGGGTCAGGACGAGGCCAAGTCCCTGGGCGGCGAACCGCCCGGTTCGGGCCGCCACGGGGCGGTGATCGATCGGCATGGAGTCCGGCATGGCTTCGGGAAGCGCGTTGGCTTGGGTGAGGGGCCTATCGGCGTGCATGGGTCTGAATCTCTGAAAATGGCGGTTACTGTTCGATCGAGCCATGGATG
Source organism: Allochromatium vinosum DSM 180 (assembly GCF_000025485.1). NCBI lineage: Bacteria > Pseudomonadati > Pseudomonadota > Gammaproteobacteria > Chromatiales > Chromatiaceae > Allochromatium > Allochromatium vinosum. Next base: position 2,368,536 of record NC_013851.1, on the reverse strand, counting down.
GGGTCGGTCGCGCCGGGAATTGTAGTGAGCTTTGCGGCAAAAACCATCCGGCTCTAAACAAAGGCATATCCCGCGCCTGGCGGAGCGTCGCTCAGGCGGCCGGCAGGGCGCGCAGGAACAGCGTCTTGAGATAGGCCGTCTCCTGGATCGCCGGATGGACCGGATGGTCCGGACCCTGCTGGCCGGTCTCCAGTAATTGCAGCCGCCGCCCGGCGCGCTGACCGGCCTGTTGCACCACACGCTGGAAGCCGTCGCGTCCCATGTGGAAGGAGCAGGACGAGGTGACGAGCAATCCGCCCGGTTCCAGCAGTTCCAGCCCGAGCCGGTTGAGACGCTGATAGGCGGCCGTGCCGTCCTTCTCGTCCTTGCGGCGCTTGATGAAGGCCGGTGGGTCGAGCAGGACGGTGTCGAACCGCCGGCCCTGATCGCGCAGCTGGCGCAGCACCTCGAAGGCATCGCCCTGGAGGGGACGCACGCGCGCCGACAGACCATTGCGCTCGGCGTTGGACTGGAGCCGTTCCAGCGCGTCGGCCGAGGCGTCGACGCAGGTCACGTCCGAGGCGCCGAGCGCGGCGGCGCGCAGGCCCCAGGCGCCGACATAGCTACAGACGTCCAGCACCCGCTCGCCGACGCCATAGCGGGCCAGACGTGCGCGGTTCTCGGCCTGATCGAAGAACCAGCCGGTCTTCTGCCCCCGCATGGGATCGATGGCGAACTCCAGCCCCTGTTCGGTCAGTATCCAGTCGCCGGACGGCTCGCCCAGCACGTGCTCGACACCCGGTTCCAGACCTTCCAGTTCACGCACCGATGTGTCGTTGCGCAGCACGATCGCCTGCGGGCGCAACACCTGCTCCAGCGCGGCCAGGATCTCGGCACGCGCGCGTTCCATGCCGGCCGTGGTGATCTGGACCGCCAGTCGATCGCCATAGCGGTCGACGATCAGCCCCGGCAGCCCGTCGCTCTCGCCGAAGACGAGGCGGTAGAAGGGCGCTGTGTAGAGCCGTTCGCGCAGGGCCAGCGCCTCGTGCAGACGTTGCAGCCAGAGCGCCGGACTCAGGGGGTGCGCGCGCTCGCGGCTGACGATCCGGGCGCAGATCAGCGAGTGCGGATTGGCATAGCCGTGGCCGATCCAGCGCTCGCTCTGACTCAGGATCTCGACCGGCTGACCGGGTTCGAACGTCTTCAACGGGGTGGCCTTGGTGTCGATCTCATTGCTGTAGATCCAGCAATGACCGGCGAGCAGGCGGCGTTCCTGGTCCTTGCGCAGGAGGAGTGGCTGAGTGTGCATGGTGGGCGTCTCGATCGGATAGCGGGTGTTCGGCGTTAGCGGCCAAGGTCGACAAGACTAGCATCGAATGCCGTGCCATATCGCCGGTTTCTCACGGCGAGGACGAAGTTTGGGATCGCGTCGGGGCAGGCCGCCGATGTCGTGACATGGAAAGCCTCCCGACCGTCCCCATCATCTGAGCCGCCAAGCTTCGATTTGTGCAGGGTTTCAGCGTTCAGCCGGAGATCAACCGCCATGTCGCCTTCGATCCATGCTCACGACGTTCAACGCACCAACCGGCTGGCGTCGGCCACCAGTCCCTATCTCCAGCAGCACGCCCACAATCCGGTCGACTGGTGGCCCTGGTGCGCGGAGGCGCTGGCGCTGGCGCGCGAACTGGACCGCCCGATCCTGCTCTCGATCGGCTATTCGGCCTGTCACTGGTGCCATGTGATGGCGCACGAGTCCTTCGAGGACCCGGCGACGGCTGAGCGGATGAACCGGCTGTTCGTCAACATCAAGGTCGACCGCGAGGAGCGACCGGATCTCGACAAGGTCTATCAGACCGCGCATCAGCTTCTGAGCCAACGCGCCGGCGGCTGGCCGCTGACGGTCTTTCTCACCCCGGACGATCACACGCCCTTCTTCGCCGGCACCTATTTTCCGCGCGAGCCGCGTCATGGTCTGCCGTCGTTCACGCAACTGCTGGTCGGGGTCGAACGCGCCTATCGCGAACAGGGCGCCGCCATCCGCGAGCAGAACCGGAGTCTGCTGGAGGCGCTGGCCGGCCTCGAACCCCAGGGCGGGGCGGAGCTGCCCGAGGCCGGTCTGCTGGAGGCGGCCTTCCATCAGCTGGCGCTGAGTTTCGATGCCGAGCACGGCGGCTTCGGACGCGCGCCCAAGTTTCCGCATGCCACCGATCTCGAACTGCTGCTCCGGCGTCAGGCACGGCTGGCGGCGAACGGCGGCGATCCCGATCCGCGTCCGCTCCACATGGCCGGCTTCACGCTGGAGCGCATGATCCGTGGCGGGTTGACCGATCAGCTCGGCGGCGGTTTCTGCCGTTATTCGGTCGACGACGAATGGATGATCCCGCACTTCGAGAAGATGCTCTACGACAACGGGCCGCTGCTGGCGCTCTGCTGCGATGCCTTCTCCGCTACGGGGGAATCCATCTTTCGCGACGCGGCCCTGGCCACCGCCGATTGGGTCATGCGCGAGATGCAGTCGCCCGAGGGCGGCTATTACTCGACCCTGGACGCCGACAGTGAGGGCCACGAGGGCACCTTTTATGTCTGGGATCGGGACGCGGTGCACGCGCGGTTGAGCGCGGCCGAGTATCCGCTGTTCGCGGCCGTCTATGGCCTGGATCGTCCGCCCAACTTCGAGGGCCGCTGGCATCTGCACGGTTATCGCACGCCGACGCAGGCCGCCGAGTCGCTGGGCCTGAATCTGCCGCAGGCCGAGGCGTTGCTGGCCAGTGCGCGCGCCACCCTCTTCAGCGCCCGTGAGCAGCGCGTCCATCCCGGACGCGATGAGAAGATCCTGACGGCCTGGAACGCGCTCATGATCAAGGGCATGGCACGCGCGGCGCGGGTGCTGGATCGCCCGGATTATCTTGAGTCGGCTGAACAGGCACTCGCTTTCATCCGCTCGACGCTGTGGCACGACGGCCGTCTGCTGGCGACCTGCAAGGACGGCGTGGCCCATCTCAATGCCTATCTGGACGACTATGCCAACCTGATCGATGCGCTGCTGGAGCTGCTCCAGGTACGCTGGTCGAGCGCGGACCTCGCCTTCGCCGTCGAGCTGGCCGAGGTGTTGCTCGATGAGTTCCATGACGCCGAGCGCGGCGGCTTCTGGTTCACCGGCCGCTCGCATGAGCCGCTGATCCATCGCGCCAAGCCGCTCGGCGACGATTCGATGCCGGCCGGTAACGGCGTGGCGGCGCTCGCCCTCCAGCGGCTCGGGCATCTGATCGGCGAGGTGCGCTATCTGGAGGCGGCTGACGGCACACTGCGGCTCGCCGCCGAGTCGATGCGCCGGATGCCGCACGCCCATGCCAGTCTGCTCATGGCGCTCGACGACTGGCTCGATCCGCCCGAAATGCTCGTCATCCGCGCCGCCGACGACCGGCTGGAGACCTGGCAGCGGCTGGCCCAGCAGGGCTATCGGCCGCATCGGCTCGTCTTCGCCATCCCATCCGGGATCGACGCGCTACCTGGCACGCTGGCTTCGATGCGCGGCGGCGAACGGCCGCTGATCTATCGCTGTCGCGGTACGCACTGTGAGCCGCCGGTCGCGTCGCTGGCGGACCTTTGATCGACCGGAAACCCGTCTTTTCGCGGGTCGAGGATCGTGGTCGTGCCTCAATAGATCCAGGGCACGAACTTGCGCACTTCGCGCGCGTAATCGGCATAGTCGGGATGGCGCTCGGTCAGCCAGGCTTCTTCTTTGCGGGCTTTGTAGTCGAAGAAGACGAAGCCGATCGCCAGGATCAGCAGATGGGACAGACTCAGGGTGTAGAGCGTCCAGCCGAGCGCGGCCAGGAGCTGGCTGCTGTAGAGCGGATGGCGCACCCAGGCATAGACGCCGTGCCTGACCAGTTGGCTGTGGTCGACCGGATAGGGCAGGGGCGTGAGATAGTCGCGGATGTGGATCGAACCGAAGGCGCCGAACACCAGCGCGACCAGCCCCAGCCCGCCAAGCGCGATCCAGCGCACCGGCTCCAGGGCCGCGAGCACGCCGGCCGTGGCCAGCGGATTCCAGTTCGGCGCCAGGATGAAGACGAACATCAGCACGAATTGCAGCACGACGAGATACTCGCCGCGATGGCCTTTGAAGGCCTGTAACAGTGACATGGGAGCCTCCGATCGATTACAAAGGGATGTGTCGTTTGGTTCTGGAATCCGTCGGGAGAATGCCGGTGCTCAAGATCGTCTCGTTCAACATCAACGGCGTCCGCGCCCGTCCGCATCAGGTCGAGGCGCTCAAGGCCGGACTCGACCCCGACATCCTCGCCCTGCAGGAATCCAAGGTCGCCGACGAGCAGTTTCCGCTCGATTGGGCGCGCGGACTGGGCTATGACGTCCGGATTCACGGTCAAAAGGGACACTATGGCGTGGCGCTCCTGAGCAAACAGTCTCCGCACAGCGTCGTCAAGGGACTGCCGAACGACGACGCCGAAGCCCAGCGTCGGTTGATACTAGGCCAATATCGGCTCGCCGACGGTGACGAAGTCACGGTCATCAACGGCTACTTCCCGCAAGGCGAAGGCCGCGACCATCCGCTGAAGTTCCCCGCCAAGCAGCAGTTCTATGCCGGCCTGCTGGACTATCTGCGCACCGCCTTCCGCCCGGACCAGAACATCGTCCTGCTCGGCGACATGAACGTCGCCCCCCTGGATCTGGATATCGGGATCGGCGCCGACAACGCCAAACGCTGGCTGCGCACCGGGAAATGCGCCTTCCTGCCCGAGGAGCGTGAGTGGTTCCAGGCCCTGCTCGACTGGGGGCTGATCGATGCCTACCGCACTCGCCATCCCGAAACCGCCGACCGCTTCAGCTGGTTCGACTACCGCTCGCGCGGCTTCGAGCGCGAGCCGAAACATGGTCTGCGCATCGACCATATCCTGATCTCGGCCCCGCTGCGCGAGCGGCTGATCGACGTCGGTATCGACTATGCCATCCGGGCGATGGACAAACCCTCCGACCATTGCCCGGTGTGGATCACCCTGGATCTCGCCGATCTCACAGCGGCCTGACGCAGTCGACGAAATAGCTGACCTCGCCGCCGTTCTCTTCCTTGACCAGACCATGGATGTCGGTCTCGAAGCCGGGGAAGCGGGTGTTGAACTCGCGCGCGAACTGGAGATAGCGCACGATGGTGGCATTGAAGCGCTCGCCCGGAATCAGTAGCGGAATGCCGGGCGGATAGGGTGTGAGCAGCACGCTGGTCACGCGCCCTTCGAGATCATCGATCCCGACCCGTTCGATCTCGCGATGGGCCATCTTGGCGAAGGCCACCGCCGGCTTCATGGCCGGGACGATATCGGACAGATACATGTCGGTGGTCAGGCGCGCGACATCGTTGGCCTTGTAGATGCCGTGGATCTCGTCGCACAGATCGCGCAGACCGATCTTCTCATAGCGCGGATGGGCCTGGATGAACTCCGGCAGCACGCGCCACAGCGGCTGGTTGCGGTCGTAGTCGTGTTTGAACTGCTGGAGCTCCGTCACCATGGTGTTCCAACGGCCCTTGGTGATACCGATCGTGAACATGATGAAGAACGAATACAGCCCGGTCTTCTCGACCACGATCCCGTGCTCGGCCAGATACTTGGTGACGATCGCCGCCGGGATGCCCGATTCGGAGAACTCGCCGTCCATGTTCAGCCCAGGCGTGATGACCGTGGCCTTGATCGGATCGAGCATGTTGAAACCGGGCGCCAGCTCGCCGAAGCCGTGCCAGTGGTCGTCGGCGTGCAGCATCCAGTCGTCGCGATCACCGATGCCTTCCTCGGCCAGATAGTCCGGCCCCCAGACCTTGAACCACCAGTCCTCGCCGAACTCTTCGTCGACCTTGCGCATGGCGCGCCGGAAGTCGAGCGCCTCCATGATCGACTCATGCACCAGCGCCGTGCCGCCGGGCGGCTCCATCATGGCCGCCGCCACGTCGCACGAGGCGATGATGGCGTACTGCGGACTGGTCGATGAGTGCATCAGATAGGCTTCGATGAAGCTATCGCGGTCCAGCTGGCGCTGGTCGGACTCCTGCACCAGGATCTGCGAGGCTTGCGAGAGACCGGCGAGCAGCTTGTGCGTCGACTGGGTGGCGAACACCATCGACTCGTGACAGCGCGGCCGATCCTTGCCGATGGCGTGCATGCCGGTATAGAAGTCGTGGAAGGAGGCGTGCGGCAGCCAGGCTTCGTCGAACAGCAGGGTGTGGATCTCGCCGTCGAGCAGCGACTTGATGGTGTCGACGTTGTAGAGCACGCCGTCATAGGTGCTCTGGGTGATGGTCAGGACGCGCGGCTTGGCGTCGATCCCCTTGGCGAAGGGATTGGCGGCGATCTTGCGCCGGATGTTCTCGGGCTTGAACTCATCGAGCGGGATCGGGCCGATGATGCCGTAATGATTGCGCGTCGGCATCAGGAACACCGGGATCGCTCCGGTCATGATGATGGCGTGCAGGATCGACTTGTGGCAGTTGCGGTCGACCACTACGATGTCGTCGGGCGCGACCGTCGAGTGCCAGACGATCTTGTTCGAGGTCGATGTACCGTTGGTGACGAAGAACAGATGGTCGCAATTGAAGATGCGCGCCGCGTTGCGCTCGGAGGCCGCCACCGGGCCGGAGTGATCGAGCAGTTGCCCGAGTTCGTCGACCGCATTGCAGACATCGGCGCGCAGCATGTTCTCGCCGAAGAACTGATGGAACATCTGTCCCACCGGACTCTTGAGAAAGGCCACGCCGCCCGAGTGTCCCGGACAGTGCCAGGAGTAGGAGCTGTCGGCGGCATAGTGGGTGAGCGCGCGGAAGAAGGGCGGGGCCAGACTGTCGAGATAGACCCGCGACTCGCGCGCCACATAGCGGGCGATGAACTCGGGCGTGTCCTCGAACATGTGGATGAAGCCGTGCAGTTCCTTGAGCACATCGTTCGGGATGTGACGCGAGGTGCGCGTCTCGCCGTAGAGGAAGATCGGAATGTCCTCGTTGCGCAGCCGCACTTCCTGGACGAACGCGCGCAGGGTGGCAAGCGCTTCGAGCGCCTCCTCGGGCGAGCCGCTGCCGAACTCCTCGTCGTCGATCGACAGGATGAAACAGGAGGCGCGGCTCTGCTGCTGGGCGAACGAGGTCAGATCGCCATAGCTGGTGACGCCGAGCACCTCCAGCCCCTCGCTTTCGAGCGCCTTGGCGAGCGCACGAATGCCAAGACCGCTCGCGTTCTCGGAGCGGAAGTCCTCGTCGATGATGACGACTGGAAAACGGAAACGCATCGCGTAATCCTCGAAAGTAAAGGGCCGGCACGCTCGCCGTCAGTTGGGAAGCGGGCCGGTCACGGATGGACAGCGAGTGGTCGGCGCGATGATCGAGCCTGGAGTCGGTCGCGGGACGGGCGGCCCGCTCGGGCCGCCGGTTCTGAGGATCAACGCGGCTTGGGCGCCACGGCGATCATGGGATTGGCCGCTGAGACGGTGACGGTCGCGGTCGACTCGGCGATCTCGGTCTCCAGATCGCGCACAGTACCGTCGAAGGACTCGGCGCTGCCCGGCTCGATCTCCTTGAACTCGGTCGGCAAGCCGATGCGGTCGAGGATGGCGATGAACGGCTCCGGGTCCAGCTCCTCGACGTTGACCATGGTCTTGGTGTCCCAGGTGCCGTCGGCGATCAGCATGGCGGCAGCGACCGGCGGCACGCCGGCGGTGTAGCTGATGCCCTGCGATTCGACTTCCTCATAGGCGGCCTTGTGGTCCGAGACCTGATAGATCAGCAGCTCGCGCGGCTTGCCGTCCTTGATCCCCTTGACGAAGTTGCCGATGCAGGTTTTGCCGGTGTAGTTGGGGGCCAGCGTCTTGGGGTCGGGGAACAGGGCCTTGACCACCTTGAGCGGCACCACTTCCTGACCGTCGGCGAGCTTGACCGGCAGATGTTCGAGGAATCCCAGGGTGCGCAGCACGGTGAAGACGTTGATGTAGTGGTCGCCGAAGCCCATCCAGAACCGAATGCTCTCGGCGTCGATGTTCTGCGACAGCGAGTGCAGCTCGTCGTGGCCGTTGAGATAGATGGGGGAGGGGCCGACCACCGGCAGATCGTAGACGCGCTTGACCGTGTGGGTCGGATACTCCTTCCACTGGCGGTCGATCCAGGTCCAGACCTTGATGAACTCGCGGAAGTTGATCTCGGGATCGAAGTTGGTCGCGAAATACCGGCCGTGGCTGCCGGCGTTGACGTCGATGATGTCGATGGTCTCGATCTTGTCGAAATAACGCTTGACCGCCAGTGCGCAATAGGCGTTGACCACGCCCGGATCGAAACCGGCGCCGAGGATGGCGGTCACGCCCTTTTCGGCACAGCGGTCCTTGCGCTTCCACTCGTAGTTGGCATACCAGGGCGGATTCTCGCAGACCTTGTCCGGGTCTTCGTGGATGGCCGTGTCGATATAGGCGACGCCCGTTTCGAGACAGGCTTCCAGGATCGACATGTTGAGGAACGCCTGACCGAGATTGATGACGATCTCGGAATTGGTCTCGCGGATCAGCTCGACGGTCGCCGGGATGTCGAGCGCATCGATCTGGCGCGAATAGAGCTTCTTGGACGGATCCTTGAGATGCCCCTTGCGCTGGATGCTCTCGATGATCTCATCGCACTTGGACTGGGTGCGCGAGGCGATGCAGATGTCGCCCAGCACGTCGTTGTTCATCGCCGCCTTGTGCGCGGCCACATGCGCGACGCCGCCGGCGCCGATGATCAGCACGTTTTTCTTCATGGAGTTCTCGATTGGACGTTGCTGTGGTTGAGAAGTGGCTTGGAAAACAGGGTGTTCGCCAGCGGGCGCGGATCAGGACAGACTGCGCTTGAAGTCGTCATAGCCAAATGAACGCACCCGCTCCAGGGTGCCGTCGAGCCGACGCACCACGATCGCGGGCATGGCCACGCCATTGAACCAGTTGACCTTGACCATGGTGTACCCGCCGGCATCGGCGATGCGTACTTCGTCGCCGACTTGCAGCGGTGCGGCCAGTTTGAAGTCACCGAAGACGTCACCGGCCAGACAGGTGCGTCCGGCAACCATCATCCGGTGCTCACCGGGCGGCGGGCTGGCGAGTCGGGGATGGGTGCGATAGATGAGATGGTCGAGCATGTGCGCCTCCAGCGAGGCGTCGATGATGGCGATGTCGACCTCATTGTGCACCACGTCGAGCACGGTGGTCACAAGCTCGGTACTCTGGGTGACGGCCGCCTCGCCCGGCTCCAGATAGACCTGGATGTCGAACGTCCGGCTGAACGCGCGCAGAGCCTCGCAGAAGGCATCCAGCGCATAGCCGTCCTGGGTGAAGGACAGCCCGCCGCCGAGACTCACCCACTCCATTCGATGCAGCAGCTCGCCGTATTCGCGCCCGAGGGTCTCAAGCGAGGCACGGATGTTGTCGACGTCCGGGTTCTCGCAGTTGAAATGGAACATCAGCCCCTTGAGCCAGGGTGCGACCTCGGCCAGCGCCGCCTTGTCGCTGACGCCCAGCCGCGAATAGCGCCGCGCCGGATCGGCCAGATCGAAGTTCGAATAGCTGATGCCCGGATTGACGCGCAGTCCCAGGTTCAGACCCGCCACGTCCGGATGGAAGCGCCGCAGCTGCGACAGCGAGTTGAAGATGAGCTTGTCGGCGAACTCGCGCACCGCCAGCACCTCGTCGCGCGAAAAGCCGACACTGTAGGCGTGGGTCTCGCCGCCGAACGTCTCGTACCCCAGACGCGCCTCGTAGAGCGAACTGCTGGTGGTGCCGTCCAGGTACTGGCGCATCAGATCGAACACGCACCAGGTCGAGAAACACTTGAGCGCCAGCACCGACTTGGCGCCGGAGCGCTCGCGCACCTGCCGGATGATTTCAAGATTGCGCTGGAGCCGGGATTCGTCGATCAAATAATAGGGTGTGGCCAGGTCTGTCATCGAAGTCGTGTGAAGCTCATGGGCGAGGGGTCTAGGGACAGGGCGCGCGCGGGCGCCGAGATGCGAGTATGGGCTGGATACGCCGCCGTTCCGCGCACTCTAAAGGCCGTACATGACACTTTGATGACGCGTGGCGAAGAGCAGCCACTCATGATGGGCACCTGCCGCGAAAGCGTCAAGGAGTGGATTGGCGCTCGCCCTGACAGAGGGTCAGCCTGAAAAGTACGTCATGTCCACGTTCGACTTCTCACCGCGGCTTCACTCCATGATCGGTTTCGAGCGAACGCGACTTTGACAGCGGCGCAAAACTGAGCCGATGCCAGCGACAGGGTCCGAGCCGTTCGATCGCATTGAGATGCTCGCGTGTCGGATAGCCTTTGTGCTTGGCAAAGCCGTAGCCGGGACACTCGGCGTCCAGTTCGAGCATGAAACGGTCGCGCGCAACCTTGGCCAGTATCGAGGCGGCGCCGATGGCCGGCACCGAACCGTCACCGCCGACGATGGCCTCGGCGGCAATGTCCAGTTGGGGGCAACGGTTGCCGTCGATCAGCGCCTTGACGGGGCGGATCTGAAGCGATTCGACCGCGCGGCGCATGGCCAGCAGCGTGGCTTGCAGGATGTTGAGCCGGTCGATCTCCTCGGCACTGGCCCAGGCGACCGACCAGGCGAGCGCCTGGTCGCGGATCAGCGGTTCCAGACGCTCACGGCGCGCGGGGCTGAGTTTCTTGGAGTCGCCGATACCGGCGATCGGGCGCGCCGGGTCGAGGATGACCGCCGCCGCACACACCGGGCCGGCGAGCGGGCCGCGTCCGGCCTCGTCGACGCCGGCGATCAGGATGGACTCATCGAGCGTGGTGTGAGGTGGCATGTTCGTTTCCGGTTCGAGTGATGCTCCGGCTCGATGGCGCCGAATCGCCGATCAGCTCCAGCACAGCCCGCGCGGCGCTCGCCGCCGCATCGCATCGCAACTCACGATGAATGCGCTCGTATTCGTTCCGGATCGTGGCGACGCGCTCGGGATCGTCCAGATAGGCGAGCAGGGCTGGAGCCAGACACTCGGGGCGGCAGTCGTCCTGCAGGAACTCGGGCGCCAGCGCACGACCGGCCAGCAGATTGGCCATGGCGACATAGGGCACCTTGACCAGCTTCAGCCACTTGACCACATGATACGTCAGAGGGTGGAGGCGATACGTCACGACCATCGGCCGTTTGAGCAGCAACGTCTCCAGGGTGGCGGTTCCCGACGCGGTCAGCACGGCCTCGGCGGCGGCGATGGCCTCGCGGCCATGACCATCGACCAGCGTGATCGGCAGGTTGGGATCGAGCCGCTGCAACTCGGCCTCGAACAGGGTGCGCAGTCGGGCGTTGACCAGCGGCACGACGAAGTGCAATTCGGGTCGCGCCTCAAGGCAGCACCGCGCCGTAGCGATGAAGGGCGCAGCCAGCCGACGCATCTCGCCGGCGCGGCTCCCAGGCAGCAGCGCAATGATCGGCGCGTCCCCCGGCAGTCCGAGCGCCGCACGCGCTTCGGCACGATCGACCTCCAGCGGAATCTCGTCGGCCAGCGGATGACCGACATAGGTCGCCGGCACGCCGTGCCGACGCAGGAAGTCTTGCTCGAACGGAAAGATGCACAGCATCCGGTCGACCGCGCACCGGATGCTCTTGACCCGTCCGGCCCGCCAGGCCCAGACGGTCGGGCTGACCAGATGCACGGTCTTGATTCCGCGCTCGCGCAGCCGACGCTCCAGCCCCAGATTGAAATCGGGCGCATCCACGCCGATGAAGACCGCCGGCGGGTTGGCGATGAAGTGTTCCAGAAGCCGGCGGCGCAGCCCCAGCAGCTCGGGCAGATGGGCCAGCACCTCGGCCAACCCCATCACCGACAGCCGCTCCATGTCGAACAGCGTCTCGCAGCCGACCTCACGCATCCGTGGGCCGGCCACGCCGACGAAGCGCACGTCAGGACACTGCGCGCGGATCGCCCGCGCCAGCGCCGCCCCCAGCAGATCGCCCGATGGTTCGTTGGCGACTAGGCCGATGAGCAGTGGTGTGCGCGTATCGGGTCGATCGTCCATGATCAGCGCGCCAGCCCGCGTCCAGCGGCCGTGATGAAATCCAGCAGCGGCTGCAACTCGGGTGTGTCGGCGGCCATCTCGGCGATCTGAGCACGCGCCTCATCGAGCTTGAGATTGGCCATGTAGAGGGCGCGATAAGCGCGTTTGATGGCGCGAATGGCCTCGGGCGAAAAGCCGCGCCGTTTCAGCCCCTCGCTGTTGATCCCATGCGGCTCGGCCGGATGCCCGCCGACCGTGACATAGGGCGGCACGTCGCGCGTGAGCACCGAGCCCATGGCGCAGAAGGCATGGGCCCCGATACGGCAGAACTGGTGCACGATGGTGAAACCGCCGAGGATCGCCCAGTCCTGGATCTCGACATGCCCGCCGAGCGAGGCGGCATTGGCCAGGATCACCTGGTTGCCGATGCGGCAGTCATGGGCGACATGGGTATAGGCCATAAACAGGTTGTCATCGCCGATGCGGGTGACGCCCTGATCCTGGACCGTGCCGCGATGCAGGGTCACGAACTCGCGCACCTGATTGCGGTCGCCCATCTCCAGCCGGGTCGGTTCACCGCTGTATTTCTTGTCCTGTGGATCCTCGCCGACCGAGGCGAACTGGAAGATGCGATTGTCGCGCCCGATCCGCATCGGCCCGCGCAACACGGCGTGCGGCCCGATGCGAGTGCCGGCGTCGATCTCGACGCCGGCACCGATCACGGCAAAGGGACCGACCTCGACCGATGAGTCGAGCTCGGCGCCCGGATCGACCAGGGCGCTGGGGTGGATCAAGCGTCGAAGTCCCGCGCCGTGCACATGATCTCGGCGGTCGCAACCACCTTGTCATCGACGCGCGCCTCGCCGTCGAACTTCCAGATCCCACGGCGTACCGGCCCCAGCCGCACTTCCATGACGAGCTGATCGCCCGGCTCGACCGGACGCTTGAAGCGCGCCTTGTCGATGCCGACGAAGTAATAGAGCGATTTTTCACCGACCAGATCCGGACGCGAGGCCATCGCCAGGAGTCCTGTCGCCTGCGCCATGGCCTCGACGATCAGCACGCCGGGCATGACCGGGCGCACCGGGAAGTGACCCGTGAAAAATGGCTCGTTGAAGGTGACGTTCTTGAGCGCGGTCAGATACTCGTTGACCTTGTAGTCGATGACCTTGTCGACCAGAAGAAAGGGATAACGGTGCGGCAAAAGGCTCAGCACCTTGTGAATATCCATCGTGCTCACGACATCCTCCGAACGACCCGCGTGTCGATCGGAATCCCGTGGATTCGGATCTGATCCATCCATCAGGACTCCTCCCGCTCGTGTGTTGCGTTCATGTTGGCAATAAGAGTTTCGAGTTGCTTGACTCGGCGCGTCAGCTCATCCAGGTGTCTGAAGCGCGCCGCGTTACGTCGCCAATCCGCGTTTGGCATGGCTGGTATCCCACTGCTGTAGACACCAGGCTCCTTGAACGACCGGGTGACCATGGCCATGCCGGTGAAGTGTACGTTGTCGCCGATCTCCAGATGCCCGGCCATACCGACCGCTCCGGCGATGGTGCAGTTGCGCCCGATGCGGGTCGAGCCGGAGATGCCGGTGTTGGCCGCCATGGCGGTGTTGTCGCCGACGACGACGTTGTGTCCGATCTGGATGTGGTTGTCGAGCTTGACCCCGTGGCCGATGACCGTATCACCGATGGCGCCGCGATCGACCGAGGTGTTGGCGCCGATCTCGACATCGTCGCCGAGCAGCGCGCGCCCGACTTGGGGGATGCGCACCCAGCGTTCGCCATCCTTCGCGAAGCCGAAGCCCTCGCGTCCGATCACCGCGCCCGGATGGATCAGGGCACGCTGACCGACACGGGTGCCGGCGCACAGGGTCACGCGCGCCGTCAGCCGGCTGTCGGCGCCGACTTCGACCCCTTCGCCGAGGATACAGCCGGGACCGACGAAGACGCGCGGGCCGACCACTACACCGGCTTCCAGCACCGTCAGCGGTCCGATCCAGGCCGTGGGATCGACCTGGGCGCCTGGATCGACCACGGCGGACGGATGGATGCCGCCGACGACCTCCGGCTGCGGATGCAGCAGGCGCACCGCGCGTGCGAAGGTCAGATAGGGGTTGTCGCTGAGCAGTACAGGCACCCGGGCGTCGGCCGCGTCGGATTCCTTGAGGATCACCGCCGAGGCGTGCGTCCTGGCCAGATGGGCGCGATAGGCCGGATCGCCGAGAAAACTCAGGCTGCCGGCCCCGGCGCTGTCGAGCTGGGCGACATGGTCGACCACGACTTCGCCGTCGCCACGCAGGGACACACCGAGCCGGACGGCGAGTTCACCGAGACGAATCTGCATGGGATGAGTCTCCAAGCCGGAAAATGCGAGGAGACGCCTAGCGCGGAGCCGAGGCGTCGGCGCGCGGCCCGGAGTTCCTGTTGAACTCCTGCTTGAGCCGCTCGATCACCAGATCCGAGATGTCGATGCGTGGATTGGCATAGACCAGACCCTCGCTGAGAATGAGGTCGATCTTCTGCTCCTTGGCCAGTTCGACCACGACCTCCTGGACCTGACGGCTGAGCTTGGTGCGCAGCTCGTTCTGGCGCAGCGCGAAGTCGTCCTGGAACTCATCGCGCGCGTACTTGACCTTGCGCGTGCGGCTGCGGATGTCGTTCTGGAGTCGCTGGAGTTCGCTCTCGCTCATCAGCGGACCGTCGCGTTCGAGCTGGCGTTGCAGGGCCGTGATCTGTTCCTGCTGCTCACGCAGATCACGTTCGCGTTCCTCGATCTCGCGCTGGAGCGCATCGCGCGCGGCCTCGTACTGCGGCGACTGCTCGACGACGCGGTTGGGATCGACCACGGCGATGCGATACGCGGAGTCGGCGGACACAGCGGGCTGGGTCGTGATGCCGATGAGTGCGGCCACCATGAACGGCCGGGCGAGTGTCTTCACGGACGCCTCCATGGGTCAGAAGGTCTGGCCGAATCCGAACTGGAAGACCTGGGTCTCGTCGCCATCCTTCTCGTTGAGCGGGAAGGCGAAGCTGACCGACAGCGCGCCGACCGGCGACAGCCAGGTCACGGAGACACCAGTCGAGTAGCGCAGGTCGCCGAGATCGAAGCCGCTGTAGGTCAGCAGATTCGAGTCATAGGTCGACCAGACGTTGCCGAAGTCCAGGAAGGCGCCCAGGCGCAGGGACTTCTCGAACTGGCCGCCGATCGGCGCGGGCGCAAAGAACTCGATACTGCCGGCGAACTTGAGGTTTCCGCCCACGGGATCGTCACTGCCGACCTCGCGCGGGCCGAGCGTGTTGGCTTTCCAGCCGCGCACCGAGCGTGGACCGCCGGCATAGAAGTTCTCGAAGAAGGGCAGATAGTTGGTTTCGCCATAGCTGTCGCCGTAGCCCAGGTTGGCGCTCAGCGCGACGATGTAGCGCGAGGTCAGCGGGATGTAGAGCTGTTCGTCGTAGCGGATCTTGTAGTACTGGAGATCGCTGCCGGGAACGGTCAGCTCGGCCTGGAGGCTGCGCAGTGAGCCGCGCGTCGGAAACACGGCCTTGTCGCGCGTGTCGCGCGTGTAGCTGGCCGTGAGCGAGAAGTCGCTGAACGTATTGCCGTTGTTGGCGACGAAGTCTTGGGCGATCTCGGATTCACCGGCTGTGAAGTCCGTATACTGATAGTTGAATCCCAGTCCGGCGCGGCTGGTGTCTGTGATCGGCAGTCCGAAGTTCAGGCCGGCGATTCCGATGTCGGTCGAGTAGTCGGCGCCGACCAGCTCGTCGTAGTCGGTCTCGCGATAGGACAGATTGAAGCCGCGACTGATACCGTCGACCGTGTAATAGGGATTGGTGTAGCCGAACTGATAGAGCGTGGTCGAGCTGCTGTTGTTGAAGGCGACCGCCACCCGTTTGCCGGTACCGAGGAAGTTGTTCTGGGTCACGCTGGCATTGAGCAGGATGCCGTCGGACTGCGAGAAGCCGATACCGGCAGCCAGGTTGCCGGCGGGCTTCTCCTTGACCTTGACCTCGACGTCGACCTGATCGGCCGAGCCGGGCACGGCCGGCGTCTCGATCGCGACCTCGTCGAAGTAGCCCAGACGCTGTAACCGCTCGCGCGACTTGCGCACCAGGTCGGCCGAGAACCAGGCCGTTTCGAGCTGACGCATCTCGCGGCGCAGCACCTCGTCGCGGGTGCGGGTGTTGCCCTGCATGTCGACGCGGCGCACATAGACGCGCTTGCCGGCATCGACGAAGAAGGTGACGGCGACCTCGTGCTTCTCCTCGTCGACCTCGGGAATGGTGTTGACGTTGGCGAAGGCATAGCCCTCATCGCCGAGCAGATTGGAGATGCGCTCGGCACTCTCGGTGGTGAGCTTGCGCGAGAAGAACTCGCCGCGCTTGAGATGGATCAGCGGAAAGAGCTGCTCGGCAGGCACCGAGGGATCGCCGGCGAGCTTGATGTCGCTGACGCGGAAGGGCTGGCCCTCATCGATCGTGACTGTGACATAGATGTCCTTTCTGTCGGCGCTGATCGAGACCTGGGTCGACTTGACGTCGAACTTGATGTAGCCGCGGTCGAGATAGAAGGAGCGCAGCGACTCCAGGTCGCCGGCGAGCTTCTGCTTGGAGTACTGGTCGTTCTTGGTATAGAAGGAGTTCCAGCGCGTCGGCCCGAGTTCGAACACCTTGCGCAATTCGTCAGCCTCGAAGGCTTGGTTGCCGATGAGGTTGATCTGCTTGATGCGCGCCGTCAGTCCCTCGATGATCTCGATGTTGACCGCCACGCGATTGCGCTCCAGCGGCGAGACGGTCGACTGCACCACCACGCCATATTTGCCGCGCGCGAAGTACTGGCGCTCCAGCTCCTGTTCGATGCGGTCGAGCACCGAGCGGTTGAAGACGCGCCCTTCCTTCAGGCCGATGTCGGCCAGGGCCGTTTCGAGTGCCTTGGTCTCGATGTCCTTGTTGCCGCTGATCTTGATCTCGGCGATGGCCGGACGCTCGCGCACCTGGATGACGAGCACATTGCCGTCGCGCTCGACGCGCACGTCGTCGAAGAAGCCGGTCTGATACAGGGCGCGGATGATGCCGCCGGTGACATCGTCGCCGACGGTGTCGCCGACCTGGATGGGCAGATAGTTGAAGACCGTGCCGGGGGCGATGCGGCGCAAGCCCTCGACCCGGATGTCCGAGACCTGGAAGACCTCCGCGATGGCCATGCCCGGTATGCTCGTGGCAAGGGCGCACAACAGGAGCGCTCGCCAGGCGCCATGGCGGAGTGACTGAATTTTAGCGCGCAAGACGGTTTCCCCTGAATTGAAGCCGGATCTGCCGGGCGGCCGGCATCCAAGGCGCGCTAGTATAAGGGATGCGCTCGGGTTAGCCCAATAGTCGCGACAGATCGACGTAGAAGGCGAGCGTCATGAGTGCCGCCAGCAGCAGGAAACCGACCTTCTGGCCCTGGAGCATGGCTTCCTCGGAGACCGGACTGCCCTTGATCCACTCGACCAGATAGAACATCAGGTGCCCGCCGTCGAGCACCGGGATCGGCAGCAGGTTGAGGATGCCCAGGCTGATGCTGACGACGGCCAGGAACTTGACGAAGGAGTCGAGACCATAGCTGGCAGTGCGTCCGGCGGTCTCGGCGATGCTGATCGGACCGCTCAGGTTGTGGATCGACGCTTCGCCGATCAGCATCCGGCCCATGACGCGCAGCATCAGGGCGCTCATCTCGTAGGTCTTGTCGACGGCCAGTCCGAGTGACTCGATCGGGCCGTGGCTGACGCGCACCAGATAGTCCTCCATGAGATCCTCGCGCGCCTCGACGCCGGCGCCGATGCGTCCGACCGTTTGGCCATCGGTGTCCAGAGCGCGCGGAATCAGTTCGAGCCGCTGTATTCCGGCATCCGGGCGCTCGATGTCGAGGGCGATCGGTGTCTCGGGCCGTTCGCGCACCAGCTCCACCAGTTCGCGCCAGGACCCGATCGGCGCACCATCAGCGGCGACCACCCGGTCGCCGACCCGCAGACCGGCCTGTTCGGCCGGCTCGCCGGGCAGGATCTCGCCGATCACGGCCGGGATGCTCGGGCGGCGTGGCGTGACGCCGAGACGCGCGAGCAGATCGGGCTCATCGCTCAGCCCGGCGATGGACTCGCGCGGGATCAGGCGGTCGCGCGGCTGATTGGATTCGTCGCGCACCTGGACGACCAGATCGTTGCCGTCCATCGAGGCCACCGTCAGGGCCAGTAGCGCGTTCTCCCAGCTCTGTGCCGGGTGCTCGCCGACCGCCAGGAGCTCGTCGCCGGGTCGGAAGCCGGCTTCGGCGGCGACCGACTCGGGTTCCACCGTGCCGACGATGGGTCTGAGTCCGGTGTCGCCGGCCATGAAGATCGCCCAATAGGCGAGCACGGCGAACAGTAGGTTGAACAGCGGGCCGGCGACCACGATCGACGAGCGCTTCCAGAGTGCCTGACGGTTGAAGGCGCGATCGAGTTCGGCCTCGGGCACCGCTTCCTCTCGCTCGTCGAGCATCTTCACATAGCCGCCGAGCGGGATCGCCGCCACGACGTATTCGGTCTGGTCGGGTCCGCGCCGCCAGCTCAGCAGCGGCCGCCCGAAGCCGATGGAGAAGCGCAGCACCTTCACGCCGAGCTTTCGCGCCACCCAGAAGTGACCGAACTCATGCACGGTGATCAGGATCGCCAGGGCGACCAGGAAGGAGGCGATAGTGAAGAGCATGTCCATGGGAGTGATCACAATGGCGGGGCGAAGCCGGTTCGGGGTCGGCGTTGTTCCTCGAAATATGGGGGGCGATCGCCGTAAAACACAACGGCCCGATCGCCATGGCATCGGGCCGCAGGTTTTGGACTGGCCCTCAGCCGCGCACCAGGACCAGGTGTTCGGCCTGCTCGCGCGCACGCCGGTCGACGTCGAGCAGGAACTCCAGTCCCTGTCCCGCGACCGACTCGCGTGGTAGCGCCTCCAGCGTCCCCTCGACCACGGCGGCGATGCCGGGGAAGTCGATGCGCCGGTCGAGGAAGGCGGCGACCGCGATCTCGTTGGCGGCGTTGAGCACCGCCGGCGCCGTGCCGCCGGCACGTGCCGACTCGAAGGCCAGACGCAGACAGGGGAAGCGCGCGAAGTCCGGTTCCTGGAAATCCAGCCGCGCCACCGCGAACAGATCGAGCGGGGTGACGCCCGAGTCGATGCGCTCCGGCCAGCCCATCGCGTGCGCGATCGGCGTGCGCATGTCGGGATTGCCGAGCTGGGCCAGCACTGAGCCGTCCTCGTATTGCACCAGCGAATGGATGACGCTCTGCGGATGGACGACGACCTGGACGTGGTCGGTGTCGGTGCCGAACAGCCAGCAGGCCTCGATGACTTCGAGCCCCTTGTTCATCATGGTCGCCGAGTCGACCGAGATCTTGCGCCCCATGTCCCAGGTCGGATGGGCGCACGCCTGCTCGGGCGTGACCGAGGATAGTCGATCGAGCGGCCAATCACGGAAGGGGCCGCCGGAGGCCGTCAGCAGGATGCGCCGCACCCCGACCCGGTCCAGCCCGTCGCTGAAATTTGGCGGCAGGCACTGGAAGATGGCGTTGTGCTCACTGTCGATCGGCAGCAGTTCCGCGCCACTGTCGGCCGCGGCCTGCATCAGCAGCGCCCCGGCGACGACCAGGGATTCCTTGTTGGCCAGCAGCACGCGCTTGCCGGCACGCGCGGCGGCCAGGGTCGGGCGCAGCCCCGCCGCGCCGACGATGGCGGCCATCACATAGCCGACCTCGGGCAGGGCCGAGACCTGTTCGAGCCCTTCGACGCCGGTGAGGATCTCGGGGCGATCGGGCATGTCGGCCAGGAGTTCGCCCAGACGTCGCGCCGCCGTGGGATCGACCATCACGGCATACTGGGGGCGATGCTGGCGGCACTGCGCGGCCAGCCGCTCGGCGTCGGTGTTGGCGGTGAGGGCCACCGCACGGAAACGATCCGGATGACGCGCCAGCACGTCGAGCGTGCTGACGCCGATGGAGCCTGTGGCCCCGAGTACGGTCACGCCAATCACAGTCCTACTCCAGTCAGGTCAGGGCCCAGGTCATGCCCAGGGCATAGAGTGGGGCGGCCGCGGTCAGGCTGTCGATGCGATCGAGCAGGCCGCCATGGCCGGGCAAGAGTTGGCTCGAATCCTTGAGTTGACGCCGGCGCTTGAGCAGACTCTCGTAGAGATCACCGATGATCGACAGCATGGCGACCAGGATGCACAGCATCGCGATCGCCAGCACACCCAAGGGCGCCAGCCCGAGCCAGCCAGCGATGAGCAGTCCGACGAACGCGGCTCCGGCCAGGGCGCCATAGGCGCCCGCTCGGGTCTTGCCCGGACTGACCGCCGGAGCGAGCTTGGTCCGGCCCCAGCGGCGTCCGACGAAATAGGCCGCCGAATCGGCCATCGCCATCAGGATCAGGAGCGAGAGCACCAGTCCGGGGCCGAGTTCCGCGATGCGATGCAGGCTCAGCAGGGCGACCCAGGTCGAGGTCAGGATCAGCAGTCCGGTGATCAGCAGCATAGGACGCGGCCCGTCGACCGGCTCGATGCGCTGGATGCGTGGGATGATCAGGCTCTGAGCGAGCCACCAGATCAGGCTTGCCAGGAGCAACGGCGACCAGCTCGCCTCGGACCAGTGCCAGAGGCTCGCCAGCGTGGCGGCGATGAACGCCAGATAGAACCGGCGCGCGGCCTGTCCGCCGATGCCGGCCAGTCCGCACCATTCCCAGGCCGCGATGAGCATGGCCGCGCCGAGAAAGAGCGCGAAGGCCCAGGTCGGCAGCAGGAGTACGGCACCGACGACGAGCGGTGCGAGCCAGAGCACGGTCTGAGCGCGGCGGCGCAGATTGTTCGAGGCGGGCGAAGCGTTATCCGACACAGGAATCCACCAGGGCCGGGACCGTCTGCTCGACCTGATCGCCGGTGAGCCCGAAGCGCCGCTGACGCCGGGCATAGTCGTCGAGCGCCTGACCATAGGCGGCGGCATCGAAGTCCGGCCAGAGCACGTCGGAGAAATAGAGTTCGGAATAGGCCGACTGCCAGAGCACGAAGTTGCTCAGACGCTGTTCGCCGCCCGTGCGGATGAACAGGTCCGGCTCGGGCAGATCGGGGAAAGAGAGACGGTCGGCCAGCCGCCGCTCGTCGATCTGGGACGGATCGAGCCAGCCGGCCTGGACGTCCAGGGCCAGCTGCCGCACGGCCTGGACGATGTCCCAGCGTCCGCCGTAATTGGCGGCCACCTGGAGGTTGAGCCGGGTGTTGTCGGCGGTCAACGCCTCGGCTTCGGCGATGCGCTGCTGGAGCTTCTCGGGAAAGGCGCCGCGCTCGCCGATGACGCGCAGACACACGCCATTTTCGTTCAGCCGCCGTGCCTCACTGCGCAGCGCGGTCATGAACAGCTCCATGAGGATGTTGACCTCGGTGCGCGGGCGACGCCAGTTCTCGCTGCTGAAGGCAAAGAGGGTCAGCGTCTCGACGCCCCGGCGCACGCTCTCCTCGACCACGGCGCGCACGCTCTTGACGCCCTCGCGGTGGCCGGCCGTGCGCGGCCGGCCGCGCTGCTTGGCCCAGCGCCCGTTGCCGTCCATGATGATGGCGACATGCCGGGGCACGCGCGGGTCGAATACCGGCGGATGAGCGACGTCTGAAGCGGTTTCCACGATGACTCGGCTGGCGGTCTCAGATGGACATCAGGTCCTGTTCTTTCTCGGCCAGTACCGCGTCGACTTCCTTGACGTACTGATCGGTCAGCTTCTGCACGATCTCCTGACCGCGACGCTCGTCGTCCTCGGAGATCATCTTGTCCTTGACCAGTTCCTTGAGATCGTGATTGGCGTCGCGGCGGATGTTGCGCACCGCCACGCGCGCCTGTTCGGCCTCGTTGCGCGCGACCTTGATCAGATCGCGTCGGCGCTCCTCGGTCAGCGGCGGCATGGGCACCCGAATCGCCGTGCCGGCGGTGTTGGGGTTGAGTCCGAGATCGGACTGCATGATCGCCTTCTCGATCGCCTGCACCATGTTGCGCTCCCAGGGCGTGACCAGCAGGGTGCGCGCATCCTCGGCGTTGATGTTGGCGACCTGGCGGATCGGCACGTCCTGCCCGTAGTAGGAGACCATGATGTGGTCGAGCAGCGACGGATGGGCGCGACCGGTGCGGATCTTGGCCAGTTCGTGGGTGAGCGACTCGACACTCTTGGCCATGCGCTCGGCGGCGTCTTGCTTGATATCGTCGATCATGATGTCAGTTTCCGCTTACGACCAGTGAACCGACGTCCTCGCCGGCCATGAGGCGGGGCAGGGCGTTCGGTTCGTTGATGTTCATGACCCGCAGGGGCATGGCGTGATCCCGGCACAGCACGATGGCGGTGGCGTCCATCACCCCGAGATTCTCGCGCAGCGCCTGATCATAGCTGAGTCGGGGATAGAAGGTGGCGGTCGGAACCTTCACCGGATCGGCGGAATAGACACCGTCGACCTTGGTGGCCTTGATCAGCAGGTCGGCACCGATCTCGATGGCGCGCAGACTGGCCGCCGAGTCGGTGGTGAAGAAAGGATTGCCGGTGCCGGCGGCAAAGATCACCACGCGCCCCTTCTCCAGATGACGCATGGCACGGCGGCGGATGTAGTCCTCGCAGACCTGATTGATCTTGAGCGCCGACATCACGCGCGCCGGAACCGACAACCGCTCCAGCGTATCCTGCATCGCCAGGGCGTTCATCACCGTGGCCAGCATGCCGATCTGATCACCCGTGACCCGATCCATGCCGCGCGCGGCCAGCCCGGCGCCGCGAAAGATGTTGCCGCCCCCGATCACCAGCGCGACCTGAACGCCCGAGGCGATCAGATCGCGGACATCGCCCGCGAGCCGCTCCAGGACATCGGGATCGATGCCGTGGTCGCCCGCGCCCATCAGCGCCTCGCCACTGAGTTTGAGCAGGATGCGTCGATACGCGGGAGCCGTCATGGCCGCGGGCCTCGTGGTGATGTCATCGAAATGGGGGCAGGATACCGCAATGGCTCAGTTGCCGCGAACCTGAGCCATGACCTCTTCGGCGAAGTTCTCGACCTTCTTCTCGATGCCCTCGCCGACTTCCAGGCGCGTGAAGCGACGCACCTCGGCGCCGGCCTGCTTGAGCAGCTGGGCGACGGTCTGGTCGGGGTTCTTGACGAAGGGCTGGCCGAGCAGGGTGACTTCTTCCAGGAACTTGCGCATGCGGCCCTCGATCATCTTCTCGACGATCGCCTCGGGCTTGCCGCTGTCGAGCGCCTGGGCCTTGAAGATCTCGCGCTCCTTGTCCAGGGTCTCGGCCGGTACCTGATCGGCGTTCATGCACAGTGGGTTGCTGGCGGCGATGTGCATGGCGATGTCGCGACCGAGCGTCTCGTCGCCGCCGACCAGTTCGACCACCACGCCGATGCGCACGCCGTGACGATAGCTGTGGAGTGCGCCCTCGGTGCCGTCGAAGCGCTGCAGGCGGCGCACCTGGATGTTCTCGCCGATCTTGGCGATCAGGGCCTCACGGGCGGCATCGACGGTGCTGCCGTCGGCCAGGGTCTGACCGGCCAGCGACTCGGCGTCAGCCACGCCGCCGCTGAGCGCGGCGGCCGTGACGGCCTCGGCGAATTCCAGGAAGTTGGAGTCCTTGGCAACGAAGTCGGTCTCGCAGTTGATCTCGACCATGACGCCCTGCTTGCCGTCGTCCGTGATCTGGATCATGACCACACCCTCGGCGGCGGTACGGCCGGACTTCTTGGCGGCCTTGGCTTGACCGGACTTGCGCATGGCCTCGATGGCGGCCTCGATGTCTCCGTTGGCTTCCACGAGCGCGGCCTTGCACTCCATCATGCCGGCGCCGGTGCGCTCGCGCAGTTCCTTGACCAATGCGGCTGTAATCGCCATGACTAGAACACCTCGTCGACCCGCTCGGGGTCTGCTTGAATCGGATGAAGAGGCGCCGCACCGCGCGGCGTCTCTGAAGAACTGGATCGGTCGAGACAGGCGGCGCGCCCCACTCAGGTGGAGCGGGGCGCGCGGGCGATCACGCCTCGGCCTGAGCCTCGTCCTGGATGGAGCCTGCGCCACGGCCGACCATGGCGGCAGCGGTGCTGCGACCGTCGAGGATGGCGTCGGCCGCACCGGCGATGTAGAGACGCACGGCACGGATGGCGTCGTCGTTGCCGGGGATGACGTAGTCGACGTTGCTCGGGTCGTTGTTGGTGTCGACCACGCCGATGACCGGGATACCGAGCTTGTTGGCCTCGGTCACGGCGATCTTCTCGTGGCCGACGTCGATGACGAAGAGCGCGTCCGGCAGGCCGTCCATGTTCTTGATGCCGCCGAGGCTCAGTTCGAGCTTGTCACGCTCGCGCGACAGACCCAGAGCTTCCTTCTTGTTGAAGCGCTCGATGGTGCCGCTCTCGAACATGGCCTCCAGATCCTTCAGGCGCTTGACCGACTGACGGATGGTCTTGAAGTTGGTGAGCATGCCGCCGAGCCAGCGGTGGTTGACGAAAGGCATGCCGCAACGCTCGGCCTCTTCGCGGATGGCATCGCGCGCGGCGCGCTTGGTGCCGACGAAGAGGATCTTGCCGCCGTTGGCGGCCAGGGTGCCCATGAAGTTCACGGCATCCTGGTAGAGCGGCAGGGTCTTCTCGAGGTTGACGATGTGGATCTTGTTGCGCTGCCCGAAGATGAAAGCCCCCATCTTGGGGTTCCAGTAACGGGTCTGGTGGCCGAAATGGACGCCGGCCTCCAGCATCTGACGCATGGTGACGTTGCTCACGATCTTCACTTCCTGAATCTGAATGGTTGGGTTAGGCCTCCACGCGCCCCAGGCGACAACCCGAGTGAACGGGCACCCAGTCTCTGTGACGGCGCGTGTGTGGACGGATCGGCACGTCTGTGGGGCGTGCCTGGCCGAAGGGCCAAACGAAAAAGAGCGGAAACGCAGATTTCCGCCTTGGTGTCGCCGCCGCAAGCCCCCATCATGTGCCATGGTGGATAGTCGTCAATTGCGACAGCGCGCCGCGTTTTATACCATAGCCGGTTACACAGGGGCAAATGCCCGAACGTCTGACGAGCCGAATCGATATCAAAAGACCGTGGATGCTTCCAACCGTAAGATGAATGTGCGGATCAAGACCCCAGAGGCGATCGAGAAGATGCGTATCGCCTGCCGTCTGGCCGCCGACGTGCTCGACATGATCGAGCCCCATGTCCAACCCGGCGTCACCACCGAGGAACTCGACCGGCTCTGTCACGACTACATCGTTGACCATCACGCCATCCCGGCTCCGCTCGACTATCGCGGTTTCCCCAAGTCGATCTGCACCTCGATCAACCATCAGGTCTGCCACGGCATCCCGAGCAACAAGCGGCTCAAGAAGGGCGACATCGTCAATATCGACATCACCGTGATCAAGGACGGCTATCACGGCGACACCAGCCGCATGTTCTTCGTCGGCGAGCCGTCCGTGCTCGCCCGTCGGCTCGTAACCGTCACGCAGCAGGCGATGATGCTCGGTATCGCCGCCGTCAAGCCGGAGGCCACGCTCGGCGACATCGGGCATGTCATTCAGCGTTTCGTCGAGACCCAGGGGTATTCGGTGGTGCGCGAATACTGCGGACACGGCATCGGCGAGGAGTTCCACGAAGACCCGCAGGTGCTGCACTACGGCAAGCCCGGCGAGGGTCTGAGGCTCAAGCCGGGGATGTGCTTCACCATCGAGCCCATGGTCAACGCCGGCAAGCGCTTCATCAAGGTGCTGCCGGACGGCTGGACCGTCGTCACCAAGGACCGCAGTCTCTCGGCTCAGTGGGAACACACCATCCTGGTCACGGAGACCGGCCACGAGATTCTGACCCTGCGCGCCGCCGAGCGTGCGACCCTGGGCGTCTCATGACCCAGGGCGCCTCCCTGCTCGCCGCCACCGCGCCGGTCGACTCGACGCTCTCGCCGTCGGACTCACTGCGCTTCTTCAAGGAACGGCTCAGAGCGGGGAAGGACGCGCTCTACCAGCATTATGACCAGGGCGTTCCGGTCACGCGCCTGGTCCGTGAACTGAGCGAACTCATCGACGCCGTCCTGCGTGATGTCTGGACCCTGCATCTGAGCGAATCCTCCGCTGCGGCGCTGGTGGCGGTCGGCGGCTATGGACGGCGCGAGCTGCATCCGGCCTCCGACATCGACATCCTGATCCTGATCGACGCCGAACCCTCGCCCCCGCTGATCGAGTCCATCGAGCGTCTGCTGACCCTGCTGTGGGACATCGGGCTTGCGGTCGGTCACAGTGTCCGCACGGTCGAGGATTGCGTGCGCGAGGCCGAGGCCGACGTCACGGTGATGACCAACCTGCTGGAAGCACGCTGGCTGGCGGGCTCTGAAGCGCTCTTCCAGGATATGCGCGCGGCCACCGGCCCCGACCGTCTCTGGAACAGCGAGCGATTCTTCGCCGCCAAGACCCAGGAGCAGCGCGCGCGCTGGCAGAAGTACGGCGACACCGCCTACAACCTCGAACCCAACATCAAGGAGAATCCCGGCGGTCTCCGGGACATCCAGATGATCGGCTGGGTGGCCAAGCGTCATTTCGGCGCCGAGACGCTGCACGAGCTGGTCGATCACGGCTTTCTGACCGAAGCCGAGCATCGGGCCCTGATCGGCGGCCAGACTCTGTTGTGGCGCATCCGCTTCGCGCTCCATCGGCTGGCCGGGCGGCACGAGGACCGGCTGCTGTTCGACTATCAGCGCACCCTGGCTCATCAGTTCGGCTTCAGCGACGGCGAGAACAATCTGGCCGTCGAGCAGTTCATGCAGCAGTACTATCGCACCGTCCAGGAGCTCAATCAGCTCAACGAGATGCTGTTGCAGCTCTTCGGCGAGGCGATCCTGCTGCACGACGACATCGGCCCGCCCGTGCCGATCAACAAGCGCTTCCAGTCGCGCAGCGGCTATCTGGAGGTCACATCGCCAAGCGTGTTCCGGCGCACACCGATCGCGCTGCTGGAGGTCTTCCACATCCTCCAGACCCATCCCGAGCTGGAGGGCGTGCGTGCCAGCACCATCCGCCTGATCCGCGAGAACCGCCATCGTATCGACGACAGCTTCCGCGCCGATCTGCGCGCGCGCAGTCTGTTCATGGAGATCCTGCGCGAACCGATCGGGCTCACCCACGCCATGCGCCGCATGAGCCGATACGGCGTGCTGCCGGCCTACATCCCGGCCTTTGCCAACATCGTCGGGCGCATGCAGTACGACCTGCTGCACGTCTACACGGTCGACGAGCACACCCTGACCCTGCTGCGCAACCTGCGCCGCTTCGTCATCCCCAAGCACGACGAAGAGTTCCCGCTCTGTAGCGCGGTGGCACGGCGCATCCCCAAGCTGGAGCTGCTCTATCTGGCCGGACTCTTCCATGACATCGCCAAGGGGCGCGGCGGCGACCACTCCAGCCTTGGTGCGCGCGACGCCTGGGACTTCTGCCAGCACCATGGTCTGAGCGCGTTCGACAGCCGGCTGGTGTGCTGGCTGGTCGAACAGCATCTGGTGATGTCCATGACCGCGCAGCGCAAGGACATCGGCGATCCGGAGGTCATCCAGTCCTTCGCCGCGCTGATCGGCGATCCGACCCGGCTCGACTATCTCTATCTGCTGACCGTCGCCGATGCGCGCGCCACCAATCCGGGACGCTGGAACAGTTGGCTCGATGCGCTGCTGCGCGAGCTCTACTACAGCACCCGGCGCGCGCTGCTGCGCGGTCTCGACAATCCCCAGGCCCAGGATGAGCTGGTCGCGCAGAAACAGGCCGAGGGTCTGCGTCTGGTGGCGCGCTATGGCGTCGAACCGGACACCTGTCAGGCGCTCTGGCAGCGTTTCAACCGCGACTTCTTTCTCTACAACTCGCCCGACGAAATCGCCTGGCAGACCCGGCGTATGCTGGAGACCGGGCCGGCGGACTGGCCACTGGTCGACATCCGGCCGATCACCGCGCGCGGCGGCAGCGAAATCTTCATCTACTCGCGCGATCGCGACAATCTGTTCGCCCGCACCACGGCCGCGCTCGATCAGATGGGCCTGAACATCATGGATGCGCGCGTCATGACCACCAGCGACGGTATGGTGGTCAACAGCTATCAGGTGCTCGATCGCGATGGCGCGCCCATCGACGATCCATTGCGTCTCGGCGAGGTGCGCGAACAGCTCGCGGCGCGTCTGGCCGAACCGACCCAGGCCCGCATCCGGGTCACGCGCACGGCCTCGCGTCAGCATCGGCATTTTCCGATCGAGACGCGCGTGTGTTTCTCGGTCGACGAACCCAACCAGCGCACCATCATGCGTCTGACGACCCTCGACCGGCCGGGACTGCTGGCCGAGGTCGGGGCGGTGTTCGAGCAGTGCGGCATCCGGTTGCAGAATGCCAAGATCGCCACCGTCGGCGCCGAGGTCGACGACGTCTTCTTCATCACGACCGCCGAGGAGACGCCCATCACCTGCGAGCAGGCGCTGTCCTGTCTGAGGCGCGAGATCCATGATCGACTCGAAGCGCGTCCTGCGGCCTGAGCCGGGTCAGACCTCGAGTGTAGCCAGTGTGTATTCGGGCGCGAGAGGCCCGGCGTTCGGTCTGGTTGGCGGCGTTCTGCTCGCCCTGACCGGGTTGGCGATCGCCGATGAGCCCGGGGGGCGAGCCGCTGTCCCGGTCGATCCGGCGTCCATCGGCATGGCTCAACCGGACGTGACCGCGCCCTGGCTCGACGAGGTCCGCGCCCAGCGCGAAGCCTGGGAGGCTCGGCGCTCGGCCGTGCGCGAGCAGCACGAGCAACGCCGCCGCACCCATCATCCACAGGGCGCGCTCCAGTCAGAGGCTTGGGAGGAGGATCTGCGCCGCCGCCGCGCCGAGCGCCAGGAGCGCATCGACCAGGATCGTGAGTCCTTTCACCGGCTCTACCCGCCGGGCTGGAACAACCTCTGGTACTTTCGGGGCTACTAGCGTTCGCGTCCTTCAATATCTGCTGACATTCTAAAATCACCTGCTCCAGATCAAATCAAAAAACCTTGGATCGACCTAGAATCCATTCCATCGACGTCGAGCTGGAGTGGATATGTCAGGCTTGGATCCAACCATCGGTCATTCCTCATCGGGTGCATCCTGCGCGCGATCCCGGCATGAACACGGGCACGCGCTCCCCATCCTGCACGAGATCCGTCATGCACTCGAACGCCTGCTCGCCAGCGGCGAGGAGACGCGCATCGATCTCCATTCCATGCCCTTCGGTCCGGGCGACCTGGAGCGCCTGACCGCTGTGCTCGGTTCGGGCGAGGTCCAGGCGCGTGTCGAAGCGCTCGGTCCGACCCTGATCCAGGAGACCGCCATCCCCGGCGTCTGGCTGGTCGATTATCGCGGCCTGGAAGATCAGCGCCTGAGCTATCAGATCGAGATCGCCGCCATCCCCGAGATCCTGCGTCCGCGCCCGGAGGATCTCGCCGAGTCGCTCGGTGCACTCGAGGATCGACTCTCCGAGTCCGGACTGGACGCCGCCGCGCCGAACGCTTCGCCACCTTCGTCCTGACACCCGAAAGGAGGGACCATGCGCAAGAGATCCGACAAGACACTGGGCGAGAGCCTGCGCGATCACGGCCTGTCACGCCGCGGATTCCTCAAGCTCTGCGCCGCGACCGCCTCCCTGATGGCCCTGCCGCCGAGCATGGCGCCGGCCATCGCCGCCGCGCTGGAGCAGGCGCGCCGTCCCTCGGTCATCTGGCTGTCGTTCCAGGAATGCACCGGCTGTACCGAATCCCTGACCCGCGCCCATGCCCCGACGCTCGAAGACCTGATCCTCGATTTCATCTCGCTGGACTACCATCACACGCTTCAGGCGGCCTCGGGCGAGGCGGCCGAAGCCGCGCGGCTCCAGGCGATGGATGAGAACCGGGGCCAGTATCTGGTGATCGTCGACGGCTCCATCCCGGGGCCGGACGCCAATCCGGGCTTCTCGACCGTTGCCGGTCACAGCAACTATTCGATCCTGATGGAGACTGTCGAGCACGCCGCCGCCGTGATCGCGGTCGGCACCTGCGCCGCCTTCGGCGGTCTGCCCCAGGCGCGGCCCAATCCGACCGGCGCCATGTCGGTCATGGATCTGGTCCGCGACAAGCCGGTCATCAATGTCCCCGGCTGTCCGCCGATCCCCATGGTCATCACCGGCGTGATCGCGCACTATCTGGTCTTCGGTCGGCTACCCGAGCTGGACGGCTATGGCCGGCCGCTCGCCTTCTACGGCCAGTCGATCCACGACCGCTGCTATCGCCGGCCCTTCTACGACAAGGGGCTGTTCGCCGAGAGCTTCGACGACGAAGGGGCCAAACAGGGCTGGTGTCTGTATCGGCTCGGCTGCAAGGGTCCGACCACCTACAACGCCTGCGCCACCATGAAATGGAACGACGGCACCAGCTGGCCGGTCGAGGCGGGGCATCCCTGTCTGGGCTGCTCCGAGCCGCAGTTCTGGGATGCCGGCGGTTTCTATGAGCCGGTGTCGGTGCCGCTCACGCTCGGTCCCGCGACACTCCTGGGGGCGGGCGCGGCCGGTGCTGTCGTCGGCGGTGGACTGGCGGCTCTGTCCCGAAAGAAGGGCCGGGACGCGGCGGCCACACGCCAACCCGTCACCGTCGACGAATTGGAGCAAAAGCTATGAGCGGCTCGATGGAATTTCTGCTCTGGACCAAGGGTCCAGTCTTCGATGTCGCGCTGGCGATCTTCGCCATCGGTCTGCTGGCGCGTCTGGTCGAGATCTTCATGCTCGGGCGCGCGCCCAATTATGCCGAGCCGCGTGCGCGTGAATGGCCGGCCGGGCTGCGCACCATGCTGACCCGCACCGTCGCCGATCCGGGCACCTTCAAGCGCGCACCCTTCAACGTGGTGGTCGGCTGGATCTGGCACATCGGGTTTCTGACGGCGCTCCTGTTTTTCGTGCCCCATGTCGAGCTGATCCAGGGCGTGCTCGGCTTTGCCTGGCCGGCGCTACCCAATCCGCTGGTCGATTTTGCGACGGCCGTCACCATCCTGGCCCTGATCGCAACCCTGGTGCATCGCCTCACCCACCCGGTGAAGCGGCACATCAGCACGGTCGAGGATTATCTGGTGTGGGCGGTGGTGTTCATGGTGGTGCTCACCGGCTATCTGGCCTATCACCGTCTGGTCGAGCCCTATCCGCTGGCGCTCGGCATGCACATCCTCAGCGCCGAGATCCTGCTGATCATTCTGCCCTTCACCAAGCTCACCCACATCTTCACGGCCTTCATCGCGCGCTGGTACAACGGCGCCGCCTTCGGCCGCAAGGGGGTCCAGTCATGAGCGAGCTGACACTCGAACGGGGCCTGGCGGCCTTGCGCGCCGAGATCGACGCACCGACGGCGGCGTTCTTCTCCAGTTGCGTGCACTGCGGACTCTGCGCCCAGGCCTGCCCCTTCTATCTCGAAACCGGCGATCCCAAGTACACGCCGATCCTGAAGCTCGAACCCCTGCGCCGGGTGTGGGAGAACGAGTTCACCCTGTGGGGCCGGATCAAAGGGTTGCTCGGTCTCCAGAAGAAGGTCACGGATGAGATGCTGGCCGAATGGGAGGAACTGGTCTACGACTCCTGCTCGCTGTGCGGTCGCTGTTCCGTGGTCTGTCCGGTCGGCAATGATCTCTATGCCATGATCCGCAAGACCCGCGAGGGCATGGTTCAGTCGGGTCATGCGCCCGAGGGTTTGATCAGTGCCTCGGTGCGTGCGATCACCACGGGCAGCCCCATGGGGCTGCAATGGAAGACGCTCGCGGTGCAGATCCAGCATGTCGAATCCAGTAGCGGGCTGACCGTGCCGGTCGACCGGGAGGGCGCCGAATATCTGGTGCTGCTGTCCTCGATGGAGATCATCAACTTCCCCGAATATCTGGAGGCCATCACCAAGATCTTCGACCATGCCGGCATCTCCTGGACGCTCTCGACCCAGTGTTTCGAGGCCACCAACGCCGGTATCCAGATCGGCAACAAGGACATTGCCGCCGAGCTGGTCGAGCGCG
The DNA here is from genome assembly GCF_000025485.1 of Allochromatium vinosum DSM 180. NCBI lineage: Bacteria > Pseudomonadati > Pseudomonadota > Gammaproteobacteria > Chromatiales > Chromatiaceae > Allochromatium > Allochromatium vinosum. The sequence continues at coordinate 2,336,459 of NC_013851.1, read as the reverse complement.
TGGTGGCGGCGGCCGAAACGCTCCGGGTGTCCAAGGTCATCAGTCCTGAGTGCGGTCACGCCTATACCGCCATCCGCTGGGAGGGGCCGAACCTGATCGGCCGGCCCTATCCGTTCCGGGTCTTCCACATCATCGAGGTGCTCGACGAACTGCGCGCCGCCGGGCGGATCAAGACCGAAGGCAAGGAAGACGACCGGCTCTCGCTGCACGATCCCTGCAATCTGGCGCGCAAGAGCGGTGTCATCCAGCAGCAGCGCAACCTCATGGCGCTGGTGGCCGAGAATTTCGTCGACCTCAAGGAGCACGGCAAATATCAGTGGTGCTGCGGAGCCGGCGGCGGTGTCAGCTCCAACGAACGCGCCGAGGAACTCAAGATGGCGGCCTTCAAGCGCAAGAAGGCGCAGATCGAGGAGGTCGCCCCCGAGCGCATGGTGACGATGTGCGCCACTTGCCGCACCCAGCTCGAAGAGGGGCTGGAGGCGTTCAACATGGAGATTCCGGTGGTCGGACTCACCGAGATGATCGCCGAGCATCTGGTCGAGCGCGACTGAACCGAACACCTGTTTTAGAGCCGGGCCGCGTTGGCGGCCCCGTGCCGGAGATCCGCCAACATGAGTGAACGCATCGTCGTCGACCCCATCACCCGCATCGAGGGCCATCTGCGCATCGAGGCCCAGATGGACGGCGCCACCATCGCCCAAGCCTACAGCTCGGGCACCATGGTCCGCGGCATCGAGACCATTCTCAAGGGCCGCGATCCGCGCGATGCCTGGGCCTTCGTCCAGCGCATCTGCGGCGTCTGCACTCTGGTGCACGGCATCGCTTCGGTGCGCGCCGTCGAAGATGCCCTCAGGATCGAGTTGCCGCTCAACGCCCAACTCATCCGCAACCTCATGATCGGTGCGCAGTACATCCACGATCATGTGATGCATTTCTATCATCTGCACGCGCTCGACTGGGTCGATGTGGTCAGCGCCCTGAGCGCCGATCCGAGAGCGACCTCTGAGCTGGCCCAGTCCATCAGCGCCTGGCCGAAGTCTTCGCCCGGCTATTTCGCCGACACTCAGAAACGGATCAAGACCTTTGTCGAATCCGGCCAGCTCGGCATCTTCGCCAATGGCTATTGGGGACATCCGGCCTACAGGCTTCCGCCCGAGGCCAACCTGATGGCGGTCGCGCACTATCTGGAGGCGCTCGCCTGGCAGCGTGACACGGCCAAGTTCCATGCCATCTTCGGCGGCAAGAATCCGCATCCGAACTTCGTCGTCGGCGGCGTCCCGTCACCGATCGATCTGGACTCGGACTCGGCGCTCAACGCCAAGCGGCTGGCCGAGGTCCGGAATCTGATCCAGTCGATGCGCACCTTCGTCGATCAGGTCTATGTGCCCGACACGCTGGCCATCGCCGGGTTCTACAAAGACTGGGGCGAGCGCGGCGAGGGGCTGGGCAACTTCCTCTGCTATGGCGACCTGCCCACGGGCGCGAGTCTGGACCCGGCGACCTTCCTGTTTCCGCGCGGTGCCATCCTCGACCGCGATCTCTCGACCATCCACGAGGTCGACCTGGAGGCCACCGGCGAGATCCAGGAGTTCGTCAACCATTCCTGGTACGAATACAGCGTCGGCAACGATCGCGGACTGCATCCCTACGAGGGGCAAACCAATCTGGAATACGACCGGCGCGGCGGTGTGGCGCCGCCCTACAAGCAACTCGACGTCAGCGACGGCTATTCCTGGCTCAAGGCGCCGCGCTGGAAGGGGCGCTCGGTCGAGGTCGGACCGCTGGCGCGTGTTCTCATGCTCTATGCTACCGGTCACGATCAGGCCCGAGAGCTGGTCGACAGCACGCTCTCCCGGCTCGACCTGCCGGTCGATGCGCTCTATTCGACCCTGGGACGCACGGCGGCGCGCGCCCTGGAGAGCAAGATCCTGGTCGACGCCATGCAGGGCTGGTACGACGGTCTGATCGCCAACGTCAAATCCGGCGACACCAAAACCTTCAACGAGACGCTGTGGGAGCCGTCGAGCTGGCCGAGCCGGGCGCAGGGCGTCGGCATCATGGAGGCTCCGCGCGGCGCGCTCGGGCATTGGATCGTCATCGAAGATGGCCGTATCGCCAACTACCAGGCCGTGGTGCCCTCGACTTGGAACGCCGGACCGCGCGATGGTCGCGGTCAAGCCGGCGCCTACGAGGCCGCGCTCCAGGACAACCATCAGCTCGTCGACGTCAAGCAGCCGATCGAGATCCTGCGCACCATCCATTCGTTCGATCCCTGTATCGCCTGCGCGGTGCATCTGGCCGATCCGGAATCGGGCGAGTCGTTTCAGGTCAGGGTCGTTTAGGGGCCGGCCGCCCGATTGGTCTGCTCCCAGGCGGCGAGTGCGCGCACGCGCGATCTGGCCAGATCGACGATGGGATGTGGATAGTCGCGCCCGAGCCGGACACCCGCCGCCGCCAGGACGGCTTGAGGCGCCGCCCAGGGCTGCTGGAGATATTTGTCCGGCAGGCGCGCCAGTTCCGGGCACCAGTGGCGTACATAGACTCCGTCCGGATCGAAGCGTTGCCCCTGGAGCACTGGGTTGAAGACGCGGAAATAGGGTGCGGCATCGGCCCCGCACCCGGCTGTCCACTGCCAGCCGAGGGTGTTGCCGGCCAGATCGGCATCGACCAGCGTATCCCAGAACCAGCGCGCGCCTTCTTGCCAGGGTATCAAGAGATTCTTGGTCAGCAGCGAAGCGACCACCATCCGCACCCGATTGTGCATCCAGCCGGTGTGCCACAGCTCGCGCATCCCGGCATCGACCAGCGGGATACCTGTACGTCCGCGCTGCCAGGCTCCGAGCGTCGCCTCGACGCCCTCCGTCGCCCAGGGAAAGGCGCCGAACCGCCCATCCAGCGGTTCGTCGGTCGTATGCGGAAAATGGTGCAGCAGGTGATGGCCGAACTCACGCCAGCCGAGTTCGCGCACATAGGATTCGGCGATGCTCTGGGCCGGGTCGCCGAATGCCGCGACGATCCAGTTCAGCAGGCGTCGCGGGCCGATCTCGCCGAAGTGCAGATGGGGTGACAGACGCGAGGTGCCCGGTCGGTCGGGGCGGTCGCGTGCGATGCCATAGTCGTTCAGTCCTGCGGCGATGAAGGCGCGCGCACGCTCCAGGGCGCCTGTCTCGCCCGGTGTCCAGGTTGCGCGCAACCCGCCATCCCAGTCGCGGTGCGGCAGCAGATCCAGCGATTCGGGTTCGAGCGCGGCGCTCGGCGAGATGGGGGTGGGCGGCGGCGGAACGGTCTCCGGGGCGGGGCGGGGGGGGGCACGCTCAGCGAGCGCATGCAGGCGCGCCAGAAGGCGCTGAAGACCCGATAGGGTTGGCCGCTGCCGTTGAGAACCTCCCAAGGCTCGAAGAGCAGGGCGGCTTTGTGACTCTCGCAGTGTAGTCCCTCGGCGCGCAGTGTCTGCTTGATCCGGGTGTCCCGCTCACGGGTCGCCGGGTCATAGAGACGGTTCCAGCGGATGGTGCGCGCTCCTGTTTCGTGCGCGAGACGACGCAGTGCGTCCAGACTCGGCCCGCGCAGGATCCAGAGCCGGTTGCCGCGCGCGCGCAGCGATGCGTCGAGCGCCGTCAGGCTCCAGTGCAGCCACCAGCGGCTTGCCGCGCCCGGTTCCCAGGGCGACTCCTCTTCTGGAGCATGGATATAGACCGGAATGATCGGCGCTCCATCACTCAGCGCGGCGGCGAGTGCCGGGTTGTCGTCCAGGCGCAGATCGCGTCTGAACCAAAGTATGCTCGGGGTGAGTGCTGGGTTCTGGATGGAATTCGTTTTATGAATCAATGTATTGAATCCTTCGTGGTGAGCGCGCCGATTCTATCGGCACGGTGTCGGTAACATCGAGAGCAAATTAGGGGTTGCGCGATCGGATCTGGATGGCTATTATAGGCACCTCAGTTGCGGGGTGGAGCAGTCAGGCAGCTCGTCGGGCTCATAACCCGAAGGTCGTAGGTTCAAATCCTGCCCCCGCTACCAAATCGAACAAAAAGGCCTAGAGGTTTTACCTCTAGGCCTTTTTGCTTGCCTCGGCCTGATGCAAGGCGGGTGTCTCTGCTCAGCTTTTTACAGCCTCTCAAGCCTATGCCGCCCGAATCTCCTATCACAGCGATTGCACACGTCATCCAGCTCTCGGTTGCTCCCGTTTTCCTGCTCACGGGCATCGGCGCCATGCTGGGCGTCCTGACGAACCGACTGAGCCGTATCGTCGATCGCGCCAGGGTCGTTGAGAGGCGGATCCCAGAGGATCAGGGCAGCGCTCAGGCCGAATTGCAGGCGCTGTCGACACGCGCCAGACTGGTCGGCGCATCCATCGGTCTCTGCACCCTGACCTCGTTATTGGTTTCCACCGTCATCGCGCTTCTCTTCCTTGGAACCTTCTTGACCTTCAATGCCTCGTTGGTCGTGGCCATGCTGTTCGTGGCTTCCATGCTGGCCTTCATCCTGGCCTTGCTGCTGTTTCTCCGTGAGATATTCATCGCCACGGCTGGTTTGCGCTTTGGCCGCAGGTAGTGCGCGCCGCATGTCTCGGGCGCCGCTGGAGGAGCAGCCCTCCGGCGAGGGCGCTCTTGGCGTGGAGTGGATCTTCGCGGCTCAGTGATACTGCTCGGTGGTGTAATGTCCCGGCGTCTGTCGTCGGTGCCGCACCAGTCCGCGTGCCTCCAGGATGACCTTGGCATCCTTGATCATGGCCGAGTTGCCGCAGAGCATCACATGGCTGGTCGCCGGGTCGATGGTCAGGCCGACGTGACGTTCCAGCTCGCCGCCGGTCAGCAGATCCGTGATGCGGCCGGACAACGCCGTTGGCCAGGATTCGCGACTGACGGCGGCTACGCGCGTAAACCGCCCCGGATAGCGGCCTGCAATCTCGTCGAGCGTTTCGCTGTAGGCCAGATCCGCGCCCTGGCGCACGCCATGGACCAGGACCACCCGCTCGAACAGGCGCCAGGGATCGGGTGAGCGCAGGATCGAGAGATAGACTCCAAGCCCCGTCCCCGTGGCCAGCAGCCACAGATCCCGTGCCGGCTGCACCGTCTCCAGTGTAAAGATGCCGCTGGCAGTCGCGGTCAACCAGACCGTATCACCCGGACTCAGCGCCGAGAGCGGTGGTGTCAGCGGCCCCTGCGGAACCTCGTTGAAAAAGATCTCGATCGGTTGTGCGCCTGGGGCGTTGACCAGCGAGTAGGGGCGCCCCACGCGCTCGCCCTCGATGTCGAGTGCGACCTTGATGTACTGACCCGCCACGAAATCCGTGATGGGCGCCTCGAATTGCAGACTGTAGAGCCCCTCGGTCCAGCGATGCTTGCCGACGACTCGTGCCTTGACCCAATCGTTCATATCCCGTACCGCCTCGAATCTGTCCGGAAACCGGTTCTGTTTGGATGATGTGTGCGGATGGATGAGATCCGCTCTCGCATCATGATCGGTGCGATCGGCGCCATTGCAATCCCGCCGCGATGCTCTACTTCAGTAAACCAGACGAATCGAGACTGGAGTTGGATTATGAAACCATCCGTGCTGCTATTGGGGTTGGCGGCCATGAGTGCGACTGCCGGCGCCGAGACCGCCCCGTGCTCGTCCCTGCTCGATCTCGATGTCCGGCGCCTGGCCGGGGACGAGGTCGTCAATCTCTGCGACGCCTATCAGGGGCAGGTGATCCTGGTGGTCAACACCGCCAGCAAATGCGGCTTCACCTCGCAGTACGAGGGGCTGGAGCAGCTCTATCGGACCTATAAGGATCGCGGTTTCGTGGTCCTGGGCTTTCCGTCCAACGACTTTGCCAACCAGGAGCCGGGCAGCGAACAGGAGATCCAGAAATTCTGTCGCCTGACCTATGCGGTCGAGTTTCCGATGTTCGAGAAGGTCAGCGTCAAGAAGGGGCGGGCCGCGCCGCTGTTCGAGAGGCTGGCCGCCGCCGGCGCCCCCTATCCAAAATGGAACTTCTACAAATACCTGATCGACCGCAACGGCAACCTCGTCGATCACTACATCAGCACCACCAAGCCCGACAGCGGCAAGGTCATCAAGGCGATTGAGCGTTTGCTGTGAGCGTCACGCCGGGTGCTGGGGATCGGGCGATTCGGCCAGCGGCGCCGGCACCCGAAGCGGCGGACGACCGGCACGCCGACGCAGCCAGTTGAAGGCCGCCATGACGCTGGGGTTGCCGGCGAGCCGGCGTTCGAGTCGGAATTTGCCCGGAAAATCGCTGAGCACCAGCCCGACCAGGATTGTCAGCAGTCCCTGACCGGGGAGCACCAGCATGAGGAGTCCGCACAGCACCAGCAGCCAGCCCACGACATTCTTCAGGATCCGCAGTGCCAGATAGATCAGCGGATGAAAGCGCCGTAGACGGCTCTGGTGGCGTTTGGTATCGAGGAAATAGTCCTCGGGCATGGCCGCCACCAGCACGGGCAACGCCAGAATGGAGCCGATGAAGGTCAGCACGGAGGCGCCCGCCAACAGCAGCGTCAGCGCCTGATGGGATTCGATCCAGTTCAGGAGCGCGTCGAACATGGCCGATCAGGCCAGCCGTGTTTGACGATGGCGCGACTGCGAGAAGCGCGCTTCAAGGCACCGTCTCCGCGTGCAGTTCAGCGGCCTGGAGCGTGTTCTCCAGCAGACTGGCGATGGTCATCGGACCGACCCCGCCCGGCACCGGCGTGATCCAGGATGCACGCTCAGCGCAGGTTGCGAAATCCACGTCGCCGACGAGTTTGCCCTCGGCGGTGCGATTGATCCCGACGTCGATCACGATGGCGCCCTCCTTGACCCAGTCGCCCGGCACGAACCCCGGCCGCCCGACGGCTGCGACCAGGATGTCCGCGCCCCGAACCTTCTCGGCCAGATCGCGGGTCCGGCTGTGGCAGACGGTGACTGTGCAGCGCGCCGCGAGCAGTTCGAGGGCCATGGGGCGGCCGACGATGTTCGACTGGCCGATGATGACGGCGTCCAGTCCCTCCAGTGACTGCCCGGTGCGTGCCAGCATCGTCATCACGCCTTTGGGCGTGCAGGGACGCAACAGGGGCATACGCAGCACCAGACGACCGACATTGTAGGGGTGGAAGCCGTCGACGTCCTTGGTCGGCGAGATGCGCTCGGTGACAGCCGCCTCGTCGAGCTGTGACGGGAGCGGCAGTTGGACCAGGATGCCGTCGATGGCCGGATCGGCGTTGAGCCGATCGATCAGCGCCATCAACTCGGCCTGGGACGTGTGCTCCGGCAGTTCGTGCAATTCCGAATGGAACCCGACTTCGGCGCAGGCGCGGCGCTTGTTGCGTACATAGACCTGCGAGGCCGGATTCTGGCCCACCAGCACCACGGCCAGCCCCGGCGCCCGGCCGCGCGTGCTCAGCATCGCGGCGGCGCGCTGTTGGATGGTTTGCTGAATGTCGGCGGCGATGGCTTTGCCATCGAGTAGGGCGGCGCTCATGTGATCGACGTCAATCCTGAATTAAGAAGGCCAGTTGGCTAGGGATGCACCATGATAGCGACTCGTCGTCGACTGTAAACAATCTCGGTTGCCGTGGGAGTTTGTGAAATGCAGTGGTTGACAGCCGCCGAACCGATGGCTATCATGCCGGCTCTTCGGTTCCGGGATGCATTGAAGCTCCGGATACGCATCCGAAGCCGGGGTATAGCGCAGTCTGGTAGCGCGCCTGCTTTGGGAGCAGGATGTCGGGGGTTCGAATCCCTCTACCCCGACCAAACGCTTTCCAGAGCAGAGAAACCGCCAGGAATGCGTGACCGAACCGCACCCCAAAGCGCTCGTAGCTCAGCTGGATAGAGCAACGGCCTTCTAAGCCGTGGGTCGCAGGTTCGAGTCCTGCCGGGCGCGCCAATAGCGAATCCGGGGATGCCAAAGCGGCATCAAATGCGATATAATTCGACACGGACAAGTTGAGCAGTTTCTATGGTGGATGTAGCTCAGTTGGTAGAGCGCAGGATTGTGATTCCTGTGGTCGTGGGTTCGATCCCCATCGTCCACCCCAAACAATGCAAGTCAAAGGGCTGTTAGCTCAGCTGGTAGAGCAGTGGACTCTTAATCCATCGGTCCGGGGTTCGAATCCCTGACAGCCCACCAATTAATAGTAAGTAAAACAAGCGGTTACAGTCATGTAGCCGCTTTTTTTATGCCTGCTGATCGGGCTTTCCGGTCCATTTCTGGTCCGCAGTTCCTTCTTCGTTTCTGCTGGGTCGTCACCGTTACGTGCTGGTAAACTTGCGCTCAGATGCGGCTCTCTGGGTGTTTTGTTGGGGCGCGCGTGAGGGGGGCTCTCTACTCTGACCAAGCCGGTCTGCTTCCTCACTCCTCCTTTGCACCTCAATCAAGACAGGTCGGTCTGTCGTCAGTTTCTGATGCAATTCTCTGTTATTATTAATAATTAAAATAATAAAATTTTCTCGTTCCTTTGTTTAGTTCTCGATTTTTGCAGTCCCCAGAAGGCTAACTGATTGGAAATCAAGAGGATAAGATTAAAGAGGGGCCGGGGTGCTTATAGATGCCGAAACTTGCCCCCTTGCTAATTTTTCTTGGTGTTGTAAATCAAAAACATTGAAGACTGATAGAAATAGCTCGAATTAGAGTTATGTTTGTCGGATTTCAGGCTAATTTTTTTGATGGGTTACGGTAAAGATTACAAAGTAAAATTGTCATTAGTCATGAATGAGGTTTTGATATGAATGAATTCGATCAACAACCATTCAGTGATGTGGAATTCGCTGAAAACCCGGAACAGCGTTGTCCGGTAATCCTTCTGCTGGACACTTCCTACTCAATTAGCGGCAGGCCAATTTCGGAGTTGAACGAGGGACTGGCCACGTTGCGGCAAGAACTCTTGAATGATCCGATGGCCGTAAAGCGTGTGGAACTGGCTGTGGTCACATTCGGGCCTGTGGAGATCAAGTCCGACTTCGCCACAATAGATCATTTCTATCCTGAAACGCTGGTTGCGGACAATGCAACCCCCATGGGTGAGGCGATTCTGACCGGGTTGGACATGCTACGCCAGCGGAAAAACCGTTATCGCGATAATGGCGTGAAATACTACCGCCCGTGGGTATTCTTGATCACAGATGGTGCCCCAACCGATAGTTGGGAAGAGGCTAAGAGACGTATTCACCAAGGCGAGGAACGTAAGGAATTTATGTTCTACGCTGTTGGTGTAGAGCAAGCGGATATGCGTGTTCTTGGTCAGATCGCGACGCGCCAGCCGCTCAAGTTGAAAGGGCTGGACTTCAAGGAATTGTTTCGATGGTTGTCTAGTTCCCTTAGCGCCGTCTCGCGTTCGAACCCTGGCGATGCCGTTCCGCTTGCAAACCCGACCGCCCCAGATGGCTGGGCTGTAGCAGGGTGACGCTATGGCTTGGCGGTGGGCTTCCGCGTCCGTAATCGGCACATCCCACATCCAGAACGGCGACAGGTTACAAGATGCCTATGCTGTTTCGGAATTGGGTAATGGTTACATCTTTGCTGTTGTGTCTGATGGTGCTGGCAGCGCCAAGTTCGGTGCGTTTGGCGCATGGCTCGTTTGCCGTTTCCTCATAGTTCGATTCCGCGAATGGATCCTTGAAAATCCTGAGTTGCCGACCGATGAGGATTTGTCGGGTTGGATAGATGAATTGAGGGATCGAATTTCCACCATAGCAACTCGGAGGGACACCGTTCCCCGTGAGTTTGCTGCAACCTTGGCGGCAATCGTTCTCGCGCCGGATGAAGCGGTCACGCTACACATTGGCGATAGCGCTATTGTTGGGAGGAAAGGCTGCGAATGGGATGTCCTTTGCTGGCCTGATAACGGTGAATATGCATCCAGCACATACTTTGTCACCGATGCCCCCGAACCACGTCTGAACATACTCCGTCATCCGCGTGAATATAATGCTTTCGCACTATTTTCTGACGGCGTGGGCGATCTAGCGTTGTCGCATTTGGAACGGGTTGCTTATACACGATTCTTTGATCCAATGATGCGTCCGGTTGAAACTGCATCGGGTGAAGGACGCCTAGTAGATCTTTCGGCAAAACTAGCTGCCTATCTTGCTAGTCCATCGGTTTGTGATCGCACTGATGATGACAAGACGATAATTCTTATTTCCGGAGGATAACCGTGCAGGAAGTCGTTATCGGAAAAGATCTGGTTTCAGTCGCTGAGTTGATTGGAAAGGGTGGTGAAGGCGAAGTCTACGCGCTCAAGGGTCGTTCTGGACTGGCCGTTAAAATCTACGACCCTAGCCTGCGCGCTAAACGCGAAGACAAGGTGCGGGCGATGGTGCGTGAAGGTCTTGCAGTCAAGACAGATCTTGTTGCCTATCCCGGTCATGTTGTGACCGACAGTCGTGGCAACTTCATTGGTTTTGAAATGCGACTTGTGTCGGGGTATCGCCCACTGCATGAGCTATATAGCCCGAAGTCCCGGCAGCGCCATTTCCCTAAAGCTGATTATCGGTTTATTGTCCGTGCCGCGCTTAACGTCGCACGTGCCGTTGGCATGGTGCATCAGACTGGATGTGTCATCGGTGATTTGAATCATTCCGGTGTACTTGTGGCGCAGGACGCGACTGTTGCTCTGATTGATGCAGATAGCTTTCAGTTCACCCTGAACGGCAAATACTACCCTTGCGTTGTTGGTGTTCCTGACTTCACCCCGCCCGAATTACACGGGAGGAATCTCGCATCCGTTCAGCGAACTATAGAGCATGATAACTTTGGGCTAGCCGTTGCGATTTTTCATCTTCTGTTCATGGGTCGTCACCCTTACGCAGGACGTTACAGCGGCCCCGACATTTCGATGGGCGATGCCATTTCCCAGAACCGGTTTGCCTTTTCGCTCACCCGCCAAGCCGCAACCCAAACCACTCCGCCGCCCGGCTCACTGAAACTTGATATGTTCCCGGACGCAATCTCCCGTGCGTTCGAGAATTCCTTTGGACTGTCACCGTCCGCGCGTCCAACTGCGATGGACTGGATTCACGCCCTGAATTCTTTGGAAGGTTTGTTGAACCGTTGTAGCAAAATCAAGACGCACTATTACCCCGGTAGTGCCCATCCCATTACACAGAACTCTGGGTGTACGATAGAGAACTGTTTTTCTGAGACATGTTGGAGCACACGATGGGCTGGGCGTCGGAAGAATTGGCCTCGATTGATCTGGGCGACACGCGCCGCGACCGGCGTGCGATCCACTTGATCGAGCGCCTGGCCGAGCATCCGACGGCGAGTATTCCGGGGGCCTGCAACGGCTGGGCGGAGACGCAGGCGGCCTATCGGTTTCTCGGCAGTGAACGCTACGACTGGCTCGACATTCTGGAGCCGCATCGTCAGTGCACGCAGAGGCGCATGGCGGCCTATCCGGTGGTGCTGTGTCTGCAGGACACCACGGAGCTGGACTTCAACGGCCAGACGATCAAAGGACTTGGTCCCTTGAGCTACGAGGCCCAGCGCGGGATGTACCTGCATCCGACCTACGCGGTGACGCCCGAGCGCGAACCGTTGGGTGTCCTGGATGCCTGGATGTGGGCCCGCGAGCCAAAAGACGCCGACGGCCAGCGTCCGGGAGGCCCCGAGAGTGTGCGCTGGAAAGAAGGCTATGAACGGGTCGCGGACCTGGCCAGGGAGTTGCCCGACACCCGCCTGGTCTATGTGGCCGATCGTGAGGCCGACATACTGGACCTGATGGTGCGCGCTCGGGATTTGGCAACCCCCGCCGATTGGCTGTTGCGCGCCAAGCATAACCGCGCGTTGCCCGGTGGCGAGGGCCGGAAGCTGTGGGCGCATGTGCTGGAGACCAAGCCACTTGGGACGGTGCGCTTCACCCGGCCGCCCGGTCGCGGACGTCAGGCCCGAGAGGTGCGTCAGCAACTCTATGCCAGAGGCGTCACGCTCTCGGATCGGCGCCACGGTCACCTTGAGGTCACCTGTGTGATCGCCCGTGAAATGGAGGCTCCCAAGGGCGTCAAACCGATTGAATGGCGTCTGCTGACCAACCGCACGGCGGAGACGCTCGCGACCGTCGTCGAACTGATCGAGTGGTACCGGGCGCGCTGGGAAATCGAACGGCTGTTTTTGGTGCTCAAGGAAGGCTGTCGTGTCGAGGCCCTGCAACTGGGCACCGTCGCGCGCCTGGAGCGCGCCTTCGCGCTGTTTCTGGTGGTGGGATGGCGCATCGCCCGACTGATGCGTCTGGGGCGTACCGTGCCAGACCTGGAGGCGTCGCTGTTGTTTGAACCCGAAGAGTGGCAAGCGACCTACATCCTGGCCAAGAAGCCCGTACCCAAGTCGCCTCCACGACTCAACGACGTGCTGCGCTTGATCGCCCGCCAGGGCGGTTTTCTCGGACGCAAGGGCGATGGCGAGCCCGGTGTGAAGACCATTTGGCTCGGTCTGCAGCGCATCAGAGACGTGGCCGCCGGGATCAAATACGCCAGGGAATCTCATGACTTATGAACATGTGTGTAATGAGATGGGTAGTGCCCGGGGATGTGTTTGGTGCGAACTGATGGGCAACAGTCGTTTTGACATGTTCCCCGATCTAGCCACTGTTGATCTGAACATTCCAACCGATGCGCACGGCACGGAACAGGCAATTCGCGAAATTCTGGCGTTCCGCTTTCCAACTGTTGCAGACTTGCTTCCTGCTGTGGCGCAGCCGCATGGTGTTAGTAATGCACTCCGCGAAGCTAGGAGGGAAAAGCGCTGGCGTCCTTTGTCTGGTTTGCTCATGATAGGTAGTGCCATCGCCGGTTTCATCTTCGCCGCTCCGGCTGGGATTGTGTGGTTTGGGTTGTTAATTTGGGGGTTGGTCAAGTTCTCTGACCGTGAAGTTGAATCCGCCCCGTTCCAGAAAACCTTCAAGGAAGCTGATGAACGAGTGCAGCGTGAGTTAAACGCCTTCGTTCAGCGCAACGGAATGACCGAGGTCATGAAGGTTTACGGCGATTTAGATGTCGCTATCGCGACCTACAAAGGTCTTGACGACGCGCTCGCGCGCGAGTTGATGGTGATGAAATCCAACCGGGAGTCGCGTCAGCGACAGACCTACCTTGATCGTTTTTCGATACGCCATGCAAACATTTCTGGTATTGGCCCGGCTAAAACCGCTACGCTCATATCCTTTGGTATCGAAACAGCCGCTGATGTGAACCAGTCTGCCGTCCTGCGTGTTCCCGGTTTCGGTGACGTGATGACCGGCAAGCTGATGGCGTGGCGGCGTGGGCTTGAGTCCCGGTTCAAATATGACTCGACACCAAATGCGCAGGACGTCGCCGATGAAAGGACTCTGCGTGGGCGTTTCTCAGCAGAAAAGGCTAAGTTGGAATCCGTGATCCGCAACGGACTAGGTACCCTCAGAAACGCCAAGACCCGCCTTGACACGCTACCTGCCAAGGCTAGAAGCGACAGAGCACTTACAGACGCTCTCGCAGCCCGAGCGCAAGCTGCAAAAGACTTGCGCGAATTATCCGTTTTAGTTCCGGCTTCAAGCGTTACGCTGACAGTAACGTCGCCGCCCAGCGCATCCCGCGTCATAACACCTACGTCGCCGCGCGTTACCACTAGGTCTGGCACTCCAACCTGTCCGTATTGTGGTTCTTCAATGCGGTTGCGTTCCGGGCGCTACGGTCAGTTCTGGGGCTGTTCACAGTATCCTGGCTGTAAGGGCACGCGGAATTTTTAATGCAGGAAATATGATTTTTTTACAACGTAACTGAAGAAATGCCCGTGTCAGTATCCCAGTTTGCGCAATCCGGAAGCTAACCTGCCGCAATGCTCGTAATGGCGCTGTTGGCGAAAGCACTGCTCGCGTACCGCCCGCTGGGGCTGAGGTTCCCTCGGCTGTTTTCGTTCGTGCATCCGCTGATCCCATCCCGCCGAACCAGCCAGGACAGCCGATTCGGCGCGGCGCTCATGCCGGCGCTCTTTCGTCAGCCGACGCTCAGCGTATGGACAGTGATTTCGGGCGGGCAATTGAGCCGGGCGTTGACGACCGAGGTTCCGGCTCCGACCGAGGTATAGCCGAGCAGAGCGCCATGACGCCAGGCGCCGGCGGCCAGACGGCGCGGGCAACGCGCATCCCAGGTCAGCGGGAATCCGCCCGGCAGACAGATCTGGCCGCCGTGAGTGTGGCCGCACAGCATCAGATCGAACCCGCAGTGGGCGGCGTGCTGGTAGATCTCGGGTGTGTGAGAGAGCAGGATCGCGATGGCGCCTTCCGGAATGCCGGCGGTCGCCTTGTCGAGATTGTGGACCCGATAGTAATGGGCATCATCGACCCCGGCGAAATAGATCCGCTCGCCCTGACGTTCGATCGGCTCCGACTCGTTGAGCAGGCAACGGATGCCCATGGACTCGAACGCCGGCACGAAGGCCAGCGTGTCGTGATTGCCGAGCACGGCCAGGACGGGAGCTTCGATCTGTCGGCGCACCTCGCACATGGCGCTCAGCACCCGACCATAGGGGCCGAAGGTCTTGGCGCGATAATCGCCGGTGAGTACGCAGAGGTCGGCGTCGAGTGTCGGCAGGCGCGCGCATAGGGCCGCGACGTTGCGCGGTTCCATGTCCAGGTGCAGATCGCTCAGATGCAGGATTCGGAAGCCCTCGAAAGCGGCGGGCAGGGCGGGCAGGACGACCCGGTTGTGACGGACCTGGAGGCGGGTGGCGTTGTGCTGGGCTCGTGCCAGCAGACCGCTGAGACGCAATGCGTGCCGGATGAACCCATGGACCGAATACCAGTTCTCCGGATAGAAGAAATGCGCTCCCGGTCTGTTGATCACGAAGACTTCGTGGTCCGCCTCCAGCCCGAGGCGCCGGCGCAGATGGGCGCGCCCGATGCGGGTGGTCAGCGTAGCGATCTCGTCCGGATGCATGATGTCTTCAAGGTTGCTGCAAGGTTTGTACGAGCGAATCGTTATACTCTGGAGTTCCAGCCGCCCGAGGCGGCATCTTAGCAGGAGAGTTCATGATGAAAGGTCGCAATACGCTCTTGGTCTTGATGGCCTCGGGCCTGCTGTTGTCGTTGCCCGCCCAGGCCCAACGCGGCGGCCCACCCGGACCGCGCTTCGATGACCGGCTCGATTTTCAGTCATCGTCCATCCAGCGCGGCATCGATTCGGGTGAGTTGACGCGCCGCGAGGCCCGCAGGCTGAGGCAAGAGCAGGACGAGGCGCGCCAGTTCATGCGTGACCTGCGTCGCGATGGCTATCCGCCGCACGAGGCACGGCGCATGATCGAGCGGCGTTTGGATCGGGTGGATCGGCATATCCGCGAACTGTCCCGTAATAGCGATGTGGCGCCGCATTATCGTGGCGATCGCCGCGGTCCCCCGCCACGCGACTATGATGATCGCCGTGGTCCGCCGCCACGTGATTATGACGATCGCTATTGAACGATTGCCCCAGGTCGAGTCGCGCCATGGAGGGCGTGGGTCGGTCCGGGTTCAAAAGGGGTTGTAATGCGCGCGCCTGGTGAAGTCCATGTAGCCGGCGCTCAGTCCCTGGCGCCAACCGGCTCCGAGACGGATGGGGGCGATGACGGTGTCGCCCGATTGCAGATAGTTCACGCCCACGCCGCCGATGAAGTAGAGACTGCCCTCGACGCCTGGAAAGCGCTGGAACAGATACTCCTCGCCGGGCAGGCGGTAGATGAGGATGAAGACCTTGGCGACGTTCACCCCAAGATCCAGGCCGATCGAGGGGCCTTGCCAGAAGACGGGATGATCCTGCGTCTGGCGGGTGCTCAGTACGCCACGCCCATAACGTAGCCCGATGCCGAGCGCCGCCCCGAACTCCTCGCCGGCGATATAACCATTGGGTTCGCCCTGCTCGCGAAAGACCTTCTGCACCGCCATCGCCAGATTCTCGGCGCCCTGTCCGAAATAGCCCTCGACCTTGGCGAGGATCTCCTGCTCGCCGTAGGTCTGGCGTTCAGCATACGCACCCGGATAGGTCTGAGTCCCTTGCGGCGGGTAACCTTCCGACTGATAGTGTCCGGGCTGGTTCTGGGCATAATCTGGTTCGCCCCCGTTATAGGGCGTCTGGGCCTGAACGCTCAGCGCGAAGGTCGTCATCCAGAGCAGGCCGGCGGGTATCGGTCGTGTCATCAGCGCTCCCTTGGGTCTCTGTGGCTCGATCGTCGAGTCCCCAAGTCTAGGTGCCCGGACCCGGACCGGCAAGCGACGTCGGATTTGGCGGGTTTTTGCAACCGGCTTTGGTAGACTTCGTTTTCGGCCAACCGCGTCCAACCGGAGCACCTCATCATCATGCACCGCACCAGCGGCCTCCTGCTTCATCCGACTTCGCTGCCGAGTCACTATGGAATCGGCGATCTTGGCCCAAGCGCACGCCGTTTCGTCGATTTCCTCGCCGCAGCGGGGCAGGGGCTCTGGCAGATGTTGCCGCTGGGTCCGACCGGTTATCGTGACTCACCCTATCAATGCACCTCGGCCTTCGCGGCCAATCCACTGCTGATCAGTCCAGATGGGCTGCTGGAGTTCGGCTGGCTCCAGGCGTCGGATCTGGACGGACGACCAGCCTTCCCGGAGGATCGGGTCGATTTCGGCGCCGTCGCACCCTGGAAGACCCGGCTCCTGGCGCTGGCCCGGGCGGGCTTCGCCGAGCGTGCCGGCGAGGACGATCGTGCCGACTATGCCCGGTTCTGCACGCGCGAGGCCTTCTGGCTCGACGATTACGCGCTCTATCACGCGCTCAAGACCCATCACGAACTGCGCCCCTGGACCGACTGGGAGCCGGCGCTCGCCCAGCGTGATCCCGATGCGCTGGGCGACTGGTCCGCGCGTCATCGCGATGAGGTCGAACTTCAGCGGTTCGTCCAGTACGTCTTCCATCGTCAGTGGTCGTCGCTGCGCGACTATGCGCGCGTGCGCGGCGTACGTCTGATCGGTGATATCCCGATCTTCGTCGCCCATGATTCCAGCGAGGTCTGGACCCATCCCGAGTGGTTCGAGCTCGACGAACGTGGACATCCGACCGTGATCGCCGGAGTGCCGCCCGACTATTTCAGCGCCACGGGTCAGCGCTGGGGCAATCCGCTCTATCGCTGGCCGGTGCTGGCTGCCGACGGCTATCGCTTCTGGATCGAGCGTCTGCGCCGATCGCTGGAGCTGGTCGATCTGGTGCGCATCGATCACTTCCGTGGCTTCGCGGGTTATTGGGAGATTCCGGCCAGCGAGGAGACAGCCATCAACGGGCGCTGGGTGCCCGGACCCGGTCTGGCGTTCTTCCAGGCGCTGCGCGCGGCCCTGGGCGAAAACCTGCCGCTGATCGCCGAGGATCTCGGGGTCATCACCGAGGACGTCGAGGCGTTGCGCGACACCCTGGAGCTACCCGGCATGGCGGTGCTGCAATTCGGCTTCGAGGATCTGGAGGACGGTTTCGGCGGCTCGTCCTTCCTGCCGCACCGGCATCGTCGGCGTCTGGCCGTCTATACCGGGACGCACGACAACAATACCCTGCTCGGCTGGTGGGCCGAACGCAACGAGCACCTGCGCGCGCAGGTGCTGGCCTACCTCAATGGTGACGGACAGGCGGTCAATTGGGACTTCATCCGCGTCGCGCTCGGCTCGGTGGCCGATCTGGCGCTCTTTCCGATGCAGGACGTGCTGAACCTGGGGGGCGAGGCCTGCATGAACCGTCCGGGCACGGCCGAGGGCAACTGGCTGTGGCGCTATCGTGAGGATCAGCTCGATCCGGCGGCCGCCGAGCGGCTGCTCAGGCTCAGCCGGCTCTACGGCCGCCGGCCCTACGAACCGGGCTGACAGCGCTCATGGTTCGGCGCTGATGTAGGCGATCCAGGCTTCGTCCGGCTCGCCGCGTTCGACCGGGACGAAATGACCATCCGGCTCATCGTGCTCGTCCCAGCCCTGCCAATAGACCCGGACCCTGGAGAAACCGGCGATGTCGAGCAGCTCGCGGATCTCGGGGAGCGTCCAGAGACGCCAGTCGTAGCTGAAAGCGCGTTCCAGACTGGAGCCGTCGTCGAAACGGAAATGGATGTGACAGACCTGGCGGCTACTGATGGGATCATGATCGGCACGCTCCCAGACATAGTCGAAGTCCTCGCCCAGCGGGTTGCGGATGCGTCGTGTCTCGCTGGCAAGCCTTAGTGACTGCGGACCGCCGTGGGCGTCGAGCACCAGGAGTCCGGCTGGTGGCAGGATCGCGTGCACGCGCTGGAAATAGTCAAGCAACGCGGCTCGGGTGTGCAGCAGCCAGTAGCTGAAGTTCAGCGCCAGGACGATCTCGGGCGCGGGTGTCTCGGTGCTCAGGACATCGCCTGCGATGAGTGCGACACGGGCGTGCTGTTCGGTGTTCAGGCGCTGGAGATTGTGCGTGCGTCCCCAGTCGAGCGCCTCCGGGTCGAGATCCAGCCCCCAGGCGTGATTGTCCGGTCGGCGGCGCACCCACTCGGCGCAGACGGCCGCCGTGCCGCAGAAATCCTCGCGCAGGGCTTGCGCCGGGCGTCCATGCCGCTGGTGGAAGATCCGGTCGACGAAGTCGATCTCGGCGACCGGATTCTGGACCGCCAGCTGATAGAGTCGAAAGCGGTCGCGTTCGCCGCGACTCACTTGACGATCAGACGTGCGTTGAGTTCCTGGATCGGGCGATTGTTGGGATGCCCCATCACATGGGCGAACTGCGTGATCTGCTTCGGCGACGCCGTGATCGGATGCTGCATGACCAGCCAGAGCACGCCCTCGGAGCAGGGCGGGGTGGTCAGCGAGCCGCTGAAGCGATAGTAGTCGCGGTTGGTGGGCAGCAGATCCTCGGCCGAGACTTCGGTGGCCAGATGCACGGTGGTGTTGGGGTGATCCGGCATCACCGACCAGGCATTGGCCAGCGCGCGGTTCTCGATACCGCGCTCGATCATGACCGCGATCACGGCCAGATGGCCCTCTTTGTCGGCATGGACCAGATGCGCCTCCATCGGGAATTCATGGCCGGCGATGTGGTTTTCGCTCGGAGTATGGAAGTGGAACTGCTTGAGCTCGTAGTCGCGCCCGTCGATGGTGATGGTGCTGCCGGCATCGTAGTCGACCTGGATGGTGTGGCCGTTGTTGACCTCGTCATGACCGCCGGGCTTGTAGTGGAAGCCGATCGGCGGCAGTCGGGAGTCGACGAAGTGCTTCAGGTCGACGGGTGACTGGTTCTTGCCGCGCTTGCAGAGGTCGAAGTTCGGGTCGAGATCGCCCCAGTGTTCCGGCCCCTCCTGGCCGACATAGTCCCAGTGCGCGGAATGGCCGTGCTCCTCGGCGAGGACCGAAGCACTGGAGACGAGAGCCAGGGTGAAGGCAAGGGTGGGCAGCAATGGCTTGTTCATGGCGACGACTCGCTGGGTTGGATGTGGAAAGACCTGGTTGCCGCGCATCGAGCCGAATCAGCCAGGGACGACGGGAATGCACATTATAGTCAGGGGCAATGCTCGATCGACAGTGGTCCGGCTGATCGATTTTCAGCGTGATGGGGCGGATGCGCCGCGCCGCCGCAGGCCGCCGACCAGCGCCTGAGCCTGAGTGGGATCTTCGGGCCAGTGATGCTTGGGGTAACGTCCGCGCAGTTCCTTGCGCACCTCGGCATAGCCGCGCGCCCAGAAACCGGCCAGATCCTGAGTGACCTGCATCGGGCGGCGGGCGGGCGAGAGCAGGTGCAGCAGCACGGGCACGCGCCCCCGGCACAGGCGCGGGGTGTCGCTCAGGCCGAAGAACTCCTGGAGCGGAGCGGCGAGGATGGGCGTCTCGCCGCTGACATAGTCGATCGGGCGGTTGTTGCCGGCTGGGGTGACGAAGGTGCGGGGCACCTGCTGATCGAGCCATTGGCGCTGCTCCCAGCTCAGTCGATCGAGCAGGATGGCGCTCAGATCGAGCCGGCGCACGTCCGACAGCCTGGACTTGCCGGTGATCCAGGGGGCGAGCCAGTCGTCCAGCTGTTCGCGCAGGGCGGTGTCCGAGAGGTCGGGCCAGTCGCCGGCCGGATCGTAGCGGCGCGCCAATGCCACCCGAGCCTGAAGCTGGCGCGCGGAGTCCGACCAGTCGAGCGCGTCGCCGAAGTGCTCGCGGATATGCGCGAGCAGATAAGTGCCGGCGTCGTCCTCGGGTCCGAGTGCGACCGGGCGCGATTCCAGCACGATAGAGCCCATCCGGGTGATGGCGCGACAGGCCACGGCCGCACGCTCGTCGTCCCAGAACACCTCGCGGCGCGATTCCAGACACTCGGCCAGCTCGGTGCGAAGCTCGTCTTCGCTGATCGGCAGGGCCGACTGGATGCGCCCATCGCGTCCACGCGCATCGATCGCGGCCACGACCAGATAAGGATGGATGGCGAGTGCGTCGTCGCGTGGCAGCTCGGCGCCGGTGCCTGTCGCTAACAGATAGCGCTCGTCGGCCCCGGCGCGCCGTTGGGCCACGCGATCCGGATAGGCCAGAGCGAGCAGGGCCCCCGGAACCCGCTGTAACCGAGTTGGCGACAGCGCCTGATCCAAACTGGCAGGTGCAGGTGCGGTTTCGGCCGCCCGTTCAGCCAGACGGAGCAACTGTCGCGCCGCCCGCTCGATGGCCTCCAGCCGACGACGCTCGACGCCCGCCGGTGTGCCTCGCCGCTCGCGTGCCGCGCGCAGAGCCTCCAGCCGCAGACCGAGATCGGCCGGGCGCGCCCGTCCAGGTTCGGGCAAAAAGGGATCGCGTTCCGAGATCAGCGCACAGAGATCCGCCGCCGTCTGCCGTTCCTCCGGCGCGGCGCCGAGCAGCATGACCCCGAGCCGGGGATGGACCGGCAGTTCAGCCAGGGCGCGGCCCAGCGGCGTGATCGAGTCGCGCCGGTCGAGCGCGCCAAGGGTGCGCAAGAGTTCGAGCGCCTGATTCCAGGCCGGCGCGGGCGGCGGATCGAGCCAGCTCAGTTCAGCCGGATCCTTGACGCCCCAGAGCGCCAGTTCCAGCGCCAGTGGCGCGAGATCGGATTCGAGTATCTCAGGCGTGCGCCGGTCGGGGCGTCCGACCTCCTGCGCGCGGGTCCAGAGTCGCCGGCAGACGCCGGGCGCCAGTCGACCGGCGCGTCCCGCACGCTGATCGGCGCTGGCACGCGGGATGGACTCAGTCACCAGCCGGGTCAGACCCGAACCGGGATCGAAGCGCGGCTTGCGGGTCAGCCCCGAATCGAGCACCACCCGGACGCCTTCGATGGTCAGACTGGTCTCGGCCAGATCCGTGGCCAGGATCAGGCGCCGGCGTCCGCTGCCGTCCGGGCGCAGCGCCCGATCCTGCTCCGCCGACGACAGCGCACCATGCAGCGGCAGGATCTCGACCTCTGACCCCACTTGAGCGCCGAGCGCTTCGCGCGCCCGTTCGATCTCACGCGCGCCGGGCAGGAAGGCCAGGATGTCGCCCGTCTCGTCGGCCAGCGCCTGACGCGCCCCCGCGACCAGGGCGCGAACCGGATCGCTGTCCGGCGTACGCTCGGCATAGCGGATCTCGACCGGAAAGCTCCGACCCTCGGCGCGCAGGATCGGGGCGCCGCCCAGGAGTTCGGCGACGGGTTCGGCCTCCAGTGTCGCCGACATGACCAGGAGTCGCAGATCAGGCCGCAGACCGCGCGCGCTGTCCAGCGTCAGCGCCAGCCCCAGATCCGAGGGCAGACCGCGCTCATGGAATTCGTCGAAGATCACCAGCCCGACCCCGTCCAGGGTCGGATCGCTCTGCAAGCGCCGCGTCAGGATGCCCTCGGTGACGACCTCGATCCGGGTGCGCGGACCGATACGGCGCTCGAAGCGGATCTGATAGCCGACCTGCTCCCCGAGCGGCTCACCGAGCCGGTCGGCCATCCGCGCCGCCGTCATCCGGGCTGCCGGACGGCGCGGCTGGAGCATCAGGATGCGCTGACCGGTCAGCCAGGGTTCGTCCAACAGGGCCAGCGGCACGCCGGTCGACTTACCCGACCCCGTTGGCGCGTGCAGCACCCCATGCCCCTGGCGCAACGCGGCACGCAGGTCGTCCAGGATCACATCGATGGGGAGTGGGTCGAGATGGGGCATGGGTGTTCAGTAGGGTTGGATGGGTGATCGCAAACAAGTCCGGCAAGTTGTCGGGAGCTGTCTATACTCAAGATCAGGTCAACCAACCGGACCCGACCCTCATGGCACGCCTTCCTCGTTTCGTCATGCCCGGCTATCCACAGCACGTCATCCAGCGCGGCAACAATCGTCAGCAGATCCTGTTCGAGGAGGAGGACTACTGGTTCATCTGGGACAAGCTGGGCGTGGCCGCCGAGAAATTCCAGTGCGACATCCACGCCTATGTGCTGATGCCCAACCACTTCCATCTGCTGCTCACGCCCTATATGGAGAACGGTATCGGCAAGCTGATGCAGTACGTCGGGCGCTACTACGTCCAGTATTTCAACGGCCGTCACGAACGGCGCGGCACGCTCTGGGAGGGACGCTATCGCGCCACCCTGGTCGACCCCAGGAATCATCTGCTGACGGTCGCACATTATATCGAGTCCAATCCGGTGCGCGCCGGTCTGGTCCCCTCAGCCTCCGAATATGGCTGGTCGAGCTACGGCGGCAACGCCGAAGGGGTCGAAGATCGGCTCGTCAAGCCGCATCACGAATACGAGCGTCTGGGCCGTAGCGCCAAGGCTCGGCGTGAACGCTATGCCGAGGAGGCCGCGCGCCCGCTCGACGAGGCGATGCTCAAGCGGATTCGCGATTCGACCAACAAAGCCTGGGCGCTGGGCAGCCCCGAGTTCTGCCAGGAGATCGAGAGCCTGCTCAACCGTCGCGCTCTGCCGCGTCCGCGCGGCGGTGATCGACGCTCCGAAGCCTATCGGCGCAGTGCCGGCTTGCTGTGAGGTCTGGTCGACATGACGTTGGAGCACGCACTGATCCATTCGCCCGCCGAGTCGGACGAATACTTCATGGAGGAGGGCTGTTTCATCCTGGAGGGCTGGAACCGGCCCGAGGATCCCGCCCTCTCGATCGCGCGCGCCCGGGTCGAACCGGGCGAGCGCACGCGCCTGCATCGACTTGATGGCGTCGTCGAGCGCTATCTGATCCTCGTGGGGGTCGGATTGCTGGAGGTCGAGGGACTCGAACCCCGACGGGTCGGGCCGGGCGATCTGGTCTATATCCCGGCCGGCGCCGCGCAGCGCATCGAGAACGACGGCGACTGTGATCTGATCTTTCTGGCCATCTGCACCCCGCGCTTCACTCCTGAGGTCTATCAGGACATCGAGCCGGACTGACGGCCGGGTTCACCGTGCGGGCACCATCAATCAAAGGGCGCTAAGATGTCGGCTTCCGAGTTTCAACCGCCAACCAACGATCATCCAGCCCGCCCGTGTCGAGAAAACCCAAAACGCTCCCCGCGCCCATCGAGGCCGAGATCCAAACCCTGACCCATGAAGGCCGCGGCCTGACCCGCGTCGACGGCAAGACCGTGTTCGTCGATGGCGCACTGCCCGGCGAGCGCGTGCGCCTGCGCTATACCCGCGTCCAGCGCCGCTTCGATGAGGCCGAGGTCGAGGAAGTGCTCACGGCCTCGCCCGACCGCATCGAGCCGAAGTGCGCCCACTTCGGCGTCTGCGGCGGCTGCGCGCTCCAGCATCTGAACCCCGAGGCCCAGATCCGCGTCAAGCACGACAGTCTGGCCGACGTCTTCGAACGCATCGGCAAGGTGACGCCCGAACGCTGGCTCGACCCGCTCACCGCCGAGTCCTGGGGCTATCGACGCAAGGCGCGGCTCGGCGTGCGTCATGTCGTCAAGAAGGGGCGCACCCTGGTCGGCTTTCGCGAGCGTCGCAACAGCTTCCTGGCCGATCTGCGCCGCTGCGAGGTGCTGCACCCGCAGGTCGGCGAGCGCCTGGAGACGCTGGCGGCGACCATCGAGACCCTGAGCATCCGCGACCACGTCCCCCAGATCGAGATGGCCATGGGTGATGGTCCCTGTGTGCTGGTGTTCCGCGTCATGCAGACGCCGACGCCCGAGGACGAGGCGCGTCTGCTCGAACTCGGCCAACGCGAAGGCTTCCACATCTATCTCCAGGACGGCGGCATCGACAGCATCCGCCCGCTCCCAGGCCAGGAGGTCGCGCTGAGCTACAGCCTGCCGAACCACGGCGTCGAGATCGGCTTCCTGCCAAGCGACTTCACCCAGGTCAATCTGGAGCTCAACCGGCGCATGGTCGATCAGGCGCTCGATCTGCTCGCCCCCGAGTCGGACGACGCGGTGCTGGATCTGTTCTGCGGACTGGGCAACTTCACCCTGCCGCTGGCGCGCCGTTCGGCTGAGGTGGTGGGCGTGGAAGGCGATGCCGGACTGGTCGAGCGCGCGTGCGCCAACGCGGAGCGCAATGGGCTGACCAACGTGCAGTTCCACGTCGCTGACCTCCAGGCCGAACTGAGCACCGCCGCACCCTGGACCCAACAACGCTTCACCAAGGCCCTGATCGACCCGCCGCGCAGTGGCGCCTGGGAGGTGCTCGACTGGCTGCCGCGTCTGGGCGTGGAGCGTCTGGTCTATGTCTCCTGCTACCCGACCACCCTGGCGCGCGACGCCGACCGCCTGGTCAACGAACTCGGCTATCGACTGCGCGCGGCGGGCGTGATGGACATGTTCCCGCACACCAGCCACGTCGAGTCGATGGCGCTCTTCGAACGGTGAACCCCCATGGCCTGGACCGAAGCCAAACTCATCGCCGAAGCCATCCTCGAAGGTTTCGAGCGTCACTTCCGGCTCTTTCGTGAGACCACGGCCGGCGCCCAGGCACGCTTCGAGCAGGCCGACTGGCCGGCGGTCCAGGTCGCCGCGCGCGAGCGCATCGATTTCTACGATACGCGCGTCGGCGAGACCGTGGCGCTCCTGCGGCGCGAGTTTCATCTGCGCGATCCCAGCGATACGCTCTGGCGCCGGGTCAAGGTCGAGTACATGCGCCTGCTGCCGCAGATCAATCAGCCCGAGCTGGCCGAGACCTTCTACAATTCGGTCTTCTGCCGGCTGTTCGACCGCCATTACTACAACAACAGCTACATCTTCGTCTGGCCGCTGATCTCGACCGAGCATCTGGAAGCGGAGGTGCCGATCTTCCGGCCCTATTACCCGGCGCGCGACGGCTTTGCGCGCGTCATCGCCCGTATCCTGCGCGATGCCGGATTCGAACGCCGCTTCCGTGACATGCGGCGCGACATCCGCTGTCTGCTGCTCGCGATCCGTTCGCGCTTCCCGGCCAATCGCGCCATCCAGCAGAACTTCCAGATCGCGGTGCTGTGCGCGCCCTTCTTCCGCAACAAGGGCGCTTACATCATCGGCAAGGCGATCAATGGCGCCGATCAGATCCCCTTCGTCGTGCCCATCCTCAACGACCCGGAGCAGGGACTCTATGTCGACACGCTCCTGACCGGGGTGGAGGACATCTCGAACGTCTTCAGCTTCTCGCGCGCTTATTTCATGGTCGACACCGAGGCGCCGGCCGCCGTGGTCGACTTCCTGCGTCCGCTGATGCCGCGCAAGGGCAAGGCCGAGCTCTATACCGCGATCGGGTTCCAGAAGTTCGGCAAGGCCGAGTTCTATCGCGACTTCATCAAGCATCTGCGCTACTCGTCCGACGAGTTCATGATCGCGCCCGGCATTCGCGGCATGGTGATGTGCGTCTTCACCCTGCCGTCCTTTCCCTATGTGTTCAAGATCATCAAGGACCGCTTCCCGCCGCCGAAGGAGATGACGCGCGAGCAGGTCAAGGAGAAGTACCAGCTGGTCAAGATGCACGACCGGGTCGGGCGCATGGCCGACTCCTGGGAATACTCGCATGTGGCCTTTCCGCTCGATCGCTTCTCACCGGCGCTACTGGAATTGTTGGATGCCGAATGCGCCGGCAGCCTCGAACGGGTCGGGGATCAGCTCATCATCAAGCATCTCTACATCGAGCGCCGGCTCTCGCCGCTGAACCTCTATCTGCACAGCGCCGACGACGACGACATCCGCCATGCCATCGGCGAGTATGGCGACGCCATCAAACAACTGGCCGCCGCCAACATCTTCCCCGGCGACTTCCTGTTCAAGAACTTCGGCGTCACCCGGCATGGGCGCGTGGTCTTCTACGACTACGACGAGCTGTGCTATCTGACCGAGTGCAACTTCCGCGACATCCCCGAGGCACCCTATCCCGAGATGGAGCTGAGCGAGGAGACCTGGTACACCGCCGGTCCCAACGATGTCTTTCCGGAAGAGTTCGCGACCTTCCTGCTCACCGACCCGCGCATCCGCAAGGTCTTTCGCGCCAGGCATCGCGAGCTGCTCGACCCGGACTGGTGGCGCGCGCGTCAGGCCAGTATCCGTGCCGGGCATCTGGAGGACGTCTTTCCCTATCCGGTCGAGCGGCGCTTTCGCAAGGATCGCGAGGAGTTCCCGCGCCGCTATCCGCATCTGGCGGATGGGTGAGCGCTGAAACGGTTCACTCGCCGTCACCGCAGCGGGCGTAACCCGACTCGGCTTTGTTGAGCACCATCCCGATGCATTGCGCGCCGAGTAGCGCCTGGGCATCGGCCAGTTCCTTACGGCTGACCCGGCCATCCGCGACCACCAGCAGCACGGCATCGACATGGGGCAGAGCCGCGACGACAGCGTCGCCGGCGAAGAGCGACGGCATGTCGAACAGGATCAGCCAATCGGTCCTGTGACGCTTCAGCGCCTCGATCAGTTGCCTGATGCGTGGCGAAGAGCAGAGCTGGGGCGCGTGCCGGATCGGCGCACCGCCCGGCAGGATCGTCAGTCGCTCGATGCCGGGATCGATGAGGACGTCTTCCAGGTCGGCCTGACCCGCCAGCCAGTCGATGAGCCCAGGCGAGCCGCGAGGCGTGACATAGCGGCTGAGTGACGGATGTTTCAGATCGAAATCGACCAGCAGCACGTGCTGCTCGATATCACGCGCCAGACTGATCGCCAGATTGAGCGCGGTCGTTGTCCTGCCGTCACCACGCCCTGGGCTGGTGATGGCGAGTGTTCGGTGCGACTCGGTACGCAGTCGATGCAGGATCTGAGTGCGCAGAATCCTGTACGCCTCGGCCACACCCTCATCGACGCCGACCAGCGCCGGATCGCCCTCGATCCGCAGAAGACGCCCATTCAGCAGTGAATAGGGATCGAACGACAGTTGCCCCGTACGTCTGCACTGAAGTTGGACGCCGGTTCCATCGGTCTTCCCGACTGGCCGGATGGGCTGTTCGTGGTTGGCGGGCGCGGGCGGCGGCTGGGTGGAGCGCTGCGGCTGGGCGAGCGACTGCTGACGCTCCGCGCGGGCACGCTCCATGGCTTTTCTCAAGCGTTCCATGACGTCAGCCCGACAAGCCCGACGCGGCGGCGTCGACCCGGTGCATGAGTAACGACCAGAGCAGATCCAGTGGCATGACGAGCCAATGGATGACGGCCGTCGCGAAGAGGGCGAGCGTCAAGGCGACTCCGGCGAGGGTGTAGGTGCGCGTCAGGCGCGTTTGGCGGTCGCGCGCCGTCTCGATACGGGGAACGACGGCCAGCAGCGGGATGGGGGTGGCCAACTGGATCGCGCATGGGCCATGCAGTCCCGTGTCGAGACGCGCCAGCCGTAGCAGAACGCCAACGCCGCCGGCTCCGGCGAGCACGAACCCGAGCACCAGGATCAGTAGTCGATTGGGCGTGTTGGACGTTTCGGGCGCCCCTGGAGGTTCGAGCAGTGAGAAGCGCTCACCCTGCCGATCACGCTCGAGTGACTGGACCAGTTGCGTTTGCAGGCTCTGCTCGCGGAGCTCGCGATACTTGGTCATGGCGTTCACATAGTCACGTCTGAGCGCGCTGATGGTGTGTTGATCGACGCGCTGCCGCTCAACGGTGGCGAGCCGGGTCTTCAGTGCGTCGATTTCGGCGGCCAGTCGCTCGGCAGCCGCGTGCAGCGAGTCGGCCGCAGGGTTGGCTGTGGTGCGCTGTTCCGGGTTCTCGCTCAGGAAGAGCGAGGCCAGTGCGTTGGTCACGTCCCGAGTGATCTTGGCCGATCCATCCTCGAACGACAGCGTCCAGGTGACATTGGCCTGCCGGGCGGTGTGTCCGGTCCGCATGTCGAGTATTTCGGCACGGATCGTATCGATTGTGATGTGCTGGCGCATCTCCGCGACGGCCATGTCGAGGCTCTCGCGGCGACGGATGTCGGAATAGAGGTCATAGCGCTCGATCAGGGTGCGCAGGTGGCCGGCGGTCATCACCTGTTGGCCGATGAGCCGGAGGCGCTGCTCGGCATGACGCATGACCGTGGTTCTGGCCGGATCCGGCGGGATCTCCAGGCGTTCGGCGAGCATGACGGCCGTCGAGCTGTAGCTGGGCGGAATGAGCAGGCTGACGAGGACGGCGATGGTGAACAGGATGGAGGCGGGGACGATGGCTTGCCATTTACGGCGTTCGAGGATCGCTAGCGAGTCACCTAGCGTAAGACGATGTTCTTCCACGAAAAGATCTGACCTTGACAGCGCAGACTTTGGATGCGGAGCCGCGCCCCGCAGCGGGGGTGCGGCTTCGCCGGGGACCCGGGCGCGTCAATAGCCCGGAGGCGGGCGCCGTCCGCCGTAAGGCATGGGGCCGTCGGGACCGGGGCCGTATCCCGGACCGTATCCAGGGCCATATCCCGGACCATAATCGTTGCGCGGGGGCGGCGGGCCATAGCCGCCCGGTCCACGCCCATAGCCTGGTCCGCGGTCATATCCGGGTCCGCTAGGGCTATATCCATATCCCGGGCCGCGTCCTGATCCCTGGGACTGCCCCTGCTGCGGCTGATTGGGTCTTTGATTCTGCTGGCCACCCTGGCCCTGACTGGGCCCCTGGCCTTGATTCATCCCCTGACTCGAACCCTGCGGCCCCTGACCCGGCCCACCACCTGGCTGGGCCTGGATGTTGTCGGGTAGCGCAAGACCCAGGGCGAGCGCCAGGGCGGCTCCCGATACGGACAAACCGATTTTGTGCATTTCAGACCTCCGGAATGTGATGCGTTCAGCGACGGTGACGCGCGTGGAGCGAATCCAGGGCGAGGCTGTGAATTCAGCCGAGAAACTCGGCTGCCAGTGCGTGTTGCTGTCGTGCGGTATGGCTCTCGTCGGCCGAATCGTCTTCCATCATGGCACAACTGACGGCCATGCGTGCCTGAACGGCCGCTTTCCAGGCGCGATTCTGTCGTTCGGTCATGAACTCGTCCGGGGTCAGAGCGGCGGCGGCGGCGGCGGCGACGAAGTGATCGGCCTGTGCCAGCCAGTCGGTATCCCGGCCACAGTCGGTATAAGTCTTGACGGCATAGGCACGGGCCGCCCGGAAAGCGTCCTCCAGTTCGCCGGGTGTGATCGTGTCCGTGAGTCCGGTGGCGATGGCACGGTTCACGCGCTCGTCACGGCTCAGGCTCATCACCTGTTGCGCGAACCGGCAACCGAGCTGTCGTTGCTGATCCGGGGTCAACCGATTGAGCGCCGCGCGAAGATCCTGGTCGTTGTCGATCGTGGCCATGGGGCGAGTCCTCAGCCAAGAGTATGGAATGTCCGGGGAGTTATATCAGCAAATTCTGCGCTCGATCACATTGACGTGGGTCACGAGCCACTGCATTCGCATTCAAAATGCCGTAGTCGGCGCTGATTGCAGGCGGGAGTGTATTGATGTATAGTACGCTGCTTATCGAGCGACAGGGATGGCCGGCTATAGCCGACGCGCAAAAGCCGATGATGGCTCGATGTCTCTGCTGGAGAGGTGTCCGAGTGGTTTAAGGAGCACGCCTGGAAAGTGTGTATAGGCTAATACCCTATCGAGGGTTCGAATCCCTCCCTCTCCGCCATATATACGCTTGACGCATCAACGCGTCAGCCCGCAAGAAAGCGCCCATTCTCGCGAGAGATGGCGCTTTTTTTGTGTCGAAATGACTGGGTTTTGCCGGCCATTCCCTCCCCGCCTCCTGGAAGCGGGCACGCTTGGCGTGTTCTCCAGCCGGAGCCCGACGGTACGCTGTCCGGTGGGGCCGTGAGCGTGTCATACTGACGCGTCGGCCATCGCGCCCTGAAGTCGGGCCACGATCGGCCTGTGCCGAGACCACAACAGACCACCTCGTTATGAACCGCACCGTTTTCTTCGTCTCCGAGAGCACCGGCATCACCGCCGAGACCCTGGGGCACAGCCTGCTGTCGCAATTCGACACCGTCGAGTTCGAGCAGGTCTACATGCCCTATATCAACACCGAACTGCGTGCGCGTGCCCTGACCCAGCGCATGCAGGAGGCGGCTGATCGCGATGGCGCACGCCCGATCGTCTTCGCCACCATGATCGACGACGGAATCCGCGCCATCCTCAAGAGCGGCAACTGCTTCTACGTCGAATTGTTCGAGGTCTTCGTCGATCCGCTGGCGCGCGAACTCGGTGTGCCGCCGAGCCTCAAGGCCGGCCGCAGCCATGCCATCACCAAGCCGAGCTACTACACCAAGCGCATCGAGGCGATCAATTTCGCCATGTCCAACGACGATGGCATCCGCCCCGACAATTTCTATCGCGCCGATGTGGTGCTGACCGGGGTCTCTCGCTCGGGCAAGACGCCGACCTGTCTCTATCTGGCCATGCACTATGGCCTGCGCGCGGCCAACTATCCGATCACCGAGGAAGACTTCGAGCGCGGGGACGTGCCGCAGCTGCTCTACGACTGCAAGCACAAGCTCTTCGCCCTCACCATCGATCCGCAGCGGTTGCAGCTCATCCGCGAGGAGCGCCGTCCCGGCAGCCCCTATGCCTCGCTCAAGCGCTGTCAGGACGACATCCGGATGGCGCATCAGATCTACAAGCGCTTGCAGGCGCCGGTGCTCAACACCACCTCGCAGTCGATCGAGGAGATCTCTTCACAGATCGTCAAAGCGCTCAAGGAGGCTCAGGAGGGACGCAATCCTGTGTTCACCGAGACGCATTGAAACCGCTCCGAGGCCCATCACGTGAGTTTCATCGACAAGATTCGCGCCTGTAATGCCTGGAATCCGAGTGACTTCGTGCCGCTATGGCTCGACGGAGCACGGGTCGGGTGGTTGCGCCGGAGCGCGTGCGATCAGCTGCGACGCTGGCCGGAGCAGTTCGCGGTCGAATCCGGGCGCGTGACCTGGGTCGGAGCGCCGGCCGAGTTCTCAGCGCGCACCGCCGCGCTGGATGCCGTCTTCGCGCGTCTGGCCGAGGAGGGGGTGGTCAGTCATCTGCACGGCGAGCGCTATCCATTGACCGCGAGCACCCGTGAGCGCGCCTGCTGTGTGATCGACCGCGCCTGCGCGCCCTTTCTCGGCGCGCGCGCCTTCGGTCAGCATCTCAACGGCTATGTCCGCACCGCGCACGGAATCGAGATGTGGATCGGGCGGCGCGCGGCCGATCGGCGTCACTATCCGCTCCATCTGGACAATCTGGTCGCGGGCGGACTCCCGCATGGGCTGAGTCTGGTGGATAATCTGCGCAAGGAATGCACCGAGGAGGCCGGGATACCGCGCGCGCTGGCCGATCGGGCCGTGGTGGCGGGTGCCATCACCTATTGCCGCGACTCGGCGGGGGGGCTCAAGCCGGACGTCATGTATTGCTATGACCTGGAACTGCCCGAAGACTTCGTGCCGGTCTGCACCGATGGCGAGGTCGAGTCCTTCCAGCGATTGCCGCTCGCTGAGGTCGCCGCGCTGGTGCGCGACACCGATGCGTTCAAGCTCAACTGCAATCTGACCATCATCGACTTCCTGGTTCGGCACGGTTTCATCACGCCCGAGGAACCGGACTATCTGGAGATCCTGGCCGGACTGCGCGCGCCGCTGCCCTGAACCGCCCCTGCAAACCTCTCCTGTCCACATCGCCCACGCGGAACGAATCGAACTCATGAGCCAAACGAACACCCCCCAGCGACGCCAGACCCTGCCCGTGACCGTTGGGTCCGTGACCATCGGCGGCGGAGCGCCGATCGTCGTCCAGTCCATGACCAACACCGACACGGCCGATATCGACGCGACCGTGCGTCAGGTCGCCGAGCTGGCGCGCGCCGGCTCCGAGATGGTGCGTCTGACCGTCAACCACGAGTCGGCGGCCAGGGCGGTGCCGGCGATCCGCGAGGCGCTCGAGGCCCAGGGCTGCCATGTCCCGCTGGTGGGTGACTTCCATTTCAACGGCCATCGGCTGCTGACCGACTATCCCGAGTGCGCCCTGGCGCTGGCCAAGTACCGCATCAATCCGGGCAACGTCGGCAAGGGCGAGAAGAAGGACAGCCAGTTTGCGACCATGATCGAGCTGGCCTGCCGTTACGACCGTCCGGTGCGCATCGGGGTCAACTGGGGCAGTCTGGATCAGGAGGTCGTGGCGCGGATGATGGACGAGAACGCCCGCGCGTCCCAGCCCAAGGACAGCGACCAGATCATGTACGAAGCCATGGTCGAGTCGGCGATCGGCAGCGCCGAACGTGCGGTGCAACTGGGTCTGCCGAAGGACCACATCATCCTGTCGTGCAAGATGAGCGGGGTGCAGGATCTGATCCGCGTCTATCGGATGCTGGCGGCGCGCGGCGACTATGCGCTGCATCTGGGTCTGACCGAGGCCGGCATGGGGTCGAAGGGCATCGTCGCCTCGACGGCGGCGCTCGCCGTGTTGTTGCAGGAAGGCATCGGCGATACCATCCGCGTCTCGCTCACCCCCGAGCCGGGCGAGTCGCGCACGCGCGAGGTGGTGGTGGCGCAGGAAATCCTGCAATCCATGGGCTTTCGCTCGTTCGCGCCCATGGTCACGGCCTGCCCCGGTTGCGGACGCACCACCAGCGACACCTTCCAGCATCTGGCCAAGGACATCCAGGGCTATCTGCGCGAGCAGATGCCGGTGTGGCGCACCCAGTATCCGGGGATCGAGACCATGCAGGTGGCCGTGATGGGCTGCGTGGTCAATGGTCCGGGCGAGAGCAAGCACGCCAACATCGGCATCAGCCTGCCCGGCAGCGGCGAGCGTCCGGCCGCGCCCGTCTATGTCGACGGCGAGAAGGTCGCTACTCTCAAGGGCGAGGGCATCGCCGAGCAGTTCAAGCGCATGGTCGATGAGTACATCGAGTCGCGCTATGGGCGCGGCACCGACGCTTAGCGCGCACGGGGAAAGGTCGTCGGAGTGCGCTTCGACTTTTTTTGACATCCTGTCTATGCTCTCTCTGGAACCCCGTCGATCCCGGCGGGGCGAGCGGAGAGCCTTGACGCCATGTCTGCACCGTCCACGCATCTTCTGTCATTCCTCGCGGCCCTGTCACTCGTCGGCTGTGCCCATACACCCAGCGAAACGCTCACGGAGCCGGAACCGCGCGAGACCGAGTGGCGTATCGGTGGCGCTGACGCCGGTTTGCCGGCTGACATGAGCCAGGGGTTCATCGCGCTGCCGGTGACGACGGGCGCACCGATCGAAGCCGAGCCTGACGCGAGCGAAGCGGTGCCGACCAAGGCTGAAGCCATCGCCGCCGAGCCGTCGTCCTGGCCGGCTGAGTCCGCGACGGCCGCACCGGCGGCGGACGCCGATACCGCCAAGCATCGCTCGCTGACGATCTCGCTCGGGGAGCAGCTCTTCGAATACAAGGAGGGCGAGTCCGTGGTCCGCTCCGGTCCCATCTCATCGGGCAAGCCGGGCAATCCGACGCCGACCGGCCGCTTCAAGGTGCTCAGCAAGGATGAAGACAAGGTCTCATCGCGCTACACCAATCAGCTCGGGATGCAGGCCTGGATGCCGTACTCGATCCAGTTCTACGGCCATTATTTCCTGCATGAAGGCTGGCTCCCCGGCTACCCGGACTCACACGGCTGCGTCCGGGTCGGGGAGAAGGATGCGCGCTTTCTGTTCGAACGGCTCAGGGTCGGCGATCCGGTCCTGGTCGTGAACTAGCGGCGACCGGCCGCCTCACAATTCCTGCGAAGCGAAATCGGCCAGACGCGAGCGCTCGCCGCGCATGAGCGTGATGTGCCCGCTGTGCGGCCAGTGCTTGAAGCGGTCGACCACATAGGTCAGTCCCGAGGTGGTCTCGGTCAGGTAGGGCGTGTCGATCTGGCCGATGTTGCCGAGACAGACGAACTTGGTGCCCGGCCCGGCGCGGGTGACGAGCGTCTTCATCTGCTTGGCGGTGAGGTTCTGGGCCTCGTCGAGGATGATGTATTTGTTGAGGAAGGTGCGCCCGCGCATGAAGTTGAGCGAGGAGATGCGGATGCGGTTGCGCACCAGATCCTGGGTCGCTGCGTGTCCCCAGCTGCCGCCGCTCTCGGGCCGGGTCAGCACTTCCAGGTTGTCCATGAGCGCGCCCATCCAGGGCGTCATCTTCTCCTCCTCGGTACCGGGCAGGAAGCCGATGTCCTCGCCGACCGGGACCGTGACCCGGGTCATGATGATCTCGCGATAGAGATTGCGCTCCAGCACCTGCACCAGTCCGGCCGCCAGCGCCAGCAGGGTCTTGCCGGTGCCGGCCGTGCCGAGCAGGGTGACGAAATCCAGCTCGGGGTTCATCAGCATGTTGAGCGCGAAGTTCTGCTCGCGGTTGCGCGCGTTGATGCCCCAGACGTTGTGACGCGGCAGACGGTAGTCCTCGACCAGCTCGACGACGGCCTCGTTGAGGCTCGGTTTGTCGCGCACCATGGCCTCGAACTCGCCGTCATCGCCGAAGGCGAGGCATTGGGCCGGATACCAGTCGGCGATGTCCGGTCCCGAGATCCGATAGAGGGTCCGGCCCTGTTCCTTCCAGGCGTCGACCGACTTCTCGTGCCGCTCCCAGAAGTCGTCGGCCAGCACCTCCAGCCCGGTATAGAGCAGATTGGCGTCGTCGAGTACCTGGTCGTTGGAATAGTCCTCGGCCTGGAGGCCGAGCACGGCGGCCTTGATGCGCAGGTTGATGTCCTTGGAGACGATGATGACCTGGCACTCGGGATGCTTCTCGCGCAGGGCCAGCGCGATGCCGAGGATGGTGTTGTCGGGGGTGGCGCCGGGCAAGGATTCGGGCAGATGGATGTCGAGCGGCTCGGTCTGGAAGAACAGCCGGCCGCTGGCCGATTGCGTGATGCCGCCCCCCACCGCGTCCGGCCCGAGCGGCAGGCCGGCGTCGATCTCGGCCTTGTCCGCGTCGGACATGAGCTGATCGAGGAAGCGGCTGACCTGACGCACGTTGCGCGCGACTTCCGACAGGCCCTTTTTGGCGCGGTCGAGCTCTTCCAGCACCACCATCGGGATGAAGACGTCATGCTCCTGGAAGCGGAACAGCGAGGTCGGATCGTGCATCAGGACATTGGTGTCGAGCACGAACAGACAGGGCTTGTCGTTTTCGCGTTTGATCATGATGTTCCGCCTTCCGGTCTGGATCGGGAGTGGAGGAGGGCGCCCGCACGGCGCGCGGCTCAGCCCTTGAGCGGTTCGAGCACGGCGTCGAGGTTGAGCGCGTCGCAGTAGTCCATGAAATCCTCGCGCAGCGCCGCGATATGGAGATCGGCCGGGATGCCGACCGTCATGTGCACCGCGAACATGGGCGTGCCCGTGTGGGCGGCGGCATAGGTGCTGGTCGAGAGATCCTCGATGTTGATGTCGCGCTCGGCGAAGAATCCGGCGAGGTTGTTGACGATGCCCGGATGGTCCAGCGATACCACGTCGATGGCATAGGGCAGCAGGTTGCGTCCGGTGGCGCGCTCGCCGGTGCGCTTGCAGATGATGGTCATGCCGAGCTGGCGTTCCACTTCGGGGAGCGCGTTCTCGATCTTGGCCAGGGTGTTCCACTTGCCCTCGACCAGCAGCATGGCCGCGAACTCGCCGCCGAGGACGGTCATGCGGCTGTCCTCGATGTTGCAGCCCTGGTCGAGGATGACCTTGGAGAGCTGGTTGACGATGCCTGGGCGGTCTTCACCCAGCGCCGAGATCACGAGGTAGGTCTTCTGCCTGGTCATATCCATGCCGATTGGTCGGGGATTGGGGAAAATGGGTCGGGTCGAACTGGTTCAGTCTAGCATGGCCCGACAGGGGGCCATATCTAGAGTCGATAAGTCGACCCTGGTTAACACTGTTGCGAGGAGAGAACTCATTGATTCTGAAGCTCATCATCGACGACCAGCCCCACGAGATCAACGTGCCGGACGCGCTCCTGGCCGAAGCGCGCGACTACTTCGATCAGATCGACCGCGACATGGATCGCGGCTGGCAGATGGGCCGTGACTGGATCGAGGCGCCCGACCGGATCCAGCGCGCCCAGATCGTCGCCGATCGTCTTCTGACAGCGATCGAGACCGACAACCTCAAGCTCGGCACACTCATGGCCGGCTATCTCCTGGATCGTCTACCGGGAGTGGAAACGGTCGAGCCGGACATCCAGGGCGAGATCCAGAACACCCGTTTCGACATAGGGCGTCACCCCCAGGCAGCGCCGGTCGTCTCACCCGCCACGTCCAAGCCGACTGGCGCCGGTCTGAGCAAACTGGAGGCGATGGAACAGGCCGGGCGCGACGTCACCCAGGTCTTCAAGGTCGGACGCGGCTACCGCTTCTCGGTCTTCGACCGCGACACCGGAACCTGGATGGATGCGCCGCTGGCGCCGACTGAGCAGGAGGCGGGACGCTTGCGCCAGGAGGCGTTCAAGGCGCGTTACGAGGCATTGCTGGCAGGTGGATGAGCGGGGTGGCTGTGTCGACGGCCGTCCATGGCAGAGTAGCCGCCGGCTCTTGGCCGGCGGCAATCGTCACGATCAGTCCTTCTTGTTGGTATCGATCTTGAGCAGCGTATAGGCAGGGCAGAAGCTGATGGCACCAGTGGCCAGCACGATCAGACCCAGGATGTCCAGGATGACGCTGCCGGTCATGAGGCCGGCGAGGATCAGCACGCCGGCGGCGGCCAAGCGGATGTTGCGGTCCATGGGGCCGACGTTCTTGGGCAGGTTCTGCAGCATACTCATGCGTTCTTTACTCCTTCGACAGGATTGGACGGGTTTGAGATTCAGACGACGATGGCGCCAGGCATTGAGCGGAACCGGACGCGATTATAGTCACCTTCGCGCAGTGACGTGATGACGATCCGCACACCGAACCGGCCTCCATGTCGAGACGTTCAGACGCTCGATCGTGCTCAAACGTTCAATGAAGCGCGTGCGAACTGCAGACATACTTGGTCAGCTCGACATGCTGCGCGTTCATTCGACGCAGGATGTCCTGACTGACCTTGACGATGTTCTGCATCACACGATAGACGAGCCAGGGATGCTCGATCAGCAATGATTCGAACGCCTCGCGCTCGAAGCTACAGACCAGAGTGCGTCCGAGCGAGCGCAGCGTGGCCGTGTGCGGCTGGCCGCTGATGAAGCCCATCTCGCCAGCCAGATCGCCGGTGCGCAGCACATGGATGGTGGTGTACTCACCCTTGCCCATGTCGCGCGTGACCGCGATCGCCCCCTCGGTGATCACGTGCAGGCTGTTGTCGATATTGCCCTCCTGGATCAGGATCTCCTGGTCGGCGAGCCGGCGACAGTAGGCGATTCCGGCCAGCGCCTGGACCTGCTCGTCGCTGAGATTGGCGCTCAGACTGGAGCGACGCAGTGATTCGAAATCTTGTTCAGTACCCATTTCGATGTCCCCCTATATTCTGAATTGCTGAATTTTAGATGATCAGTTTGATCCAGGCCGGCGTCCGGGGCAAGCGGTGGACACCGCGAAGCGGTGCACAAGCATCGTTTTGACATCGGGTCGCTTTCCAGTATGATGCGCGATTCCCCGAATTTCGGGGTCTCCTTGCCTCACCGCAGCGTGCGGGAGGCTGTCCAATCCGTAAGGAGCCGCAATGCGACATTACGAAGTAGTTTTCCTGGTTCATCCGAGCCAGAGCGAGCAGGTGCCCGGCATGATCGAGCGCTATCAGGGTAGCCTGGAGAAGCGGGGCGGTGTGGTGCATCGCTGTGAAGACTGGGGGCGTCGTCCGCTCGCCTATCCGATCAACAAGGTGCACAAAGCCCACTATGTGCTGATGAACGTCGAGTGCGATCAGGAAGCGATCGACGAGCTGGCCAACGCGTTCCGGTTCAACGACGTCGTGCTGCGCAACCTCATCATCCAGCGTGATGCGGCCGTGACCGAGCCTTCGCCGCTGGCCAAGGGCAGCGAAGAGCGCGAGCGCTCCGAGAGCTCGGACAACGACTCCGACAGCAACGACGACAACGACAACAGCGACGACTGAGCACCTGCCTCAGACGTGCGTCTCTGACTCCAGGAGAACACCATGTCACGCTTCTTCCGCCGCAAGCGCTACTGCCGCTTCACCGCCGAAGGCATCACCGAGATCGACTACAAGGATCTCAACCTGCTGAAGGCCTACATCAGCGAATCCGGCAAGATCGTCCCGAGCCGCATCACCGGAACCTCGGCCAAGTACCAACGCCAGCTCGCGCAGGCCATCAAGCGCGCCCGTTATCTGGCGCTGCTGCCCTATACCGACGGCCACTGAGCGTCGTTCGGCGTCGAGCCGGCACGCGCGTCCAGTCAGGAGTCCCATCGACGATGAAGCCGCTTGCGAACTTCATCATGCGTGGCTACTCGCCGGCGACCCTGGTGACGACGGTCGCGGGTCTGCTGTCGCTGCTGATCCCCTTCGTCGGCGTGATCAGCTCGGCGGCGGTCGGTCTGGTGACACTGCGTCAGGGCGCCCGTCCGGGGATGCTGCTGCTGGGCACCTCGACGCTGGCCAGCGGTCTCATCGCCTGGCCGGCGCTCGGCAGCCCCCTGGTCGGACTCGGGATCCTGCTGGTGCTCTGGGTGCCGATCTGGGGACTGGCGGCCGTTCTGCGTGCCACGCGCTCGCTGAATCTGACCGCGCAGCTCGCCGCCCTGGGCGGCCTCGTGGTGGTGCTGGTCGTGCATCTGGCCGTGGGTGATCCCGCGCTCTACTGGCGCGAACTCATCGAGCCCCTGCGTCAGTCGCTGCTCAGCGATGGCCTGGTCGAGGCGGCGGCCAGTCAGGTGCTCTTCGAGCGTCTGGCCCAGTGGATGACGGGGGCCTTTGCCGCCGCCCTGGTGTTGCAGTATCTCGTCAGTCTCTTCGTCGCGCGGGCCTGGCAGGCTCAGCTCTACAATCCGGGCGGATTCGGCGCCGAGTTCAAGGCGCTGCGTGTGGGGTCGCCGGTCGGCGGGCTGTTCGTGCTGTTTCTGGCCTGGGGGCTGCTGGCTCAGGGGCCGGGTCTGGATCTGGTGCCGGTTCTGGGTCTGCTGCTGCTCTTGCAGGGGCTGGCCGTGATCCACCGTCTCCGCGAACTGCGCAACGCCAATCAGGGCTGGCTGGTCGCGCTCTATGTGCTGTTGGTCTTTTTCATGCCGCAGATGGTGCTGTTGCTGATCAGTCTGGGGCTGATCGATCTCTGGGCCGACATCCGCGCCCGTGTCGAGCAACGCGTCTCCGGAACCGGGAAGCCCTAGCCCCCGGTGGCGGCATCCAAAATTTGTCGAGAGGAATACTCAAGTGGAAGTCATCCTGCTGAAGAACGTCGCCAAGCTGGGCGTGCTCGGGGACAAGGTCAAGGTCCGTTCGGGCTATGGCCGCAACTATCTGATCCCTGGTGGTTTCGCCGTGTCGGCGACCGCAGAGAACCTGGAAGCCTTCGAGGCCCGTCGCGCCGAGCTGGAGCGCGCCGCCGCCGAAGCCCTGGCCGCTGCTGAGGCGCGCAAGGCCCAGTTCGAGGGCGTGAGCCTGACCATCGCCCGCAAGGCCGGTGACGAAGGCCGTCTGTTCGGCTCGGTCGGCGCGGCCGACATCGCCGAAGCCGCGTGCGAGGCTGGTCTGGAGCTGACCAAGTCCGAGGTGCGTCTGCCCGAGGGTCCGTTCCGTGCCGTCGGTGAGTACGAAGTCGCGCTGCACCTGCACGCTGACGTCGACGCGCTGGTCAAGGTCGACATCGTTCCCGGCAACTGAGTCTGGATGCCGATCGGGCCGGCGATCGACGCCGGCCGCGACCGGCTCCAGAACCTCGATGCCATGCTCGTGAGGCGTCTCCGGCTCCGTAGCCTGAGCGCCGCTTGGACGCGCCCCCGGGCGCGTCTCCTGTTTTGGGATGCTTCGATCGAGTCCCGGCTTGATCCGCTCGACCCGCAGGGCCAATATCCCTGATCGGCCATATCCGCATCGTCCTTTCCGGTGCATCCCAAGCTACTCGGGCGGGCCTGGCCTTGCCCCGTTTCGACCCTGTCGTCGCGTCAGGATCGAAACCTCTCGTTAATCCGTCTATTCAGACGCTGACTGGTCTGGTGCCATGTTCGAGTCAGAGACCGCTGGGCCGCCGGGCATGGCCGCCGGCTTCGACGAACTGCGTGTCCCACCCTATAACCTCCACGCCGAGCAGTCACTGCTGGGCGGCCTGATGCTCGACAACAGCGCCTGGGATCGCGTCGCCGACATGGTCAGCGAGGGCGATTTCTACCGGCGCGAGCATCGTCTGATCTTCGAGGCCATCACCAAGCTCGCCACCGTCGACCAGCCGTTCGATGTGGTCACGCTGGCCGACACGCTGGAGAGCAGTCAGCGTTTGAACGACGTCGGCGGGCTGTCCTACCTGGGCACCCTGGCCAGCCAGACGCCGAGCGCGGCCAACATCCAGGCCTATGCCAAGATCGTGCGTCAGGCGTCGGTGCGGCGCCAGATGATCGCCGCCGGCACGGCGATCGCCGACAGCGCCTATCACCCCGATGGCCGTGAAGCGTCCGAGCTGCTCGACGAGGCCGAGCGACGGGTCTTTGCCATCGCCGAGCAGGAGTCGCGCGGGGGCGGTGGCTTTCAGGCGATCCGCACCCTGTTGAGCCAGGCCGTCGACCGCATCGAGACGCTCTTCCAGCGCGAAGAGCCGATCACGGGTCTGTCGACCGGCTTTGCCGACTTCGACGAGATGACCTCGGGACTCCAGCCCTCGGACCTGATCATCGTGGCGGGGCGGCCGTCGATGGGAAAGTGTGTGGCCGCCGACACCGAGATCCTGCTCGACGACGGTCGGGTCGCCACCATCGAAGAGATCGTGCGCGAGGGTCAGGCGCGCCTGCTGACCCTGGGAGACGACTGGCGCCTTGGGTTGACACAGCCGAGCGCGTTCGTCGATGACGGTCGCAAGCCGGTGTTCCGCGTCACCACGCGACTGGGGCGTCAGATCGAGACCACGGCCCCTCATCCCTACCTGACTCCTTCCGGCTGGCGTCCGCTGTCCGAATTGCGCGTTGGCGAAACGATCGCCGTGCCGCGCCGTCTGCCGATCTTCGGTCGGGAGGCGATGCGTGATTGTGAAGTCAAGCTGCTCGGCTATTTGATCGGCGATGGCTGCCTGACTGGAACCCGCCCGCTTTTGACCAATTCCGATCCACTCGTTCAGGCGGATTTCAGTGCAGCTACTGATGCCGTGATCACGGGTTTAAACGAAAATCGCGAGAGCACTCGGTCAGCGTCCGAAGCACTAGCGATCTGGCTGGAAGCATTTAAACTTCGTGATTGTTCTGCCAATGCTGTTTTTGTTCCGGAAGCCGTTTTTCGCTTACCCAAGAGCCAGCTGGCGCTCTTCATCAACCGGTTTTTTACAGCGCGGGGACTGGATGAACTTGGCTATTCGACACTAAGTGAGCGACTGTGCAGGCAGGTGCAGCATCTGCTTTTGCGCTTCGACATCATTGCCAGTTGCTATCGGCGGCACCTTGAGCCGGCACACGCTGAAACAAGCGTTTGGCGGCTCGACATCACGGACATCGACTCGATCGAGATCTTCGCTACAGAGATTGGTCTTTTAGCGCAAGAACCATTAGCGATACCGGAAAATAACTCCGCGCGAAATCCTGTTTCGGCTAAAGGGGATGTCTATTGGGACCAGATCGTCGCTATCGAGTCGATCGGCGAGCGGCAGGTCTATGATCTGACCATCCCTGAGACGCACAACTTCATCGCCAACGATATCTGTGTGCACAACACCACCTTCGCGATGAATGTCGCCGAGAACGTCGCCATCCAGTCCAAGCGCCCGGTGGCGGTCTTCAGTATGGAGATGCCCGGCGACTCGCTGGCCATGCGCATGATGTCCTCGCTGGGGCGGATCGATCAGCATCGGGTGCGTACCGGCAAGCTGGAGGACGACGAATGGCCGCGTCTGACCTCGGCGATCAACCTGTTGTCCGAGACCTCGATTTTCATCGACGACACCCCGGCGCTCTCGCCGACCGAAGTGCGTGCGCGCGCACGTCGGCTCAAGCGCGAACAGGGTGATCTGGGGCTGATCGTGCTCGACTACCTCCAGCTCATGCAGGCACCCGGCGCAGGCGAGAACCGCGCGACCGAGATCTCGGCCATCTCGCGCGCACTCAAGGGGCTGGCCAAGGAGCTGAGTGTCCCGGTCATCGCGCTCTCGCAGCTCAACCGCAGCCTGGAGCAGCGCCCAAACAAGCGGCCGGTGATGTCGGATCTCAGAGAATGCGTGACTGGAGACACTCTAGTCGTTTTGGCGGATGGGCGTCGTATCCCGATTCGAGATCTCGTCGGTACTTGTCCCGATGTGGTGTCGGTAGACGAATCCGGTCGCCTGATCGAGGCCAAGTCTGACTGCGTATGGTGCGTGGGGCGTCGCCCGGTATCCGTTGTCCGGCTCGCGAGCGGGCGTCAGATCCGAGCCACGGCCGATCATCGCTTGCTAGGCGCGAATGGCTGGCAAACCGTTGGTGAATTGACTCCAGGGGCACGTTTGGCGATCGCGCGTCGCTTGCCCTCTCCCATAGATAGCCGGCGATGGCCGGATCATCACTTGATACTGCTTGCTCATTTGATCGGTGATGGTAGCTATCTGAGCGGTCAGCCATTACGCTATACGACTGCTTCGGAGGACAATAGCCGCATTGTATCTGAGTGTGCCGCTCAATTTGGTGTGCGTATCAGCCGTCATGCGGGAGTTGGAGCTTGGCATCAGCTTGTTTTCAGCGGCAACGGCAACCGTTGGCATCCGGCTGGTATCAATCTCTGGTTGCGCGAACTCGGTATTTTTGGGCAACGATCTCACGAAAAGCGCGTGCCGGCTGAGTTGTTCCGCTTAAATAATGAACAACTGGCCTTATTTCTGCGCCATCTCTGGGCAACTGACGGTACGATTTCACTCCGTAAACCAGGGCAGAAAGGCAGTCACGGCGTACATCTCAGCACAAATAGCCGTGGGCTTGCGGAAGACGTTGCGGCTGTATTGATGCGTCTGGGAATCGTTGGTCGGATTCAGGCTGTATGCCAAGCCAGCTATCGGACAACCTATATGGTTTGGGTTAGAGGTGCCGATAATCAAAGGCGGTTTTTAAGTCAAGTTGGCGCTTTTGGTCCCCGTGCATCGCAAGCTGCTGCGCTGCAAGCGGCATTGATAGATATCAAATCGAATACGAATGTTGATACGCTTCCGCGCGAGATGTTTGATCGAGTGCGTTTATTGATGCAAGAACGTGGCATATCGCAAAGAAAAATGACCGCATTGCGTGGGACTGCCTATGG
The DNA here is from genome assembly GCF_000025485.1 of Allochromatium vinosum DSM 180. Classification (NCBI taxonomy): domain Bacteria; kingdom Pseudomonadati; phylum Pseudomonadota; class Gammaproteobacteria; order Chromatiales; family Chromatiaceae; genus Allochromatium; species Allochromatium vinosum. Next base: position 2,292,921 of record NC_013851.1, on the reverse strand, counting down.
TGGTTCTTCCCATTTCCGCTTTTCTCCATCGCGAAGTTTGTTGGCGGATTACGGCGAGCAGCTTCAAGACCCAGAGTTACAGGCCGCCGCCGCCAGCGATTTGTTCTGGGATACTGTCGTTGCTATCGAGCCAGACGGAGAAGAGGACGTCTTCGATCTAACCGTTCCGGGGCCAGCGTGCTGGCTGGCGGACGGTATCGTCAGCCACAACTCGGGAGCCATCGAACAGGATGCAGACCTCATCGTCTTCATCTATCGCGATGAGGTCTACAACAAGGAAAGCAGCGACAAGGGCATCGCCGAGATCATCATCGGCAAGCAGCGCAATGGCCCCATCGGAACCGTGCGGCTGACTTTCCTCGGCAAATACACCAAGTTCGAGAACTACATCGGCAGCTATTACGGTGAGGACGAGCATTGACGCTCCGCGCCGAGCCGCGAGCGCCGGCCTGTCCATGCCAAAGGCGCTGACTTGCCGTCGGCGTTCCGCACCACCATCTAGTGCGAGCATTCAGCCGGCGGCATTCGACCAAGGAGATCCAACATGTCCACCGCCCATCTCTCCGCGCCGAGCATCGATCCTGAGGAAGTCGCCTATTTCGAGCGGCTCGCCCACCGCTGGTGGGACACCGAAGGCCCGTTCTGGCCCCTGCACCGGCTCAATGCCTTCCGGGTCGACTACATCCGCCGGCATCTGTGCGCGGCCTTGGATCGCGACCCGAACGCCGAGCGTCCGTTCGCAGACCTGCGGATACTCGACATCGGCTGCGGCGGCGGCATCCTGAGCGAGTCCATGGCCCGACTCGGCGCTCAGGTGACCGGCATCGACATCACAGAGAAAAATCTCCAGGTCGCCCGGATGCATGCCCAATGGAGCGAGCTGGAGATCGATTACCGTCTGGCGAGCGTCGAGCAGCTGGCGGAGGATGAGGCAGGATTCGACGTGGTGCTCAACATGGAGGTGGTCGAGCATGTCGAGCATCTGCCCGATTTCCTCGCCGACTGCGCACGTCTGGCGCAGCCCGGCGGACTCATGGTCGTCTCCAGCATCAACCGCACGCCGGCCGCCTGGGTCATGGCCATCCTGGGCGCCGAATACATCCTGCGCTGGCTGCCGCGCGGCACCCACCATTACCGCAAGCTGGTGCGGCCTGCTGAGGTCGCGCATGGGCTGGGCGCCGGCTACCGCCTGATTCACGAGACCGGCGTGCGCGTCAATCCGTTCAATCGCGCCTTTGGCTACACGCGCTGGAAGGGTGTCAATTACATGATGGTCTGGCAACGTCGTGCCGATTGAGCGTTTCAGTCTCCGTGCGATAAAACGGGAATAAGCCGGCCTGTCCTATTGAACGCCCGTCACTGAAAACATATGCTTGGGACTCAATAACACTGAGCGCTCGCGCCCCAGGCTCGAACGACTCAGGAAATCGGAGTCTCGCGGATGGATCACTGACATCGCATCCCTGGCTCCGGTGAGGAGAGACAGACGTTGTTTGGAGTCAGCGTGATGGAAAAAAGACAAAGAGAATTGGACACTTGGGTGGCTTCCAAGGTGCGTGGCAATCTGGGCTACACCTATATCCGGCTCTATGCCGATGCCCCGAGCTGGGTGCGCGATGTCGCGGTCAACCGCTTCGGCAAGGGCACGGTGTTCCTGCCGCCGGAGCAGTCCAGGCCAAGGGCGGCCTGAACGCCAGGGGCAGGTCCGGCGAGCGTGATCAGGTGGCTGTCTCTTCGGTCGCGATCCGCTCCACTTCGATACCCAGGGCGAGCAATGCCGCGCGCATCGCCCTGACCCACTCGGCCGGCCCGGCGACATAGAAGCGTGCTACAGCCGGCTCGGTCAGATCGGCGCGAATCAACGCGATCAGATCCTCGACGCGCCCACTCATCAGCGGTGTGAAGCCGAAGTTGTCCAGCGCATCCCGCAGTGCGCGCCCCCACTGGGCCTGATGATGGGCCTCCGGGTAGGGCGTATCCCAATAGAGATGGAACGACTCGATGTGGTCGATCGAAACCGCATGTTCGATCAGGCTCTTGATCGGGGCGATGCCATCGCCATGGGCGATGAAGATCGCCGGTTCCGACGCCTCGTCCCGCAGCACGAAGTCTCCCAATGGGCCGCTGACCGTGACGAGTTGCCCCGGACGCAGACCATCGAACACCGCCTCCGAGAAGGCATCCGCCTGACGCCTGACATAGAACCACAGGTGGCGTCCGTTGCAGGGACAGCTGGCGATCGGCAGCTCGCGCGATTCGCCGCTCTCCAGGGTCAGGAGCGCCCGCTGTCCGGCCATGAAGCGCAGGGTCTGGGTACGCGGGGTCTGGATGCTGAGCGCGACCAGATCCGGGCCGAGCCGTTCGAGCTTGCGCAGACTGGCACGGATCTCCTGGTGGGGCAGATCCTCGGCCCGATTGGTCTCGGCGGCCTCCAGCACCAGATCGGTCACGGCCGTGTGCGAGCAGGTCAGAATATAGCCCATCGCCTTCTCGCGTTCGCTGATCACATAGTCGTGCTCACGCAGACGCCAGGTCTCACCGCTGACCACACGCGCCTTGCAGCCGCCACAGTTGCCGCTGGAGCAGCCGTAGTTGAGCGTCAGGCCCGCGCGCACCGAGGCTTCGAGAATGGATTCGTTGCCCTCGACGAAGAAATCGTGCCCGCTGGGGATGAGCTTGACGTTGGCGGCCATGAGTCGCAAAAAAGCGTCTTTGACGATGAGTTGGGCGCGCTGGTCCGGATTGGACTCAGCAGCCAGCCGCGCGCGTTCCCCGCGCAGCCAGTCGCGCAGCGCCAGCAGGGATTCCTCGAGCTGACCGCGCGGCAGCCGGCAGAGTTCGTCGACCTGCTCGCCGATCTGGTCCAGCAACTCCGTGGCCGACTCCAGCCGCGAGACACGCTCGGCGAGACTGGCGCTCAATCCATGAAGCCGTGAGAGCAGTACCTCGGGATCGGGCAGGGTGGTCTCGCCGCCGGCGTGGAGCTTGGGATGGGCGAGCGCCTTGATGCGGGTGGTCCGCTCCAGCGCATCGTCGTTGGCAAGGCTGACGCTCGGATAGGCGCGCAACAGATCGTTGACCGCCACCGCCCCCTCGAAGGTCGGGATCTCGCCGCGACGGATGCGCGCCTGGAGTTCGGCTCGGGTGACGCCCGCGAGCCGCGCGGCGCGTGAAAGGCTCAGATAGTCCATGCTCGGGATCGCCTGTCTCGTTTGAAGGGTCTTCCCCGATGTGGTCGCTCCCCGGTGATTTTCAAACCGCCCGCACGAACGCAGGGCGCGTGAAGGTGTGCGGCTCGAACCGGCCCGGTCGGGGCGGCCGAGCACGGATGGGCCGCGAGGCGGACATGGTGTAGAGTGCGATCGATCCGATCCCGGTATGGAGGATGTCAAATGTCCAAGCCCACGCCGCCCGTTCGACCCACGTCCCAGCGCCCGAAACCGAAGGCCGGCCCGGCGACGCCGGCCGACGCCAGTCCGCGCTCGAATCCCTCGCCGATCAGGCTCAGCTCGGGCGATGCCAAACTCATGGCCGCCGTCCTGATGGAAATGATGAAGCGTTGAGGTCTGTAGCCGGCCCGTCGCTCCGTTATTCGGCGATCCGCGCGGCCCAGATTTGTGCTTCCGAGAGTACTTCGGCCACATGCAGCGTGGTCGGGGCGCCATCGCGGATGACCTGACGCCCCCGGACCCAGACCTGCCGCACCTGATGGCGCCCGGCGGCATAGACCAGTTGCGAGACCGGGTGATAGAGCGGCTGGGTGTGCGGGTCGCGCAGGTCGAGCGCGACCAGATCGGCCGACTTGCCCAGCTCGATCGAGCCGATTTCGTTGTCCAGTCCGAGCGCGCGGGCGCCATTGATGGTCGCCATCCGCAGCGCCTCGGTCGCGGGCACGGCGGACGCCGAGCCGGACACGCCCTTGCCGAGCAGCGCGGCGGTGCGCATCTCGCCGAGCAGATTGAGATCATTGTTGCTGGCCGCGCCATCGGTGCCGAGTGCGACGTTCACGCCCGCGTCCAAGAGCTTCGCGACCGGGCAGAAGCCGCTGGCGAGCTTGAGATTGGACTCCGGGCAGTGCACGACGCTGGCGCCCGTCTCGGCCAGACGCGCGATCTCGGCGTCCTCCAGTTGGGTCATGTGGACGGAGACCAGCGACGGGCCGATCAAGCCGAGCCGGTCGAGCCGCGCGAAGGGTCGCTCTCCATGTGCATTCACGGCGTTCTCGACTTCATCCCTGGTCTCGTGCAGATGGATGTGGACCGGCACGCCGAGTTCGAAGGCCAGGGTCGCGATCCGCTGCAGCGGCGCGTCCGAGACCGAATAAGGGGCATGCGGCGCCCAGGCGACCCGGATCAGCGGATGGTCGCGATAGCGCTCGTGCAGCGCCAGCCCCTTGGCGATGTACTCATCGGGCGAGGCGGCATAGCCGGTCGGGAAGTCGACCACGATCATCCCGATCACGGCGCGCATCCCGGCCTCGGCCGTGACCTGGGCCGTGACCTCGGGATGGAAGTACATGTCGTTGTAGCAGGTCACGCCGCCGCGCAGCATCTCCAGCACGGCCAGCCGCGTCCCATCGGCGACGAAGCTCGCGTCGACCCAGCGCCCCTCGGTCGGCCAGATGTGCTCGTGCAGCCAGGTCATGAGCGGCAGGTCGTCGGCCAAGCCCCGCAGCAGCGACATGGAAGCATGGGTGTGGGCGTTGATCAGTCCTGGGATCAGGACATGACCGGGCAGCTCGACGGTCTGCTCGGCCTGGATCGTGCGCCGCGCCTCCTCGTAGGGCAGGATCGCCTGGATGCGCCCGTCGGCGACGGCGACGGCATGATCGGTCAGTTGGCGATTATCGGGGTCGACGGTCAGTATCCACTCGGCATGGATGAGCAGTTCGGCGTGCATCGCGCGGTCCTTTGGTTGCGGGGGCGAATGGGTGACAATAGGCGCCAACATGCCACAAAGGAGCCTTCGATGAAAACCACGCCACCCACTACGCCCACGCCCGACGACGCCGCACTCTGGCACGATGGCCGGCTCTATCTGGCCGATCAGCGCATCCTGCCCGAGCGTGCCGAGTTCCTGAGCTATGACCGGGCCGCCGAGGTCGCCACGGCCATCCGCGACATGGTGGTGCGCGGCGCACCGGCGATCGGCGTGGCGGCGGCCTACGGCGTGGCGCTGGCCGGACGCGAGGCTTACAGCAACGCGGGCGCGGACTGGAAGCAGGCGATCGAGGCCGATCTGGAGCGACTGGCCGCCTCGCGTCCGACCGCCGTCAATCTGTTCTGGGCCATCCGGCGGATGCGTGATCTGATCGCGCGGCTGGAGGCGAGTGATCCAAGCCAGGCACTGCTCGACGAGGCGCTCGCCATCCATGAGGAAGACCGCGCCGCCAATCGACGCATCGGCGATCTGGGCGCCGAACTCATCACCGAGCCGACCGAGATCATCACGCACTGCAACGCCGGCGCGCTCGCCACCGGCGGTTACGGCACCGCGCTCGGCGTGGTGCGCAGTGCCCATGCCGCCGGCAAGATCCAGCGCGTCTATGCCGACGAGACCCGCCCCTGGATGCAGGGCGCGCGCCTGACCGCCTGGGAGCTGATGCAGGACGGTATTCCGGTCACGCTCCAGGCCGATTGCGCGGCCGCGAGCCTCATGGCCACGGGTCGGATCGGCTGGGTGATCGTCGGCTCCGACCGGATCGCGGCCAATGGCGATGTCGCCAACAAGATCGGCACCTATGGATTGGCCGTCATGGCCAAATATCATGGCATCAAGGTCATGGTCGCGGCGCCGACCTCGACCGTCGACATGGCCATCGCCTCGGGTGCCGAGATCCCGATCGAGGAGCGCGACCCCGATGAATTGCTCGGCTGCGGCGGGCGACGCATCGCCCCGGCCGGCTGTGCGGCACGCAATCCGGTGTTCGATGTCACCCCGGCGGCATTGGTCGATGCCATCGTCACCGAACGCGGCGTGGTGCTGAATCCCACGACAGAGAAGATGCGCGCGCTGATGGACTGAAATTCTCATCCGATCGGACTGCAAGGAGACCCGTCGCCATGGCTTGTGCACGCTGTCAGACACTTCCGCTCTCGGTCGAGACGCGCGGCACGCTGCTGCTGACCGGGGCCGTGCGCGAACTCATCGAGATTCTGATCGACTTTCTGGAGTCCGAGGGGCTGGCCTTCGAGGATGCGGGGCTGGAACTGCGTCTGCACGAAGCCAGTCTGTTCGAGTTCCTGCAACGGGTGCGCGATGCCCAAGCCTTCAACGCACTCGAACGGCGCGGACTCTCGGCGTTGCTGCTGGAACCGGGTGAGACGCTGACTTTCCACTCATTCACCCGCGCGCGCACGCTGGAACAATGGCTGGGACTGCTCGATGCCTGTGGTCTGCTCGAAATCCTGGAGGCCAAGCGCTTCGTCTCCTGGTTCCAGCCGATCCTGTCGGCGACCGATGGGGCCGTGGTCGGTTACGAGTCGCTGCTGCGTGGTCTGCGGCCCGATGGCCGCCTGATGTTTCCGGGGGAGATCTTCGCGCTCGCCAACGACAACGACCTGCTGTTCCAGGTTGACCGTCAGGCGCGCGAGTCGGCCCTGCGGTGCGCGGCGGCCGAGGGCATTGGGAGTCAGCTCTTCGTCAACTTCGTCCCGACCGCGATCTACGACCCGGCGCACTGTCTGCAAAGCACGGTCGGCTGGGCGCGCAAGCTCGGGTTCGATCCGGGTCGGCTGGTGTTCGAGGTGGTCGAGACCGAGCGGGTCGGAGACCTCGATCACCTCAAGCACATCCTCGATTTCTACCGCGATGCGGGTTATCGGGTGGCGCTCGACGACGTGGGCAGCGGTTATGCCTCGCTCAATCTGCTCGCCACCCTCAAGCCCGACATCATCAAGGTCGACATGGAGATCGTGCGTGGTATCGATACCGATACCCAGCGCCAGTCGGTGTTCCGGGCGCTGGTCGGCATCGCGCGCGATCTCGGTATCCAGGTGCTGGCCGAGGGCATCGAGACCCAGGCTGAGCTGCTCTATGTGGCGGGGGAGGGCGCCGATCTGGTGCAGGGCTATCTGTTCGCCCGGCCCGCGCCTCAACCGCCCGAGCCGCAGTGGCCTGCGTTCTGAGGCGGCGACCGTCGATAGACAGCCGGATCTGCGGATGGCGAATCCCGGCCGAGTCGCGGCTGATACTGGCCCGGAAACGCAGTCCGGTCCCGCTGTCGTGGTAGAATCACACAGTTAAACACCAAGCCCGCGCGGTCACGCGCCCGCTCCCTGCCGCGCGCCTCAGAGTCGGTTCATCACACCCATGCCAGATTTCGCCAAAGAAGTCCTGCCCATCAATCTCGAAGACGAGATGCGTCAGTCCTACCTCGATTACGCCATGAGTGTGATCGTGGGCCGCGCCCTGCCGGATGTCCGCGATGGTCTCAAGCCGGTGCACCGGCGCGTCCTCTTCTCCATGCACGAGCAGGGCAACGTCTGGAACCGGGCCTATCGCAAATCGGCGCGCGTGGTCGGCGACGTCATGGGTAAGTATCACCCCCACGGCGATGCGGCCATCTACGACACCATGGTGCGCATGGCCCAGCCGTTCTCGCTGCGCAATCTGCTCGTCGACGGTCAGGGCAACTTCGGCTGCTTCACCGGCGATACGGCCATCAAGCTGGCTGACGGCACCGAGAAGACGTTCGCCGAGTTGGCGCAACTGCCGCCAAACGAAATCTTTTATGTCTATGCAGTCGACAAGACCGGCAAGATCGTCATCGCCGAAGGGCGTCATGCGCGCCTGACCCGCCCCGACGCCGAGCTTCTGGAGCTCACGCTCGACACTGGCGATGTCGTCCGTTGCACGCCCGATCATCGTTTCATGCTGCGCGATGGCTCCTACAAGGAAGCGCAGGACTTGACGCCGGACGACAGCCTCATGCCTGGGGTCTTCGATACAGCTCCAGTCAAGCCCGGACTGAACGAGTATCTGCGCATCCTCCAGCCGAATCTTGGGCAGTATCAGTTCGTTCATCATCTGGCCGACGAGTTCAATGCCGAACGCGGGCAATGTGATGATGTACAGGGACCGTTCGTTAGACATCACCGGAACTTCGATCGCTGGGACAATACTCCATCGAATATCCAGCGTTTGACATTCCTTGAACACTTGCATCTGCACGCTGAGCAACTCGGCGAACTCTGGAAGGATCCGGATTTCCGCGAGGCACAGAAGCGTGGAGTGCAGACCTACTATTCGCAACACCCCGAGGTTGTTGAAGAGCGGCGCGAGCGCTTCATTCGTCAGAACCAGGACGAACATTTCAGGCAGCTGAATGCCGCGCGCACTTCGGAAGGGTTGCAGCATTATTATGCCGAGCACCCGGAAGCGTGTGCGGCGATTGCCGAACGGATGCGCCTGTTGTGGCAGGATGCCGATTATCGCGAAAAGATGTCCAGTGTGCTGTCCGGCATCCAAAAACGCCCACTTTCGGATGAGGAACAGGCCGGTATCCGTGCCATCATCGCGGAAAAAAGCCGGCGCATGTGGGGTGACGACGACAAGCGTGAAGAGATCGTTGCGGCGATTTGCCGCGCCATGGCCTCCGACAGTATTCGTAAGAAAATCAGCGAGGCCGTCAAGCGTCAGTGGCAAGATCCTGAATATCGAGCAAAATTTCCAGCCGATCATTTCTCGCGCATGGCACACAGGTTCTGGGACAAGCCGGAAGCTCGTGAGATCCATCGCGAAAAAATTTCCAAGCAGTGGGAATCCGCTGAATTCATCCAGGCTCAGAAGCAGGCTGTCATCGACAGCAATGCACGCCGATTACGCGAAAATCCTGATTTGATGCAGGATATCAACCGTAAAGCGGTCGAGTCCTTGCGAACGAATTGGAAAGCGCCTGAATATCGCCGGCAGGTGATGCGGCGTAAGATCGCGGGTTATGTTTATGATCTGACCAAGCGATTCCCTGACTGTGATGTCACCCCCGAACTGTACGAATCGAATCGCCAGCAGAATTGGATTCCGCGCCTGAACAAGGCCGTCGAGTATTTCGGCGACTTTGATGCACTCGTTACGGCGGGCAGACATTATAACCATCGGGTTGTCAGTCAACGTCGACTCACCGAGCGCGCGGACACTTACGACATCACGGTCGATCACCATCACAATTTCCTGCTGGCGTGCGGTGTCTTCGTCCATAACTCGGTCGATGGCGATCCACCGGCCGCCATGCGTTACACCGAAGTGCGCATGACGCGCATCGCCGACACCCTGCTCGACGATCTGGACAAGGAAACGGTCGATTTCGTCCCGAACTATGACAACACCGAGCACGAGCCCTCGGTCCTGCCGGCGCGCTTTCCGAATCTGCTGGTCAACGGCTCATCCGGCATCGCCGTCGGCATGGCGACCAACATCCCCCCGCACAATCTGCGCGAGGTCATCGACGCCTGTCTGGCGATCATCGACAACCCGCTGGTGTCGCTCGACGAGCTGATGGAGATCGTGCCCGGACCGGACTTCCCGACCGCCGGACTCATCAACGGGGTGCGCGGCATCCGCGAAGCCTACCGCACCGGACGCGGCCGCTGCGTGATGCGCGCCCGCGCCACGACCGAGACCCAGAAGCGTAGCGGACGCGAGGCGATCGTCATCACCGAGATCCCTTATCAGGTCAACAAGGCGCGGCTGCTGGAGCGCATCGCCGAACTGGTCAAGGAGAAGAAGATCGAGGGCATCGCCCAGGACGGTCTGCGCGACGAGTCCGACAAGGACGGGATGCGCATCGTCATCGAACTCAAGCGCGACACCCACTCCGAGGTGCTGCTCAACAACCTCTATCAGCACACCCAGCTCCAGCAGGTGTTCGGCATCAACATGGTCGCGCTGGTCGACGGCCAGCCGCTGACGCTCAACCTCAAGCAGATCCTCGAATACTTCCTGCGCCACCGCCGCGACGTCGTCACACGCCGCACCCTCTATGAACTGCGCAAGGCGCGCGACCGAGCGCATGTGCTGGAAGGCTATGCCATCGCGCTGGCCAACATCGACGAGGTGATTGCGACCATCAAGGCCGCCGCCAATCCCGCCGAGGCCCGCGAGCGGCTGATGGAGCGCCACTGGGCGCCCGGCGCCGTCACCGGAATGCTGGAACGCGCCGGGGCCGACCGCACCCGTCCGGAAGAACTCGAAGCCTGCTTCGGACTCAGCGACGCCGGCTATCGGTTGAGCGAGCGTCAGGCCAAGGCGATCCTGGATCTGCAACTGCACCGCCTGACCGGGCTGGAGCAGGACAAGATCCTCAAGGAGTTCGAAGAGATTCTGGCGACCATCGCCGCGCTGCTCTTGATCCTCTCCGATCCGGATCGGCTGATGGAGGTCATCCGCGAGGAACTGATCGCCGTGCGCGACCAGTTCGGCGACGAGCGCCGCACCGAGATCCAGCTCGACCAAACGGATCTGACCCTGGAGGATTTGATCGCGCCCGAGGATCGCGTGGTCACGCTCTCGCATCAGGGCTACGTCAAGACGCAGCCGATCAGCGACTATCAGGCCCAAAAGCGCGGTGGCAAGGGCAAGAGCGCCACCGCGATCAAGGAAGAGGACTTCATCGACCGCATCTTCGTCGCCAACTCGCACGATACCGTGCTCTGCTTCTCCAGCCGCGGGCGGGTCTACTGGCTCAAGGTCTACGAGTTGCCGCAGGCCGGACGCGGCGCGCGCGGGCGACCCATGGTCAATCTGCTGCCGCTGGAAGCTGGCGAGCGCATCACCACCCTGCTGCCGGTACGCGACTACGAGGACGGCTCCTTCGTGTTCATGGCCACCAGCGCCGGCACGGTCAAGAAGACCCCGCTCAAGGACTTCTCGCGTCCGCTCTCGCGCGGCATCATCGCCATCGACCTGCGTGAAGACGAGCTGCTGGTCGGCGCGACCATCACCGGCGGCGAGCAGGATCTGATGCTCTTCACCTCGGCGGGCAAGGCGGTGCGCTTCTCCGAGAGCCATGTCCGCTCGATGGGACGCGCAGCGCATGGTGTGCGCGGCGTGATGCTCCAGGAGGGACAGCGGGTGATCGCCCTGGTCGCGCCCGAGGACGGCGGCACCGTGCTCAGCGTCACCGAGAACGGCTATGGCAAGCGCACCGACGTCGATCAGTTTCCGACCAAGGGGCGTGGCACCCAGGGCGTGATCGCCATCGACACCGCTGAGCGTAACGGCGCTCAGGTCGGCGCGATCCTGGTCCATCCGGGCGACGAGATCATGCTGATCGCCGACGACGGCACTCTGATCCGCACCTCGGTCGATCAGATCCCGGTGGTCGGACGCAATACCAAGGGCGTCAAACTGATCAATCTCGGCGAGGGCCAGCGACTGGTCTTCGTCGAACGCATCGCCGCCCTGGAGGGCGACAAGGAAACGGGCGAGGAGGCCGCCGAGGACAGCGAGGCGTCCGTGGCGGACGACGCCTAGCCTCGATCGAACCGCTCACCGCATCCTACGGGATGTCCACCGCAGAACACTCAACCCATGGGGAATGTCAGAATGGCTCGCGTCTATAACTTCAGTGCCGGTCCCGCGATGCTGCCCGAGGCGGTCCTGGCCCAGGCCCGCGACGAGATGCTCGATTGGCGCGGCAGCGGCATGTGCGTGGCCGAGATGAGCCATCGCGGCAAGGAGTTCATGTCCATCGCCGCCGAGGCCGAGGCCGATTTGCGTGAGCTGCTCGCGATTCCGGCCAATTACAAGGTGCTGTTTCTGCAGGGCGGCGCCTCGCTCCAGTTCGCCATGATCCCCATGAACCTGCTGCGCGGGGCCGAGGGCGCGGACTACATCAACACCGGCTCCTGGTCGAAGAAGGCGATCGCCGAGGCGCGTCACTATGGCACCGTGAACGTCGCCGCGACGACTGAGTCGAGCAAGTTCACCCGCGCGCCGGCCCAGGACGAGCTGAATCTGAGCGCCGATGCGGCCTATGTCCACTACACGCCGAACGAGACCATCGAGGGCGTCGAGTTCCCCTATGTGCCCGAGACCGGCGACAAGCCGCTGGTCGCCGACATGTCCTCGACCATCCTGTCGCGTCCCATTGATGTGTCCAAGTTCGGGCTGATCTATGCCGGTGCGCAGAAGAACATCGGTCCGGCGGGCCTGACCATCGTCATCGTGCGCGAGGATCTGATCGGCCAGCCGATCAACGGCACGCCGACCATGCTCGACTACAAGATCCACGCCGACAACGACTCCATGTACAACACCCCGCCGACCTATGCCTGGTATCTGGCGGGTCTGGTGTTCAAGTGGCTGAAGGACATGGGCGGTCTGGCGGCGATGGCCGATGTCAATGCACGCAAGGCCAGGAAGCTCTATGACGTCATCGATGCGTCGAGCTTCTATGCCAACCCGGTTGCGCCGACGGATCGCTCCTGGATGAACGTGCCCTTCACCCTGGCCAACGCCGAGCTGGACGAGGTCTTCCTCAAGGAGGCTAAAGCCGCTGGGCTGACCACGCTCAAGGGGCATCGCTCGGTCGGCGGGATGCGCGCGAGCATCTACAACGCCATGCCCGAGGCGGGGGTGGATGCGCTGGTGGCCTTCATGCAGGAGTTCGAGCGTCGCAACGGCTGATAGGCCGATGCAAGATGCGGCGCGCTTTTGGCGTGCCGCATCGGTTCGACTTCAATGTCTGACGTATTGCTTTCAGCCGTCGAGCCGAAAGACGGGGATGCGCCTCCGATCAATCGGCGCGCACGGCCCGCAGGCGTGCCAGGATTTCGCCATCGGCGTCGAGCAGGAACAGACGCCCGTCCTCGATCCGATAAGTATTCACCTGTCCAAGCAGATCAGCATAGGAGCGTGCCTGCTCTGCGCGACCATCGGTGGCGGCGCAGGCCATGCGCGTGGTCGCGATCGGGCCGAACGACAGTGACGCCTTGGAGTGCGTAAAGCCGCTCAGATAACGATTGCAGCCGTCCGAGCCGCTGATTCGTCCGCGCGGGTCGAAGCTCAGGTCGATCGTGGTGCCCCGGATCGGGTTGGCCAGTATCCCCTGAGCGTCGACTAGGGCTTCGGCCACCCAGGTGTAGCCTTCCAGCGTGTTTGCCGTGGTGTCCGCTGCACTCGTCGCCGCGCCGATCCGGGTGAAGCTCAGCACGGTATCGTCCCGATCATCGGTCAGCTCCAGACGATCCGGGACATAACGGTAGCGCGTCACACTTTGGAGCGCCTTGAAGATCGCCGCTTCCTGCTTCATCAGCGGTTCGGGGCAGGCCATGCGGGTCGCCGCCAGGCCCTCGCCAAAGCGAAAATCGGTGCCTTCAACCCTATAGTCGCCCTGAACCCGGTTACAGCCGGTACTGCCCGAGAACCGGCCATCCTCGAACCGAAACTCTGTCGGGCGCGAGCGGGGCGCGACGTTGTTCACACCGGAGTCGCTTCGATAGGCCGTCAGGCGCCAGTCGAGTCCCTCGAATGGAACCGGCACTGGAATCGGCTCCGGGCCCGGTTCCTCCGCGATCGGAGCGGGTGGCGCGGGTTCGGACGTCTGTGCCTGGGCCTGAAGCGGTCCCGACAGCACCAACAGCAGTCCACATCCAGTGATCGTGCGCAAGAGATCGGGCATGGTCAGGTTCCCGCGTTTCGAGGTTGCAACGAAAATCAGCCCCGGCATTGGGCGGCGATTCTATAATCTCTGGATTCTCCATGCCCCGAACGACCGATGCAACAGGCTCGCGCCGGTCCGGGGCAGCCGTTCAATCGAGAGGTGGCGAGACACTCGCCGAGGCGATCCGAATGCAATTCATCGACTTGAAGACCCAGTACGCCCGTATCGACCGCGATGTGAAGGCCCGCATCGAAGCCGTGCTCGACCATGGTCAGTTCATTCAGGGGCCGGAGGTCCAGGCGCTGGAAGCGCGACTGGCCGAATTCGTCGGCGTGCGCCACTGCGTCGGTCTGTCGAGTGGCACCGACGCACTGCTCGCCGCCATGATGGCGCTGGAGATCGGCCGTGGCGACGAGATCATCACCACGCCCTTCACCTTCATCGCCACCGGCGAGATGATCGCCCTGCTCGGGGCGCGTCCGGTGTTCGTCGACATCGATCCCGTCACCTACAACATCGATCCGGCCAGGATCGAAGCGGCCATCACCGGGCGTACCCGCGCCATCATGCCGGTCTCGCTCTATGGCCAGTGCGCCGACATGGACGCCATCGCCGCCATCGCCGCGCGTCATCGGCTGCCAGTGATCGAGGACGCCGCCCAGAGCTTCGGCGCCAGTTATCACGGCCGGCGCTCCTGTGCGCTCTCGCGCATCGGCTGCACCTCCTTTTTCCCGGCCAAGCCGCTCGGCGCCTATGGTGACGCGGGTGCCTGCTTCACCGACGACGATGCGCTCGCCAAGTCCCTGCGCGAGATCCGCAACCATGGCCAGGACCGGCGCTACCATCATCCGCGTCTCGGACTGAACGCGCGCCTGGACACCCTGCAAGCGGCCATCCTGCTGGCGAAGATGGAGATCTTCCCCGAGGAGGTCGAAGCCCGCGCCCGCATCGGCGCGCGCTATACCGAGCTGTTCCAGGCACGCGGCGCGGTCGGTACGGATGTCGGCGGCGCGCCCGTGCTCACGCCCTACGTGCATCCGCACAACCTGTCGGTCTATGCCCAGTACACCATCCAGGTCGAGGATCGCGACGCGGTCGCCGCCAAGCTCAACGAGCAGGGAATACCGACCGCCGTCCATTACCCGATCCCGCTCAACGAGCAGCCGGTGTTCCATGTCGGCCTGCCGGGCGAGGACTATCCGGTCAGCACCGCCATCGCGCGCCGGGTGCTGAGTCTGCCCATGCATCCCTATCTGGACGAGGAGACGCAGGTGCGCGTGGTCGAGGCCGTGGCCGAGGCGGCCGGACTCTAACCGCCCGTCCCCCCGGACGCCGCGTGGCGCTGCAACACCCGACAGCGAGCGAGACGATGTCGACTGTGATACCCCTGACATCCGGTCCCGCCGTGAGCACCGACCCTCCACCGGCCGAGGGCGAGCGCGTCCTGCTGGTCGATGACAGTCAGGCGATCAGTCGCTTGCTGCGCGCGCGTTGCCAGGAGCTGGCCGGTGTGGAGTCGGAGATGGCCGGCTCGCTGGCCGAGACCAGGGCGCTGCTGGCGAGCGGGGCGCGGCGCTTCTTCGTGGCCGTGGTCGACCTCAACCTGCCCGATTCGCGCGAGGGCGAGGCGATCGATCTGGTGCGCGCCCATGACATTCCGGTGATCGTGCTCACGGCCCATTACGACGAGGCCATTCGCGCGCGCATGCTGACCAAGGAAGTGGTCGACTATCTGCTCAAGAGCAGTCTGCACGAGATCGATCATGTCGCGACCCTGGTGCGGCGAATCCATCGCAACCGCGACGTCAAGGTGCTGGTGGTCGACGATTCAGGCTCTTTTCGCGCCTATCTGGTCAGGCTGCTCGAACTGCACCGTCTCCAGGTGATTGAGGCCGCGAACGGGCGCGAAGCTCTGGCAGTCATGCAGTCCGATCCGGGTGTCGATCTGGTCATCACCGATTACAACATGCCCGAGATGGACGGTCTGGCGCTCATCGGCGCGCTGCGTCAGCGGCATCCGCGTTCGGAGCTGGCGATCATCGGGCTGTCCGAGCATGGCACACAGGCGCTCTCGGCGCGGCTGCTCAAGAACGGCGCCAACGATTGCATCGCCAAGCCCTTTCTGGTCGAGGAGTTCTACTGCCGCGTCATCCAGAACATCGAGCAGATCGAGCTGGTGCGCACCATCCGCGACTCGGCGGTGCGCGACTATCTCACGGGGCTCTACAACCGCCGTCATTTCTTCGAGACCGGCGAGACGCTCTATGCCGGGGCCAAGCGACGCCAGATCACGCTGGCGGCGGTCATGCTCGACATCGATCACTTCAAGCGCGTCAACGACACCTACGGGCATCTGGCCGGGGATCGGGTCATCAAGCAGGTCGCCAGCCTCCTGGCCTGCGGCGTGCGTCAGGCCGATCTGCTCGGGCGCTATGGGGGCGAGGAGTTCTGCATCCTGCTGACCGGGATCGATCAGTCGAGTCTGGCCATGACTCTGGAGCGGCTGCGCTCCACCGTCGCATCCACGCCCATCGAACACGAGGATCAGTCGCTGTCGGTCACGATCAGCCTGGGCGCGACCCTGGCGTTGGGCGACAGCCTGCAAGCCATGATCAACCGCGCCGATGCCTGCCTCTATCATGCCAAACAAGGTGGGCGCAATCGCTTCGTGATCGACGATTCGGTCGAGTGATCCTGCAACGCGCGCTCGGCTGTCACAGTCCCAGCTCCTTCCACCGCGTCTCGATGCGCTTGACCGACACCGGACAGGCCGTGCCGAGCGACTGGGCGAAAAGCGAGACGCGCAACTCCTCCAGCAGCCAGCGGATCTCATCCAGACGCGGATCCTGACGCCCGGCCGTGCGCGCCGCCGCCTCGCGTTCGCGCCAGCGTGACTGGATTCCGGCCATCTCGCTCATCCAGCGCCGATCACGGTCGGGCGCATGGGCCAGACGCTCGATGCGCTGCCCGATCGCCTTGAGATAGCGCGGATAGTCCTTGAGATGGACAGAGGGAATGGTCTGCGGAAAACCCCGGAACACCAGCGCATCGAGCTGATCGCGGATGTCGAGCACCGAGGGCATCCAGTTGACCTGGTTGATGTTGGACAGCCGTTTGCGCAGAGCCTGATAGTCGCCAAGGATCGTGCCGATGAGCTGACAGACCGCGTTGGCCGTCGGAAAGAGCCGGGGCTTGCACGCGGCCAGACGCTGCTCGAACACCGCCTGGGCGCGGATCGGCGGCTGATCCTCGATGAAGGTCAGATCCAGAATGAGCGCGATCAGCTCGTCGGCCAGATCGGCGGGCTGAGCCGTCGGCACCGGCGCCTTGGCATACTGCAACCGCATCCGGTCCAGCTCCGGCAGTTGCTTGCGTAGCTGGCGGATGTCCGCGCCCAGATGCAGCATGATGAGCCGCCGCAGTCCCGCCTGATGCGCGCTGGTCGCATTCTGCGCCGAGTCGAGCACCCGGATCGCCACGCTCTCGCCCTGATCGACCAGTGCCGGATAACCGCGCAGCGTGATCCCGGCGCGGGTCAGATCCACCGACTCGGGCAGATCGCCAAAGGTCCAGCGCGTCACGCCCTCGCGTTCCAGCGCGAGATCGGCGCTCGGAATCCGGGTGAACCCCTGAGCCCCCTGCACCGCGAACCGCCGCTTGAGCGCCAGCGGATCATCGCCCACGGCGAGCGCCTGCCCCGACTCGTCGACCAGCCGGATCTTCATGCGCAGATGCGGCGGGATCACCGACTGATCCCAGGCGTCCTCCGGGATCTGGACGCCGCTCATGGCCCGGATCTCCTCGGCCAGCGCCTGGATCAGCGGCCGGTCGGACGGCGCCAGTCGCGCCGCCAGCCGCTTGGCCGTGTCCGGGATCGGCACGAACGCCTTGCGCAGTGTCTTGGGCAGACCGCGTAGCAGGGCCGTGATCCGCTCCTCGATCAGCCCCGGCACCAGCCAGTCGAGCCGGTCGGGCGAGACCTGATTGATCAGCGGCAGCGGCACCACCAGGGTCACGCCATCGGCCGCCGCGCCCGGCTCGAAGCGGTATTCGAGCGGCAGTGCGGTGGCGCCCACCTGGAGCTGATCGGGGAAGGACTGCGCGCTGATCTCCGACGCCTCATGGCGCATGAGATCGCTCAGACGCATGTGCAGGATGCGCGGCGTCTGGCGCGTGACCTGACGCAGCCAGCGCTCGAACTGGGGCATCGAGTAGATCCCGGAAGGCACCCGCTCGGCATAGAAGGCGTAGATGGCCTCCTCGTCGACCAGGATGTCGCGCCGGCGCGACTTGGACTCCAGATGCTGGACGTACTCGATCAGCTCGCGGTTGTGACGCCAGAAGGGCGCGCGGGTGTCGAAATCCCCCTCGGTGAGCGCGAAACGCAGAAAGATCTCGCGCGCCTCGGCCGGATGGATGGGGCCATAGTTGACGCGCCGCTTGGGCACTAGGGTGACGCCGAACAGCGTGACCTTCTCGAAGGCTGCGACCTGACCGGATTTGGCCTGCCAGTGCGGTTCGGAATAACTGCGCTGGAGCAGATGACCGGCGGCGCGCTCGATCCAGCCCGGCTGGATGGCGGCGGCGATGCGTCCGTACTGGCGCGTGGTCTCGACCCGCTCGGCGACCATCACCCATTTGGGCGGCCTAGCGAACAGGGCCGAGCTGGGATGGATCAGGAAGCGGCTGTTGCGTGCACCCTGGAACTCACGCTCGGCCTCGCGGAAGCCGATGTTGCCGAGTAGCCCGGCCAGCAGGGCGCGGTGGATCTTCTCGTAGCCATCGGCATCCAGCGAGGGCGCTTGGGCAGCCGTGGCGGCGGACTCCTTGAACCCCATCTCCAGCATCTGTTCGCGCAACTGGGCATGGATGTCGCGCCATTCCTGCACCCGGTTCCAGGACAGGAAATGACGCTGACAGAGCTTGACGAACTTGTTGCGCGAGAGCTGATGGCGCTCTGTGTCGAGAAAGTGCCAGAGATTGAGAAAGGTGATGAAGTCCGACTCGGGATGGCTGAAGCTGGCATGGATCTCGTCGGCGGCCTGCTGCTTGTCGTGCGGCCGCTCGCGCGGGTCTTGCACGCTGAGCGCGGCGGCGATCACCAGTACCTCGGCCAGACACTGATGCTCGCCGGCCGCCAGCAGCATCCGCCCGATGCGCGGATCGACCGGCAGGCGCGCGAGCTGGCGCCCGAGCGCGGTCAGCTCGCCGGACTCGTCGAGCGCCCCGAGTTCCTCCAGGGTGCGATAGCCGTCGTTGATGAGCCGCGAATCCGGCTTGTCGATGAAGGGGAAGTGCTCGATGGCGCCGAAGCCGAGCAGCTTCATCTGCAAAATGACGGCGGCCAGGTTGGCGCGCGCGATCTCGGGCTCGGTGAACGCGGCGCGCGCGGCGAAATTGTCCTCGCTGTAGAGCCGGATGCAGACACCGGCCGCCACACGCCCGCACCGCCCCTTGCGCTGATTGGCGCTGGCCTGTGAGACGCGCTCGACCGGCAGCCGCTGGACTTTGGTGCGGTGACTGTAGCGGCTGATGCGCGCGAAGCCCGGATCGACGACGTAATGGATGCCCGGCACCGTGAGCGAGGTCTCGGCGACATTGGTGGCCAGGATCACCCGGCGCGTGCCGTGCGGCTGGAAGATGCGCGCCTGCTCCTGCGGCCCCTGACGGGCGAACAGCGGCAGGATCTCGGTCGAGGGCGGATGGTGCTTGCGCAGCGTCTCGGCGGTGGTGCGGATCTCGCGCTCGCCGGAGAGGAACACCAGCACGTCGCCGCGCCCGACCCGCGCCAGCTCCTCGACCGCCTCCGAGATCGCCCGCTGCATCGGCTCGTCGCACTCGGCGGCGCTCTCTTCCTCGGGCGGACGGTAGCGCATCTCGACCGGATAGGTCCGACCCGAGATCTCGATGATGGGCGCCGGCCGCCGCTCGCTGTCGGCGAAATGGCGCGCGAAACGCTCAGGATCGATGGTCGCCGAGGTCACGATCAGCTTGAGATCGGGCCGTCGCGGCAGCAGTCCCTTGAGATAGCCGAGCAGGAAATCAATGTTCAGCCCGCGCTCGTGGGCCTCGTCGATGATGAGGGTGTCGTACTCGTTGAGCCAGCGGTCCTGCTGGATCTCGGCCAGGAGCATCCCGTCGGTCATCAGCTTGATCGCCGTCTCGGGGCGCACGCGATCGTGGAAGCGGACCTTGTAGCCGACCAGTCCGCCGTTCTCGACGCCCAGCTCCTGCGCCACGCGGCTGGCCAGACTGCGCGCGGCGATGCGGCGCGGCTGCGTATGGCCGATGCGCCCGAAGCGCCCGCGTCCCAGATCCAGACACAGCTTGGGCAACTGGGTCGACTTGCCCGAGCCGGTCTCGCCGCAGAGCACGATCACCTGATGGCGCTCGATCAACTCGGCGACCTCGTCGCGCCGCTCGCTGACCGGCAGCTCAGGCGGATACTCGATCCGGGGCACCAGCGCCTGACGCTGGGCGACCACGGCCTGGGACGCCTGGATGCAGTCCTGGAGCTTGGCCAGCCCCTCGTCGATCGGCTGACCGGCACGCGCGCGCCGGTGCAGATTGCGCAGACGCGACTGGATTGAGTGACGATCGCGGATCAGACACCCCGCGATGTCTTGCTCACCTGGGATCTCTAGGGCGACTGGAGGGCAGGCATGGCTCGATTCCGGAGACGACATGCGGCGCACGCCCTACATGACCAGATTGATCATGGTCAGCGCCACCACCAGGAACAGCACTGTCATGAGGCTGCCGGCACGCATATAGTCGGCCACCCGATAGCCGCCCGGTCCCATGATGAGCGCATTGACCTGATGGGTCGGCAGCAGGAAGGAGTTGGAGGTGGCGATGGCGACCGTGAGCGCGAAGATGGCCGGATCGGCCCCGGCGCCGAGCGCCATGTTGACCGCCAGCGGCACCAGCAGCACGGTGGCGCCGACGTTCGACATCACCAGAGTGAAGGCCGTGGCCAGACCCGCCAGCGAGAGCTGTATCACCCAGACCGGCACATCCCCGAGCGCGGCCAGCGTCTGTTCGGCGATCCAGGCCGCCGTGCCCGTCTGTTCGACCGCCATCCCCAGCGGAATGAGCGAGGCGAGCAGGAACACCGTCTTCCAGCTCACGGCCTGATAGGCTTCCTCCATGGTCAGCACCCGCGTGAGCACCATGCCGAGCGCGCCCACCAGCAGCGCGACCGAGAGCCGCAGATCGGTGAACAGGATCAGGCTGATGGTCAGCACGAAGAGCGCGAGCGCGGCCGAGACCTTGTGCGGACGCAGTTCCTCGTGCGGATACTCGGTGGTGACGACCACGAAGTTGCGATCCTTCTCCAGGCGCGCCAGATCGGCCCAGGTGGTCTGCACCACCAGCGCGTCACCGGCGGCGAAGGGCGTGTTGCGCACCCCGCCGGTCTTGTAGGTGATCTGGGTGCCGCCGCGATTGATGGCCAGCAGCGACAGACCATAGGTCTTGCGCATCCAGACATCACGCGCGGTCTTGCCGATCAGGCTGGAACCGGGCGGGATGACGATCTCGGCGACACCGGACTTGGTCGCGGACATGACCTCGGCGAAGCGGTCGAGATCGCGCTTGCGTACGAGCTTGTTGGCGTTGGCCACGTCCAGGAGCGAATCGGCCGTACCGAGCAGCGCCAGTGTGCTGCCGGGCGTGATGCCGAGCGTGCGGTCGACGCCATCGGCACCGAAGCGCAGTCCGTCGCCCTTCTCGACGCCGACCAGACGCACCCGCCAGGTCTGTTCCAGCTCATCGACGCTCATCCCGATCAGATGGCTGTCGCTGTTGGGCACACGGAATTCGCCGATCTCGAAGTCGGTCAGACCATAGGTCTCGGCAAAATAGGTGCGGGTGTCGCCGCCCTCGGCTTTGGTCGCGCCATGGACCGGCAGCACCAGACGCCCGGCCAGCACGAAATAGACGATGCCCGTGAGCAGGAGCGCGACACCGATCGGCGTCACGTCGAACAGCCCGAAGGTCTTCATCGGCGCCACGCCCTCGGGCAGAGCCTGATTGGAGGTCAGGATCAGATCGTTGAGCAGGATCAGCGGGCTGGAACCGACCATGGTGATGGTGCCGCCGAGCAGGGCGCAAAAGCCCATGGGCATGAGCAGTCGCGACATCGGCAACCCGGTGCGCGCCGAGATGCGGCTGACGACGGGGATGAAGAGCGCGGCGGCGCCGACGTTCTGCATGAAGCTGGAGATGACCCCGACCGTGCCCGAGATCAGCGGGATGATGCGCTTCTCGGTCGAGCCGCCGATACGCATGATGAAGGCGGCGACCTTGGACATGATCCCGGTCTTGTCCAGCCCGGCGCCGACGATCATGACCGCGATGATCGAGATCACGGCATTACTGGCGAAACCGTCGAACAGATGCTCGACCGGCACCAGTCCCTGTTCGAGGCCCATCAGGGGCGCAGCCAGGCTCGTCAGACCCAGCAGCACCATGACGGTGATCGCCGCCACGTCGACACTGACAACCTCGAAAGCGAACAGAAAGACCGTCAGCAGCAGAAAACCGCTCACCCAGGCGATCTCGGCCGTCGGGACGATTCCGGCCAGATAGATGGCGGCAACGGCAAAGGCGGCGCCCGCGATGTCCGTCTTGGACAGGGCACGGATGGCGTCGAGCATGGCGTGTCCTCGTGTATGGTTACGTGTGGGTTGGAGAGGCGATCATGTTACGTTAAGAAACGCTAATATTCCTGACTTTTTCAAAGACCTCGGGTCAATCAGACGCAGGGCTCACGACTATAATGGCGGGATCTCATCGTCCCGACGGAGTGCTCGACCATGCCGACGTTCGACCCACGCTCGCTGACCGTGCTGTTGTTGTTCGGCATCGGGCTGGTCCAAGCCCAGGCGCCGGGGCGGACGATGCCCGCTCAATCCGCTCGGGTCGAGGTCGCCACCGAACTCGACCGACTCAGCCGCGAACTCGATTTCGACGTGCGCGGTCTCGAACAGACCCAAGGCGCCACAGCGCACTCGGCCGGTGAAACGCTCATCGAGCGACTGCATCTGCTCCTGGAAGACTTCGATCATGTGATCGTGCAGACGCCGGACGCCGGCATCGAACGTGTCATCATCCTCGGAGAGAAAGCCGCCTATGTGCCGCCGCCCATGGTGGTCGAAGGCGGCGAGTCGCCGGAGACGGCGCCGGCGAGCGGGGACGAGATCGTGCTGGCGACCCAGCGCCGCGGGGTCTCGCATCTGGTGACGCTGGGACTGGAAGGGACATCCGGCGGTGCGCCCATCCAGGAATCGATGCTCATCGACACGGGAGCCGATCGCGTGGTGCTGCCGGTCTCGCGGATCGCCTCGCTCGGCCTGACGCCGGATGCACTCCTGCAACAGCAGGTCCAGACGGCCAACGGCGCGGTCGAGGCGCGTATCGGGCGGGTCGCGGCCATCTGGGTCGGTTCCAAGCGACTCGCGGACGTGGAGGTCGCGTTCATCGACGACCAGCGTCTGGGCGGAACCTCGCTGCTGGGCATGAGCCTGCTCGGGCGTTTCCGCATGACCATCGATGACGACGCGAATCAGCTGACGCTGGTGCTGAAGTGAACGCTAGCCCTGACCGCGGGTGCGTGTCTTGCCGATGGCCGCGTTCTTCTCGATGAAGTCGATCATGAGTCCGGCGATGTCCTTGCCGGTGGCCGACTCGATGCCTTCGAGTCCGGGCGATGAGTTGACCTCCATCACCACAGGTCCGTGATTGGAACGCAGGATGTCGACGCCGGCCACGTTCAGCCCGACGATGCGTGCCGCGCGAACGGCAGTCGAGCGTTCCTCGGGCGTGATGCGGATCAGCGAGGCCGTACCGCCACGGTGCAGGTTGGAGCGGAACTCGCCGGCCTTGGCCTGACGCTTCATGGTCGCCACCACCTTGTCGCCGATGACGAAACAGCGGATGTCGGCGCCATTGGCTTCCTTGATGTATTCCTGCACCAGGATGTTGGCCTTGAGGCCCATGAACGCCTCGATCACGCTCTCGGCCGCCTTGTGGGTCTCGGCCAGCACCACGCCGATGCCCTGGGTGCCTTCCAGGAGCTTGATGACCAGGGGCGCGCCGCCGACCATCTTGATCAGATCCTGCACATCGTCCGGGGCATGGGCAAAGCCGGTGATCGGCAGCCCGATGCCCTTGCGTGCCAGGAGTTGCAGCGAGCGCAGCTTGTCGCGTGCGCGCGAGATGGCCACCGACTCGTTGAGCGGATAGACGCCCATCATCTCGAACTGACGCAGCACCGCCGTGCCGTAGAAGGTCACGGAGGCGCCGATGCGCGGGATGACGGCATCGAAGTCGGTGAGGTCGTCGCCCTTGTAGTGGATCGATGGGGCGTGCGAGGTGATGTTCATGTAGCAGCGCAACACGTCGATCACCTTGGTCTCGTGCCCGCGCGCGCGCGCCGCCTCGACCAGACGGCGCGTGGAGTAGAGCGAGGCATTGCGCGAGAGGATCGCGATTCTCATGCGCGTGGTGCCTCGGTGCGCAGGGTGGCGAGCAGCAACAGGACCACGCCGATCGTGATGGCGCTGTCGGCGATGTTGAACGCCGGCCAGGGGTTGAAGATCGCCAGCGGGATGACGGGCAGATAGACCTGGATGAAGTCGACCACATGCCCGAGTAGCGCGCGGTCGATGAGGTTGCCGACCGCGCCGCCGATGATGAGCGCCAGCGCGGCGGCGTGCAGGCGTTCATGGGCCGGAAGCCGCCGCAGCCAGCCGACCAGCACGCCGCTGACGATGAGCGCCAGCACCACGAAGAACCAGCGCTGCCAGCCGCCGGAGTCTGCCAGGAAACTGAAGGCCGCGCCGGTGTTGAACATGAGCGTCAGATTGACGTTGGGCATCAGTGCGACGACCTCGTAGGGTTCGAGCGCCAGGAGCACCATCCATTTGCTGGCCTGATCCAGTACGAGGATCGCCAGTGAGAGCCAGAGCCAGTTTTTCAAGGCTGAATATCCGTGTTGAAGTGCGGTTCGTTCGATCAGGCGAAGCGCCGCGTCTCGCCGCTGCCGGCGACGTTCTCGGCACAGCGTCCGCAGAGTTCGGGATGCTCCGGATTGACGCCCACGTCGGCGCGATGGTGCCAGCAACGCACGCATTTGGCGTGCTCGGAGGCACTGACGCGCACGGCCAGTCCATCCAGCTCGGTCGCGACCGCATCATCCGGACGCGCGGCCAGCGGGTGCAGGCGCGTCTCGGAGACGATGAGCGCAAAGCGCAGTTCCTCTCCGAGCCGGCCCAGCACATCGAGCAGCGCCTCCGAGCAGTACAGATCCAGCTCGGCGTCGAGCGACGAACCAATCGCTCCGCCCTTGCGCGCATTCTCCAGCGCCGGACCGATCGCCAGACGCGCGGTGATCACCTGATCCCAGAAGGCGCGGTCCATCGAATCGCCGGCGTCGAGCGCGAACAGCCCCTCGTACCAGGTCTCGGTGAAGATGGTCTCGGCGCGCTCACCCGGAATCGCGGCCCAGATCTCATCGGCGGTGAAGCTGAGGATGGGCGCCAGCCAGCGGCTCATGGCCTCGATGATGTGATACATCGCCGTCTGGCACGAGCGACGCGGCAGGCTGTCGGCCGGGGTGGTGTACTGACGGTCCTTGATGACGTCGAGATAGAACCCGCCCAGGTCGACCACGCAGAACTGCTGCACCTTCTGATAGATCAGATGGAACTGATAGTCCCGATACGCCGCGATCACCTCCTGTTGCAGCCGGTGCGCGCGGTCGACGGCCCAGCGGTCGAGTTCGATCATCTCCGACGGTGCGACACAGTTGACCGCCGGGTCGAAGCCTTCCAGATTGGCGAGCAGGAAGCGCGCCGTGTTGCGGATACGTCGGTAGGCGTCCGCCGTGCGCTTGAGGATCTCGTCGGAGACGCTCATCTCGCTGCGATAATCGGTCGCCGCCACCCACAGCCGGATGATGTCGGCCCCGAGCGTCTTCATCACATCCTGCGGGCTGACCACGTTGCCCTTGGATTTGGACATCTTCTCGCCCTTGGCATCGACGGTGAAGCCGTGGGTGAGTACCTGACGATAGGGCGCACGCCCGTGCATGGCCACCGAGGTCATGAGCGAGGACTGGAACCAGCCGCGATGCTGGTCCGAGCCTTCCAGATAGAGATCGGCCGGGGTGCTCAGTCCGTCGCGATGTTCGAGCACGCAGGCATGGGTCACGCCCGAGTCGAACCAGACGTCCAGGGTATCGTGCACCTTGTCGTAGAGCGCACCCTCGTCGGCGAGCAGATCGGCCGGCTCCAGCGCGAACCAGGCCTCGATGCCGTGCTTCTCGACCCGCTTGGCCACCAGCTCGATCAGCTCATCGGTGCGCGGATGCAGCGCGCCGGTCTCCTTGTGGACGAACAGCGGAATCGGCACGCCCCAGGTGCGCTGGCGCGAGATGCACCAGTCGGGCCGGCCGCGCACCATGCCCTCGATGCGGCTCTGGCCCCAATCGGGCATCCAGCGCACCCCTTCGATCTCGCTCAGGGCGGTGTCGCGCAAGCCCTGCTTGTCCATGCTGATGAACCATTGCGGCGTGGCGCGGAAGATGATCGGCGTCTTGTGACGCCAGCAGTGCGGGTAGCTGTGGGTGAAGCGTGTCTCCAGGAGCAGCGCGCCGTGCTGCTTGAGCACCTCGACCACATGCTCGTTGGCCTTGAAAACGTTCTCGCCCTCGAACAGCGGGGTGCCGGGCAGGAAGCGCCCGTCGCCGCCGACCGGATTGTCGACTGCCAGACCATAGCGTTGACCGACGATGTAGTCCTCCAGACCATGGCCGGGCGCAGTGTGGACGGCGCCGGTACCGGCGTCCAGCGTGACATGCTCGCCGACGATGATCGGCACCTCGCGATCATAGAAGGGATGACGCAGCTTGACCCCTTCGAAGTCGATGCCGCGTCCGTAGCCGACGACCCGATACTCCTGGACGCTCCAGCGATCCATGGTGTCCTTGAGCAGTCCCTCGGCGACCAGCAGCCGTTCGCGGCCCTGCTCGGTGACGGCCTCGACGATGACGTACTCGAGTTCGGCATTGAGCGCGACGGCCTGGTTCGCGGGCAGGGTCCAGGGCGTGGTGGTCCAGATCACGACCGAGACCGGCCCCTCGCCGCACCCGTTGGGGCTGCCATGGCAGCGTAGTTCGAGCATGGCCGGATCGACCACCGCAAAACGCACGTCGATGGCGATGGATTGCTTGTCGGCATACTCGACCTCGGCCTCGGCCAGCGCCGAACCGCAGTCGACACACCAGTGCACCGGCTTCTCACCCTTCTGCAAATGTCCGTTGGCGATGATGCGCCCGAGCGAGCGGATGATCTCGGCCTCGAAACCGAAGTCCATGGTCAGATAGGGGCGCTCCCAGTCGCCGAGCACGCCGAGCCGCTTGAAGTCGATCCGCTGCTTGTCGACCTGCTTGGCGGCATAGTCGCGGCAGGCGACCCGGAACTCGGCGGCGCTGATCTTGTGCCCCGGCTTGCCGTGCTTCTTCTCGACCTGCAACTCGATCGGCAACCCGTGGCAGTCCCAGCCGGGCACGTACGGGGCATCGAAGCCGTCGAGCGTGCGCGACTTGACGATGATGTCCTTCAAGACCTTGTTGACGGCATGACCGATATGGATCTCGCCATTGGCGTAGGGCGGGCCGTCGTGCAGGATGAAGGTCGGCGCTCCGGCGCGCGCGGCGCGGATCTGGCCGTAGACGTCGAGCGTCTCCCAGCGCTTGAGCATCTCGGGCTCGCGCTGGGCGAGGTTGGCCTTCATGGCGAAATCGGTCTTGGGGAGGTTGAGTGTGGGCTTGTAGTCGGTCACTGGGGTTCGATCCTGAAGAGACATGTCATGCCGGACGCGGCTTGGTGATGCAAGCTACAAGTGGGCGCGCGCAGAATCAAGCCGCGCGTGATGGAACGAGTCGGACGACGGGACATACAACCGTTATAGAATCACGCCAACTACATTCCGCCGATCGCCCGCACGGGGTCGCGAGAGCCGGAGCACGCACAAACCCAAGCCTAAACAGTCAGGATGCGGTTCGACACGTGAACGAAAAGTTTCTCGACAAGACTCAGCTACGCATCGGCCTGTTCGTGATGCTCGATCTGCCCTGGATGAGCCATCCGTTCTTGACGAACAATTTCAAGATCCGCAATCAGCGTCAACTGAGCATCCTGCGCCAGCTCGACATCGAGCAGGTCAAAGTCGACCTGGATCGCAGCGAAGCCTTCAGCGAGGAAGAATTGGCTGAAGCCGTGCCCGAGAACACCACGGATCCGGCCGACGACAGCCAGGACGATCTTCAATCGACGCTCTGGGCCGAGAAGAACGAGCGTATCCAGCGCCTGAAGCAGCGCCGCTCACGCCTGAACCAGTGTGCCAAGTCCTATGTCCAGAAAGTGGGTCTGGCGCGCAAACTCATGGCGCATCTGCGCTCATCGCCCGCGCAGGCGGCCGAGGAGGCCGGCGAGCTGGTCGACAGCATGGTCGGCGAGCTGACCGAGGACGCCGAGACGACGGTGCAGCTGGTCAATCTCAAGCATCAGGACGAGAACAGCTACAACCATGCCATCAATGTCTCGGCTCTGGCGTTGGTGCTCGGGCGCAAGCTGGGACTCGAACAGGGACAGTTGCGTCTGCTCGGTCAGGGCGGACTCTTCCATGACCTGGGGCACCTGAAGATCCCCGCCCAGATCCTGATGAAGAAAGAGCCGCTCATCGAACCCGAGCGACGCTTCTATGAGCAGCATCCGCGTTACGGCGCCGAGATCGCCCGTCAGATCGGTACACTGCCGGTCGGTGTCATCGAGATCATCGCCAAGCATCACGAGCATCTGGATGGCAGCGGTTATCCCGGCGGACTGCGTGCCAACGATATCGGATTGCTCACACGTATCCTGACTGTGGTCAATCGCTACGACAATCTCTGCAACGGCTTCGGCGGCGAACGCGGCCTCTCGCCGCATCAGGCCGTCTCGCGCATGTATTCCAAGGAGCGTCAGTGCTACGACCCCAAGGTCTTGACGACCTTCATCACCAACCTGGGCGTCTATCCGCCCGGTACCGTGGTGCGTCTGAACGACGAGCGCATCGCGGTCGTCATCTCGATCAACGCCGACGACCTGCTCAAGCCCAACGTGCTGGTCTACTCCGACGAGATCCCCGCCGAGGAGGCTCTGGTGCTGGATCTGATCGAGGAGGGGACCGGGATTCGCGAGAGCCTGCATCGCTCCGAACTGACCCAGACCCAGATCGAATATCTCAATCTCTCGGACAAACTCAGTTATTACTTCCAGGGCGCCCGGAGCGGTTCGGGTCGCTGAATGGCGCTTGCTTTGCTAACCTTGCGCTCTTTTATCGCTGGGACCACTCACCATGCTGCCGTTGCTGCTTACCTCCTTGCTGGCGATCGCCATTGTCCAACCTGTGTTGGCGACCGAACCGGCCTCGCCGGCGCTTGAGGTACCCTTGCCGGGCAAGCGTTCGATGGTGCGTGTCGGGGCCGTCCCCAATCCAGTGACCGAGGCGGCGCGCGCGAGTGCTCAGATGCTCTTCGAGGGGCTGGAGACCCGGGATCCCGACCGGGTCGCCCGCGCGATCGAAGGCATCGAAACCCATCAGTCAGGCGAGGTTCCGGGCGGCAATGGTTCGGCCCTGATCTGGCTGGGACGGGCCTGGCTGCACGCCAACGCGGTCGGCCTGGAGGCGGCGCGTCCCGAATCCAGGCTGGAGCGGGCGTATTTCGACTTCTTCCTCGGCGAGGACGCCAGGAACTTGCGGGAATATCTCCAGCGCAAGTATCGCGCGGGCGACTACACGCCGAACGATCCCGAGACGCACCTGGACCGGCTCACCTTTCTCGACGACCTGCTGCTGTTCAACAACCCGATGCGCTCGCAGTGGGATGCCACCGACCGGGTCGTCGAGATCATCGCCGGACTCGAACCCAAGGTGCGCCGGGTGATCGACCTGGGCGCGGGTTTCGGCTACTTCTCGACCCGGATCGCCGAGGCGCTGGGACCGGAGGCGGTCGTGTATGCCGCCGATACCGAGGAGGCCTATGTCGCGCAGCTCAAGACCTTCGTCGACCAGTCCGGCATCGACGGCGTGCGCCCCGTGCACTCCAAGCCAAACGACATCGTGGTGCGCGACCCGACCGATCTGGTCTTCATTTCCTCGCTCTATCATGTGCTCTACGCCTGGAGCCAGCCGACCGAGCGCGACGCGTTCATGGAGACCCTGAACCAGACGCTGCGCCCGGGCGGTTATCTGGTCGTGCTCGACAATCGCGACCATGACGGCGCTTCGCTGCACAATGCTTACGTGGATCGGGAGTTCGTCCAGGCCCAGCTCTATCACTATGGCTTCGAGCTGGTCGCGAACGAGGATCTGTCGCCCTACCGTTATCTGCTGGTGCTGCGCAAGAGCGCGCCCCAGGCGCCCAAGCCGCCGGTCTACACCCAGGCGCCGGAGCAGGACTCGATTCGCGTGAGCGACTCGCATTCCGTGATCCACATCGGCAGCCTCGACTCCTTCGACATCACGCCCTTCGGCATCGCTGCCGGCCGATTGATGCTCAAGGCACTCAACGACTCAGATGCCGCGGCCGCGCGCCAAGCGATCCAGCTCTACGACAAGATCATCCCCAACGAAAACTTCGGCGGCGAATACACCGCCCTGCAATGGATCGCCCGGTATCTGATCGCCACTGAGGACGAGAGGCGTGAATTGACGCGCGATCCACTCACGGCCGAGTTCATCGCCTATCTCGCTCGGAACGACTACGCCGATCTCAAGTTCTACATCGCCAGGAAATACAAGCTGGAGGCAACCTCTATTCCGATCGAGGAGGCGACCGACGAGAAGACGCGCGAGATCGGCATCATCCGCCGTCAGGCATTGGAGGATTTCATCCTCTTCAACAACCCGAAGCGCGACAGTTGGGAGCAGTCGCCCAAGATCATGGAGC
Source organism: Allochromatium vinosum DSM 180 (assembly GCF_000025485.1). Taxonomy (NCBI): domain Bacteria; kingdom Pseudomonadati; phylum Pseudomonadota; class Gammaproteobacteria; order Chromatiales; family Chromatiaceae; genus Allochromatium; species Allochromatium vinosum. The sequence continues at coordinate 2,262,319 of NC_013851.1, read as the reverse complement.
GTCTGCCGCTGAAGGCCGGCGACCGGGTGGTCGACATCGGCAGCGGTCCCGGTTTCTACACGTTCAAATTCGCCGAGCGGGTCGGGTCGACGGGGCAGGTGCTGGCCTTCGACACCAAGGACTCTCACGTCGAATATCTCAATGGCCTGGCGAGCAAATGGGGCTTGAAACAGGTCGTCGGCACGGTCTCGGCCACCGATGGCTTCGAGATTCCGGACCCCGGCACGGCCGATATGGTCTTCATGTGCTCGCTCTATCACATCCTCTATGGTGTCTCCTCCCAGGCCGAGCGTGACGGCATGATCGCCAGCATCCTCAAAGCCCTGAAGCCCGAGGGGCATCTGGTGATCGTCGACAACGGTCCGGTCGAGGACGGCCTGTTGCCCTACCATGGTCCCTACATTCGCCAGGAGCTGATCGCCTCGCAGTTGAAGGCCTATGGCTTTGAACTCGAATCCAGCGAGCAGGTGATCCCGCAGCGCTATCTGATGGTGTTCTCACGCTGAGTACAGCGATGGTCGCACCCGAGACGGCGTCTGGCGTTCGCATTCATACCGGAGTTCACAATCATGAAATCACCACAGTCGGCACTGATTCTGGGCGCCATCGCCCTGATTTTGTCGCTCGTCGCGATCGGGCTGCAATTCTCGCCCCTACACAAGCGTGCGGACGATCACATGGCCTCTGCAAACATCCGGGAACCCCAGGTCGAGGGTGCGCGGACGGTTCGCGCGGAGACGCCTGAGATGGCGCCTGCCGGCGAGGCCCCCGGCTCGATCGCTGAACGCCTGCTCGACGAACAGGCACGGCGCATCGAGGGGCTGGAGCGCCAACTCGCCCAGATCACGCGCGTGATGCGGGCCTCCGGACTCGACGCGGCGGCGCCGATCTTGAGTGGTCCGCCTGGTAGCGAGCCGCTGTTGACGGCCCTCGGTGAGCAGTACGCCACGCGCGCGCGCTTCGAGGAGAGTCGTCAGCGTCTCAGCGAACGTGCGACCCAGATGCGCCAGCGTGATCTGGAGACCTATGGTCAGAGCGATTTCCAGCGTCTCACCGAACTCAGCCAGAAGGCGCGCCCGAAGCGCGGTAACGAGACCCAGGCCGAGCGGGCCGAGCGCGAGGCCGCACTCAACAGTCTCATGACCAACTATCCGGAGTCCTGGGCCACCAGCGTGGCAGTCGCCGAGCAGGCGCTCGACGCGGCCATGAATCGCAATACCCAGAGCGCGGAAATGTACTATGAGTCGCTCGTGAGCACCTCGCCCTATGGCGAAGTCGTCACCGATCAGGGGATCGATGCCATCCCGACGCTCCAGACCTATCTGGCCCGCCAATACATCCAGGAAGGACGCACGGCCGAGGCTTCGGCCATCCTCGACGCGCTGAGCGCCCAGTCCGACCGGCTCATCATGGAACCCAACGAGATGGGCGAACCGACCACCCAGTCCGTGGGCGAAATCGTGAACGACCTGCGTCAAAGTCTGACTCCAGGGCCGTAGCGTGCGTGCCGATAACGTCAAAATCCGTGATGGAATCCGTATGCAGTCTTTGGCTACATTGCATCCTATGAGGACTTGGAACGTCCCGATCGGTGTGGGGCGCTCATGGCCCTGGAACTGATCGGTATCCTCGCCGCCCTCGGTTCGGCGGCGACCTGGGCGGTTGGTGCGCTGCTGCTGAAACCCTTCGCCGAGCAGTTGCCGGCCATGGCTCTGGCTTTCGCCAAGGGCGTCTTCGGGCTGGTCGTTCTGGGGGGGCTGATTTGGCTGATCGGTCCGAACGCCATGAGCTGGACCACGGCCCTGGTGCTCTTCTTCAGCGGCGTGCTGGGTATCGGGGTGGCCGATACGCTGTTTTTCAAGGCGTTGCGCGAGCTGTCGTCGCATACCGTGGTGCAGCTCATGCTGCTGGGGCAGGTGGCGACCATCGCCATGGCCGTGGTCTTTCTGGGCGAGTCGCTGTTCTGGCTGCAATGGGTGGGCGTGGGACTGGTCATCCTGGGTGTGGCCATCGTGCTGATGGCACCCGAGGACGAGGCCGGGCAGGGAACGGACGCGGACGTGCGCGCGACCCGACGCGGCGTGCTCTTCGGTCTGGGGTCGGTGATGGCGATGGCCGTCTCCGTGACCATGGCCAAGGGCGCACTCGGCGAGGTCGACGCGCTCACGGCGACCTGGCTGCGGATCGCCGGCGGCGTGGTGTCGTTGTTCCTGTTTGCGCCGCTGTTTTATCTGGGACGCGGCAACTGGTTGGGTCCGATCCTGTCCGACTGGCGTCTGGCGGTCCGCTTCTGTCTGATTGCGACCTTCGTGACCCTGGGCGGATTCTTCCTGTCGCTGCTGGCGATGAAGCTGACGCCCCTGGCGATCGCCAACACCCTGCTGTCGACCGAGCCGCTGTTCGTGCTCCTGATCATGGCGCTGTTCTATCGGGAGACGCCCGGCGCCCGGCGTTTGACGGGGAGTCTGGTCGGGGTCGCGGGCGTGGCGATCATCTCGGCCAGAACACTTTTCACTTGAACCGCGTCCATCGAGGTGTTTCGTCGTATGAAGACAGTCGAGTCCATCCAGCCGCTCGATCCGCGCGCACTCTGCGCACGGATCCAGGCCGGCGAGGCGTTCGCGGAATCGGTCAAGACCGCCCTGAACGCACGCGGTCAGGCGCAGGAGGCGCTGTTCGAGATCGCCCGCGAGGCGCGGCTCAGCGGTTTTCCCGACCGGCGCGCCGAGGTGCGCAGCGTCATCGAGATCTCCAATATCTGCAAGCAACGCTGCAACTATTGCAACATCGGCTGTGAGGACACCCAGAAGTACGTCATTCCGAGCGACGATCTGGTCGAGATCGCGGCCTTTCTACATCACGAGCGCGGTCGGCGCGTGCTGCTGCTGCAATCGGGCGAGAACAAGGATCGGCGCTTCGTCGCCAACGTCATCCGTGCCTGCGCCCAAATCAAGGATCGCCTACCCGACATCCAGCTGATCGGCTGTATCGGTAATTTGAGCCGCGACCAGTACCGCGCGATGCGCGAGGCCGGCGTCGATCGCTATCTGCTCAAGATCGAGGCCTCGAATCCCGTGCTCTACGAGGCGGCCAAGCCGCACGACACCTGGAGCGAACGACGCCAGTGCCTCGACGACCTGCTCGAATTGGGGTTCATGGTCGGCAGCGGCATCATCGTCGGTCTGCCGGGACAGACCGAGGACGATCTGGTCGGCGATCTGCGCTTCCTGAGCGAGCTGGATCTGGATATGGTCAGCGCCTCGGTCTTCATTCCCGGACACGGCACCGTCTATGAGCACGAGCCGCGTGGCGACGTGGAGACGACGCTCAACTTCATGGCGTTGCTGCGCATCCTGAACCCGAACGCGCTCATGCCGACCACCAGCTCGCTGGAGAAGCTCAAGGCCGATGGTCAGTATCTCGGACTCATGGCCGGGGCCAACACACTGACCGTCCACGATGGGACGCCGCAGGCGTTCCAGCATCTGTTCCCGATCTATGACGACACCCGCTATCGGCCCAACGACGACCATCTGCGCGCCATCGCTGAACGCGCCGGTCTGGTCGTTCCAGCGTGAATCGAGGTGAGAGCGATGAATGACATGAGCATCAAGACCGATGAAACCAGGACCGCCGCGCATCGCGAGAGCCTGGAGGCGCGTGTTCGGGACTTCACGCGCTTTCGCGAGCTGGGACTGATCGCCCAGTCGGGCGATTTCTTCCCCTCGGTCCATTATCCGCCGATCACCATGTATCCGGAGGCGACCGAGGAAGAGCTGCTCGACGACTACGTGCTTCCGCCCGATGGGCTGTTCGACATCTATCTGCATCTGCCGTTCTGCGAGCAGCGCTGTCTGTTCTGTCACTACCCGGTGAAGTTCGGAAAGTTCGGCGACAAGACGCACGACGAGACCGAACGCTATCTGGACGCGCTCGAGCGCGAGATGGATCTGTTCCGCAATCGGCTCGGCATCCAGAAATTCCAGGCACGTTCGATCCTGGTCGGCGGCGGCACGCCGACCCTGCTCACTCCGGCGCAACTGGACCGGATGCTGACCGGCTTCAAGGAGCGCGTCGACTGCTCGCGCGTCACCCAGTTCAACTTCGACGTCGATCCCGGTACCCTGACCGACCAGCACGGCGCCGAACGCCGGCGTATCCTGCGCGAGCACGGCGTCGACCGGCTCACCATCGGCGTGCAGTCGCTCGACGACGAGATCCTGCGCAAGATGCACCGTCCGCACGACGTCAAGACCGCGCTCGCGTCGATCGAGGCCTGCCGGGCCGACGGCTTCCAGCTCAACATCGAGTTCATCTTCGGCTATCCGGGCCAGACGCTCGAAGGCTGGATGCGCATGATCGATGAGGCCGCGCGTCTGGATGTCGAGGAGATCCAGCTCTATCGGCTCAAGATCGACTCCTATGGCGATGCTCAGGGACCGATCGACAAGATCGTCCAACTGCGCCCGCAGGAACTGCCGGCGTTCGAGGAGGCGATCCGCATGAAGCAGGCCGCCATCGAGATCCTGGCCGAGCACGGTTACACGGAGAATCTGCGGCGCGTCTTCTCCAAGGATCCGGCCAAATACTCGCACTATGCGCACAATCAGTGCTGCCAGCTCTACGATCAGGTCGGTTTCGGTCTGACCGCCTTCAGCAGTCTGCGCGATCGGTTCCTGCTCAACACCCAGACCTTCGAGGACTACTATCGGCGCATCGATTCGGGCTGGTTGCCGGTCAATCGCGGCATCAAGCGCAATGCCGAGGAGCAGAAGCGCTGGGCGGTGGTGCTGCCGCTCAAGAACCGCGATGTCGACAAGGCGCAGTATCGGGCACTGACCGGGATCGAGTTCGACGAAGCCTTCCCCGAACTCTGGGAGCGGCTCGTCGCCGAGGGGCTGGTCGAGGACAAGGGGGCGTTCGCCGGTCTGACCCGCAAGGGGGCGTTCTTCGCCGACGAGGTCTGTCATCAGTTCCATGCCCGCTCTTACATCCCGTTCGAGCCGGATGAGTATGCCCAGGGGCCGCTCAATCCCTATCGGGTACGTCAGGACTCAGTCGAGGCTTGAGACCGATGGCGGGGAAGGACGCTTCGATCAGACGCGCGCGCTTGGGTTTGGCCGGCTTTGTGGCGCTGTTGGGGCTGGCGGTCTGTGGTCAGGGTTGCGCCGAGGATCCGCCGCGATCGTCCGGCCCGCCGCGCGCGGCCCTCGACGCCTGTCTCTACAAGGCCGCTTCGGCGGTCTGCTACTTCGAGGACGGCGTCCATGCGATCGCGGGAACCTGTCAGGAGCGGGGGCGCGACTGGGTATGCGTGCCGGATCGTGCGCCGCCGGATGGGCGTGTGATGCCGGGTGGACCGGGCGGCGCCGGTTTCGGTCCTGGAGATGCCGCGACCATGATGCCGCCGCCATCCGCGAGCGGGATACCCGATCGCGCGCCCAAGCCGCCGCGCGAAGCCGTCGATGCCTGTGTGGACCGTACCCAGGGTTCGGCCTGTCTGATCCAGACAGCACGCGGCGAAATAGCGGGGCGCTGCATGATCCAATCTCAGGGGCTGGCCTGCATCCCGACCGATCCGAATCATCGTCCGGGCGAAGAGGGCGGGCCTGCGTTCGGTCTGCGCTGAATCGAGCGTAGGGTACGCTGTGCGTACCCTACGAGGACGGCGGATCCCCAGGGTCAGCCGTCACGGACGGGGGGGCGGCAAGAGCAACGGCAGGATGTTGGGAATGATGCCTGCCGGACCCGGATCGGGCGGCGGTGCCGGGCGCGGTCCCGGACCAGGTCCGGGGCCTGGGTAGAAGCCAGGACCGCCCGGACCTCTGGGACCACGGGGCGGATAAGGGTCAGGTCCCCCCGGACCTCTGAAGTCATACGGCCCCCCACCTGGGCCGCCGGGACCGCGCGGCCCCTGTGCCAGCAGAATGCTGTGATCAAGGCTGTGGGTTGGCTCGATACCCAGGGTTGGCGCCTTTACGGCGGCGTAGCTCCCCGAGGCGGCCATCATCAAGGCCAGTATTGGGATCGATCGATACATAGGCGACTCCTCCTGGAATGGCGATGACAGGGACGATCGCTCGACCGTACCCATGTTTCAATCCTACTCCTTAAGTATGGCCTAAATCACCTCAATCTGGCGTCATGTGCTGGGGGCCAGGTGCTATGATGCCAATTTTCGACGCATGGGCACTTGGGGCGGTACTCCGTAGTGTGCGTCATGGATCTCATAGAAAATGAACGCTGATCCCCGCCGCATTGGATCCTGCGATGCCGGCGGAGATTCGAGGGTGGATGCGGCATGACCCGGAAAACGGTTTTCTCCTTCGGCGTCTTCGACACGCTCGTGACCTATCGCACGGCGAGCGTGCGAGGTGTGCTCTGTGCGTTGCGGCACGCATTGCATATCCAGGAGGAGCTCGGGCTGCCGACGCGCTTGGTCGAGGAATTTCTGGAAGTTCGCACTACGGCCGATTACCAGGTGCGCTATCCGGAGGGTACGGAGGATGAGGAACCGATCGCGGTTCGTCTCGACGAAATCTATGCCCGCATCGCCCAGCGTTATCCGGAGCTTGATCCTGCTCTGATCGCCAGGATCCGGCAACTCGAAGTGGAGATCACCGCCGAGCTCTTGATCGGCATCCCTGAGAACATCGCACGCGTTCACCGACTGCTCGATGCCGGCGAGCGGGTGGTGCTGATCTCGGACACGGATTTCACGGGCGCCGAGGTCGAGCACTTGCTGGCCGGCATCGATGCGCGTCTGGCCGCCTGTCCGTGTTATGTGGCATCCGATCTGGGACTGACCAAGCGCTCGGGCGAGCTGTTCAGGCATGTCCTCCAGGCCGAAGGCGTCGCGCCCGGCCAGCTGATCCATCTGGGCGACGACGTTCGCGCCGACTGGCGGATGCCGCGTGCCATGGGGATCGCGGCCGAACGCTACAAGGGTGCTCTGCTGTCCGAGATCGAGTGGGCCTCTCACGAGGAGGACAGCCTGTTCTGCCAACTGCTGGCCGGTTCCTCCAAGACCTATCGGATCCTGCATCCGGACGCCTCGCCGCACGCCTTGATCGGGGCCGGACTCGCCGGTCCGCTCTTCTACGGCTTCATCCGCGACGTACTCGATCAAGCCTGTCAGCGCGGCATCCGGCGGCTCTATTTCATCGCCCGCGATGGGATGATCTTTTTGCGTCTCGCGCGTGCCATCGCGCGCGAGCGCGGACTCGATCTGGATCTGCGCTATCTGTACGGATCGAGGCGGGCCTTCCGTTTGCCCTCGGTGTTCGAGATCACACCGCGCGAGCATCGCTGGCTGGCCGAGCGCATCCCCATGCTGTCGCTGGCCATGCTCGCCGAGCGCGTCGACATGACGGGCGAGCAACTGCACGCCCTCTTGCCCGACGCACTGCGCGCGCGCCTGAGCGATCTGGACGCCTCGATCCCCGAGCCCCTGACGCTGGAACTGCTCGAACACTTCGACGAGATCCCCGCCATCCGCGAGGCGATCCTCGACAACGCCCGGCGTGCGCGTGAGTTGCTCATCGCCTATCTGCAACAGGAAGACTTCTTCGACGCCGGCCCGGTCGGGACCGTGGACATCGGCTGGATGGGCGGCAGTCAGGACTCGCTCTACAAGATTGCCGCGTCTCACAAACCGGATATCGAGATCCACGGCTTCTATTTCGGGCTCTTCCACTATTCGCACTACACCAGCGCGCGCAATCGCAAGACGGCCTATGCGATCCGGCCCAACCATGTCGAGGACAACATCGTCGCGCTCCATACCGAACTGCTGGCGCAGGCCGATCATGGTCAGACGGTCGGCTACGAACGCCGGCCGGATGGGCGGATCGTGCCTAAACTACGCGACGACGGCGGCCATCTGCGCGACTGGGGCGTCGGCGAATTCCTGGACGGCGCCGAGTGGTTCGCGACCGAGTATGCGCGACTGGCCGGACGCTATCCGCTCCTGACCGAGCATTTCGATGCTGTCCTGCCGCGTCTGTTCGAACTCATGCATAAGCCGCCGCGTCTGATCGCCGAAACGCTGGGCCGTGTGCCCTATTCGGGCGATCATTGCGATCTGGCCCTGCGCGAGTCGGCGCCGGCCTTTGGGGTGCGCGAAGCCTTCGACTATGCGTTCCGGCGCCGCTATGAGGATCGGCGGCTCATGACCGAGTGGTACGAGGCCAGTCTGGTGCGCAGTGCGCCCCTGGCGCGTCTGATCCTGAGACTGCATCCGCTCTCACAAGGTCTCAAGGTGCTCGTCAAGCACTCGGTGCTCGACAGCCTGAAATTGACGCGCACGCTGCGAAAGCACCTCAGGCGTTTCAGGCAGGAACGCGCGACCGGACGGCGTCTGATTCGCGATCTCTCGGCGGCACGCGCGAGCGAACGTCCCTAAACCCCTTTACGATCCACCTGGTCCGGGCGACCCTTGACGCTTGGATCACAGCTTTCCGCGGAGCATGGCATTCATGGGTTCTCCCACCGTCAGCATTGCGCTGCCCGTCTATAACGTTGCCCCCTATCTGCGGGCCTGTCTGGACTCGATCGTCACGCAGGATTTCACCGATCTGGAGATCATCTGCGTCAACGACGGTTCGACCGACGAGTCGCCCGCGATCCTGGCCGAGTATGCACGGCGCGATCCGCGCATCCGCATCGTCGATCAGACCAACCGTGGACTGGCCTCCACGCGCAACACCGCCCTGGCGCACGTACGGGGACGTTATCTGCTGCATGTCGATTCGGACGACCTGCTGCGTCCGGGCGCCGTCTCGCGTCTGGTCGAGGAGATCGAGCGTACCGGGGCCGATTTCATCGTCTTCCAGCACCTGATGATCGAGGACGAGCGCGAGTTCGATAACTGGTATTACGACTTCGACAGCTGGAGCCTAGAGCCCAAGACCCGGCTGGAGCAGAAGCTCGAGATTCTGCACTATCACTACACCTGGTCGAAGTTCTTCCGGATGGACTTCCTGAACCAGTACGACTTCCGCTTTCCGGACGGTTTGCAGTTCGACGACAACGTCTATCACTGGCAGGTGCTGCTGGCGGCCCAAAAGGTCGTGATGCTGCCCGAGAAGCTCTACAAGTACCGGATGCGCGCCGGCTCGATCATGTGGCATCGCGGGCGCCATCATCTCGACATCTTCCGCATCTTCCGGGAAGGGATCGCGCTCTTTCGCGAGCAGGGCGTCTACGAGGCAGTGTTCCAGGACTTCATGCAGTACAAGATGAGCCTGCAATACTTCTGGACGCGCGACATCGAGCCGCGATTCCGTTATCTGGCCTATCGCGGCATTCTCGACGGGCTGTCGGCCGACGAGGAGCGCTTCGTGCGCGACTATCCCCATCTACTCGACCCCGAGGCGATCCGTTTCTATGAGCGCGTCTTCGCCTCGCCGCTCTATCGTCAGGGCGCGCATCGGGCGTTGGCCCTGCAACTGACGGCGCGGCGCTATCTCTCGTCGGGGCGCGTACGGCTGCGCGACAAGGCACGCGCCCTGCGCGCCCGAGTCGGCGGTCTGCCCTGGGTCCAGCCGATCAAACATCGTGTCCTGGGACGGCGGGTGATCGAGGTTCAGGATCCGCGCTGCGCCGATCTCTTGACCAACTATCAGGGGGTCGCGACCTATTGGGTCAACTTCTGGCGCGATTATCTGCGTGAACATCATGCGGACATGCCCGAGCGTCTGGCGACACTCCAGCGCGGCCTGTCCGAGAACGACCGCGCCCTGGTCGAGACCTTCGTGCGCATCTACGACAAGTATCTGCCCGAGTGCCAGGACTACAGCCGCTTCCTGCTGCACCGGGATCTGCTCTGGCGTCCGGCCGAGCGCTTCCGGCAGAACACCCGTCCGGCGCCTCGGATTGCCGCACGCTATCAGGCGTTCCTGGACGAATACCCCTGGCTCTCGGCCGAGGTGTTCGAGGCGCTCTATGGCCTGAACGCCTTTCCGCGCGACATCCAGGCCCGCATCCGCGCCGGGGGCGACGTGATCGATGGCGGGGCCTTCATCGGCGACTCGGCGGTGCAGCTCGCCGATGCCTGTCCGAACGCACGGGTGCTGGCGCTCGAACCCGATCCGGTCAACTTCAAGCGGCTGAGCGAGAATGTCGGACGCTTCGGTCTTCAGGGACGCATCATCCCCGAACCCCAGGGTCTGCACGACCATCGCGGCCACTTCGAGATGCATCATCACGGCGCCGACGACTTCCCCGATCAGGGCACCAGCCTGCTCGCCGACTTCCGCGACGAGGCGGCGCACGGCGGCGAGAGTCGCGTCCGGTGTGAGTTCGATACCATCGACGCCCTGGTCGCGCGGCATGATCTGCGCCCGGCACTCATCAAGCTCGACATCGAGGGGCTGGAGAAGGAGGCCCTGCTCGGCGCGGTCGAAACCCTCCGCCGCTATCGTCCGGCACTCATCGTCAGCGTCTATCACCATCCCAAGGACTTCCTGGAGATCAAGCCCTGGCTGGAGTCGCTGGAGCTGGGCTATTACTTCAGCTTCAAGCGCCTGGATCTGCAATCGCCGGTCGCGGACATGGTGATGCTCTGTTATCCGCGACTCGACACGCTCGGCGTGGGCGAGTCGGCGTCCTGATCGAATCTGTGCTAATCGAATCCTTATGAAGACATTACACAAACGTGTCCTGGTCACCGGCGGGGCCGGGTTTCTCGGCAGCCGGCTGTGCGCGCGGCTGGTCGCCGAGGACTGCGAGGTCATCTGCGTCGACAACTTCTACACCGCAACCAAGGACAACGTCAGCCAGTTGCTCGGCCATCCGCACTTCGAGCTGATGCGCCACGACATCACCTTTCCGCTCTATGTCGAGGTCGACGAGATCTACAATCTCGCCTGTCCGGCCTCACCCATTCACTATCAGTTCGACCCGGTGCAGACCACCAAGACCAGCGTGCATGGCGCCATCAACATGCTGGGTCTGGCCAAGCGCACCAAGGCGCGCATCCTGCAAGCCTCGACCAGCGAGGTCTATGGCGATCCCGAGTGCCATCCGCAGTCCGAGACCTATTGGGGCCGGGTCAATCCCATCGGTCCGCGCGCCTGTTACGACGAAGGCAAGCGCTGCGCCGAGACCCTGTTCTTCGACTATCACCGTCAGCACCGGCTCGAAATCAAGGTCGCGCGCATCTTCAACACCTATGGTCCGGGGATGCATCCGAACGACGGGCGGGTGGTGTCGAACTTCATCGTCCAGGCGCTCAAAGGCGAGCCGATCACCCTCTATGGCGACGGTTCGCAGACGCGCTCGTTCTGTTTCGTCGACGACATGATCGAGGGGTTCGTGCGGCTCATGGCCAGCCCGGCCGAGATCACGGGGCCGATCAATCTGGGCAACCCGATCGAACTGAGCATGCGCCAACTGGCCGAACGCATCCGTGAACTCACGGGGTCCAGGTCCGAACTGGTCTACCGGCCGCTGCCGCAGGACGACCCGACCCAGCGCCAGCCCGACATCACGCGCGCGCGTGAACTGCTCGGCTGGGAGCCGCGCGTGCCGCTCGACGACGGACTCAAGCAGACCATCTTCTATTTCGAGGGCCTGCTGAGCCGGGGGCTGGCATGATCCCGGTCCTGGTCACGGGCGGTGCGGGCTATATCGGCAGCCACACCTGCAAAGCGCTGGCATGCGCGGGCTACCGGCCGATCACGCTCGACAATCTGGTCTATGGCCATGAGTGGGCCGTGCGCTGGGGACCGCTGGAGATCGGCGACATCAGCGACCGCGCCTGTCTGGATGCGGTCATCGAACGTCATCGGCCCGAGGCGGTGATCCATTTCGCCGCCTATGCCTATGTCGGCGAGTCGGTGCGCGATCCGGGGCGTTACTACCGCAACAATGTCGCCGGCACCCTGACGCTGCTCGAAGCCATGCGCGATCACGCCATCCCGCACATCGTCTTTTCGAGCACCTGCGCGACCTATGGCATCCCGGACCGGACGCCGATCACCGAGGACCATCCGCAGCGTCCGATCAACCCCTATGGCGCCTCCAAGCTGATGGTCGAGCGGATGCTGGCCGACTTCGAGCAGGCCCATGGTCTGGGCTGGATCGCGCTGCGCTATTTCAATGCCGCGGGCGCCGATCCCGAGGGCGAGGTCGGCGAGGATCACGATCCCGAGACCCATCTGATTCCGCTGGCGCTCCAGGCGGCCGCTGGGCGTGGTCCACAGCTCCAGGTCTTCGGCGACGACTATCCGACCCCGGACGGGAGCTGTATCCGCGACTATATCCATGTCGCCGATCTAGCCGAGGCCCATGTCAGGAGTCTCGCCCATCTGCGCGCGGGCGAAGGGAGCGGGGCCTTCAATCTCGGGACGGGGCAGGGGGCTTCGGTGCTGGAGGTCATCGCCGCCGCCGAGCGCGTCACCGGTCGTCCGGTTCCGCGCGCGATCGGCCCGCGCCGTCCGGGCGATCCGCCGGTGCTCTATGCCGATGCCGACAAGGCGCGGCGTCTGCTCGGTTGGGAGCCGCGTTATCGCGATCTGGCCGAGACGATCGAACATGCCTGGAAATGGCATCAGTCCAGATGATCTATTCATTCGATATCTTCGACACCCTCATCACCCGTCGGGTCGGCACGCCGCGCGGGGTCTTCGTCCATCTGCAACGCCGGCTGCTGGCCGATCCGCAGGGACTGCCGTCTGAACTCTGCCGGCGCTTCGCGCACGAGCGCGTGGCGGCTGAATACGCCGCTCGCCTCGAAGCACGCGAGCGCGATCCCCAGGCCGCGCATCAGGTCGAGGAGATCGACTTCGCCGACATCCACGCCTGTCTCGGTCGACGGCACGGACTCACGGACGCCGACATCGAGCGTCTGATGGAACTCGAACTCGCCGCCGAGTCCGAGTTCCTCTATGGCGTCCCCGAGATGCTGGCGCGGTTTCGCGCGCTCGCCGAGCGTGGCGAGCGGGTGGTGCTGATCTCGGACATGTATCTGCGCCGCTCGGATCTGAAGCGACTGCTCGACGGCATCGATCCGTTCCTGCTGGAGGCCGCGCCGCTCTATCTCTCCTCAGAGATCAAGCTCAACAAGGCGTCGGGTCGGCTGTTCGAGCATGTGGCCGAAGTCGAGGGCGTGGCGCTCGCCGAGATCCAACACATCGGCGACAACCTGATCAGCGACATCAGCCGTCCGCGCGAGAAGGGCTGTCAGGTGACGCTGTTCGATGCCTGTCATTTGACGCCAGACGAAGCCTTCGGCGCCAACGAGGATGACTTCGGCTGGCAGGTCTCGGCGGGCGTTCTGCGCGAGAGCCGTCTGACGCTCGACTCCGACCGCGCGCGGTTGGGAGCCATCCATGCCGCGCCCCTGCTGCTGCCCTTCGTGCATTGGGTGATCGATCACGCGCGCACCCAGGGCCATGACCGGCTCTATTTCCTCGCCCGCGACGGACAGGTGCTGCTCGACATCGCCCGTCGGCTCGGGCCGGCGGATCTGGAGACGCGCTATCTGCACGTCTCGCGTCTGGCCTGTCATCGCTGTGTCGATCAGGATTACGAGGCACTGGTCGACTGGATCCTGGTCTCGCACCGCGAGATGTCGCTCATCGACATCGCCCATCGTCTGAGCGCCCGGCCCGAGACCCTGATTGAACGGCTCCAGGCGGCCACGGGCCTGACTGGATCACCCGATACACCGCTCGATGACCGCACCCGGCGGCGTCTGCGCACGCTGTTCGTCTCGAACCCCGAACTCAAGGCGCTCGTCCTCGAACAGGCCGCGCTGGAGCGCGCCCGTCTGCTGGACTATCTGGATCAGGAAGGGCTGACCACAAGCGATCCGGTCTGTCTGGTCGATGTCGGCTGGAGCGGGACCATCCAGGATTCGCTGCACGCCATCCTGAACGGCGATGAGCCTAACCGGGTCAGCCTGCACGGCCTCTACTGGGGCCTGATGGGCCAGGCACGCGCCGGCGCCGCGAGCAACCGCAAGACGGCCTTCGCCTTCCAGCCCGGCCAGTTCTGGCGCGATCCGACCGCCCTGCGCGAGATCGTCGAATGCTTCACGGCGGCCGATCACGGCAGCACTCTGGGCTACGAAGCGCGCGCCGGCGTCCATCACCCCATCCTCAACGCCGAGGGCGCCGAGATCCGGGAATGGGGTCTGAGCGCATTTCGCGCCGGCATCCACGCCTTCAGCGACAGTCTCAGCCGATGGCTCACGCCGGCTGAGATCATGGCCCTCATGCCTCATTACTTCAGCCGTCTGGAATTCCTGGTCGAGCGCCCGAGCGTACTGCTCGCACGCGAGATCGGCGACTTCCCCTATTCGCCCGACCCGACCGGACGCCTGCTGCCCTTCGCCCCGGCCCTGAGTCTCGGCGAGGCCCTGACCTATCATCTGAGTCCGGGCACCCGACGAGGGGCCATCACCCGCTGGCGTCAGGGCAGTCTGGTCAACAGCGCGCCCCCGGTGCGCCTCCTGATGTCGTCCAAGGCCAACCGCGTCTCCGGACTGCTGCGTGCCGTCCATCCGCGCGCGCTGGTACGCTTCCTGCCCTATCCGGCGCTGATGTGGCTCAAGCAGCGACTGCCGACGCCGATGCTCCGGGCCGCCCGTGCCATGCTGCGAATGTGATAGCAGTTGCCGGACCGGGTGACAAATCGATATTCTGTTGCGCCGCACAAAAGACTGGATCCCTTCCAAGATGACTACTCCCAGACCCGTGTTTCTCGACCTGTTGCGGATCAAGCTGCCGCTGTCAGGTATCGTCTCCATTCTCCACCGCGTCAGTGGTGTACTGATGGTGCTCACGATCCCGATCGTCGCCATCCTGTTCCATCAGGCTCTGTCCAGCCCCGAAGGCTTCGCGGCGACCGCCGCCGTTCTGGATACCTGGCTGATCAAGCTGGTTCTGCTCGGACTGCTCTGGGCGCTGTTCCATCATCTGGTCGCCGGGATCCGTCATCTCTTCCTGGACTACGGCGTCGGCCTCGATCGTGCGATGGCGCGCGAAACCGCCCGTCTCACGCTCTATGCGGCGCCTGTGCTGCTGGTGCTGTCCATCATCCTGTCGTTCCTGCTGGGAGACTGAACGCATGAGTCGTCAAGCATCCGGACTCATGGCCTGGCTGTTGCAGCGCACCACGGCCATTTATCTGTCCTTTCTCGCGGGCTATCTGCTGCTCAAATTCATCTTCGACGCCCCCGCCGACCACGCCGAACTGGTGGCCTGGGTGGCGCATCCGCTGGTCGCCATGGCGCTGATGCTCGGCGTGCCGCTGGTGCTCGCCCATGCCTGGGTCGGCATCCGCGACGTGCTGATCGATTATGTGCGTCTCACCAATCTGCGCGTGGGTCTCATGACCTGGTTCGTCTTCATCATCGTCGCCTCCGGACTCTGGTTCGTGAAGGCGATCATCACTGCCGGCATCGGGGGTTGAGTTCCGTATGAGTCTTCCAACACGTCATTTCGACGCCCTCATCATCGGCGCCGGCGGCGCGGGCCTGAATGCGGCGCTGCAACTGGCCGGCGCGGATCTGCGCGTGGCCGTCGTCTCCAAGGTGTTTCCGACCCGCTCGCACACCGTGGCCGCACAGGGCGGCGTGAACGCGGCGCTCGCCAACGTGCTGCCCGACTCCTGGCACTGGCACATGTTCGACACCGTCAAGGGTTCGGACTATCTGGGCGACCAGGACGCCATCGAGTTCATGTGCCGCGAGGCCATTCCGACCGTCTATGAGCTGGAGCACGCGGGCGTGCCCTTCTCGCGCCTGGACAACGGCAAGATCTATCAGCGCCCCTTCGGCGGCCAGAGCCAGAACTTCGGCGGCGATCAGGCCGCGCGCACCTGTGCGGCGGCGGATCGCACCGGACACGCCATCCTGCATACGCTCTATCAGCAGAACATCCGCGCCCGCACGCACTTCTTCGACGAGTTCTTCGCCATCGATCTGGTGCGCGACGCCGAGGGCATCATCTGCGGCGCCCTGGTGCTGGAGATCGAGACCGGCGAGCCGCTGCTGATCGAATCCAAGGCCACACTGCTGGCGACCGGGGGCTGTGGTCAGGTGTTCCGCACCACGTCCAACGCCCACATCAACACCGGCGACGGCTGCGCCATGGCCCTGCGTGCCGGCATCCCGCTGATGGACATGGAGTTCTTCCAGTTCCATCCGACCGGCATCGCCGGCAAGGGCATGCTCATCACCGAGGGCACGCGCGGCGAGGGCGGCTATCTCGTCAACAAGCATGGCGAACGCTTCATGGAGCGCTATGCGCCGCGCGCCAAGGATCTGGCCAGCCGCGACGTGGTCTCGCGCGCCATCGTCACCGAGGTCAAGGAAGGACGCGGCTGCGGTGAGAACGGCGACTATGTGATGCTCAAGCTCGACCATCTCGGCGAGTCGGTCATCGCCAAGCGGCTGCCGGGCATCCGCGAGTCGAGCAAGATTTTCGCCGGTTGCGATCCGGTCGTCGAACCCATCCCGGTGTTCCCGACCGCGCACTATGCGATGGGCGGCATCCCGACCGACCGCTTCGGGCGCGTGGCCATGCCGGCGGGCACGGGTTCCGAGGAG
Organism: Allochromatium vinosum DSM 180; assembly: GCF_000025485.1. Classification (NCBI taxonomy): domain Bacteria; kingdom Pseudomonadati; phylum Pseudomonadota; class Gammaproteobacteria; order Chromatiales; family Chromatiaceae; genus Allochromatium; species Allochromatium vinosum. Next base: position 2,245,761 of record NC_013851.1, on the reverse strand, counting down.
GTCGTGGTCGGACTCTACGCGGCGGGCGAATGCGCCTGTGCCTCTGTACACGGCGCCAACCGTCTCGGCGGCAACTCGCTGCTGGACATCCTGGTGTTCGGGCGTCTGGCGGGCAAGGACATCATCGACTTCGTGCGCGAGAACCCCTACCAGCGCGCCGCCGATTCGGCGAGCCTGGATCAGGCGATGGCGCGGCTGACGCGCTGGGAGCAGAAGGGTGAGGGGGCCACGGTGCAGGAACTGCGCGCCGAGTTCCGAAAGTGCATGGAAGACCATGCCGGCGTCTTCCGCACCGAGGAGATCATGTCCGAAGGCGTCGAGCGTCTGCGCGCGCTGCGCGACCGGCTGCCCGAGGTGCGTTTGACCGATCACTCCAAGGTCTTCAACACCGCGCGCATCGAGGCGCTGGAGCTGGAGAACATGGTCGATGTGGGTCTGTCGATCGCCGTCTCCGCCCTGCATCGTCAGGAGAGTCGTGGCGCGCACTCACGCCCCGACTATCCCGAACGCGACGATCAGGTCTGGCTCAAGCACAGTCTCTATTATCAGGACGGCGACCGCATGGACTACAAGCCGGTGCGTACCAAGCCGCTGACCGTCGAGTCCTTCCCCCCGAAGGAACGGGTGTACTGACGAAGGGCCGTCAGGCCATACCCCGCCCGGGCGGCCAAATCAATCGCCGCCCGTATCAAGGATCCATTTCGATTGAAACAATCCGGCTGGACTGCGCTATGCTTGTCCACCGGACGCGCATGAACTCGCTTTGTGTCGGAGCGGGAGCCTCAGATCGTCACCCGAGCGTCTCCCGTTTTGACATGCAGCGAATACAGCATGTCCTCATCGGCGATATGATCGATGAGCCAATCCTGGGTGATGTCGAGCGCACGGTCGGCGAGATCCTGGCTGGGACCGAAGATCATGAGATCGTTCTCCAGCTCGTCGAGGCGACGGAAGAAGGCCGCATGCTGGCGCAGGTGATCCTTGAGTCCGGGATAGTCGTGCTCGCGCATGAAGGCTTCTTCGGTTTCGAAGTGCCGATTGGCATAGTCGCGCATGAAGGTGATCGCCTCGACGACAGCGTTGCGACCCTCGCGATCGAGGATGTCCTCGTACAAACGGTGAGCCGCTTCGAAGAAGCCGCGGTGTTGCTCGTCGATCTCGGCGATGCCGATCGAGTAGACGTCGGACCAGTCTCTTAACATGTGACACCCAGTCTGGATTGGAACTCATGAACCCGGCGCGCGGGGTCGGCGCCTGACTCGGCTTGATCATAGCCCAATGCGCCCGGCGATTCGCACTGGATTTGCTAAAGTCACTCGCAGCGTCGGGCCGAATAACATAATCGAACATCGGACACACCAACAGCGGGGTCATCGCACAGTGGAACCAGAATTCGCCCAACTCTCCGCACGGATCGGACAACGTCTTCGCGCCGAACGCATGCGTCGCGGCTGGTCGCTCAACGACCTCTCCAAACGCACTCAGGACCAGTTCTCAAAGTCCAGGATCAGCAACTACGAGCAGGGGATTCGTCGCATGGGGCTGGAGGCGGCCTGTCAGCTGGCCGCGGCCTTCGGTGACGTGACGCCGGCCTGGCTGCTGATGCTCGACGACTGTGGTCCGCTCACCCCCGAGGAACGCCAGCTCGTCGAAGCCTTCCGCGCCATGGATGAAAAAGGGCGTCGTCAGGTGCTCGACACGATCGCGCCGGCGGGTGAAGGCTGACCGGCTCAGGCTCCGGCCGCGTCGCTCGTCAGCGCGGCCGCGATACAGGCCTGACCAAGTGCCAGTCCGCCGTCGTTGGCTGGCAGCCGGCGATGGACGAGTGGCTTCAGTCCCGCATCGCGTAGCCCACCAGCGACCGATTCCAGCAGCAATCGGTTCTGAAACACGCCACCTGAGAGTGCGATGGTCTCGACAGCGAGATCTCGCGCCAGCCGCGCGCCCATGTCGCTGATGGCGGCGGCGAAGCCAAGGTGGAACCGTGCCGCGACGCGAGCCGGTGGCAGACCATGCTCCAGGTCGGACAAAAGCGCGTCCCACAGCGGCGTCGGGTCCAGACGCCAGGGGCGGTTCGAACAGTCGAGATCGAAGACATAGCCCGACTCGGTGCCGGATGTCCGCGCAAACGTCGATGCCAGGGCCTCCAGTTCGATCGCCGCCTGTCCTTCATAACTCAGGGTCTCGCCACCCAGGCCGAGTGCCGCCGCCACCGCATCGAACAGCCGTCCGGCCGAACTCGAGCGGGGTGCGTTCAGGCCGCGCGCGATCAGGCTTCGTGCCAGACCGATCGGCTGGGCTTCCAGACGCCGCATCACCTCGAGGTCGGGATAGCGCGCGCGCCAGTGCTCCCAGCCGCCGGCGTCCTCCAGCCGCGCCAGCAGATTGCGCCAGGGCTCGCGGATGGCCCGGACGCCGCCCGGCATGGCCGCCGGTGTCAGATGTCCGACCCGCTGAACGCTCCGATAGTCCCCCAGCAGGAACTCACCACCCCACAGCGTCCCATCCTCGCCCAGCCCCAGGCCGTCGAGCAGGATGCCGAGCACCGCGCCGCCGTCCAGCGGCCAGTCGTTGTCGGCCAGCACTGAGGCCAGATGGGCGTGATGGTGCTGGACCTCGATCAGCGTCAATCCCTCGCGTTCGGCCCAGGCGCGCCCGAGCTGCGTGGAGTGATAGTCGGGATGGCGGTCGACGGCCAGGATCTCGGGACGATGCTGGAACAGCTCGCCATAGAGGGCGAGCGTGGCGCGATACTCTCGCGCGGTGCGCGCCTCCTCCAGATCGCCCAGATGTTGCGAGAGGATCGCCGAGCCGTCGCGGATCAGGCAGACGCTGTTCTTGAGTTCACCGCCCAGGGCCAGGATCGGCGCCGTCGACGCGAATCCGGGCGGCAGTCGGATCGGTGCCGGCGCATAGCCACGTGCGCGCCGCAGTGGGCGAGGGCGGCCGTCCATGAGGCGCCAGACCGAGTCGTCGACCCGATTGACGATGTCACGGTCGTGGAGCAGCAGATGATCGGCCAGACCACTCAGGCGGGCGAGGGCGTCGGCATTGTCGATGCACGGCGGCTCGTCGCTGAGATTGCCGCTGGTCATCACCAGCGGGCGGTCCCAATCGGCCAGCAGCAGATGATGCAGCGGACTGTAGGGCAGCATGAAGCCGAGCGTGGACTGACCGGGCGCGATGCCGGGGGCGAGATCGGACTCGCGGAGGCGTTCGAGCAGGAGGATCGGCGCCGCCGGACTCGCCAGCCATTCGGCCTCCAGTTCGGACAGCCGCGCATGACGCCGGATCACGTCCGGATCGCGCGCCATCAACGCAAACGGTTTGGCAAAGCGCCGCTTGCGTTGGCGCAGGGTCTCGACCGCCGTGTCATGGGTGGCGTCACAGGCCAGATGGAAGCCGCCGATGCCCTTGATCGCGAGGATTCGCCCCTCGGTCAGCAGACGGCTGGCCGCTGCAATGGCGTCCGGCGCGTCCAGCTCCACCGGAGCGATCTCCCGCCCCCCGGCGTCGACCAGCCACAGGCGCGGACCACAGTCCGGACAGGCATTGGGCTGGGCATGGAAGCGCCGGTCGGCCGGATCCTCGTACTCAGCCCGGCAGCGCGCGCACATCGGAAAGGCGGCCATGCTGGTGCGCGCACGATCATAGGGAATGCCGCGCACGATGCTCAGACGCGGCCCGCAGTGGGTGCAGTTGGTGAACGGATAACGATAACGTCGATCGGCCGGATCACGGACTTCGGCCAGACAGGCCGGACAGGTCGCGGCATCGGCGACGATGCCGGTGTGGACGGCGCCGGCGTCGCTGCCGAGGATCGCGAAGGTCGTGGTGTCGAGCCGGGCCTCCAGGCGGGTACGCTCGACGGCGTCGATGCGTGCCAGCGGCGGGCACTCGGCGTGCAAGCGGGCGCAGAAGCGATCGATGGCGTCTGAGTCATCGGCGGTCGGGTCGGCCGGCTGGAGCCGGATCAGCACCCCCTCGCCGTCGTTTCGCACGTCACCGAGCAGGCCCAGCTCATGGGCCAGACGCCATACGGTCGGGCGGAAGCCGACCCCCTGTACCAGTCCCCGCACCCGGATACGCTCGGCACTCATGAGGCGTGCCCAGCCACACAGCGCGCGTCATGGCCAGTCTTGGCAGGACCGGCGGGCGACCCTACCTGAAGGAGTTCGGTCCGTGGCGGGCGCTCGGACCGCTTGGGTTTCATGTCGAACATTGGAGGGAGATCATGACGATACGCAAAGCAACACTCGGTGGAGGGTGTTTTTGGTGTCTGGAAGCGGTCTTTCAATCGCTTGCGGGTGTCGAGTCGGTGCTCTCGGGCTATGCGGGCGGATCGATCGCCAACCCGACCTATCAGCAGATCTGTACCGGGACGACCGGCCATGCCGAAGTGGTCCGGATCGAATTCGACGATCAGGTGATCGACTACGAGACCCTGCTGGATGTCTTCTTCGCGACCCATGATCCGACCACGCGCGACCGTCAGGGGGCGGACGTCGGGAGTCAGTATCGATCGGCCATCTTCCACCACGACGACGGGCAGCGTGCCATAGCCGAAGCTGTGGTCGCGCGCCTGAATGGCGGGCGGATCTGGCCGGCCCCCATAGTCACCCAGATCGAACCCGTGCCGACATTCTATCCGGCCGAGGGGTATCATCAGAACTACTATCGCCGTTATCCGACCCAGGGCTATTGTCAGGCCGTCATCGCGCCGAAGCTCTCCAAGTTGCGTCGGAGTTTCCGCAATCTGGTCGCCGACGAGGAACGGCGTTCGGCCTGATACCCTGACCCAGGACAGCTCATGACGTTTGAAACCGCTTTCGATCGCAACGCGCTCAATTTTTCGGGTGGACCAGGCGCGTTGCCGGCGGTGGTGCTGGCCGAGACCCGGCAGGCGATCGACGCCGTGCCCGAGATCGGACTCTCGATCCTGGGTGTCAGTCATCGCTCGGACTGGTTCGCCGGGTTGATCGAGCAGACCGAGCGCGATCTCCGAGCGCTCCTGGATCTGCCCGACAGCCATGCGGTGCTCATGCTCCAGGGCGGGGCGACGCTCCAGTTCTCGATGATCCCCATGCTGTTGCTGCGCGGTTCGGGGCGGGTGGCCGAGTATCTGCGGACCGGCTACTGGAGCGCCAAGTCCATTGCGCCCGCGCGGCTGGAAGGCGACGTGCGGGTGCTTTGGGATGGCGAACGTCAGGGCGCAGGCTTTCGTCGACTGCCGACGGCAGACGAGCTGGAGTGCTCGCCCGAGGCGGCCTATCTGCACTATGTCTCCAATGAAACGGTCGAGGGGGTGCAGTTCCATCATATTCCCGGACTTGACGGGGTCAGGCGGGTCTGCGACATGTCATCGGACTTCCTCTCGCGCCCCTGCGACCCCGAGCGTTTCGATCTGGTCTATGCCCATGCGCAGAAGAACCTGGGACCGGCCGGGGTGACGCTGGTCGTCATCCGTCGCGCGCTGCTCGATCAGGTGCCGCCCGGAATCCCCGATATCCTCGACTATCGCGCCCATCTTCAGGCCCGTTCGATCTACAACACACCGCCGGTCATGGCCATCTATGTGGTCTCGCGCGTCCTGCGCTGGCTGCGTGAAGACATCGGCGGACTGGAGCGGATGGACGCGCTCAATCGGCACAAGGCGGCGTGTCTCTATGAGGTCATCGATCGCTATCCGGATGTCTATACAGGCTGGGCGCATCCGGCGGATCGCTCGCGGATGAACGTCGTCTTCCGGCTGCCGACGCCCGAGCGCGAGGCCGATTTTCTGCACCGCGCCGAGTCGGCCGGATTCAGCGGACTCAAGGGGCATCGCTCGCTCGGCGGCATCCGCGCCTCCATCTACAACGGGATGTCGCTCGCCGCAGTCGAGCGGCTGGCCAAGTTCATGACGGATTTTGCGCGCCATGGAGGCTGAAGCGTCCATGTCGACCTTTCTCGGTCTCGCCAAATGGTTGCGGCTCGCGCTGGCGGGCGAGGATCTGGCGCCGTTTGGTCAGTCGCTGTTGCAGCGCGCAGCAGACGATCCGAGCGACAGCGCGGCGTTGCTGGATGCATCCATCGTCTTGCAGTGTCTCGGCAATGCCGAGATGGGGCTGAGGCTCCAGCGCGAGGCGCTCGGGCAGCAACGGCGTTATCGCATTCCAGCCACCGGGACGGCGCGGCTCAGGCTGCTGGCGCTCATGGCGCCGGGCGCGATCATGGCCAATGTCCCGGTCGAATGTCTGCTCGCCGGCCGCGACATCGAACTCGATCTCTACTATGTGTCGTCGACTGTTCCGGAGCCGGTCGATCTCCCCGAGCATGATCTGCTCTTCGTCGCCATCGGGGAATCTGAAGCCAACCGGACGCTGCTCGAAGCCTGGACGCCGCGTCTGCGCGACTGGCCACGTCCGGTCTTGAACGATCCGCGCCGCATTCTCGAGGTGGCGCGCGACCGGGCCTGTCGGCGGCTCCAGGGCCGGCCGGGGCTGGTCGCTCCGCTCACGGCGCGTCTCGATCGCGGTCGGCTCCGGGAGTTGGTGGGTAAGGAGGGGAGGGGGGGACTCGACTTTCCGCTGTTGGTGCGTCCGCTCGATTCGCATGCCGGGCAGGGGTTGACCAAGGTCGATACTCCGGAGGCGCTACGCGCTGTCCTCGACGCTCAGTCGAGCCAGACGTTCTTCGTCTCGCCCTTCGTCGATTATCGCAGCCCCGATGGACGCTTTCGCAAATTCCGCGTCGTCCTGATCGATGGCCGGCCCTTTGCCGTCCACATGGGGGTCTCGGATCACTGGATGATCCACTATCTCAACGCCGGTATGGACGTGAGTGCGGCCAAACGTGCCGAGGAAGCCGCGTTCATGGCCGACTTCGAGCGGGATTTCGCTCGACGCCATGCCCACGCCCTGGCCGCTGTCCATGCAGCATTCGGGTTGGACTATCTGGGGATCGATTGTGCCGAGACCCTCGATGGGCGGCTGCTGATCTTCGAGGTCGACCCGGCGATGGTGGTGCATGACATGGACCCGATCGAACTCTATCCGTACAAGCCGGCGGCCATGCACCGCGTCTTCGAGGCGTTTCGCGCGTTCCTGATCGCGGCGGCCGATTGCCGGTCGCCCGGCCTGCCGTCTGATACGTGAATCAGGCGGCGGCCTCTCGACCTCGAAGTACGACGATGGCGCGGATCGGGACCGACTCGGCTCAGGAGGCCTTGCGCATCTGCTCGGGGATCGCGTCCCAGCCGGCCTTGATCTCGCGCAGCAGGATCGAGATTTCTTCCAGCATCTCGGGGGCGTTGCGGGCATTGCCCGTGACCAGACGGCGGATCATGTAGTCGTAGAGCGAATCCAGATTGGCTGCCAGTTCGCCGCCGCGTTCGAGATCGAGCGCGCCGCGCAACTCGCCGATGATCTCCATGGCCTGACCGATCTTCTGGCCTTTGAGTGGAGCATTGCCCTGCGCCATGGCGCCGCGCGCCACGGCGAGGCGCTCCAGCGCCCCTTCGAACAGCATCTGGGTCAGGCGATGTGGATCGGCCACGGCGATCTCGGCGATCGGACCGGCTTGACGGTATTGGTTCAGTTCTCTGCGCATCGCGTACATGGCCTACCTCGACGAATACTGGATGACTCTGTCGGTCGTTGAAAGTGGGAGAGTGTTCCAACCCGGTGATCTGGTGTCTTGCAGGGGGTTGGCTGCGCTCTTGGGGACTGTAACGACACGGAGCCGGATTTCTTGAGGCAGGGCGGTCTGTGAATTGTGATCGGGTTCGCATTCACCCCGGAGGGACCTGGAGCCACTCCGGGGAGCCTGAAGACGCCTGCCTCAATTCGAAGCGGTGAAGGGCAGGCGGTCGTTGATGCCGTCCAGCTGGCTGCCGGTATCCTTCAGGCTGCTGACGATGTTCTCCATGGCCATGAACTGGGACATGAGTCGCGCCTGGAAACCCTCCATGCGCCGGTCGAGTGCGCTGCGCTCTTCCTTGATGCCGTCGAGCTGCTTCTGGATGCTGGATTCGCGGGTCTTGATCGAACCCGTGCTGCCGACGAAGTTGTCGATCATGTTCGCCAGCTCGCCGGCCACACCGCGCGAGAAGCTGATTTGGAACTTGCCCTGAGCGGTTGCGCCCGCGCCGACGGTCAGGTTCAGGCCATAGGCGGGTGAGTCAACGTCCGGCAGCAGGACGTTTCCGGCGCCGAAGCCTTCCACGCCATTGATGGTGCCCTTGACATCCAGACCCTGGGTTCCGGTCAGGGCGGTTTCGATTCCCAGCTCGGCCATCTGGGTGCTGGCCGACGTGAAGCTCACCTTCGAGATCGAACCGTATTCGCGCGAGACGAAATTGAACTGGTTGGTGCCGGTATCGTACTCGACGTCCACGGCGACGCCAGCCGCTCTCAAGTTTGAGTCGCCGTTGATGCGGGCCTGAAGGTCGGCGCGCAGTTCATCGGCATTCGCGTAGGTGCCGGTGAGCTTGATCAGACCCGAATTGGTGCCGTCGACATTGATGTTGAAGCTATAGTCGGCGGCCGGGTCCGAGGTATCCAGCGGCGCTGAGAAATCGTGGGTCAGGGCGTTGCCGGCGATCTGACCGCGTGTCGGATCCTGGGTGATCTCAACGTCATAGGTACCGGCGACGGCGCGCGAGGCGAAGGTGCCGGCCTTGACCTCGACGGCGCTGTTGGTCGAGCTCATCTTGCTCGCGAACAAGCCTTCGAGCAGATCGAAGTTGTTGTCGAAGGCGTTTTTGAAGTCGGTTTCATTGATCGTGAGCGAGCCGTCGCGTTCGGTGCGGATGCCGAGGTTGGTCAGAGCCGTGAAGCCGCCCTGAGCACCGGGAAGGATCCCGCCGATCTGTTCGCGCATGCGGTTGATCATGGTGCGTGCCGTGCTGTCGCCGGCCAGACCGCCGCGCACCAGATTGTCGTCCTCGTCGCGGGTATAGCCAACCAGTTCCTGGGTGGTCTTCTGGAAGCTGTTGTAGGCTTCGACGAAATCACGAATCGCCTGATCGGCGGCGGTCTTGTCGGCAGTGATCGAGAAATTCAGGCTCTCGCCGGCGGTGCCCTTCTTGTTGACCGTGAAGGAAAAGCCTTCGATGAGATCGTCGATCTCGTTGCTCTCGCGGGTGACGGCAAGCCCGTTGATCTTGAGCTGCGCATCCTGGGCCGCTTGGGTCTGGTTGGCGTTGAGGGCGCCATCCTTGAAGGAAAATGCCTCCAGGTTCGTGCCGCTGGTGCTGATCTCCATGGCGTTGTTGCGACCCGAGTCGGCTGTCAGCGTCAGTTGGTATTGGTCGTTGACCTTGATCACGGCCGCCTGCATGCCGGAGTCGGCGGCGTTGATCTTGCTGGCGATGTCCTCGAGCGAGTCGGTGTTGCTGATATTGAGCGTCAGCGCCGTTCGGTCGTCATTGGCGGCAAAGGCTTGGGGATTGCCGTCGGCATCGGTCCAGGCGCCGAAGCGGACGGTCATGGAGCCTGAGGCACCGAGCGCCGCCTTGGGGTCGGTCTGGGCCGCGCCACCGATCGCCAGGGTTTGTGCTCGGGCCACCTCCTGCACCTCGATCGAGTAGGAGCCGGTCTGGGCACCGGGCTCGACCCGGTTGGCGGTGATGACGTCCGAATTGGGGACGGTGGCCGAGCGGGCGTTGAAGAGGTCGCCGTTGCTCAGGGGTGTCAGGGAGCCTTTGAAGGTATCGAAGGCACTGCGCAACTGGCCATAGCCGGAGATCTGTGCCTCCAGGCTCTCTTTGCGCGCATCCAGGCGCTGTTCTTTCGGTGCGCGCTCGACAGCGGTCAGTTGGGTGACGAGCGTCTTGATGTCGATGCCGGAACCGGCGCCCAGTGAACTGATGATGTTGTCGGCCATGGCTGTTGCTCCAGTGTCTCGTCGAACCGGTCTGCCACGCCCATCACGTCGGCGGCCGGCGGTTCACGCCTTCTTGTTGAAAATCAGACCGACCAGTCCATCGACGTATTTGGCGAAGTTGAGCGTCTCTTCGCTCGGGATCTGGCGGACGACTTCCTTGCTCTGGGAGTCGACTACCCGGACCACCATCCGCCCCGAGTCGTCGTCGAGTTGGAAGGTCAGCATTTGCTTTCCCTGCTGCATCATTTCGTTGATCTTGTCGACCGCTTCGGTCAGTTTTTCGACCTTATCCTTGTCGGTCGCGGCGACACCTTGGGATGGATCGGTTCGGCTGTCGTCGGTGCGGCCCGGTTGACCGGAGTCGAGGCGGTTCGCCGAACGTGTGGCGTTGCCTTGTATGGTGTCAGTGCGGTTGCCGGGCGGCGGCAAACCGTTTGGACGTATCTCGGAACTCGAAGGCGTCCGTGCGCTTGTGGCCCCGGTGGATTGAATCGGTTGTGTCGTTCCGCTGACACTCAAGGGGTCGCCGGCCATCGCTGTATCTCCTGGTTCGAGCGGGCGGACTCCGTCTGGAGCGCCGCCCGCATCTGTCACTTAACTGACCATGAGTTTAGCGCAGGAGCGACAACACTTGCTGCGGCGCCGAGTTGGCTTGGGCGAGCATCGCCTGACTGGCCTGTGTCAACACCTGCGAGCGCGAGAGTTTCGCCGTTTCGGCCGCGAAGTCCGCATCCTCAATGCGCGAGCGCGAGGCCGTGGCGTTCTGCGAGATGCTGGTCAGGTTGTTGATGGTGAAATCGAGCCGGTTGTTGACGGCACCCAGGTCGGAGCGGACGTTGTTGACTTTCTCCAGAGCGTTGTCGATGGCAACGATGGCCTTATTGGCGCCATCCACCGTGGAGATGTCGACGTTCTTGAGCGACTGGCCATTCTCGCCGCCGCCATACTCTCCGACCGTGAAGCCTGAGTTGGAGATATTGGCATCGGTGCCACGGGTGATGACGATCTCCTTGTCGGAAACCAGCGTGAATTCACCGACATAGGTTCCTGCACCGGTGTTGAAGCCGGCGTTTGCACCATTGGCGATGTTCGCTACGATGTTACGCCCATCCTCGGCAATGAGCTGCACGCCGCCGCCAGTCGTACCGCCATCCTCACCGGTATCGATCGCTTTCACCCCGGTTTGCTCGGAAACGGCATTGATGGCATCGACCAGCGCCTGACGATTAAGGCTGTTGTTCTCCGCGCCGGCGACGGTCGTGAAGCCGGTGATCTGTACTCCATTGATGGAGCCAGAGACAGCGGCACTTGCCGTAACCTGGGCTGTCGTGTTTTTCGCAATGTTTTCATTGACGACGGCGGTGACGCCGGTCTTGTCAGAGACCACGTTGAAGGCTGCCGCTTTGGAAATGGCGCTGAAGTCGTTGCCGGCCGAAGACGCTGTATCATCGGTGGCATAGGACGGGCCGACCGAGACGCCGTTGACGAACACATTGCCAGCGGCCATGGCGGTGGTGTTGGCGCCGAGGTTCGAGGTCACCTGCACCTGCGACCCGTTGTAGGTACCTTCAGCGAAGCCGACGTCCGAGGCATTGCCGGTCGCGCCCGAGCTGATGGTGATGGGTTTGTTGCCCTCGGAGACCAGCGTCACGGTTCCGGTGGCGATGGCGGTATTCCCGGATGCGCCGGCCAGACCCAGACCCGTGTTGCCTGCCGTCAAACCACCGGCACTGTTTTCAAGAACGATATTGCGCCCGTCGGCGGCTACCAGGGTAATGCCGCCATTGTCCGTGCCGCTGTCCACGGCGGTGACGCCGGTCTGCTCGGACTTCAGATTGATGTCCCGCACGACGGCGGCGCGCGTGGTTGCGGTATCGGTGGTGGTACTCAGATCGATCGTCACGCCATTCAGGATGATGGACCCAGTGGCCGAGGTGCTTGTGGCCATGGTGTTGCCGCCGATCTGTGTTTCGCCGACGACGGCCGATACACCGGTCTGATCGGTCTTGGCGTTGATGGCGGCAGCGGTCGAAATGGCGCTGGAGGCTTTGGCGGCCGATGACGCGGAATCGGAGGCGGCCACGGCCGCATCGATCGCGATACCGTTGATTTCCAGATCACCGGTTCCCAACTGGTTGACGGCGGTCGTGGCGAGAGCGGCGGTCGTACCTGTTCCGATGCGTCCCACCGACCCCACGCCGGCGGTCTTTTCGATGCCAAGCGACGAGGAGTCCATGGCGCTGATCTCGACGCTGATGGTCTGATTGGCCTCGGCGCCGACTTGCAGCTTGACTTCCTGCGCCGAACCGTCGAGCAGGTTGAGTCCGTTGAAGTTGGTGCTCTCGGAGATACGATCCAGCTCCTTGATGAGCTGCTGGGTTTCGGCGTTGAGTGTGGTACGGTTGCCGGAGGTGTAGGTACCGTTCGCCGACTGCACGGCCAGCTCGCGCATGCGTTGCAGGATGTTGGACGACTCGCTCAGCGCGCCTTCAGCGGTCTGCACCAGCGAGATACCGTCGTTGGCGTTGCGCACCGATTGATCGAAGCCGCGGATCTGCGAGGTCAGGCGGCTGGCGATCGCCGAACCGGCGGCGTCGTCCTTGGCCGAGTTGATGCGCAGACCACTGCTCAGGCGTTCCATCGCCTGACCCTGGGTGGACTGGGACTTGGTGAGATTTCGCTGGGCATTCAGCGACATCACGTTGGTGTTGATGACCATTGCCATGACTGTTCTCCTGTCTGTGTTGACCCAGGCCGACGGCTGAACACCAGCGCTGCCTTGGTTTTAAATCGCTTCAATCCGACTTGGGTATCGGCCAGTCCAGCGAAACCTTGAACCGTTGCGTCGCGCCAAGCGTGACGCCGGTCACAGAGTACCCGACGGATGCCCCCGCCTTCGGATTGTAGGCGCGGGAGGCGGCACGGAAAACACACCATCTTATAATTCGAGCGCTGTACCGATGGCTCTACAGGTCCAGGCTCCTGGTTCCCACGCCAGGACGGGGGCGGCAGAGCCGGTCAGTCGCGCCCATGATCGCCAGACAATTGGCAACGCCATGCACAAGAAAACCCGCTCGTCAGGTTCACGCGCGTCCGGGGGACATGGAATCCATCGGACCGCTCCCCTATCCACCCCCTCGTTGGCCGAGCAGGACGCGCTGGTAGCGTTGTTCAACGCCGGGCGTCTGAGCGAAGGCGAGACGATGGCGCGCGATGTCATCCGACGCTATCCCAAGGCGGTCTTTGGCTGGAAGGCGCTGGGGACGGTCCTCTTGGCCGGCGATCGCCAGCGCGAGGCGCTGCCTGCGCTGCAACAGGCGCTCGAGCTCAATCCGCGCGACAGCGAATGCCTCAACAGTCTGGGCAAGACGCTTCAGGATCTGGTGCAACTCGATGCGGCTCTGGACGCGATCGAACACGCCCTGCGCCTGCGTCCCGATTACGGGAGCGCGCTCATCAATCGCGGCAATGTCCTGGTGCAGCTCGGGCGGCCCGATGAGGCGCTGGTCTGTCTCGACCGAGCGCTGGCCTTGCAGCCGGATTCGGCCAGCGCGCATAACGACCGTGGTCATGCACTCAAGGCGCTTGGACGTCTGGACGAGGCGCTGGCGGCTTATACACACGCCATCGCACTCAAGCCGGGCTTCGCTGAGGCGCATCACAACCTGGGATCGGTGCTGCGCGACCTGGGGCGCTTCGAGGAGTCGCTGGCACAGTATGGCCGCGCCCTGGATCTGAAACCCGACTGGCCCCTGGCCAAGAGTCAGTACGCCCACTGTCTCAAGCGGTTGAGTTTCACGCAGGATCGTCCCGAGATTCGCGCGCGGCTGGTGCAGGCTCTGCGCGAGTCCTGGTGCCGTCCGCATGAAATCATGGTCACGTGCGTCAGTTGTATCGGCCTGAATCCGCGCATCGGGTCGGCGCTCGCCCGTCTCGGCTACGGCGAGACGCTGGCGGCAGCGGATCTGTTCGGGGCGGCCGGGCTGGTCAGGCTGGCCGATGAGCCGCTGCTGATGAGTCTGCTGGAAGCCTGCCCGATCGCTGATGCCGATCTGGAGCGGCTATTGACCCAGATCCGGCGTGCGCTGCTGGAGGCGGTGACGCTGAGCGCGGCGGTGCATCGGTTCGACGCGGCGGCCCAGCGCCTGCTGGCGGCGCTGGCGCGTCAGTGTCACCTGAATGACTACGCTTGGGCGGAGACGTCTGCGGAGACGGCGCACATCGAGGCGCTGCATGGCGCGCTGTCGCTGGTGCAACACCAAGGGGCGCCGATCGCGGAGCCGTATCTGCTGGCTCTGGCGGCGTATCGACCGCTGCTGACGCTGCCACAACCGGCCGCGCTACTGGATCGCGACTGGTCCGAGCCGGTCAGGGCGGTGGTGATCGAGCAGGTGTGCGAGCCGTTACAGGAGGCGGACGATCGCCGCACCATGCCGCGCCTGACCACGATGGCCGATCCCGTCTCGACCCAGGTGCGCGCGCAATACGAGGAGCATCCTTATCCGCGCTGGACACGGGCCGGAATCGTCACGCCGGCCCCCACCATCGCCGCCTATATCCGCCTGCAATTCCCCAAGACGCGCCTGCCGGCGCCGGTCCGGCAGGACGGGAATGTTTCGATCCTGGTGGCGGGCTGCGGTACGGGCTTGCATGCGCTTGAGGTCGCCCAGCGCTATCCCGAGGCGCGCATTCTGGCCATCGATCTGTCGCTGACCAGTCTCGCGTACGCGCAACGCAAGACGCGCGAACTGGGCGTGACGAACGTCCGGTATGCTCAGGCCGACATCCTGAACCTGGGCGAACTCGACGAGTCCTTCGACCTGATCGAGTCAGTGGGGGTGTTGCATCATCTGCGCGACCCGATCGCCGGCTGGAAGGCCCTGCTCGCACATCTGCATCCAGGCGGGTTCATGTCGATCGGACTCTACAGCGAACTGGCGCGCCGCGCCGTGGTCAGGGTGCGCGAGCAGATCGCGCGGGACGGTTGCCAGCCGACCGCATCGGCCATGCGCGCGTTTCGCCAGCAACTGCTGGCGCGGCGCGAGACCTCAGATGACGGCCATCTGACTCAGAGCGCCGATTTCTATAGCCTCAGTGGTTGTCGTGATCTGCTCTTTCACGTCAGCGAACAGCGCTTCACCCTGCCGCAACTGGCCGATGCGTTGCGCGAGCTGGAGCTGAGTCTGGTGGGATTCATCCTCGATCAGCGGGTGATGGCGCGCTATGCCGAGCGTTTTCCGGATGATCCGTCCGCCACCAACCTGGAATCCTGGCACCGGTTCGAGCAGGAGCACCCGCAGACCTTTGCCGGCATGTATCAGTTCTGGGTGCAGAAAACCGTAACGCCGTGCTCATGACGCGCGATCGGCGGTTTCCAGGGCGGTCATGATGCCGGATTGGAGCCAGTTGCCCAGCTCGCCCTCGAAAACCTGACTGTAGTCGAAGCTGGGGAGCGGCGCCAGAAAGGGGCGGTTGATATGGATCTCCAGTGCGTCGGGCAGGGGTTCGGCCATCCAGGGCATGATGTCGAGCAGTTGCTCGATGGCCTGGATCACGGCCTGCGGTTCGCCGAGTTCGGCATGGATACGGATCAGCGCGAGGCTGGTACCGATATGACGGTCGCCCTTGGCGGCCAGCGCCTGAAAGCGTTCGCGACTGGTCAGAAGCCAGCTCTGACGCTCTGCCTCCGGCACATCCTCGTCCTGCGCCGTCAGATAGGCATCGAGTGCCTGCTCATAGTCGTTCCAATAGACATCGCGTTCACGATCAGCGATCTGCCAGCCGATCATCAGTGGTTGGGCGTAGGGATAAACGGCCAGTTGGGTCGGCCAGCGATGTTGAATCATAGCGAAGGCTCTTTATTTAAGATGGGCGAAAATGGCGCACTCAATCCTCTCCGCTCAAGCGCCAAAACACAAGGGCGGGAGCGAGCAGATCACGTCATGAGACGATCGGCGGGCTGGCCGGCCGGTGCCGACTCACACCAGTGCTGCCACATATTCCGATAGGCGCGCTCGATGCGTTGGACAAAGCCCGCTTCGTCACGCCAGGGACTGGCCTCGAAATCGGCGCGCAACCGGGCACGGAGAGCCGCCAGGTGTTCCAGGTCGCTGGCCAGCGCTACGGCCTTGTTCACATAATCGGCTTCGCTCGTGGCGATCCACTCCGGATGTCCGGCACCTGTGAGTACGCTGCTGCCGGAACGACCGACGCTCGGGCGTGCAGCCAGCGTGATGAAGGGCACGCCCATGTACAGCGACTCGACCAGCGTGGCGCCCGAGTTGTGCGGGAAGCAGTCCAGCCCGATGTCCATGGTGCGCAGAACGTCCCATGGGGGGCTGTGATACCCGATGCTGAGCCGTTCGGGTTCGATGCCATGCGCGGCGAAGCGCTCGGCCAGACGCGCTTGTACCGCTTCGGTGGCGAAATCCTTGCTATCGATGATCAAACGCGCGTGCGGTAGTCGTCTGAGAATCTCTGACCAAACGCGGATGACATGGTGATTGAGGCGGACATGGCGCGTCAGCGTGCCGAAAGTCAGGGTGCCGTTTGCGAGGGCCGGCAGGGAGCCGACCTCCCCCATGTCGGAAGCGGGGCGATAGATGCCGCTCGGCGCTTCCAGGCGCCAGGGGCGTTCGGCAAACAGCGGCTCACAGCCGGCAGGCGCCATGATTGCATCGGTGAGAAAGTAATCGATCGCGCTCAGCCCGGTGGTATAGCCATAGCCCATCCAGGTCACAGAGACTGGAGTCGGACGACGGGCAAACACACCTAGCCGGTTGCCGCCTGTGTGTCCGGCCAGATCGATCAGGATGTCGATGCCGTCGGCACGGATCCGCTCGGCCAGGACATCATCGCTCAGTCCATGCGTCGGAACCCAACGATCGACCAATCTGCGATAGACAGCCGTCAGTCCGTCTTCCTGGGACAGTTCGGCATAGGCGGTGATTTCGAATGACTGGTGATCGTGATGGGCCAGTACGGGTTCGAGGAAATGACGGATGGAGTGACAGCGAAAATCCGGCGAGACGTAGCCGATACGCAAGCGTCGATCGGGGTCTCGGTCACTGGCCGGCGGCTGCCAGCTTGCTCGATACGGTACACCGATACGTTGGTCGAACGCTTGGTAAGCGCTGAAGAT
Source organism: Allochromatium vinosum DSM 180 (assembly GCF_000025485.1). NCBI lineage: Bacteria > Pseudomonadati > Pseudomonadota > Gammaproteobacteria > Chromatiales > Chromatiaceae > Allochromatium > Allochromatium vinosum. The sequence goes on along the minus strand of NC_013851.1, from coordinate 2,228,753 downwards.
CTGTTCGGCGCTCTGATCCGGATGGTAGTTCAGTGTGAAGAGGAGTTTGCCATGAATCGACGTATCATCCGGCCTGATCGTCAACGCTTGGCGGTAAACGTCCAATGCCTCGTCAAGGCGTCCCAGATGTTGTAAAGCATTACCGAGATTCGACAGAATCTCGGGATGTCCGGGTTGTAGACGAGCCGCGCGTTGTTGACACTCCAATGCCTCATGCAGTTGCCCGAGACTCAGCAGCAGGTTGCCCAGATTGGTGAGTGCTTCGGGTTGCGAAGGATGTATGGCCAAAGCGCGCCGATAACAGTCCAATGCTTCCTGCGTACACCCCAGGTCACGGAGCAGTGAACCCAGATTATTGAGCGATTTGAGATGGAGTGGATTGATGCTCAGCGCGTGCTCGAAATAGAATCGCGCCTCATCAAGACGCCCCAATCTCTGAAGCAGCTTGGCCAGATTGTAGAATGCAGCCACAAAGCCAGGTGCTTGGCGGGCGGCGCGCGCATACAAGACACCCGCCTCTTCCATTCGGCCTTCATCTTCTAGCGCCGCGCCGAGTGTATTCAGGCATTCGGCGTCTTCCGGCGAGAGCTTCAGGGCCGTTTTCAAAACTGAAACGGCTTCCTGATGGCGCTGCGTGGTCGTCAGGATTGCCCCTAATATCTTCCAGCCAAAAGCGTCATGCGGGTAATTCTCGGTCCAGAGACGCGCCTTGATTTCCGCATCCGCATGCCGACCCTGCTCAAACAGCGCCAATAGGTCGTCCCCGTCATCTTTGGATGCTTTTCCGTGCGTCATGTCAAACCTCAAACTATTCTTCAAATGTCATTTTTTTTGGGGCGTCGCACACCAGCGGCGCCACATCTCCCGATAAGCTTGCTCGACGCGTCGGGTAAAACCAGATTCGTCGCGCCAGGGGCTGGCCTCGAATTCAGCGCGCAGTCCGGCGCGAATCGTCGCCAGACGCTCGATATCGCTTGCCAAGGCGATGGCCTTATCCACATATTCTGCTTCGGTGGTTGCGATCCATTCCGGGTGATCAACCGCAATGAGTGCGGTGCTGCCCGAACGCCCAACACTGGGGCGTGCAGCCAGGGTGATAAAGGGAACACCCATGTATAACGATTCAACCAGGGTCGTACCGGAATTATGCGGAAAGCAGTCCAAACTGATATCGGTACTACGCAGCACATCCCATGGCGGACTGTGGTAGCCGATAATAAGTCGCTCGCGCTCGATGCCGTGCGCAGCAAATTGCTCAGCTAGACGTGCTTGCGCCGTTTCGGTGACAAATGATTTGTTGTCAACGACGAGACGTGAACCTGGAAGCCGCCGCAGGATGTCTGACCAAACTCGAACGACCCGATGATTGATTCGAATGCCGCGTGTAAGGGTGCCGAAGGTCACTGTTCCGTTTGTGAGTGCAGGTAATGGCCCAACCTCACCCATGTCTGGTGCCGGTCGATATGTCCCGACCGGACAATCTACATGCCAAATCTGCTCAGCAAACAGATGCTCACTGCCTGGAGGCGTCATGACCGCATCGGTGAGGAAATAATCGATAGCACTCAGGCCAGTTGTATAACCATAACCCATCCAGGTCACAGCGACCGGAGCCGGGCGGCGGGCAAACACACCCAGACGATTTCCAGACGTGTGTCCAGCCAGATCAATCAGAATGTCGATGCCATCGGAACGGATGCGTTCAGCCATGACCTCATCCGTCAATTCCTTTGTTGGAACCCAGTGATCAATCAGCCGTCGATAGCGTGCTGTCAATCCATCGGACCCAACGCGTTCAGTGTAAGCTGTAATCTCAAATTGTTCGCGACTATGATTGGCCAGAAGAGGCTCTAAGTGATAACCGATCACATGCGAACCAAAGTCAGCTGACACATAGCCAATGCGCAAACGCCGTTCTGGATCTCGGTCATTGCTGTGCGGAATCCAACTGGCGCGATGCGGCAAACCGAACAAACGATCAAATTCTTGATAGGATTTAAAAATATCCTCAGCCGTTTTGTCGGGATGGTAGTTCAGTGCATATAATCGATTTGAAAAAAGCACTGCCGAATGCGGGTTGACCTGAGTGGCTTTTTCAAGCGCATCGAGCGCTTCATCGACTCTTCCAAGATCTTGCAAAGCATGTCCCAGATTACTGTAGGCCTCAGCGTATGTTGGATTTAGTTCGAGCGATTTTCTTTGCAGATCAACAGCCTCGTCTAGCTGACCCAGCTGACTAAGGAGCGCACCTAGATTGCAATAGACTTCAGGTTGACTTTGATTGGCGCTCAATGCGCGCTCAAAGCATTTTCTTGCCTCTTCAGCTCGATCAAGACTCAGGCCCATCAAGCACAGTCCTTTCCCATTGAGAGCCGGGCTGTGATCGGCATCAATCTCCAAAGAACGCTCAAAACATCTCAAGGCATCTTTAATGCGTCCCTGATAAAACAATGCATTACCTAATGTACTGAAAATTTCCGGATCGCGGCTATTGAAAACAACGGCTTTAAGTAAAAAATCCCGAGCCTCTTGGTAGCGCCCTAAATAAAAGCATGCGGCGCCAGCTATTTTCCATCCAAAAACCTCATCTGGATACAGCTCGATAAAACGGCGTGCCGCAGATTCGGCATTAGAATATTCCTGGTTGGCCAGGAGCTTCATGATTATTATCTTGCGCGATTTGAGCAAAGGGTTCATGGCGTGAATTCTGCAAGGTGACATCAATACAGATAGAGGTGAATTGTCATTTTAAGCGCTTCAAAAATCCGTCTTTAGCTGCCGTGACTAAAAGTTTGTCCTGAATGAAAGAGTCAATCTGAAAGTTCGAGTTGGTGCAGAGGAACTCATTTACAGCGCTTTTAGGGCTGTTACCTGCGTGCCAGGGGCGATCCGCGAAAGTGGCAGATGGATAGTCTTCAATTAAAGTGTCAAATACAACGCAATATGAGCCGACTCCAACCAATGGCGCATATGCTTCAAGTTCGGCCAAAACATGACTATGAGTATGATTCGAGTCGAGAAAGACCATTGGTCGATGGTAGTCCTTAGCCAATAATCTGACCTGTTCGATTATATCAAACTCAATACTTGATCCCTCGATCATTTCAATGTAAGAAATAAAAGAGCTTTTTTCAATCGCGCGTCGGTTATGGGGGCGGATATCAATATCCACGCCTACCACTTTTCGCTTAGAGTGAAATGTGGCGTGATTGCCCACGATATTCTCGCTTAAATCCAGCAAGGCGAGCATCGATGCACTAAAAATCAAAGAGCCGCCGCGCGCAATTCCAGTTTCGATGATCAGATCTGGCCGTACTGACCAGATCAGCTCCTGCATAATGACGATATCTTGTGGATATTGAATGATCGGAAGACCTAACCAGTCGAACTGATAAGAATATTTTGTGCGTAACGTCTCGCTCATAAACTGCTTGCTTGCATCTAGCAAGACGCTATCGTGCTGGTAGCTTTTGACACGCCTCTGCCGCTCAGCAAGAAAAATATCGCGATCATCAATCATAGTATAGATGCCGGTTGTTGTTCAGAAAATGAATGTGTCAAGCTGGATGTCTGTATTTGAAATTTCCTTGAGCATAGAGTCAAGATAGTCTGAGCGAGGCAACAACAGCGCGTAATCCTTGTTGAGGTAACGTAGCTGTGATGAATGCTGGATCTTTACCCCATCAATGTCACGACCGATCTTGGCTGGCGATGTATCGAACAATTGGTGAATTCGCATGCGGACTTCAGGGTGCATGCCGAGTACGAGCATTGAGTACTGCGAACAGCCCCATAGTGCAAGTGGACGTCTTAAATCAAGAGATAATATAAATGATTCAGAAAGTGGTCGGTGTTCCAGTGCGGCAGCCAGTTGGAGCGGCCAAGAAGACAAGCGTGAGAAAAGCCGTTTTTCTTGATTATAACTTCCCTGGCGACAGATCAAATACAGGCATTCGTCGCCTTTATCATTCAGTGGATCGAAGGCCCAGCTACCAGACTGAATAATTTCAAGACCTGCGCGCCAAACTAAATTTTTAAGAGAAAATTCGTCAAAGTGATTGATATGTTCAAAAAACAAATCAGGCCACGGATTTGCTTTTTTCAGCATGGCCGGTGCGTTAGGAACCTCGATAAAAAAAATAGCGTTTTTGGGAGATTTGAAAATTAATGTTTTGAGTTCAAGCAACGGATCATGAAGATGCTCAAGAACATGGCTGAAGGTAATAATCTCTGGCGCCTCATCTTCTGGTAAAGCGCCTGTGTTGCTATAGATTTTAACTGAATCATAATTCCCAATTATTTGGCGGCAGGCAACAGATGCCTCAATGCCAATTAATGATGAGAATCCAATCTGATTAAGCCATGCAAGCCAGCCGCCTTTTCCGCATCCAAAATCCAGGATTGTTTTCGTTTTTTCTTGCTCAAGGCGCAAAAGTTCAAACAAACGAAAATAACGCCGCTGGTCAATCTCGGTTATCCCGCCCGATCCAGGAGTCTGCGAGAAAAAATAATGATTGTTCGATTTATAGTATGTATTTAATGCGTCTGACCCTCCTTCAAGTTGACTAAAGACCATACCGCATTTTTTGCAGCTCACAAGGGCTGTAGTGCCTGAAAACGGCAGGTCATCAAATAGCGCATAATCAAGTGAGCGCAGTAAAAATCTTTCCTCTGCTGAGCAGACAGGACAAGAACGATCAAGAGTCATGGTTATGCTGTTTTTGATCAGATTTATTTTCTGAAATTGAGCGACGGGATTTTTCCTCAACTTGTTTTGCCCACTGCGGGCATATAAATAATGCGTTAGCTGTCCAGGCGGCGCCGGCGCTGGTGTAAGTGAAAGGTACTAGATCCCATAAACGATAATGGTAAGCTCCCAGTGTTTCCAGCAATTGCGCTAGCGTTGCTTGATTGACATAAGTCTCAGCCAGCATGACCTCCAAATAAATCAATCCAATGCGGTTGCTACTGAGAAGCTTCACCCCTCCTTGAAGCACTTTTGGCTCAGCACCTTGAACATCAATTTTTAGAATATCAATCCACTCAATCCCTGAATCCTGACAATATTGGTCGAGAGTTATACAGGATATAAACAACTCGTCGAATTTATATTTTTCATCACTGCTTAAAGCGCTTAACCATGATTCAGGGCGCAGCAATGAGCTGAGCTCAGTGCGTTGAGTGGCATAAAAACGAGTGGATCCATAGTGATCGGAAAGAGCTGAATTGACTAATTTGACATGATTGCGGTTTTTGCAATGCAGAACCAATTTTTCAAATGCATAGGGGTTCGGCTCAAAGCAGTGAATGATTGATTCTGGTTTGGCTTTGCTGTAACGATCAACGCTTTGTCCAATGTTGGCACCAACATCAAAAATCAAAGGCGAATCGATGCCTAATGCTTCGATCAAAAAAAATTGGCGATCAAAGATTTCTTTTTCTTTTTCTTCATAAAAAATACTCAACTGAGCGCGCTCCGTATTTTATTGAGACGTGAATTTTTTGTGGCTTTCCAGTTGTTTAAATGATCTTCGCTTAACGTATCAAAAGTTTTTCTCCATTGCCCTAAGTCGTTCAGTGACAACGAATATGGCTTCAAATAAAAAGTGCTTGATTGATTGTTTAGGGTATAGTGCCCGGACCATAATTCTTTTTGATCAATTTTGTTGATAAACAAATCATCCCGCATAGCTTGCTCGAAAACTTTAGTGCCGGGGTATGGGATGAGTGTAAAGACATCGACCAAATCAACTTGCAGTCTTTGGATCATTTCTAACGTATCCCTCAGGGTATCATGTGTATCCTCAGGGAATCCCATAATGAAAACGGCTCGAATTAGCACTTCGAATTTTCGATAATTTTCTACTACTTCATAAATCTTTTCTGTAGGCAATTTTTTGCCAATGATCTGATTGCGCATTCGCTCGTTTCCATGCTCGATTGGCATGAGCGTGTAAATGCAGCCGGCCTCAACGAGTGCTGTTATGACCTCTTCGTCCAACGTTGCAATATGATAGCCGCTAAATGATTCAAACTGAATATCAAGATCGCGACGAACAATTTCGTTCATTATCGCCAAAATGTGTCGCTTTGATACCGTGAGATTATCATCTACGAATCCAAAATAACGATGCCCGAATTGTTCAACGTGAAGCTGTATTTCGTCCACAACTGCGTTTGCAGAGCGTCGTCTATAACCTCGACCATTTACTTCGATAGATGAGCAGAAACTACATGAAAACGGGCAGCTGCGTGAAGTTTGAATTGGTATCGAAACTTTGATGTCATGCTGTTTTGGATTGTGCCATTGCGAATGATCGCGATAATATTTTTCGAAATTAACCGAATGCCAGGAAGGATGATAGATTGTATCCAGATCTTTGTTGAAAATTTCTCTTTCACGCAGCTGAATATTGCCGGCCGTATCGCGCCACCCAAATGCCTGAATATCAAAGTCAGATGAATTCCAATTTTTGTCGAGGGTCGATACCAGTTCTACAATTTGTTCTTCACTTTCGCCAATTCCCACATAATCGATTTCAGGGCAATGGTAAAGTATATCGCTTCCAAAAAGTGAAGAATGGCATCCGCCAATTGCAACGCGAATAGTTGGAAAGTTTAGCTTAAGATAAGATGCGGCCTTTTTGAAAAAGGGAAAATGCCCGGTTGTCAAGCATGAGAAGCCGACCAATGTCTGCTTGCTTTTGATTTCTGATGCAATGATTTTGGTGTAAAAAGCTTCTTCATCCTCGCAAGAGCTTGGTTTGTAAAGATTCAGGTCGATCATGCGCGAGCGATAACCTGCTTGCTCTAGCGCTCCCATCAACAGCAGAATAGATAAAGGCGGTGCAATATCGATGCGGGTTACTGATCCGGGTTGGTAGGAAGATACCAGAATGACATCCATCATCAGTCGACCCCTCCATCAATTGTGATAATCGAGCCGTTGATCATATTGCTTTCGACTAGGCATAGTGAAACTATATAGTGCGCAACTTCAATAGATGGCACAAACTGACCATACGTCATTTTTTCGAGAAATCTGTCATGCCGATCAGGATCGCCAATCCTTAAACGATCGACATAGCTTCCAGGATGGTCCAACATGCCTGGTAAAACTGCGAATATAGTTAGTCCATCTTTAGCAAAGGATCGGGCTGCGTTTTTTACGTAAGGCAAAATGGCTGATTTGCTCGTCAAATAACTTGGCGGGGCATCATGGTGCAATGATGAAGTCGAGCCGATATGTACAATTTTAGCGGACGTTTTTTTTAGATCGTCATAAAAAATCGAGTTGATTTCAATGGAAACTTCAAAATTGAGTCGAAAAGATTTGCGCAGCACGCAGAGCGGCGGGTTTTTGCAATCACCTTGAATGCCGCCGCCGAGATTGTGAACGAGATAGCGCGGAGTGATCCCTTGGTCGCAGATGAATCGGTGCAAAGCCATTGGTATAGAATCATCAGTCAAATTTCCAGCAAAGCGAATTGGATTTAACGCTGATTCTCTCTGGATGAAATTTGCTGCCCTGTTAAGTGATGCTTGATCCCGTCCGGTCAAGATCGGAGTAATGCCATGCTTGGCAAATACTTTTGCGATGCAATAGCCAAGTCCGCTGCTGGATCCAGTTATTAATGCATAATCCATTATTGTTTTGTCTCTATGCTGAAGCGCAAGTAATCGATGCGTCGTTTTTTGAGATGGCTATTGATGCGCATATGCACTAAATGCCTGAGGCTTCAGTGATTCGAGGTGCAGTCTCTTTCAGACTTGGGTTTATAATTTAATTTTGTGGCCATGGCCGCTTTATTTATCGTTAAGACGCTATGATTCAAGCTTTGTGTGGGAAAGAAAATGGGCGTAGAAATTGTTCATGCCTAAAGACTTGCATCGCGCGCATAAATCGCGAGCCAAGAACAGTCGGTCAATCTCGGAGATGGATGATGAGAGAATGTTTTTTTCTAGCTTGTATTGGCTTCCGAATACATGCGGACACTGGCGAATAGTGCCGTCACTGTGAATTACGATCGTATTTTCACGCACACAACTATCCGAGGAACTCAGGCGGCAGTCCTGAATTACAGCGTCGATATCCAGTATGAGGCTCTGCGCAATTTCAAGCATGCTGTCTGGGAGCGGCTTTCCCTCGGCATAGTCAATGAGTGTGTCAAGCGGATCAATGTAGGCCGCATTGGGTTTGAGTAAAAATCCATTTCTTTCGCAAATCGCTGCAATCTCATCAAGATTTTTTTCGTTGTTTCGGTAAAGATGATAATTGACTTCGATGATCATTTCCGGATGGTGCAAGTCTCGCAGTCTGGCGAGCTGCTCCATGTTGGATGCAACTTTGTCCCAATTTCCTCCTCTGTGGGTCAGGCTGTATTGATTGCCAGTTCCGGACAGAGAAACTCGAAACCAGTCAGGCTTTGCCTGAACGGTGCGTTCAAGATGTCTGATGTCGTTCAGATTCGATGAAATTCCAACGGCCACTCCCTGATCAGCTGAATAGGCAACGATATCCGGCAAAGAAGGATTGAGTAGCGGCTCCCCCCATGAATAAAGCTGCACATCAGGAAGAAAATCCACTTCAGTGATCAGCTTGTCCAGAATTTGACAATACAGTGCAAAACTCATCATCGTTTGCGAAAGTTTACGGCCTGTAAAATTTCCATTTGGACAGGTCGGGCACTTTAGCTGACAAATTCCGGAGACATCGATTTCGAAACTCCAGCGTTTGAGATTGGAATAAAGCACGTAATCGCGTTCGTTCGTATATCCCTTGGCCAGTAGAGCGCTTTCTATTTCATGTTCAAAAAACATGCTCGTGACAACAACAAAGCCGTCAGCGGGTGAATCAATAGCTTCAGGCGCTAAAATCTTGTTCGTATCGTCACGAGAAGACCGAATTGTTTTATCGATGAACCCTGTAATGCCGACTCCATGCCGACGTAGTGCATCCATTGCCATGACACCATAGCGGCCCGCACCCCAGCAGTAAACGGGGCGATTCCGCGACATGGCCGCCAACGCATGAATATCCATCAGTAATTTACCTTGCAAGCCTCGGCTTGAATGCTTCTGCGATCTGCTTCAGCGCCGGATCATCGTAAAATTTTTCGTAATGGAAACAGGAGCCGCGTGTCTTGGCAAGACACCCCATGGGGATGTCCTGCCAATCTTCTTCATCGAAGGTGGCGTGTTTTATAAGCCGTGAATATAAATCAGCGAGCTTGGTGCCTTGGCAGGACGCAAGCAGTAATTCATGCGGGCGGGGGTTGGCACGATCAATGCCGCAAATGCGGTGCGGCTTAGAGGGGAATTCAAATACCTGATCGTAAATCCGATGCCAGGCCGTCGTGATTTTGTTAAGGTCCAGCTCGCTATCTGATAGCGCTGCGCAACGCCTGTATTCACGGCGCAAGATCGTCGTATCAGTCGTAATCTGACGGAGCAAAGTGACGAAGTCTTCTTCGGTCTCTGCGCTCAAACCGCATCCCAACAGATCCAGCGTTTCGCGCTCGTTCTCTGTTCCCAACACCACGGGCAGAACCCCGGCCGCCACCGACTCCAGTAGAACCTGTTCCCCGGTCCCGTAATGCTGCGAATTGAGCGGATAGGCCAAGACGTCCAGACGACTCATCAGCGTCGGAACATCGTCGATCGGACCTAAAATCTCGAAGCGATCCTCGGCTCCGGCCGACTTGGCGGCGGCGCGCAAATCCTCATGACAAGGACCGCCGGCCACCACGATACGTCCCGGAATATCCGCTTCCAGGCACAGCCGGATAAAATCCGGATGCATCTTGATCGGATCGACCGTCCCGACATAGCCAACCTGTACCGGACCATCCCCCCGCTCGACACGCGGCGGCATCTGCGGAAGACCGGCACTGCTACGCACGACCCGGATATCCCGCCCCTGGGTCACCGCCTCGGCCAAGGCTGGTGCCTTCAGGCTCCAGGACGTCGCCAAAACCAGCAGATCCGGATAATCGATCAGTCCAGGCGGAAAATTCTGCGGCGGATGATGTCCGTTGACATGCGTCCAGAGCACACAGCGAAACGGCGGCAGATCCCAGCGATGCATCATGGCGTTGAGCAACGGATGATGCCACCAGTGCAGATGGACCAGATCCGTGTCGCGCAACACCTGCTGGAGTGCCGCATCATCCCAATGCAATCGATCCGCCAGCCCGACGCCGAGCCGGCCGGCCCAACTGCGGGTGATCTCACTCGCGGCTTCGAGACAAGCCAGACGGTGCGTATAACCGCCAAGACGCCGGCTCTCAGCGATCAGAGCGCGAACCACGGTGCCGACACCGCCGCCGTAGTGAGGCGCAAGATGCAGAACCCGAATATTCACGGCGCACTCACCCCGCTGTTCGGTGCCATCTGCGCATAGGACGCGCAATACCGATGCAGCCCAAATCGGCTGCAACGCCGGCAGAGCTCGGCGCGATGACGCCGCACCTGAATCTGCTCCAGCGAAACGTCCAGATAATTCGGCGCCACGCTGTTATCGGCCGTATCGTAGTAGAGCATGCACTGACTGACCGAGGCATCCCAGTTGATATTGACGCACCGAAGCACGTCACAGGCCAGATGACGCTGTCGGTACGCGGCGGCAAGCCCATCATCCAGACTCACCACCAACCGTTCAGCCGCCTGCCGTGCCGGCTCGGGCAGGGAACGCCCCTCGCAATAGCCCAGTACATCGTCGAGCGAGATCAGATAGGCCGGAATCGGCCGCAGTTCCAGCTCCAGCTCCTCACAAAGCTCCCGAAACCGCTCCAGCCCTTCGCCCAAACTATGCCGGTAGAGATGGTAATACAACTCGATCTTCATCGATGGGTAGAGCACACGGCGTAGGCGCGCGACCTCGCGCAGATGGGCGAGAAAGCGCGGCCAGTGCCCGCGCGTATGCGCGATCTCATAGTCATCACCCCAGCCCGAAGCCGAGATCCGCAGCCATTCGGGGCGTGCCGCAACGATGCGGGCATAGTCCGCGTCAGCGTTGAGATTGCTGGAAATGGCGCACAAGACCCCACGCTCGCGGGCGTATTCGATGATCTCGGGCAGTTGCGGATGCAATACCGGCTCGCCCCATTGATAGAGCTGGAGATTACCGACGAAGGGGCTTTCGGTCAGGATCTTGTCCAGCACGGCGCGAAAGGTGGCGAGCGGCATCAGTCCCTGTTTGCCCGGACCGGGCGCGCGGCTGGCGCGCGGACACGCCAGACACTTGAGATTGCACACGCCGACGATATCGACCGAGTAATCCACCGGCTTGAGGCGCGCATAGCCGATGAAGTCCTCTGACTCGACGAATCCAGCCGCCTGAAGCTGATCGGCGATCTCGGCCTCGAAGAACCAGGAGGCGATGATCACGAAAGGTCGCGGCTGGGGGGGCGCGGCATCAAGCACAGCGGTCGGCAGCCGCACCGGCAGTCCCATGACCTGCGACGCCAACCGCTCGGCCGCCTGATCGACGAATCCGCTCAGCTCGACCCCCTGTTCCCGCAACACCGAGCCGATCCCGCGCCCCTGATTGCCGGCCCCCCAGATCCAGATGGGGCGTTCAGCGGCGGCGCGACGCACCGGCTCCAGGATGTGAGCCGTATCAGTCATCGGCGTCGACATCCGTTTGCTGAGCCGACTCACCGCCAGCCGCAAGGAGGCGTTCTTCCAGGTACACGGCGGTGTAGTGATGCAGTCCATGACTCATGCAGCGCCGACAAAATTCGCTGCCCTGTCGACGGGCCAGGATCTCACTCAACGGCGTGGCCAGAAAATCATCCGCGATGAACGGCTTGAAATAGACCCCACAGAAGCGCACCCGTCCATCCCAGTTGATGGGCAGACAGCGCTCCTCGGGACAGGGATGGTGCCGACGCCGGCGGGCGCGCTCCAATCCGCTGTCGATGTCGAGCAGCATCAGTTCCAGTGTGCGCTCGGCCTCGGGCGAGAGCGGTCGACCCTCGACATAGTCGAGCACGTTGTCGAGCGAGTAGAGATAGGCCATGTTGGGCCGAAAGATGAATCCGAGTTCATCGCACAACGCGCGCATCGCACGATAGCTCTCGCCAAGACTGTGGCGGTAGAGATGGTAGTTGAGAACGATCTGTAGCTCAGGATGATGACGCGCGCGCAGTCGTGAGAGCCGGTGCAGATTGGCGAGAAACCGATCCCAATCCCCGCCGGTGTGACCGATGGCATAGCTTGCACCATAGCCGGACGCCGAGACCTTGATCCAGTCGGGGCGGGCGGTCACCACGGCCTCCAGATCGCGCGCAGTCTTCAGATTGGTCGAAATCGCGCTCAACACCTGCGCCTCGCGAGTCGCCGCAATCATGTCGGGCAGTTGGCGATTCAACAAGGGCTCACCCCAGGCGTAGAGCTGGATGCTGCCCAGAAACGGCAGCTCGTCGAGCAGCTTGCCAAGGATCGCCGTGTAGGCGTCCAGCCTCATGAAACCTGTCGGCGGTCGGTCGCTGAGATTGCCTTGCGGGCACGAGATGCAGTGCAGATTGCACATCCCGGAGACGTCGATGCTGGGATCGATGTCATTGAGCCGGCGTGAAGACAGATAATCGCGCTCAGCGGTCAGGCCATGCGCACGACAGCGGTCCTCAATGGTCTGATCGTGATGCCCCGAACCGATGATGATGAAGGCTTCTGCGTTGCGTACCCGCTCCAGCACGGTCTCAGGCGCGCTAACCGGATAGCCGAGTGCCGTCTGCCCCTGCATGGCTGGACTGGAATCGATGAAACCGGCGACCGTCATGCCCGCACGCTGCAGGGCGCGGCAAACTCCTTGGCCCACGATCATGGCGCCCCAGATCCACACCTCGCGCGTGCCGAAAGCGGCGTGCAGACGCAACCGATCCCAGTCCATGTCAGGCGTCTCCAGCCGCAATCGGCAGACGGTCGCGCTCGATGATCAGCCGCTCGTCGCTGTAGACGATGAAGCAGCGATGGATGCCGCGCTCCTTGCAGCGCATACAGAATTCACTGGCCTCGCGCGCGGCGATCAGCTGTTCAGGTGTGGTATCCATGAAGCTTCCGGGCACGAGGTTGAGATCGGGTCGATACCATTCCATACAGTGCGCAACCTCCAGATTCCAATTGATCCAGAGATGGCGCTCGTAGTAGCAGGGCCGGTGGCGTTCGGCCAGCGCCAGCTCCATGACCTCCCCGACCTGAAGCTGTTGCAGCGCCATGGTGCGCCGAACACGTTCGTTGACCGCGCGTCCTTCGAGAATGGCTTCGATGTTGTCCAATGGGGCCAGTGCTGCATGACGATAACGTAGCATGAATCCCAACTCGTCACACAACGCTTGCCAGCGGTGGATGTCGTCGCGGTTGTCGTTATAGAGATGGTAGAACACCTCGACCAGCATCCCGGGATGATGCCGATCACGATACTCAGCCAGACGGCGGATGTTCTCCATCAGGCGCGCCCAGTTTCCGCCGGTGTGCGTGATCTCGTAGCGTTCGCCCCAGCCGGATACCGAAATGCGGAACCAGGTCGGACGTGCGGCGATGACCGGCTCGAAGTCGAGTTTGAAGCTCAGGTTGCTCGACAGGGCTGAGAGCAGACCACGCGAGTGGGTGAGTGCGAGAATTTCGGGCAGCTCGCGATTGAGCAGCGGCTCGCCCCAGTTGTAGAGCGTGATGATGCCCGTGTAGGGATCGTCACGCAGGATCTTGTCGAGCAGAGCGCGATAGGTCTCTGCCGACATGAAACCCTTGGGGCGATGGGTGTCGAAGTTGCCGCGCGGACAGGAGATGCAGCGCAGATTGCAGCTTCCGGCAATGTCGACCTGATAGTTGAACAGTCGCAAATCGCCCTGGATCACGACATCCCGCCCGACCTGGAAGCCATGACGCTGACAGTCCTGAACAATGGCGTCGGCATGGAATCCGGATGCGATCAGGATAAAGGCCGTTTGCGGTGTTTCGGTAGCGAAAAAGGGTTCCGGGAGCTGAATATCCTTGCCAAAGACACGCTGCCCTTGGAGCGCCAGACTGGAATCGATGAAAGCCTGGATATCGATGCCATGACGGTTCAAAACATGGTACGCCGCATAGCCGTCGTGCCGGGCGCCCCAGATGTGAACAGCGCGGCCGCCGATCAGTGTCTTGAGCTGTGAAGGCGTTGGAATCTGGTCGATGTGTGTGTTCAAGCAGGCACCGCCGGCATGTTTGCGTGCTATCGTGCGTTCTCGAAACGGATCTGGGACATGTCGGACGCTGTATCGACCGCGTCAGATAAATCTTGAGCGTTTCAGACGGAAACGGTTTGGTTCAGCCGCGCCGCATCGCCCCAAAAGGCCAGCGGCTCATAGTCTGGATAAGGATAGCAACCAAACTGGGGCCGGATCGTCCAGCCCTGTTCGCTGATCCAGCGTTCAACCAGGCGGCGTATCGAAATCGGGCGTCCGGAACAAAGATTGATCAGACTGAAGGCGCACGGTCGCATGGCCAGCGTTACGAGATGGCGCGCGGCCTCGGCAACGTGCAGGTAGTCGCGCAACTGCTCCCCGCCTGACATCTTGAACTGTGGTTCGCCACGCTGTGCCGCTACCGAGAGTTGCGCATACAGTGAACCGGATGCCTGTCCTTCGCCCCAGAGGTAAAACAGCCGCGTCCAGACGAGCTGTGTGGCGTGTTCGGCCGTCAGATACTCCAGCTGACGGCGCAGGGCGTCCTTGGCGAAGCCATAGGCGGTACAGGGATCGGTCGGCGTCTGCTCGGAGAGCGCACCACTTTGCAGGCCGTACTCAAAGCAGGTTCCGGCCACCACGAGCTTTTGCAGCCCGGCTTCGATCAGGCCTTTCAAGAAGCCGTAATGATGAGGCAGTCCCTGCTCGAAATGATGGCGTGAGCGGTAGTTGGGCAAACCGTGCCAGGCCAGATGAATCAGTACTTCGGGAGCGCCCAATCGCTCGAACGCATCCGGCGGCGGGTTGGCGATGTCAAGAGGCACGAAACAGCAGCGGTTGCTCGCTCCTGAAGGGGTTCGGGCCGTGGCGACGGCTTCGATGCCTGAGTCGAGCAGGTGGTTGATGACATGCTGCCCGAGAAAACCAGTTGCACCTGTAACGGCGATACGGGACTTCATGTCAGGTCATGTACCCGGAAAGTCGTTTCATCCGGCCCGGCGTCTGGCCACGGCGGTAAGCATCGCTTGCTCACAACGATAGCCCTTCGAATTGTGGGTCGAGCGGTGGATGCCCGCGATCGCGGGACGAGAGCTGCGTGATCGGCCCAGGCCAGCGAACATCGAGCCGGGGATCCTCAGGGTGCAGCCCGCTCTCGCTGGCGGGCACATACTCGGCTGTATTCAGGTAAAACAGTTCCGCGTCATCGCTCAGCGTCTGAAACCCATGCGCACAGCCCTCGGGAATCACCAGCATCCGCCCATCAGCGGCACTGAGCCGTTCGCCATGCCAGTGCAGAAAAGTCGGCGAACCGGCGCGCAGATCGACTGCGACATCGAAGATT
This sequence comes from Allochromatium vinosum DSM 180, assembly GCF_000025485.1. NCBI lineage: Bacteria > Pseudomonadati > Pseudomonadota > Gammaproteobacteria > Chromatiales > Chromatiaceae > Allochromatium > Allochromatium vinosum. Next base: position 2,213,246 of record NC_013851.1, on the reverse strand, counting down.
TCGCCGCGCAGACAGGTGACGATCTTGGTCTCGGCGTGCGGCGGGTGCTGGTAATGCAAGCCGCGCACGGTGCCGCGCCGATGGGTGAGGCTGCGATTGATCTGCACGATGGGTTGGCCGTGCGTGACCGACTCCAGCTCGCGGGCGCAGAACAGCCGTTCGAACCAGCCGCGCTCGTCGGCGATCGGCTGGCGCTCGACGACGACGACGCCGGCAAGTGCGGTTGGCTGAAGACGAAAGCGTTGAGACATGGTGAGCGGCAACGGCGGTCGACGTTATGGCATTGGGGTCTGATAGTCGCGGATCTGCTCGCGGGTGACAACTCGCATATCGGCCTGCGAACGCCAGGCTTGATGCCAGGCGAGCGTGTACTCCAGGGCGCGCTCCAGCGGCCAGCGCGGACGCCAGCCGAGCCGGGTGCGGGCCTGGGTGCTGTCGAGATCGAGGCGCATCGACTCGCGTGGTCCGGGGACTGGATCGGATTGCCAGCGTCCCTGGGTCCGTTCGCACAGCCGGCGCACGACCTGCTCGACCGGCCAGGCGTCGCCCGGATCCGGGCCGAAGTTCCAGGCGGCTGCCATCCCGCTCTCCTGGGCGTGGAGACGCTCGGCCAGACTCAGATAGCCGGCGAGCGGTTCGAGCACATGCTGCCAGGGGCGGATCGACTGGGGTGCGCGCAGGCGCACTGCTTCGCCGGCATCGAGCGCGCGCAGCACATCGGGGATCAGCCGATCCTGCGCCCAGTCGCCACCGCCGATGACGTTGCCGGCGCGCACACTGGCGACCTGGACGCCGGCCTCGGCGAGAAAGGCGCTCCGATACGCCTGCGTCGCCAGTTCGGCGGCGGCCTTGCTGCTGGAGTAGGGGTCATGGCCGCCGAGCGGATCGTTTTCGCGATAGGGCCAGACCCATTCGCGGTTGTCGTAGCATTTGTCGGTCGTCACCACGACCACGGCCCGCACGCTCGGACACAGGCGCACGGCCTCCAGCAGATGTACGGTCCCCATGACATTGACGGCATAGGTCGCGACCGGATCGGCATAGCCCGCGCGCACCAGCGGTTGGGCGGCGAGATGGAAGACGATCTCGGGTTCGGCGTCCAGGATGGCCCGGTTCAGGACCGGCGGATCGCGCACGTCGCCGATGACATGCCCCGACAAGCCGTCAGTCAGACGCGCGACGGTGAACAGATTGGGCGTAGTCGGCGGTTCGAGCGCATAGCCGTAAACCTCAGCCCCCAATTCGGCCAGCCAGAGCGCCAGCCAGCCACCCTTGAAGCCGGTATGTCCGGTGATGAAGACGCGACGCCGTCGCCAGAATTCAGGATTCATGTCGTTCGGTCCAGCACTTCCAGGGCGCGCGGCCCGAGGCCCACAGGGACTCGAGATGGTTCTTGTCGCGCAGGGTATCCATCGGTTGCCAGAAACCCTGGTGCTCGAACGCCATGAGCTGCCCTTGAGTACTGAGCTGGGGCAGCGTGTCGATCTCCCAACTGGTCCGGTCATTGGCAATGAGTTCGATACAGCGTGGCGAGAGCACGAAGAAACCGCCGTTGATCAGCCCATCCCCACCGCGCGGCTTTTCGATGAAACCGGTGACGGTCGACCCGGCACGCTCGATGGCGCCATACCGCCCAGGCGCGGGTACGGCGGTGACGGTCGCCCAGCGTCCATGTTCACGATGGAAGGCGATGAGCGCCCGGATGTCGACATCGCTCAGCCCGTCACCATAGGTGAAACAGAATGCCTCCTGATCGCGCAGATAGGCCGCGACCCGCTTCAGACGCCCGCCGGTCTGGGTTTCGGCGCCGGTGTCGACCAGCGTCACCCGCCAGGGCTCGGCCTGATGCTGGTGGACTTCGAGCCGGTTGTGGGCCAGATCGATGGTGACGTCCGACATGTGCAGGAAATAGTTGGCGAAGTATTCCTTGATGATGTAGCCCTTGTAGCCACAGCAGACGACGAAGTCGGTCACGCCGTGATGGGCGTAGAGCTTCATGATATGCCACAGGATCGGCATCCCGCCGATCTCGATCATGGGCTTGGGCCGCAGATGCGATTCCTCGACGATGCGGGAGCCCAGCCCGCCGGCGAGGATGACGGCTTTGATGGGGTTGGAGTTTGGCATGCGTCAGTGCAAGTACAGTGTGAGCGTGTAGCGGCTTGACCTCGGATCACCGTCCTGGATGGTGGCATACTCCAGCACATGCTGTCATGTCGGCTATCGGTCTGGGGGAGCGCCCTGAAGGGGCGCTCGCCGTCCGCTCTCATCGCCTCATGCTATGCTCGTCTCCAATCATGGCGAGGTTCGACTCAACCCGACGAGGTCCAGATATGTCAGGTTCCAGCCCCGGACGGTTTGCCGTATGGGTGGTTCTTCTGCTGTTCGTGCTGCCGCTGGCGCGTGCCGAGGCTCAAGCCCTGTTGCAGCCCGCTGAGTCCACGACTCGATCGGGTAGCGATGAGCGCATCGGGATATCGATCCCTGACGCACTCGAACCCTGGGTACCCTGGGTGCTGGAGCAGGGACCGAACGGCCGCGATCGGCGCGCCTGTCCGCTGGATGCGCGTGGTGTGAGCCGGCTCTGTGCCTGGCCGGGTCTGTTGCAGCTCGAACTGGACGCTCGGGGCGGCCGTTTCGAGCAGGTCTGGGAGCTGAAGGCCGAGGATTGGGTTTCGCTGCCGGGCGACGTCGATCTCTGGCCGCAGGACGTGCGCGCCGACGCGGAACCACTGCCGGTCACGGCGCGCGACGGACGTCCATCGGCGCGGCTGCCTGCCGGCCGGCATCGTCTGACCGGACGCTTCCAGTGGCGCGAGCGTCCCGAATCCCTGCCGCTGCCCCCCGAGACCGGACTCCTGACTCTGGCGCTCGATGGACGTGCGCCGATCTCGCCGCGACTGGACCGGGACGCACGCCTTTGGCTGCGCGATCCCGGCCAGACGCGCGCGGACGGGGAGGGCGATCGTCTGCGGCTGGAGGTCTATCGGCGCCTCGACGACGACCTGCCGCTGCGCGTCCTGACCCGACTTGAACTGGAGGTCTCCGGGCGCGCGCGCGAGATCCGGCTCGGTCCGGTCCTGCTGCCCGACGGCATCCCCGCGAATGTCGTCAGTCCTCTGCCGACCCGCCTGGAGCCGGACGGGACGCTGCGCGTCCAGGTGCGTCCCGGACGCTGGGTGCTGGAGGTCGCGAGCCATCATCCAGGCGCCGTGACCCGACTGTCGCGCCCGACCGACCTGACCGCGCCCTGGCCCGAGCGCGAGGTCTGGGCCTTCGCCGCCCAGCCCGAGCGCCGTCGGGTCGAGCTGTCCGGCCTGGAGCGGCTCGACCCGAGCCAGACCGGGCTTCCGGGTGATTGGGCGCGGCTGCCGGTCTATGCGGCCGGCCCAGGCGCGGTCCTCACCTTCACCGAGCAGGGACGCGGCGACACGGACCCTGAGCCGGATCGACTGCGACTCGCGCGCGAGATCTGGCTCGACTTCGATGGACAGGGCTATAGCGCGCGCGACCGTCTCAACGGCGACCTGACGCGAAGCTGGCGGCTGGAGGCCGCGCCCGGTCTCGATCTGGGGCAGGCGCGGGTCGATGACGAGCCGGTGCTCATCACCCGGCTCAACGCCGAGTCACCGCCCGGTGTCGAGGTGCGACGCGGTCGCCTGGATCTGGTCGCTGACAGCCGTCTCGACGCCAAATCCGACTGGATACCGGCCTCGGGCTGGTCGCTGGCGCTCGACGGGGCGACCAGCCGGCTGCATCTGCCGCCGGGCTGGGATCTGGTGGCCGTCTCCGGGGTCGACAATCGTCCCGACACCTGGCTGGCGCGCTGGACCTTGCTCGATCTGTTTCTGGTGCTGATCCTGGCGCTCGGCGTCGGGCGTCTGTGGGGGCTGGGCTGGGGCGCGCTGGCGCTCGTGACGCTGGCGCTCATCTGGCTCGAACCCGGTGCGCCGCGTCTGGTGTGGCTGCATCTGCTGGCGGCCGCCGCGCTGTTGCGTCTGTTGCCCGATCAGAGCGAATCGCACGGACTGGCGCGCTGGCGCACTGTCGTGCTCTGGTATCGGCGGCTGGCGGTGCTCGTGCTGCTGGCGATCAGTCTGCCTTTCCTGGTCTCCGAGGTTCGCAGCGGACTGTATCCACAGCTCGCCCAACCGTATTGGAGTTCGGGCGGCGGCGTGGTGGGCGCCCGGATGCCGGCACCGACGCCCAGCTTCGCCTTCGATGAAGCATTGCCGGATGCGGCGACGCTGTCCGCCCCGGCTGAACCCGGGATGGCACGTCGCGAAAGCAAGGTCTACGCTCCCTCGTCGCTGGCACGTCCAGCCGCGCCACCGCCGCCTCTGGAACGGCTCGATCCCAAGGCGCTGGTCCAGACCGGACCGGGTATCCCGGACTGGCAGTGGCGTCAGGTCGATCTGAGCTGGACCGGCCCCGTTGGTCCGAGCGATGGAGCGCGACTCTGGTGGCTGACACCGGGCTGGCGTCTGATACTGGTGATCATCGGCGGACTGCTGCTGGTGGCCCTGGGACTGCGCCTGTCGGACCTGAATCTCTCAGGCGCGAACCTGAAACGGCGCTGGCAGGCCGGATTTCGCGCCGGTACGCCGCTGTCGCTGCTGGCCCTGGTCCTGATCCTGGGGATGACGCTGACCCCGCGACCGACCCTGGCCGCCGACTTTCCGAGCCCCGCTCTCCTGGACGAACTGCGCACGCGTCTGCTGGCACCACCCGAGTGTCTGCCCGAGTGTCTGACGCTCTCCAGCCTCGCCCTGAGCGCCGAGCCGGAGCGTTTGACCCTGGATCTGACCCTGGACGCCGCGACCGCCATGGCGGCCGAGATCCTGGATGCCCGCTCGGGCTGGTCGCCGAGTTCGGTGGTCCTCGATGGCGTCGTGCTGGAACGTCTGCGCCGTGACAGCGATGGGCGTCTGCTGGTTCCGCTCGATCCGGGCCGGCATCGATTGCAACTGACCGGCGCGCTCGGCGCCGAGACGCGCATCGATCTGCCGCTGGCGCTCGATCCGCGCCGGGTCGAGGTCGTTGCGGCCGACGGCTGGCGGATCGAGGGCATCCGCACCGATGGCCGGCCCGGACGCCAGATCCAACTGATCCGTCTGGCCGGCGCCGACTCCGGGGGCGAGCGGCCGCTGACTCAGGACGCCCTGCCGCCGCTGCTCCTGATCGAACGTCGGCTCGAGTTCGGGCTCGACTGGCGGGTCGAGACGCGGGTCAGCCGGCTCTCGGCGCCCGATTTTCCGGCGCTGGTTCCGGTGCCGCTGCTGCCGGGCGAATCGGTTCAGACAGCCGCACTCCAGGTCGAAGCGGGACAGGTCCGGGTCGCACTCGCTCCGGGACAGACCGAGCTGCGCTGGACCTCCAGCCTCAAGCCGGTGGCCGAACTCGCCTTGACGGCCAGTACAGATCCGCGCCTGACCGAATCCTGGTGGCTGGATCTCAGCCCGATCTGGCATCTGGACAGCATGGATCTGGCCCCAATCCATCACCGGGGCCAGGGCGAGCGCTGGCTGCCGCACTGGCGCCCGCTGCCCGGCGAGTCCCTGCGCCTGCGCATCAGCCGTCCCGAGGGTGTGCCCGGACCCACGCTGACGCTCGACCGGGTCGATGTCCAGGTCGAGCCGGGGCGACGCGGGACGGACACGACGCTGACCATCACGGCACGGAGTACCCAGGGCGGTGTCTACCAGCTCCAGTTGCCCGAGGGCGCCGAGACAAGAACCCTGAGTGTGGATGGCCGCACCCTGCCGCTGCCAAGCGACCGGACGACACAGGTCGAGCTGCCGCTGGTGCCCGGCACGCAGGAGATGCGCATCGGCTGGCGTCTGGACGCGCCGCTGACAGCGAGCTTCAGCCCGGCCAGTCCGGATCTGGGGCAGACGGCGGTCAATCTCACTCAGCGCCTTCGCCTGCCCGACGACCGCTGGGTGTTGTTCGCCTGGGGGCCGGGGATCGGGCCGGCGGTGCTGTTCTGGGGGCTGTTCGTGGTACTGGCCGGCGTGGCGCTGGTACTCGGGCGCCTGCATCTGACGCCGCTGCGCTGGTACGACTGGCTGCTGCTCGGTCTGGGGCTGGCGCTGTCCGAGGTCTGGGTGGCGCTGCTGATCGGCGGCTGGCTGTTCGCGCTTGGCTGGCGCCAGCGTTTGAAGACGGCGTCCCTGGTCTGGTGGCGCTTCAATCTGGCTCAGTTCGGGTTGGTACTGCTCACGCTTCTGGCGCTGTCGGCCCTGATCGGCGCAGTCCAGCAGGGGTTGCTCGGCCATCCCGAGATGTGGATTCGCGGTCATGGTTCCAGTGCGACCCTGTTGAACTGGTATCAGGATCGCGGCGGCCCGCGTCTGCCGGAGCTCTGGGTCGTCTCAGTACCGTTGTGGGTCTATCGCGCACTCATGCTCGTCTGGGCGCTGTGGCTGGCGGTGCGGCTGCTCGACTGGCTGCGCTGGGGCTGGCAGGGCTTCGCCCGTCCGAGTCCCTGGCTGGACCGGCCCAAGCCGGAACCGGAACCCCTGCGGCTCGATGGGTATGATCAGGACAACGCTGCCGGACGTGGATGATGTTGGCACGGTTGACCGGATGCGGCCGGAGTACTCAGCCGATACTCCGAGCAGCGTCTCGGGGTCGGCACGCCCTTGCCCGGATTGAGCAGGCCGAGCGGGTCGAAGGCAGCCTTGACGGCGTGGAACTGGCGCAGTTCCTCGGGCGTGAACTGGACGCACATCTGATTGATCTTCTCGATGCCCACGCCATGCTCGCCGGTGATGGTGCCGCCGACCTCGACGCACAGTTCCAGCAGGCGTCCGCCCAGTTCCTCGGTGCGCTCCAGTTCGCCGGGCTGGTTGGCGTCGAACAGGATCAGCGGATGCAGATTGCCGTCGCCGGCATGGAAGACGTTGGCCACGCGCAGTCCGTATTCCTGGGACAGCTCGGCGGTGCGCCGCAACACCTCGGGCAGGGCGCGGCGCGGGATGGTGCCGTCCATGCAGTAGTAGTCGGGTGAGATGCGACCGACGGCGGGGAAGGCCGCTTTGCGCCCCTGCCAGAAGCGCAGTCGCTCGGCTTCGTTCTGTGATGTCCGAACCTCGGTCGCGCCGCTGTCGAGCAGGAGATTGCGTACCTGCATGACCTGCTCGGAGACCTCCTGGTTGGTGCCGTCGAGTTCGCAGAGCAGGATCGCCGCCGCCTCGGTCGGATAGCCGGCGTGAACGAAGTCCTCGGCGGCCTGGATCGCCGGGCCGTCCATCATTTCCAGTCCGGCCGGGATGATGCCGGCGGCGATGATGTCGCCGACGGCGCGTCCGGCGCGTTCCACATCGTCGAAGGCGGCCAGCAGCGCCTGGGCGCGCTCCGGGATCGGTAGCAGCTTGACCCGCGCCTCGACCATGACCCCGAGCATCCCCTCCGAGCCGACGAAGAGCGCGAGCAGGTCGTAACCGGCCGAGTCGAGCGCCGCCGAGCCGAGTTCGATCAGCTCGCCCTCCAGTGTGACGAAGGTGACGGACAGCACGTTGTGGACCGTGAGTCCGTATTTGAGACAGTGCACCCCGCCCGAGTTCTCGGCCACGTTGCCGCCGATGGTGCAGGCGATCTGGCTCGATGGGTCCGGGGCATAGTAGAGACCCTGCGGACACACCGCTTCGCTGATGGCGAGATTGCGCACACCGGGCTGGACGCGGGCGGTGCGTCCGATCGGGTCGAGTTCCAGGATCCGGTTGAAGCGCGCCAGACTGAGCAGGAGTCCATCGGGGAGGGGGAGGGCGCCGCCCGAGAGTCCGGTTCCGGCTCCGCGTGCCACTACGGGGACCCGGCGTTCATGGCAGAGCCGCAGGATACGCTGGACTTCGGCGACCGTGCGCGGCAGCACCACCAGCAGCGGCAGTTGACGATAGGCCGAGAGTCCGTCGCACTCGTAGGGGCGGACTTCTTCCTCGCGCTCCAGCACCGAATCGTCCGGCAGGAAGGTACGCAGCTCGGCGACCAGTGCCGCGCGCTTGTTCCTGAGATCCGGGTCGTCGAAGGCCACTCGGGTGGGTTGGATCAGGCTCATCAGCCGCCTCTGTCAGGTGTCGAGTCTTGCACGATCAATGCGGCCACCGACTTCAGGTCGCAAGTCCCGATGCCGTCATGGACTGGGATCGGAGCGCCTTCGCCGTGGACCATGGCGCTCGCGGAGTCGGAACGGAAATCCGCAACGGCTCTGCGGCTCAAGCCTCGGTGGCGCGTGCTCCGATCACGACGCCGAGGATATGCACGTCATCGCCCTGTAGCTCGTAGAGCACGCGCAATCCCTGGATGCTGTAGTCGCGCATCCCTTCGCTTTGAGCCGGCGCGCGTCGCTGATCGAGCGTGGGGCGGGCGAGCAGGCGCTCGGCGCCCTGAAAGACGTGCTCGACCAGCCGCCGAGCCTGGATGGCCGAATCACGGGCGACGAAGGCAGCGATGGCCTCGATGTCGTCGAGCGCCGCGCGCGACCAGATCAGCTCTCCAGCCATCGATCCAGCCGCTGCTTGGCTTCGTTGTTGAGATAACCGCGTCCCTGGGCGATGTCCTCGCGTCCGCGCTCGGCCTTCGCCATCACATAGAGGTGATATTGGATGTCTTCCAGGGTGCAGTCGTCGGGCAGTTGGCGCAGCAGCTCGGTCACGGCCTGCTTGGCGTTGCGCGTGGCTGGAGTCCGCGCCGTCGTTGCCGCGGCGGTCAGAGGCGTGGGAGCGCGAACACCAAGGCGAACGTCGTCGGGAATGTCCATGTCAAAGAAGCCCAGGGTTTCGAGTCGTGAAGCGTGAGAATCAGTCAGCCGTTTCAGCCGCCCGTGACCGGTGGGAAGAAGGCGACTTCCTGTCCGTCCAGGATCGGCGTCTCGGGGCGTGCCAGTTCCTGTTCGACCGCCGCCAGCACGGTTTCCAAACCGCTGAGCGCTTCGGCCCAGACGCCGCCGCGTGCACACAGATGCCGGCGCAGCGCGGCGACAGTCGCGGTATCCCTCGACCATTCAATCTGTTCTTCGCTGGTGTCGAGCCGTTCGCGCAGACGGGCGAAATAGCGTATCCGAATCATGGCGCGTTCCGGGTCTCCAGATCAGTGCAACAGCTCGCCGAACGGCAGGAACTCGACCGGATCGCCGCGCTCGACGACCCGCCCCGGCTGAAGCTGGACCAGGCCATCGGCCCAGGCGACCGAGGACAGCACCGCCGATGAGCGGCTGGGGTAGACGGCGACCTCCAGCTCGCCATCGGCCCCGCGTTCCAGGCGTGCGCGCTGGAATTCGAGCCGCTTGTCCGGGCGCGGCCAGTCGAATCCGGCACGGATCCGGAGCGGACGCACATCCAGCTCGCCCGCGATACCCTGCATCCGCCGGATCAGCGGTCGCGCGAACAGCACGGCGGTGACGAACAGCGAGACCGGATTGCCGGGACAGCCGAGCAGCGGCGTGCCCTGGACCTCACCGAAGGCGAGCGGCTTGCCGGGACGAATCTTCACCTGATGGAGTTCGAGCCGACCGAGTCGCTCGACGGCAGGCTTGATGTGATCCTCCTCGCCGACCGAGACCCCGCCGCTGGCGATGATCAGATCCGCCTCGCGTGCGCCCCGCGCCATGGCCGCGACGGTCGATTCGAGATCGTCGGCAACGATCCCGAGCTCCACGACTTCGCAACCCCAGGACTGCAACAGCCCCATGAGCATGGAGCGATTGGAATTATAGATCTGGCCCGGCCCCAGCGGTTCGCCGGGCAACACCAGCTCGTCGCCGCTGGAGAGCATCGCCACGCGCAGACGACGACGCACCACCAGTCGAGCCACGCCGACCGAGGCCGCCAGACCCAGATGCGCCGGCAACAGCCGCGTCCCGGCCGCGATGACCTCGGCGCCGGTACGAATGTCTTCGCCCGCGCGGCGGACGTTGGCGCCGGCCTTGACGTCGAGCGGAATGCGCACCTGTCCGTCGGACGCTTCGCACACCTCCTGCACGACCACCGTATCCGCTCCCTCGGGCACGGGCGCGCCGGTGAAGATCCGTGCCGCCGTGCCGGGTGCCAGCGGTTCGCCGACCGCACCGGCCGGGATGCGCTGAGCGACCGGCAGCCGACCCTCGTGCGCGGCCAGATCGGCGTGCCGGATGGCATAACCGTCCATGGCGCTGTTGTCCCAGCCCGGCACGTCGATGGGACTCATGACCGGCTCGGCCAATACGCGCCCGAGCGCCGCGTCGAGCGCCAGGGTCTCGGTGCCGTCGATGGGCGAGACGCGCGCCGTCAGAAAGGCGACGGCCTCGTCCTTGGTCAGAGTCTTGCCACCGGCCGCAACCGGCGCACAGTCGTTGGATCGATCCATCATCGTTCGAGCAGACGCGGAATGAGTTGAGCGAAATTGCAGGGCCGGGTGCGGATGTCCAGTTGGGGCTGGAGGATGCGCTCCCAAGCCGTGCGGCAGGCTCCGGTCGAGCCGGGCAGACAGAAGACGAAGGTGCCGTTGGCCAGCCCGCCGAGCGTGCGCGACTGGAGCGTCGAAGCGCCGATCTCCTCGAACGAGACCTGACGGAACAGCTCGCCGAAGCCCTCGACCTGCTTGTCGAGCAGCGGGGCGATGGCCTCGGGCGTGCTGTCGCGTCCGGTCACGCCGGTGCCGCCCGTGCTCAGGATCACCTCGATCTCGGGATCGGCGATCCAGCGCGAGAAGACCGCGCGCAACTGGTAGACGTCGTCGCGGACGATCTCTCGCGCGACGACCGCGTGTCCAGCCGCCTCGGCGCGCTCGCGCAACAGCCGACCGGAGGTGTCGCCGGCTTCGTCCCGACTGTCCGAGACGGTCAGGATCGCCAGTCGCAGCGGGCGGAATGGCTGCTCGGTGAAATGCGCGCTCATTGTCGGTTTCCTCAATGGAGGTGAGTGTCCCGGATGGTCGTCAGCCTCAGCGCAGTTGGCTGACGTCGCGCACCGCGCCATTGGCCGCGCTGGTGGTCATGGCGGCATAGGCTTTGAGTGCGCTCGAGACCACGCGCTGACGCGACACCGGCTGCCAGGCATTCGCCCCCTTGGCCTCCATCGCCTGACGGCGCGCCGCGATCTGCTCATCACTGACCGCAAGATGGATGCGCCGATTGGGAATGTCGATCTCGATGCGGTCGCCGTCCTCGACCAGGCCGATGAGCCCGCCCTCGGCGGCTTCCGGCGAGACGTGGCCGATCGACAGGCCCGACGTGCCGCCCGAGAACCGCCCGTCGGTGATGAGCGCGCAGACCTTGCCCAGTCCCTTGGACTTGAGATAGCTGGTCGGGTAGAGCATCTCCTGCATCCCAGGACCGCCCTTGGGGCCTTCATAGCGGATGACGACGATGTCGCCGGGCTGGATGCGGTCGGTCAGGATCGCGGAGACGGCGTCTTCCTGGCTCTCGAAGATGCGCGCCGGGCCGCTGAAGCTCAGGATCTCGGCATCGACGCCAGCGGTCTTGACGATACAGCCGTCCTCGGCCAGATTGCCGAACAGCACCGCAAGCCCCCCGTCCTGGCTGTAGGCATGTTCGCGGTCGCGGATACAGCCGGCAGTGCGGTCCAGATCCAGCTCGGGCCACTGGGCGTCCTGGCTGAAGGCGACCTGAGTCGGGATGCCGCCGGGCGCGGCGCGGAAACGCGCGTGCGCTTCGCTGTCCTGACTGCGCCCGATGTCCCAGCGCGCCAGTGCCTCGCCCAGGGTCGGGCTGTGCACGGTACAGGTGTCGGTATGGAGCAGTCCGGCACGCTCCAGTTCGCCCAAAATCGCCAGCACGCCACCGGCGCGGTGCACGTCCTCCATGTGGTACTTCTGCGTCGCCGGAGCGACCTTGCACAGATTCGGTACCTTGCGGCTCAGACGGTCGATGTCGGTCATGGTGAACGCGACCTCGGCCTCACGCGCGGCAGCCAGCAGATGCAGCACGGTGTTGGTCGAGCCGCCCATGGCGATGTCGAGACTCATGGCGTTCTCGAAGGCGGCGAAATTGGCGATCGAACGCGGCAGCACGCGCGCGTCGTCCTGTTCGTAATAGCGGCGCGCCAGCTCCACGATCAGCCGTCCGGCTTCGAGGAACAACTCGCGGCGCTTGGCATGGGTGGCCAGCAGCGAACCGTTGCCCGGCAGACTCAGACCCAGCGCCTCGGTCAGACAGTTCATCGAGTTGGCGGTGAACATGCCCGAGCAGGAACCGCAGGTCGGACAGGCCGAGCGCTCGATCCGGTCGACGTCGGCATCGCTCTCGTTGGGGTTGGCGGCGGCGATCATGGCATCGACCAGATCCAGATGCACCTCGCCCCCGGCGCGTTGCACCTTGCCCGCTTCCATCGGCCCGCCCGAGACGAACACCGCCGGGATGTTCAGACGCAGCGCGGCCATCAGCATTCCGGGCGTGATCTTGTCGCAGTTGGAGATGCAGACCATGGCATCGGCGCAATGGGCATTGACCATGTATTCGACCGAATCGGCGATGATCTCGCGCGAGGGCAGGGAGTAGAGCATCCCGTTGTGGCCCATGGCGATGCCGTCGTCGATGGCGATGGTGTTGAACTCCTTGGCCACGCCGCCGGCGGCCTCGATCTCACGCGCGACCAGCTGGCCCAGATCCTTCAGATGCACATGACCGGGGACGAACTGGGTGAAGGAGTTGACGACGGCGATGATGGGTTTGTCGAAATCGGCGTCGGTCATGCCGGTGGCGCGCCACAGGGCGCGTGCGCCGGCCATGTTGCGGCCATGGGTGCTGGTTCTGGAGCGATACTGGGGCATGAGCTTAGATGACCTCGGGACTGATCGAAGTCGCTCAGTATATCGCCGCCAGCCGCAATCCTTGAACACTTTGGGTCCGTGATCATTGCCAGGGCTTGACAGTTTTTGAGTCGGCCAAGGTAATATCCCGTTCGAGGCGCGCGACACGCCCCGCCAAGAGCCGAGTCCATTCGCATGACCCCAAAGATCTCGCTGCGCACCTATACCTTCATCGACTCGCTGCAACCGCAGTTGGCCGCCTATATCGCCACGGTCTCCCAGGGGTTTCTGCCGGTTCCCGGCGATGCCTGCCTGTGGCTCGAGGTCTCGCCCGGCATGGCCGTGCATCGCCTCACCGACGCGGCCCTCAAGTCCACTCGGGTGCATCTGGCCCAGCAGGTGGTGGAGCGCGCCTACGGCTCCATGGTCATCCACCAGCGCGACCAGAGCGATGTCATCGAGGCCGGACGCCTCATCCTCAACAGCATGCAGGCTAGGCAGGACGACCGCCAACCCTGTCGGGTGCAGTGGTCGGAGATCATCCGCGGCATGACCCCGGACCACACTGTCCTGATCAATCGCCAGGAGCGACGCGGCTCCATGATCCTGCCGGGCCAGAGTATGTTCATTCTGGAGACCGAGCCGGCCGGCTATATCACCTATGCGGCCAATCAGGCCGAGAAGGCGGCCCGCATCACCCTGATCGATGTCAAGGCCATCGGCGCTTTTGGCCGCCTGACCCTGGCCGGCAGCGAGACCGATATCGACGAGGCGGCCGCCGCCGCCATCGCGGCCGTGGCGAGTCCGCGCGGCACGCATTAGGTGTGCAGAGAGCCGGGTAGAGAGACATGCACCGCAACGAGTTGTTGGGTCTGCTGGAAGCTTACGAGCCCCAGGTCATGACCGAGGCCGGCTATCTCGAGCGCACGAAGAGCTTCGTGCGTGACCACGAAGACTGTTTCCACTCGGAACGGCTGCCCGGCCATGTCACCGGCTCCGCCTGGGTGGTGAGTCCGGGCCGGGACCGAGTGCTGATGCTGCATCACAAGAAGCACTCGCAATGGTTCCAGCCCGGCGGCCACGCCGACGGCGACGCCGACATCCGCCGCGTCGCCCTGCGCGAGACACGCGAAGAGACCGGCATCGCACCCGAGCAGATCCGCCTGCTCAGCGAGGGTATCTTCGATCTCGACATCCACACCATTCCCGCCAGCGAACATGGTCCGCGCCATGTCCACTACGATGTGCGTTTTCTGATCGAGATCGACGACCGTCTGCCCATCCCAGGCAACGACGAGTCACACGATGTCGTCTGGGTTCCGCTGCATCTGGTGCCGCGCTACAACAACAACCTTTCCACCCATCGCATGGTGGACAAGACCCGCCGGCTGAAGAATCCGCATCGTCAGTAGGCGCGAGCGCCTGCTCCCATACCGCTACGCCACAGGACCTCGATCGTGCGTGGCGCCGGCCGACAGTCAGTTTTCAGTGCGGGATCAGGAATTCGAGCAGCGCCTTCTGGGCATGGAGCCGGTTCTCGGCTTCGTCCCAGACCACCGAGCGCGGGCCGTCGATGACCGAGGCGGCGACTTCCTCGCCGCGATGAGCCGGCAGACAGTGCATGAAGAGGACGTCGTTGCTGGCCTGATCCATGATGGCATCCGTGACCTGATAGCTGGCGAACGCCGCCTGACGCCGTTCCTGTTCCTCTTCCTGACCCATGCTGGCCCAGACGTCGGTGGCGATCAGATGTGCGCCCTCGGCAGCCTCGCGCGGGTCGCGCAGGATCGTGCAGCGGTCGCCGCAAGCGGCCAGCAGGTCGGCGTCCGGCTCGAAACCCTCGGGACAGGCCACGCGCAGCTCGAAGTCGAACAGTTGCGCCGCTTCCATGAAGGAATGGCACATGTTGTTGCCGTCGCCGATCCAGACCACGCGCTTGCCCTGGATGTCGCCGCGATGCTCGTGGAAGGTCTGGAGATCGGCGAGCATCTGGCAGGGATGACAGCGGTCGGTCAGACCATTGATCACCGGGACGCGCGAATGGGCGGCGAACACCTCCACCGTCTTCTGCTCGAAGGTGCGGATCATGACCGCATCGACCATGCGCGAGATGACCCGCGCGCTGTCCTCGATCGGCTCACCGCGCCCGAGCTGGGTGTCGCGCGGCGAGAGAAAGAGTGCATGACCGCCGAGCTGGACCATGCCGGCCTCGAAGGAGACACGGGTGCGGGTCGATGACTTCTCGAAGATCATCGCCAGGGTGCGGCCGGCGAGCGGCTTGAAGTCCTGACCGGCGGCACGCATCCGCTTGAGTTCGGTGGCACGCGCAATCAGCGCTCGGGCCTCGTCCAGGCTCAGATCGAGCAATGAGAGGAAGTGCCGGCAGTCTGTCTGTTGGGTGGCCATCGGAGGATGTCTCTCGCGGGGTCGTCTTCAGGCGTCGCCCAAAAAGCCGTGGATGAGTCCGGTGAGGGTGGCGACCAGTTCATCGATCTGGGCGCGGTCGATGATCAGCGGCGGCAGCAGCCGGATCACCCGCTCGGCGGTGACATTGATCAGGAGTCCGGCGTCGAGCGCCCGGCCGACGAGTTCGCCGCAGGGACGGTCGAGTTCGATCCCGACCATGAGGCCGCGTCCACGGATCTCGACCAGACCATGGGTCTCACCCAGTGCCGCACGCAGCGAATCGAGCAGATAGGCGCCCTGGGCGGCGGCGTTCTCGGTCAGATTCTCGTCGATCAGGGTCTCCAGCACCGCGCGCCCAACGCGACAGGCGAGCGGATTGCCGCCGAAGGTCGATCCGTGCGAGCCGGGCGAGAACACCTCGGCCGCCGCGCCGCGCGCCAGACAGGCGCCGATCGGCATCCCGTTGCCCAGCCCCTTGGCGAGCGTGACCACATCCGGCTGGATGCCTGCGTGCTGGAAGGCGAACAGCCGCCCGGTGCGGCCCATGCCGGTCTGGATCTCGTCGAGCATCAGCAGCCAGCCCGAGCGGTCGCAGATCTCGCGCAGCCGGACCAGATAGTCGTCGGACGGAAGCCGGATGCCGCCTTCGCCCTGGATCGGCTCGATCAGGATCGCAACGATGTTGGGCCGGTTGGTTGCCGCCGTTTCGATGGCGTCCAGATCGTCATAGGGCACGCGCACGAAGCCCTGGACCAGCGGCTCGAACCCGGCCTGGACCTTGCGGTTGCCGGTGGCCGAGAGCGTGGCCAGGGTGCGGCCGTGGAAACTGTGCTCGGCAACCAGGATCGCCGGGTTCTCGATGCCGCGCCGATGGGCGTGGAGCCGGGCCAGCTTGATCGCCGCTTCGTTGGCCTCTGCGCCCGAATTGGCGAAGAAGACGCGATCCATCCCGGCCTGCTCGGTCAGGAGCGCGCCCAGGCGTTCCTGCTCGGCGACGCCGTAGATGTTGGAGGTATGGATCAGCCGCCCGGCCTGTTCGCAGAGTGCATCGCGCACGGCCGGATGGGCGTGGCCGAGTCCGCACACGGCGATCCCGGACAGCGCATCCAGATAGCGCTTGCCGTTGGTGTCCCAGAGCCAGACGCCCTCACCCCGGTCGAAGGTGACGGGCAGGCGATTGTAGGTGGCCATCAAGGGTTCGCTCATGGCGCAAAGACCCCGATCGAGCTTTCAGAATGAAAATAAAAAAGGCGGTTACCCCGCATGGGAAACCGCCTCTGTGTATAAGGCGAAGTGGGCGAATATAACGCGATATTTATATGCTTGACAAGGATCGCGGCATCGATTCGCCTGGTTCAGGCGCTATAGTTGGCGGCGACGAACTCCCAGTTCACCTTGTCCCAGATGCTTTCGAGGTACTTGGGACGGGCGTTGCGATAGTCGATGTAGTAGGCGTGTTCCCAGACGTCGACGGTCAGGAGCGCGGTCTTGCCCGAGGTCATGGGGGTGCCGGCGTTGGAGGTGTTGAAGATCTCGATCGAGCCGTCGGCGTTCTTGACCAGCCAGGTCCAGCCCGAGCCGAAGTTGGTGGCGGCCGACTGGGCGAACTGCTTCTTGAATTCATCGAAGGAACCGAACTTGGCGTCGATCGCCGCCGCCAGCGCACCGCTCGGGGCGCCGCCGCCGTTGGGGCTGAGACAGTTCCAGTAGAAAGTATGGTTCCAGACCTGCGCGGCGTTGTTGAAGATGCCGCCCGAGGACTTCAGGACAATGTCCTCCAGGCTCATGTCGGCGAACTCGGTATCCTGGATCAGGTTGTTGAGATTGGTGACATAGGTCTGATGATGCTTGCCGTAGTGGTACTCGATGGTCTCGGCCGAGATCACCGGCTCCAGGGCGTTCTTCTCATAGGGCAGGGCGGGTAGTTCGTGCGTCATGATCGTCGAGTCTCCTGCGTTTTAGCGTGGGATCTTGGGTTTGGAGGGCTGAGCCGGATCGTTCGCGTGAACGGCATCAGCAGCACGGCCATCCAGGATGAATGCATCGTCACCATGCGGCCGACTCGCCGTTTTTGCAACCATCCCCGCCGGCGATTCGGCTATCCTCTTGGCGATAGTCATCTGATCACCTGGCGGGAGAAGACTTCCAATGTGCGGTATTTGTGGCGAGCTGCGACTCGATGGTGCACCGGCCGATCTGGACGCGATCGGGCACATGATGGCCGAATTGACGCGGCGCGGCCCGGATCATGGCGGCAGCTACAGTGACGGGGCGCTGGCCTTCGGACATCGGCGGCTGGCGATCATCGATCTGTCGGTGCGCTCCAATCAGCCGCTGGTCGACGCCGAACTGGGGCTGGCGCTGGTCTTCAACGGCACCATCTACAACTACCGCGCGTTGCGGCGCGAACTGGAGGCCAAGGGCTATCGCTTCTTTTCCGAGGGCGACAGCGAAGTCATCCTCAAGGCCTGGCACGCCTGGGGGACGGGCTGCGTCGAGCGGCTGCACGGCATGTTCGCCTTCGCCGTCTGGGACGCCGGCCGGCGCTCGCTGTTCCTGGCGCGCGACCGCTTCGGCATCAAACCGCTCTACTGGTCGGAGTCGGGGCGCGTCCTGCGTTTTGCGTCCAATCCACAGGCGCTGCTGGCCGCTGGCGGCGTGGATACGCGGATCGATCCGGTTGCGCTGCACAATCTCTTCACGCTCCATGCCGTGGTTCCGGCCCCGCGCACCATCCTCCAGGGGGTGCGCAAGCTGGCACCTGGGCATTGGTTGTTGATCAAGGCCGATGGCCGTCGCACCGAGCAGGCGTATTGGCGTCTCGCCGCCCGGCGTCCCGAGTCGCCGCTGTCGGAGGGGGAATGGCTGGAGTCCATCCATGCCGCCCTGCGTCACGCGGTCAAGATCCGCAGCGAGGTTGCGGACGTCCCGGTCGGAGTGCTGCTCTCGGGCGGGCTGGACTCCAGTCTGCTGGTGGCCCTGCTCGCCGCGGCCGGAGTCGCGGATCTGCGCACCTTCTCGGTCGGTTTCGAGGACACGCCCGAGGAGGCCGGCAGCGAATTCGAATACTCGGACCTGGTGGTCGAACGCTACGGCACGCGGCACCATAAATTCCTGGTGCCCAACGACCAGGTGCTGACCCGACTGCCCGAGGCGATCGGCGCCATGGCCGAGCCGATGTTCGGTCAGGACGCGGTCGCCTTCTATCTGCTCGCCGAACAGGTCTCGCGCGAGATCAAGGTCGTGCAGTCAGGGCAGGGCGCCGATGAGGTGTTCGGCGGCTATTTCTGGTATCCGCGCATGATGGCCGAGACGACCGGCTCGCCGCTGGAACGCTTTGCCAAGCACTATTTCGACCGCGATCACGACGAATATCTACGGATGATTGGGGCGTCCTGTGCCGGTGAGGACCATACTTCGGCCCTGATCGCCGAGCGTCTGGCCGAGCCGGACGCCGACACCTTCATGGATGCCGTGCTGCGGCTGGATGTGACCACCCTCATCGTCGACGATCCGGTCAAGCGCGTCGACAACATGACCATGGCCTGGGGGCTGGAGGCGCGCGTGCCCTTCCTCGATCACCAGCTCGTCGAACTGGCCGCGCGCTGTCCGCCCGAACTCAAGCTGCGCGAGGGCGGCAAGTATCCGCTCAAGGCGCTCGCTCGCGGGCTGCTGCCGGATGCCGTGATCGACCGGCCCAAGGGCTATTTCCCCATGCCGGCGCTCAAATACGTGCGCGGCCCGTTCCTGGAGATGATGCGCGACGTCCTGACCTCGCGCGCCAGCCGCGAGCGCGGTCTCTATCGCCCAAGCTATCTCGACCAGCTCCTGGCCGCGCCCGACATGCATCACACCCGTATCCAGGGCAACAAGCTCTGGCATCTGGCGCTCTTGGAACTCTGGCTCCAGCGTCACGTCGATTGAGCCGGCACCGCGCGGGAGGATTTGAAAATGCGCCGCCCAGGCCCGACTCTGGGCAGGAGCATCATTCAACGACTATCGAGGAATCCGTGATGGATGTCTTGGAACGCATCGGCGAGCAGGTCAGGAGCAATCCGGTCGTGATCTACATGAAGGGCACGCCGCAGTTTCCGCAGTGCGGTTTCTCCATGCGCGCCGCGCAGGCCCTTCAGCAGTGCGAAGTGCCCTTTGCCTATGTCAACGTCCTGCAAGACCCCGAGATCTTCGAGCATCTGCCGCGCTTTGCCGACTGGCCGACCTTTCCGCAGATCTACATCGACGGTGAGCTGGTGGGCGGCTGTGACATCACGCTCGAACTGCACGCCAGCGGCGAGCTGAAGACGATGATGGAGCAGGCCGTCGCCAAGGCCGACGACGCCTGAGCGACCGTGCTCAAGCCGGCCCCTGGTCCGACCCTGCCACCACCTCGGAATTGCGTTCCCAGTAGCGCTCGGGATCGAGTTCGCGCCAGCGATTGACGACCGCGCAGAACAGCCGCGCGGTCTGCTCGGCGTCATAGGCCGCTGAGTGCGCCTCGCTGTGCTTCCAGTGCAGTCCCGCCGCCCTGGATGCCTTGGCGAGCACGGTCTGACCGAACATCAGTCCGCCGAGCGTGACGGTATCGAAGACGCTGAAGGCATGGAAGGGATTGCGCTTGTAGCCGGTGCGCTCGACGGCGGCCTTGATGAATCCCAGGTCGAAGTGCGCATTGTGTCCGACCAGGATGGCGCGGTTGCAGCCGGTCGACTTCACCGCCTTGCGGATCGGGGTGAGGATGCGTTCGAGTGCATCGTGCTCCGAGATCGCATCACGGAAAGGGTGATGGGGATCGATGCCGTTGAAGGCCAGCGCGCGCGGGTCGAGTTCCGAGCCGACGAAGGGCAGCACGTGGCAGGCGAGCGTCGGCGCGGGTTCGAGCAGACCGTCGGACCGCTGGCGGATGATGACGGCCGCGACCTCCAGCAGGGCGTGGCGCTGGGCATCGAAGCCGGCGGTCTCGACGTCTACCACTACGGGCAGGAAGCCGCGAAAGCGCCGGGCGATGCCGTTGGGGATGTGTTCCTGTTCTCTCATCGCCACAGCATAAGTGCGCGCGCGACGAATGCCAATGCTCTCGGTAGCGGTGAGTCTCCGACACCGCTTCGCGCTGTGGTAGGATTCGGCCAGTCATTGAGGAAATTCGCCAGGTATATGGGTATGGTGATGGGTCGATCATGGACGCGCGCACTGGCTTGGCTGGTGGCGCCAACGCTTTTGCTGGGGTGCGCCTCCAAGCCCGATCGCGAGCTTGATCCGCGCGATCCGCTGGAGCCTTTAAACCGGGCCACCTTCCGCTTCAACATGAATTTCGACAAGGCGCTCGTACAGCCGATCGCCAGGGGTTATCAGAAGGTGACGCCCGAGCCGGTCGATCGCGGCATCACCAACTTCTTCGACAACCTCGCCGATGTCACCTCGGCGGTGAACAACGTCCTGCAGTTCAAGATGTCGCGCGCGGGCAGTGATGTCGGGCGCGTCTTCATCAACTCCACCGTCGGCGTGCTGGGCTTCGTCGACGTGGCCACCAACGTCGGCCTGCCGAGCTACAAGGAAGACTTCGGGCAGACGCTGGGCTACTGGGGCCTGGAGTCGGGCGCCTATCTGGTAACGCCCTTCCTCGGACCGAGTTCCATGCGCGATGCCATCGGTATGGGGGGCGACATCGTCATGGACCCGCTGGTCAATCTCAAGAAGCATCAGGTGCACTGGGGACTGGTCGGGGTACGGGTGATCGACCGGCGCGCGGACCTTCTGACGGCGACCGAGATCGTCGAGGAGGCCTCCATCGATCCCTACAGCTTCGTTCGCGACGCCTATCTCCAGCGTCGTCAGAGTCTGGTCTACGACGGCAATCCGCCGACCGATACCTCACAACCCGATTTCTGGGACGAAGTCGAGTTCTGATCGCCCGACCCATCGGCATCCGGGCGCCGGAGCGCGCGCTCGCTGCCGATGGATGTCCTGCACGGGCAAGCCGTCTACACTGTTGATAGCTCGGCGGGATCTCGGATCGGCGGTGATCCCCTCCATCCGTCGACGTGCCTCAGTATTGGTCACGGTTCCCGATGCAGATCCTCGGTTCACCGGCGGCGCTCTCCTACTCGATCGTTTCCGAGTCCTCTTGGGAGCGGACGCTGCCGGTCGTGCCTCCGCCGGCCGTCACCAGGGCCGATACCGAGGCGCTGACCGAGCGCCCGGTGACGCGAGCCGAGCGCACCGAGGAGTCTTCTCAGCATCGACGTCCCTATAGCGCCCCGGTCAGGGTTATGGCCGGCGATGGGTATGGGCGGCGCGCCATGGCGGCCTATGAGGCCACGCAACGCCTGGAACAGCGCGACGATCTGCGGTCCTTCCAGGGTATCGACGCATACGCCTGATCGCTGAGTCCGGTGGATCAATACCGCGCCCGGAGGATGCTCCAGTCCGCCCCCTTGTGTTCGAGCAGCAGTTCGATGATCCCGGCCTGCGTCACCAGATGCGACTGCCGGTCGAGATAGCTGACCTGGAACACGGCCATGAGGGCGCAGCGCTGACTGTCGGCGATGGGCTGAACCTGAATCTGCTCGAAGCCGATGCGCCGCGCCGAAGTGGTGCGGAACCATTCGGCGTAGGTCTGGCGAATGGCGAACCAGGTGGCCAGCTCGTTCTCCTTGGCCAGCGGGCTGTAGAGCGCCATGAGCGTATCGAGCGCGCCATTCTGATAGGCGCTCTGGAAACGGCTCAGGATCTCGGCGGCGGTCTGGCAGCGGGTGGCGAGCGGTGCACTGGCGGTCGAGACGGCTGGAGCCGTGCTCAGTGTCAGGGGCATCTCGGGTAGTGCCGGCGGCCTGGGCGGCTCGGGCGTGGCCGCTGCCGGAATGTCGGCGTGCGGAGCGAGCGATGTCATGGGGTCGGGCCGGGGCGCACTCAGGGACGGGGCCGCCGGCAGATCCGTCGCCCCGGTGATCGCCGGAATCGCCGTATCCGTTTTTGGCGCCGGTTCCGGCTTGGGTTCCGATGCTGCTTGAGCGGGCTTGTCCGGAGCCCATCTCTCATGATCCGAGACCTCGGGTACGACGCTCGACTCCAGGTCGGGCGGGGCGTTTCCGCGGGAGGCGACGACCGGCACCTCGCTTGGTGAGTCATCCGGCGCGGGCGTCGGTGGAATGATGGCCGGCCGTGGCGCCGCCTCTGGGACCGGCTCGGTCGCGATGATCTCTGGTGGCTGTGGCTCCGGCTCGTCAGGTGTCGGTTCGTCCGCGAGAACGGGTGTCGGCTCGACACCGAGCGGATGGTGAATGATCCGGGGAGCCAGCCGGGGCGGCTCCTGCGGCCAGAGCGCGACCGTGAGTATCAGGGCGCAGACGATGGCGGCCGTGCTCAGCATTCGCTTCTGGAGCGGTGTGAGTGCCAACCAGCGGTCGTGCGTCCAGACCCAGGCCGGCGCGATCGCGTCTCTGAGTGCGGGCGGGAACCAGGCCGGCGGCAGGCGCCAGCTGGATGGCTTTACGGCGTCTCGATGTCCCGGCTCCTGGCGGGTGCCGGCGCGTGTCGTGCCGGTCTCGCCGCGCTGGAAGGCGGCGAAGGCGCGGTTGATCTGTTCGGTGCGACGGGTCGCCCAAGCGGTACGCTCGGGATGCCGGTCCGGGTGATAGACCTGCATCAGCCGGCGATAGCGCAGCTTGGCGTGCGCGGCGGCGGTGCCGGGCGCAAACCCCAGGGTGGCGGGCGAGGGAGGCGCCTCGTCGGGGAAGAACTGCCGGTCGAGCAGACGGTAGGCGCTCGCGCCGGCTTGATCGCGCGCGAGCCGCTGCCGCCCGATGGCCCGCTCCAGCTCGGCCACGCGCGGATTGTCCGGATTGTTCAGCCAGACGAGCAGGGCGTCGAGATGCAGCTCCAGTGCCGGGGTCGGTCGTCCGCCGGCAAGTGCTTTGGCGATCTGGTGTGTCCAGGACAGGCTCATGGATCGGGCTGGGAGTGTGACGAGAATGGAACCTGCGGCTCTTCGTCGTGGAGGACGAGGAGGCGTGTTTTGTTAGGCTTCATCGAGACAGGATCGGGGCAGGCTGACCGATCGCGTGAGACGAGGTGGATCATGACCGGGGAGACACGTCGCTTCCTTCGCCATCCATCCGACGTACCCATCCGCTATTCATTGCGCGAGGTGATCGCCGACGAGCGCGATTATCTGCGCAACATCGGCGAGGGTGGACTCTGTTTCAGCTCGCGTCTGGCCATCCAGCCCGGAACGGGCATCCATATCCAGATCCCGATCGTCGATCCGGTGTTCGAGGTCGATGGCATCGTCGCCTGGTGCCATCAGCACGGAGCGGTCTTCGAGGTCGGGGTGCGCTTCGAGGGCATCGAGGATCGTTACGGGGTACGGATGGTCGAGCAGGTCTGTCATATCGAGCACTATCGTCACGAGATCCTGGCATGCGAGGGACGCTCACTGAGCAGCGAGGAAGCGGCGCGGGAATGGATCCAGAAATACGCCGATCGCTTCCCCGGCGGCGGCTGATCCCCGGTCGGGCTGGAGTCGGCTCAGTCGTCGCGGCGGAACTCACCCTCGATCACCCGCACCCGTGTCTCGGTCCGGACCTCGCCGGGCGCTTGTGTGTTTACGGGCTGGATCCGGATATAACGCTCGATCAGCCGTCGGCGCAGCGGTGGGATCAGCAGCAGGAAGCCCAGGCTGTCGGTCAGGAAGCCCGGCAGGATCAGGAAGAGTCCGGCGGCCAGGATGAGCGCCCCGTCCATCAGCTCGATGGCCGGCACCTCACCCCGATCGAGCAGTTCGCGCACCCGCATCAGCACGCCGAAGCCCTGATAGCGGACCAGCCAGGCGCCGATGACGGCCGTCAGGATCGAGAGCAGGATGGTCGGCAGGGCCCCGATCTCGGAGCCGACCTGGATCAGAAAATAGATTTCGGTCAGCGGCAGACCGACGAAGAGCAGGATGAGCAGCGGCACGATGGCATTCTCCATTGGATGAAGGGGGCGTCGGAGACGGCCGGATGGAATCTATCGCGGCCGGCGCGGTCAGAAGCCGGCGTTCGTCAGACCCCCGACGGTTTGCGGAAACCTTACCCTGTCGGCGAGATCAAGTCCAAACGAGATCGAGTTCCAACCATGTCGACCCACTGTCGTTTGATCCTCTGCACCTGTCCCGACGGGGACACGGCGCGGCGTCTGGCCGAATCCCTGGTCGGGGAGCGGCTGGCCGCCTGTGTCAATCTGCTTCCCGGCCTGACCTCGGTCTATCGTTGGGAGGGGCGCATCCAGCACGATTCCGAAGTGCTGCTGTTGATCAAGACCGTCGAGGCGCGTGTCGAGCCGCTCGCTGAGCGGTTGCGTCAGTTGCATCCCTACGAGGTACCGGAGATCATCGCCCTCCCCATCGTCTCGGGAGCGAGCGACTATCTGAATTGGGTGAGCGAATGCGTGAACACCGTGGAGCAGGGCTCGTGAAACGACCGTGGTTTTTAGCTTGGGCTTGGCTGTGGCTGATGGTCGCCGTGGGCGGTACCCAGGCGCTGGCCGATGACTTCCTGACCCAGGAGCAAGCCTTTCCGGTCAGCGCCGAGGTGGCCGGGCCGGAAGCCGTCCGCGTCATCTGGGACACCGCCGATGGGTACTATCTCTATCGCAGCAAAATCAGGTTCGACTCCGAGACGCCTGGCATCACACTCGGCAACGCTGTGCTGCCCGAGGCCGAGATCAAGCAGGATGAGTTCTTCGGCGAGGTCGAGACCTATCACGGACGGCTCATGGTCGATCTGCCCATCACGCGCACACCCGACTCCGGCAGTCATCTGACACTGCGCGTCGGCTCGCAGGGCTGCGCCGATGCCGGATTCTGCTATCCGCCGCATCGCGAAACCTTCACGCTCCAATTGCCGCCGATCCTGCCCGTCGCGGCACAGGCCTCACCCGAGGCCAAACCGAGCCGTCTGGCTACCTTGCTGTCGTCCACCGCGACCAGTCAGGGGCTGGCCGGCACGGACGAGATCCCGGCGGTCGAGCACGCCTTCCGCTTCCAGTCCGAGGTCGTCGCGCCGGATCTGGTGCAGCTCACCTGGGACATCGCGCCCGGAACCTATCTCTATGCCGATCTGGTCGAACTCGCGCTCTTCGAGTCGCCCGAGGTTGCGCTCGGTGCCGTCGAACGTCCGGCGGGGACGCTCAAGCATGATTCGGTGCTGCCCGACGGCTCGATCGGCGATGTCCGGATCTATCAGGGCCGGCTCGATCTGACCGTGCCGCTCAGACGCGCCGCGACGGCACCGACCGACGTGACCCTGGTCGTCAAATATCAGGGTTGCGCCGAAATCGGAATCTGCTATCCGCCGCAGACTCAGCGGCTTGCGCTGAATCTGCCCGAAGCGCCGGCGGCGATCGCCGATGCCTCGGTGATGGCGGCGCTGGAGAAGGCCTCGCCGGCCAATGGTCCGAGCGAGAGCGCCCCGCCGGTCTCCGAGCAGGATCGCATCGCCGCCGTGCTCGCGGGCGAAGGGCTGTGGGTGATCATCGCCGTCTTCTTCGGCTTTGGGCTGCTGCTGGCCTTCACGCCCTGCGTCTTCCCGATGATCCCGATCCTCTCGGGCATCATCGCCGGACAGGGCGCGGGGCTGACCACGCGCAAGGCGTTCGTGCTCTCGCTGGTCTATGTGCTGGCGATGGCCCTGACCTATACGGTCATCGGCGTGCTGGCCGGGCTGTTCGGAGCCAATCTCCAGGCGGTGTTCCAGAATCCCTGGATTCTGACCGCCTTCGCCCTGGTGTTCGTGGGGCTGGCGCTGTCCATGTTCGGTTTCTATGAACTGCAACTGCCCTCCGGTCTGCAAACCAAGCTCGCCGAACTCAGCAACCGTCAGGAGGGCGGCACCCTGATCGGCGTGGCCATCATGGGTCTGCTCTCGGCGCTGATCGTCGGACCCTGTGTGGCGCCGCCGCTGTTCGGAGCGCTGATCTACATCAGCCAGACCGGCGACGCCCTGCTCGGCGGGCTGGCGCTGTTCGCGCTCAGTCTCGGCATGGGCGCGCCGCTGATCGTCATCGGCACCTCGGCCGGTCGCTATCTGCCGCGCGCCGGAGTCTGGATGGACGCGGTCAAGGCGGTGTTCGGCGTGGCGCTGCTGGGCGTGGCCATCCTGATGCTCGAACGCATTCTGCCTCCGGCGGTTGCCATGCTGCTCTGGGCGCTGCTACTGATCTGCTCGGCGGTCTATATGGGCGCGCTCACTCAGCTCCAGCCGGGCGCGAGCGGCTGGACCAAGCTGTGGAAAGGCTTGGGTCTGGCGCTGCTGATCTATGGGTCGCTCATGCTGGTCGGCGCGGCGGCCGGTGGGCGTGATACGCTCCAGCCGTTGCGGGGTCTACTGCCGACGGGCAGCGTCGCCAGTAGCGCCGAGCACGTCGTTTTCAAGCGCATCAAATCGGTGGCCGATCTGGAGCGCGAACTGGCACAGGCCCAGTCGAACGGCCAACCCGTGCTGCTCGACTTCTATGCCGACTGGTGCGTGTCCTGCAAGGAGATGGAGCGCTACACCTTCAGCGACCCGACCGTGATCGCCGAGATGAGCCGCTTCGTCCGGCTCCAGGCCGATGTCACGGCCAACGATGACGAGGATCGCGCCCTGATCCAGGGTCGCTTTGGCCTGCCCGGTCCGCCGGCGATCCTGTTCTTCGATCGCACCGGCCAGGAACTCGCCAACTATCGTCTGGTGGGCTTCAAGCCTGCCGAGCCGTTCGCCGCGCATCTGCGCCAGGTCGCGCCATGAAAGCCCTGAAAGTCATCCTCGTCACCGCGCTCGCCGGCGGCATCAGTATCGGCACGGCCATCATCGGTCAGCGCTGGGTCGAGTTCGAGAACGCCGACAGCGGTAGAGACACTGAACGCTTCGAGCTCCAGGCCGAGTCGCTCCAGACCCTGCCCGACTTTCGCCTGACCGACCTCGAGGGGCGTGAGGTCGCCAGCAATGCCTGGGCTGGCAAGGTGCTGGTGCTCAACTTCTGGGCGACCTGGTGTCCACCCTGTCTGTCCGAGATCCCGCGTTTCGTCGAGATCCAGGAACGGTTGCGCGAATCCGGCGTACAGTTCGTCGGTATCGCGGTCGATCAGGTCGAGGACGTGCGAGCCTTCGTCGCCGAGCAGCCGGTCAACTATCCGCTTTTGATCGCCACGCCCGAGGTGCTCAAATTCTCAGTCCAGCTCGGCAACCGACTGGAGGTGCTGCCCTTCACCGTGATCTTCGATCGGCATGGGCGGCGTGTCCACGGCCAGATCGGCGAACTGAGCGCCGAGGAGCTGGCCGAGCTCCTGAATCCACTTCTCGTGAGAGAAGGGCCGAGAGTATCGCGCACACCCTGATCCTCGCTGGACAAGATCCCGCGAAATCCGGACAATTCGGGGCGATTTGCCGCCGATTCCGGCCGGACGGCAATGACGCACATCCTTACCTCTTTTGGTCTGCAAGCGGTTGGCGCCATGGCCTCGATCCTGGTCCTGAACGGACCCAATCTCAATCTGCTCGGTACGCGCGAACCCGGTCACTACGGGCGCGTCACCCTGGCCGACATCGAGCGCACGCTCACGGCCATGGCTCAGGACGCCGGCCATGAGCTGGCCTTCGTGCAAAGCAACGCCGAGCACGTCCTGATCGAGACCATCCACCAGGCCGGCCGCGACGGTGTGCGTTTCATCCTCATCAATCCGGCCGCCTTCACTCACACCAGCGTCGCCTTGCGCGATGCCCTGCTGGCCGTGGCCATCCCCTTCATCGAGGTGCACCTGTCGAACGTGCACGCCCGCGAGCCATTCCGCGCCCACTCCTATTTCTCCGATATCGCGGTGGGCGTGATCTGCGGACTCGGGGCCGAGGGGTATGCGCTGGCGCTGCGCGCCGCGTTCGGTCGACTGGACCAGAACCCAACGAACGAGAACCACTGAAACGATGGACATTCGCAAGGTCAAGAAGCTGATCGAGTTGTTGGAGCAATCCGACGTCGCCGAGATCGAGATCCACGAGGGCGAGGAATCGGTCCGCATCAGCCGCCAGGTGAGCGGCGGTGCGGCGATGCCGTTCTACATGCCCCAGGGGATGCCCATGGCGGGCGCCGCCCCCCAGCCGGCCGCCGCACCGGCCCCCGCTCAGTCGGCGGGCGATGACGACGAGGACGAACTCACCGGCACCCTGGTGCGCTCGCCCATGGTCGGCACCTTCTATCGCGCGCCCTCGCCGGGCTCCAAGTCCTTCGTCGAGGAAGGTCAGTCGGTCAAGGCCGGCGACACGCTCTGCATCATCGAGGCGATGAAGATCCTCAATCAGATCGAATGCGAGCAATCCGGAACGGTCAAGCGCATCCTGGTCGAGAACGGGCAGCCGGTCGAGTACAACCAGCCGCTGTTCCTGATCGACTGAGTCGCGGGATCCATCGGGATCCTCCTCATCCAGGGGCCGGGCGGCGCCGCGCGCGCCGGATCGGCCCGCCTGGCCGCTCACAACCCAAGGCATCCCCATCATGTCCGCAATGATCGAAAAGGTTTTGATCGCCAACCGTGGCGAGATCGCGCTGCGCATCCTGCGCGCCTGCCGCGAGCTCGGCATCAAGACGGTCGCCGTCCATTCCGAGGCCGACCGCGATCTCAAGCATGTGCTGCTGGCTGACGAATCGGTCTGCATCGGTCCGGCGCCGGCGATGCAGAGTTATCTGAACGTTCCGGCCATCATCAGCGCCGCCGAGGTCACGGATACGGTCGCCATCCATCCCGGCTACGGCTTCCTGTCCGAGAACGCCGACTTCGCCGAGCGGGTCGAAAAGTCGGGCTTCATCTTCATCGGCCCGCGTCCCGAGACCATTCGTCTCATGGGCGACAAGGTCTCGGCCATCGCGGCGATGAAGGCGGCCGGCGTGCCCTGCGTCCCAGGGTCCGACGGTCCGATCGACGACAACAAGAAGCGCACCCTGGAGCTGGCGCGCGAGATCGGCTATCCGATCATGATCAAGTCCTCCGGCGGCGGCGGCGGGCGCGGGATGCGTGTCGTGCACTCGGAGGCGACGCTGCTCAACGCCATCGCGCTGACCCGGGCCGAGGCGGCGGCAGCCTTCAACAACGACATGGTCTACATGGAGAAGTATCTGGAGAACCCGCGTCATATCGAGTTCCAGGTACTGGCCGACCAGATGGGCAACGCCATCCATCTCGGCGAACGCGACTGCTCGATGCAGCGGCGTCATCAGAAGGTGGTGGAGGAGGCGCCGGCGCCCGGTATCACCGAGGAACAGCGTCGCGAGATCGGCGAGCGCTGCGCGGCGGCCTGTCGCTCGATCGGCTATCGCGGGGCGGGGACGTTCGAGTTCCTCTACGAGAACGGGCAGTTCTATTTCATCGAGATGAACACCCGCGTCCAGGTCGAGCATCCGGTCACGGAGATGGTCACGGGCGTCGACATCGTCAAGGAGCAGATCTTGATCGCCGCCGGCGAGCCGCTGCGCTACCGCCAGTCGGACATCCAGATGCGCGGACATGCCATCGAGTGCCGCATCAACGCCGAGCATCCCGAGACCTTCATGCCCAGTCCGGGCAAGATCACCGACTTCCACGCGCCGGGCGGGCCTGGAGTGCGGATCGAGACCCATATCTACTCGGGCTATACCGTGCCCTGTCACTATGACTCGATGATCGGCAAGCTCATCACCCACGGCGAGGACCGCGAGTCGGCGGTGGCACGCATGTGCAATGCCCTGCGTGAGACGGTCATCGAGGGCATCCACTCCAACATCAAGCTCCAGCGCTCGATCATGCGCGATGGGGCCTTCCTGGCCGGCGGCGCCAATATCCACTATCTGGAGAAGATGCTCGGCCTCTAGCGGCGAGGTCTTTGCCGTTATCGGCACGCCTCAAACGCAAAAACGCCTCGACTCGGAAGAGCGAGGCGTTTTCAGTGTGGCCGCCAGCGCGCGCGGCCGATCACCCTGGGCGGATCGAGCCTCAACGGCTCGGAGCGGCCTGTGGCTGGGCAGGAGCGGCCGGCATCTGGGGCGGCATCGCGCCATAGGGCATGGCGCCGTAAGGTGCGCCGTAACCATAGGGAGCGCCGTAGCCGTAGGGGGCGCCATAACCATAGGGCGCACCATAGCCGTAGGGCGCGCCGTAACCATAGCCATTGCCGCGACCATAACCACGGCCGTAACCGCGACCGCCGCCGCCCATGCTCATATTGAAGTCGCCATAGCCATCGCCGAACATGTCACCCATGTTGTCCCAGAGGCCGTTGCCGTAGCCGGGACCACCCCACCAGGCGCTTGCGGAGAATGAGGCGCCGGCGAAGAGCGCGGCGAGAGCGCAAGCGGTGATCCGGTTGGATTTGATCATTGTGTCTTCCTCAAGTTGTGGAGCCGGAATGGCTGAGCCAGTATAGGGGCCGGGGTAGGCATCCACAATGCACCTGAAAAAATTTTAACGGCATCGACCGGCGAAACCTGCAAACCTATAGGCATCGATCGGCTGAGATCTTTGCGAGGAGGCGAGCCTTGGAACAGAGCCCCAACCTGGACTTGAACAAGGGCGCGGACGCCCAAGCGTACAGCACAGCAGCTCTAGCCCAGCGTTTCGCGGCACTGCGCGATCAGGTCGGGCGCGCCATCCTCGGGCAGCACGGCCTGATTGAGCGGCTGCTGATCGCGCTGCTGGCCGACGGGCATCTGCTGGTCGAGGGGGCTCCAGGGCTGGCCAAGACCACAGCCGTCAAGCACCTGGCCGCCGGTCTGGAGGGCGACTTCCACCGTATCCAGTTCACCCCCGACCTGCTGCCGGCCGATCTGACCGGCACCGAGATCTATCGCCCGCACGACGGCAGTTTCCGCTTCGATCGCGGTCCCATCTTCCACAATCTGCTGCTGGCTGACGAAGTCAACCGCGCCCCGGCCAAGGTGCAGTCGGCGCTGCTGGAGGCCATGGGCGAGCGTCAGGTCACGGTCGGACGCGAGACCTATCCGCTGCCCGAACTCTTTCTGGTCATGGCGACCCAGAACCCGATCGAGCAGGAGGGCACCTATCCGTTGCCCGAGGCTCAGCTCGATCGCTTCCTGCTGCATGTGCGCGTCGACTATCCGGATCTGGAGACCGAGCGCGCCATCCTGCGGCTCAACCGCGAGCAGGCGCGGCGCGAACCGGACGATGCGCCGAAGCTGGTTCTGACCCAGGCCGAGGTCTTCGCGGCGCGGCGGGCGATCCTGAATCTCTACATGGCCCCTGAAGTCGAGGACTATCTGGTGCATCTGGTGATGGCCACGCGCCGCCCCGGCGCCTATGCGCGCGATCTCGACGGCTGGCTGCGGTTCGGTGCCAGTCCGCGCGCCACCATCGCGCTGGATCGGTGCGCCCGCGCCCGGGCCTGGCTGGCGGGGCGCGACTTCGTCTCGCCCGAGGACGTTCAGGCGCTCGCGCCCGACGTCCTGCGTCATCGGGTGCTGCTGTCCTATGAAGCCGAGGCCGAGGGGCGCTGTGCGGACGATTTCGTCACGGCGCTGCTGGCGCGCGTTCCGGCGCCCTGAGCGAGGCCGGCGCATGGTGGAGGCGAACGACCGGACGCCAAACGGCCTGCGAGCCGATCTGCGCGAACTCATCGCGCTCCGTGCTCAGGCGCGTCGGCTGGATCTGGCGCCACGCGGGCGGGTGCTGGCCACGCGCAGCGGCGGTCATCTGTCGCGCTTTCGCGGTCGTGGCATGGAGTTCGACGAGTCGCGCGTCTATCTGCCGGGTGATGATCCGCGCAACATGGACTGGCGCGTCACCGCGCGTGCCGGGACGCCGCATGTGAAATTGTTTCGCGAGGAGCGCGAGCGCCCTGTGTGGCTGCTGGTCGATCAGGGGCCGTCGATGCGGTTCGGGACGCGCGTGGCCTTCAAGTCGGTGGTCGCGGCGCGCGTGGCGGCGCTGCTCGGCTGGGCGGCGGTGGATCGCGGCGACCGGGTCGGTGGACTGGTGTTCGACGAGGCGCGTCATCTGGAGCGCCGGCCGGCCGCACGCAGCGCGGGTCTGCTGCCGCTGCTCGAACGTCTGGCCGCGCCTGCGGAACCGGCGATGGAGACGGGCGGTTGGACCAGTCTGGCGGCGGCCGCGTCGCATCTGGCCGCACGGGTGCGTTCGGGGAGCCTGATCGCGCTCGTCAGCGACTTCGCTGATCTGGACGAACCGGATGGGGCCTGGATCGCGCGCCTGGCTTCGGGGAGTGAGTTGCTGCTGGTGCTGGTTCATGATCCGATCGAAGCCAATGCGCCGCCCGCCGGCCGCTATCCGGTGCTGATGGGCGGTCGGCGCGGAATCCTGGATCTGACCGGCGTTGGGGCGCGAACGCGCTATCAGGCGGCGTTCGAGCAGCGGCTGGCGTTGCTGGAACGACTGGCGCGGCGGCATGGCGCGCATTGGCTCAGGCTGTCGACCGTCGATCCGGTCGGTCCGGCCCTGGCGCTGGCGCTCGGGACACGGCGTGCGATTCCGGCAGCGAGGCGGGTGTCATGACGGCCGATCCGCTGGCCGATCTGCGTGACTGGCATCTACCCGACCCGGTGTCCTGGTGGCCGCTGGCGCCTGGCTGGTGGCTGGTGGCGGTCTTGGTCCTGGCGGGCTTGCTTGTGGTCGTGCGTTTTGGGGTGCGCCGGCGACACCGAACCTCGCTCCAGCGGGCCGCGCGGCGTGAACTCGAACGGTTGGGGCGCGAGCTGGCGGTCCATGGCGATCGGCGGCGTTATCTGGCCGAGCTGTCGCGTTTATTGCGCCGTCTGGCGCTGGCGCGGTATCCGCGCGACCAGATCGCGGGTTTGACCGGGGACGACTGGTTGGCTTTTCTGGATGCGACCTGTGGTACCGGCGAGTTCAGCGGCGGCATCGGGCGCGTGCTGGTCGACTCGGCCTATCGCCCTGCCGACCAGATCGATTTCGATCCCGAGCGGCTCGCGCAACTGGTCGAGCGGTGGATCGAGTTCAACGCCAATTCAATACGAGGCAAACGATGATCACGCTTGCCTGGCCCTGGGTGTTGCTGGCACTGCCATTGCCCGTGCTGACGCGCTGGCTGCCGCCCGCGCGCGACGATGTTGGCGCGGCCCTGCGCTTTCCGATCCACGTCGGTCTCGGGACCGAGTCGGTCGGGCGTCGGCCCCGGCCGTCCGAGTGGTACCGCTGGCGCGTGCTGATCGGACTGCTCGCCTGGGGATTGCTGGTGCTCGCGGCGGCGCGTCCGCAATGGGTCGGCGCGCCGGTCCCGCTGCCTCTGGCCGGACGCGATCTGATGCTGGCGATCGATGTCTCAGGGAGCATGGCGCAGGAAGACTACGAACTCGATGGGCGCCCGGTCTCGCGTCTGGCCGTGGTGCGGACGGTCGCCTCGGCCTTCGTCGAACGTCGCGCGGGCGACCGGCTCGGGCTCATCCTCTTCGGCACCCGCGCCTATCTCCAGACGCCCCTGACCTTCGATGGTGCCACGGTCGCCGCCATGCTGCGTGATTCGGTCGTCGGACTGGCCGGACGTGAGACGGCGATCGGCGACGCCATCGGGCTGGCGGTCAAGCGTCTGCGTGAACAACCCGAGGGTCAGCGCGTCCTGATCCTCCTGACCGATGGCGACAACACCGCCGGCGCGCTCGATCCACTGGAAGCCGCCGAACTGGCCGCCCAAGCCGGTGTGCGTGTCTACACCATCGGCATCGGCGGCGGCGAACTGGGCGTGCGCTCGCTGTTTGGAATGCGTCTGCTGCGCCAGGCCAGCGACTTCGACCCGGCTACACTCGAGCGTATCGCCGAGATCACCGGCGGGCGCGCCTTCACCGCCGACAGCCGCCAGCAACTGGAAGCCGTCTATGACGAGCTGGACCGGCTGGAGCCGAGCGAGCGTGAGCAGCGTACCTATCGTCCGCAACGCGCACTCTTCGTCTGGCCCGCCGCGCTGGCGCTGATCCTGCCGATCCTGCTGATCGTTCTCGATGCTGGAATGCTGGATCGCCGTCCAGGACGCGCCTTCACCGACCGAACGCCCTGAACATGGCCATGCTGTTTCTGCGCCCACTCTGGTTTCTGGCTCTGATTCCGCTCGCCTGGCTGCTGTGGCGGCTCTGGCGCCGTCGGGCGGGCGCCGACACCTGGTCGGCACTCGTCGATCCGCATCTGCTGCCGCATCTGCTAGTTGGCGGCGCGGAAGGTTCTGGCCGCTGGCCGCTCGTCCTGCTCGGAGTCGGCTGGCTGATCCTGGTGGTGGCGCTCGCCGGACCGGTCTGGCGTCAGTTGCCGCAGCCGGTCTTCAGCCTGGACGCGCGCTCGGTGATCCTGCTGGATCTCTCACCGAGCCTGAATGCCGCCGATGTCTCGCCCTCGCGCCTGACGCGCGCCCGCTTCGAGACCCTGGATCTGCTCAAGGCCATGCGCGAGGGGCAGGTCGGGTTGATCGCCTTCGGCCCCGACCCCTTTCTGGTCTCGCCGCTGAGCGCCGATGCCAACACCATCGCCGCCCAGGTGCCGATGCTCACCACGGATCTCATTCCCGTGCCTGGTGCGCGCCGCACCGAACGCGCGCTGGAGATGGCGGCCGGGATGCTGGAGCGCGCGGGCGGTGGGGCCGGGCATGTCATTCTGATCACGGATGGGGTTGGAAATCTGGCCGGATCACTGGAGTCGGCGCGCCGTCTGGCCGACGCCGGACATCGACTCTCGGTGCTGGCGGTCGGCACGCTGGACGGCGCGCCCGTGCCGCGTCCGGGCGGCGGCTTCGAGCAGGGCGTCGACGGCGCACTCCAGATCGCCCGTCTGGAACGTGACCGGCTGCGCGAGCTGGCGCGCACCGGCAACGGGCGTTATCTGGAAGCCGGCGTGGGTGAGGCCGATACCCAGGCCCTGATCGCCGCTACGCCCCGACCCGAAACGCGCATCGAGGCATCGCGGCTGACGGCAGACCGCTGGCGCGAGGAGGGCCCGTGGTTGATTCTGCTGTTGCTGCCGCTGGCGGCGCTGGCCTTCCGGCGCGGCTGGCTGGTTCCGGTGTTGGCGGCGGCGCTGCTCGTACCGCCCGATCGGGCACTGGCGTTCGAGTGGGCCGACCTCTGGTGGAGTGCCGATCAGCAGGGCGCGCGTGAACTGGCTGCCGGACGTCCCGATTCGGCCGCCGAGCACTTCAGCGACCCGGCCTGGCGCGCGGCAGCCAGCTATCGCGCCGGTCAGTTCGAACAGGCACTCGACGCGCTCGACGGACTCGCTGGAGCGGCGCCTGAGTACAATCGCGGCAATGCGCTCGCGCGCCTGGGGCGGCTCGAAGAGGCGGCGGCGGCCTATGAGCGCGTGCTCGAACAGGATCCTGACCAGGCCGACGCGCGCCACAACCTGGAGCTGGTGCGCCGGCTGCTCGATCAGTCGCCCCCACAGAACGACCAGTCTCAGGGCGACCAATCCAGAGAGAGCCAGGAGTCCTCATCGACATCCGAGCCTTCGGAATCGGCGTCCGACTCAACCGATACCTCGAAGTCCGAAGCAGACCAGTCCGGTGAAACTGGACCCAATGAATCTCAGGCGGCGAATCAGGATCGAGCGTCTGAACCTGACGCTGGTGCCGATTCCAGTTCGGGCCAGGAACAGGCCAAACAGCCAGAGACGAAATCGGAAGCCGCTGAACCGTCGCCGGAAGACATCGCGGTCGATGGTCAGGCGACGGAGCCGGATTCGAAGTCGAGCCAGTCGGTGAGCGCCGAGCCGGCCAAAGCGAAAGTGGGTGAGTCGCCGGACACTTCAAGCACTTCACCCAAGGCGCTGGATGACCGCTCGCCCGAGGAACGCGAGCGCGAACAGGCCATGGAGGCCCGGCTGCGTCAGGTGCCGGACGACCCGGCCGGACTGCTGCGTCAGCGTTTTCTTCTGCAACATCTGCGTCGCGAGGGTCAGTTACCGTGATGGCACAACGATACGGACATGCGATCCTGCTGGCTTTCCTATGGCTGACGCTGCCGTCGTCGGTTCTGGCGGCTGATGTGAGCGTTCAGGCGGATCGGCAGCGTTTGGAGCTGGGCGAAGTGCTGGAACTGCGGCTCAGCGCCGAGGGCGATGTGGACGCTGAGCCGGATTTCGCGCCCCTGGAATCGGACTTCGACATTCTGCGCCGTGGGCAGAGCCAGGTGACCAGCATCATCA
The DNA here is from genome assembly GCF_000025485.1 of Allochromatium vinosum DSM 180. Taxonomy (NCBI): domain Bacteria; kingdom Pseudomonadati; phylum Pseudomonadota; class Gammaproteobacteria; order Chromatiales; family Chromatiaceae; genus Allochromatium; species Allochromatium vinosum. Next base: position 2,176,939 of record NC_013851.1, on the reverse strand, counting down.
ACGGACGCATCTCGCACAGTCGTCAGTGGAGCCTGCAACTGGCGCCCAAGCGCGTGGGCCGTCTGACCATTCCCGCCATCCAGGCCGGACGCGACAGCAGCCGGCCGTTGAGCATCGAGGTCGTCGAGCCGGGCGGAACCTCCGCCCGATCCGGTCAGCCGGATCAGTCCGGTCCCAAGGCGCTCTTCGTCGAATCCGAGGTCGAGACCACCACGCCCTATGTCCTGCAACCCATCGAATACCGGATCAAGGTCTATTACCGCCAGCCGCCGCAGCGCGCGGTGCTCTCCGAGCCCGAAGTCGAGGGCGCCACGGTACAGCGTCTGGGTGAGGATCGCGCCTATGACGAGACGCGCGAAGGCCGGGTCTATCGCGTCATCGAGCGACGCTACCGACTGACCCCCCAGCACAGCGGATCGATCACCGTCCAGTCGCCGCGCCTGGAGGCCAGGCTGGACGATCCGCGCCAGGGCGCGCGGCAGGATCCTTTCGCCGAGCTGGATCAAGCCTTTGGCGGACGGCTCTTCCAGGGCTTTCCAGCCATGCCGGGCGTCACCCATCCGGGGCGGCGCGTGGTCGAGCGCGCGCGCGACATCGAACTCCAGGTGCGTCCGCAGCCGGCGGCGAACTCCGGTACGAGCTGGCTGCCCGCCACCTCGCTCCAGCTCACGGACGAGTGGACGCCGAGTCCGCCGGTCTTTCAGGTCGGCGAACCGATCACCCGCATCCTCACGATCACCGCCGAGGGGACGACGGCGGCGCAACTGCCGGATCTCGGTCTGGGCGCACTCGACGGCGTCCAGGTCTATCCCGATCAGCCGCGCGGCGAGGATCTGACCAGCGGCCCGGCACCGGCGGCGATCAAGACCCTCAAGTTCGCGCTCGTCCCGATGCGCCCCGGAACCCTGACCCTCCCGGAGATCCGGCTCGACTGGTGGGATACGCGCACGGATCGGGCGCGGGTCGCCGTGATCCCGGCGCGGACTGTCGAGGTGGCACCCGCGCCTGGCGGTCCATCCAGCCGGCCGGTACCTGTTCCCGCGTCGCCCAATCCGGCATCCGCGCCGGAATCCGTGTCCGCGCCTGATTCCGAGTCCAAACCGCGCCCGACATCCGGGGCCGACCGGGGCTGGGGGGGCTGGCCCTGGCTGGCGCTGATCAGCGTGCTCGCCGGCGGCTGGGGAGCGACGCTCTATCTCTGGCAGCGCGAACGCCGTGCCCGGACGGGCGGTCAGCTGGCCGATCTCGGCTTCCGTGGCACGCCCTCCGCGCCGCCGTCGGCCGCCCCCGGACTCGACCCGGCGCGTCGTGCAGTCCGCGCCGCCTGTCTTGCCCGAGATCCGCGCGCCGCCCGCATCGCCCTCATCGACTGGGCGCGCGCCCGCTGGCCAGACCAGAGCCCGACCGGACTGGAGGCCGTCGCCACCAGCTTCGGCGCCCCCGAGGCGTCTTCCGTCCTGCGTGCCATCGACCGCGCCATCTACGCCCCGCCGAGCGAGACCTGGGACGGCGAGACGGCCTGGAAGCGGCTGGAGCCGCATCTCGGCGCGGCGCGTGCCGACGCATCCGATCGCGCATCGCCGATTCCCGAGCTCTACCCGTGAGCCTGAGAGGCGTCCGGAATCCGATCAATGATTTGATGGTAACGGATCTCGTCCGTCAGCTCGGCGATGGGGTGTCCGCGCTCGGGATGCATGACCTCGGGCGCGATCTCCAGCAAGGGGATCAGCATGAAGTCACGTAACAGAAGGCCGGGGTGCGGTAGCCTTAGCTCCGGCATGTCGTCGACGCGCTCACCATACAGCAGGATGTCGAGATCGAGCGTGCGCGGACCATTGACCTGCGCGCGTATCCGTCCAAGCCGATTCTCGACCCCCTGAGTCGCGGCCAGCAGCGCCGACGGCGTCAGCCGCGTCCAGACTTCCACCACCAGATTGATGAACTCCGCCTGCGCTTCCAGCCCCCAGGGGCGGGTGCGATACCACGACGAGACCGCCCCGATCCGGGTCGTCGGGATCTGGCTCAGCGCCTCCAGTCCGAGCGCGATGTGGCGCTCGGGTTCGATGTTCGAACCGATGGCGATGAAGGCGCGCGTCTCCTGACTCATGCGCCCAAGCCCTGGAGTCGAGGCGTGCCGATCGCCGATATCCGGTTGATCGCCGCCGGGGTCGCCCGCATCTGCTGTAGCCGAACCGATCCGACCAGCGGTCGTTTCATGAAAAAAACCAACATGCTATACGTCGTTTCACCTGAAAGCGGTTGAGGGGATATCTTACGGATGTTTGCTGTTGCTCTGGACAGGCCTTGGGACCATGAATGAAGTGCAAACCGTTTTTTTGGTCGACGACGATCAGGGGATGCGTGATTCGCTGACACTGATCCTGGAGCTGGCCGGCTACCCGGTCCGCAGCTTCCCGACGCCGGCCGCCTTTCTCGCCGCCTTCTCGCCCGATGAGCGTGGCTGCCTGGTACTCGACCAGCGCATGCCGGACATGACCGGGCTGGATCTGCAAAGCGAATTGCTGGAGCGCGGCGCCCTGCTGCCGATCATCTTCCTGTCCGCCTTCGGTGATGTGCCGACCACGGTGCGCGCCATCCAGGGCGGGGCGATCGACTTCCTTGAAAAGCCCGCCAGCACCGAGCAGTTGCTCCAGCGCATCGAGGATGCCTTTGCCGAGGACCGGCGTCGACGCGAGGAGGCCGCCACCGAATACGACATCCGCGAGCGTTTCCGGCAGTTGACCCCGCGCGAGCACGAGGTTCTGACCCTGACCACACGTGGCCTGACCAACAAGGACATCGCCCGCCAGCTCGGCATCAGCCCGCGCACCGTCGAGAACCACCGCGCACGCATGATGGAAAAGATGGGGGCCGGCAATCTCGCTGAACTCTGCCGGATGTCGGTCGTGTGTCAAACACTCGAGCCGCGTTCGGGGGCCTGAGACGGGGGCAGGAGGGTCGAGCCGTGTTTGGCGGACCGGGAGTCGAATTGAGTGATCCTACGGATATCTCCTTTCGATGGCTTCGTCTATTCTAATTCTTCAATGCAGGCGATTGAAATTGCAGATCATCGCCGGCTCGTAGACAAAGAGAAGAAGACGAGGAGATCCCTCGGTCGGATTCGCGACCCGTCCGAGGACTGACACACGAAATCGCGCGCCATGGCGTGGCCGGCATCCGGTCGGTCCGAGTTCGGGATAGAGCGCGTTCATCCATTCGCATACCCTCGCTACCTCCGTCGACTTCGGTCCGCTGGGGTGACGGGGGAATTTTTTTTGTGCGCCGAGTCAGGATTTCAAGGACTCATGTGATTGACGGCGATCTTGGCCATCGGTTAGGCTTGCGCGCTTATGTCGACCGCCTTGCCTGATCATATAGACCCCTGGCGCGCCGCCAAGAGCGGCTTGTCGTTCGGGGGTGAGTTGCCCTTGGAGCGCTTTCCCAGACTGCTGGAGGTCGGGATCGCCGACAAGGGTGAGGCGCTGGCGCGCGTCGCATATCGGCTCGAATTCGGACGCAACGCGGAGTTGGGGCCGATACTCGAAGGCTGGGCGCGGGTGCGGCTACGCCTGCTCTGTCAGCGCTGCCTGAGTGATTTCTGGCTCGATCTGGAGGCGCCCCTGGCGCTGCGTCTGGTGCGAGTCGAGCCGAACGCCAAAGCGTCCGAGAGCGACTATGAAACGCTGGTGGTGACGGACGACAGTCTTGATCCGTTCGAACTCATCGAAGACGAACTCCTGCTCGCGATCCCGCCGTTTCCCCGGCATCCGGTCGGCGAGTGCCAAGCGCCCGAGGCGGCGAGTGGCGACAGGAACGCGATGCCCGAACCGGAGCGGCCGTCCGCCGAGGACATGGAGCAACCGCGCCATCCATTCGCCATCCTCGAACGCCTGAAGCAACAGTAGATTTTTGACACACGATCGGGAGGCGGCCGGGTTCCGCGCACCTCCCACACTGGAGAGTACCAATGGCCGTCCAACAGAATCGCAAGACTCCTTCCAAGCGCGGCATGCGCCGTTCGCACGATGCGCTGACCAAGCCGACTCTGTCGGTCGACCCGACCAGCGGCGAGACCCATCGCCGTCATCACGTCACGGCCGACGGTTTCTATCGCGGCCGCAAGGTTCTGGATCGGGCCGAGTGATGTCGGCGCCGGGCCGCTTCAGCGTCGTGCAATCCACGGACGAGCGCGGTGCCGCCAAGCTCCGTTGCACGATTGCCTTGGACGCCATGGGCGGGGATCACGGCCCCCAAGTCGTGGTTCCGGCGGCCCTGCGCTATCTGGCCGACAACCCGCACGCCGATCTGATCCTGGTCGGCGACGAGGCGCGCCTCGCGCCCTATCTCGGTGACGCCCCGCGCGACCGGCTGCGTATCCGTCATGCGACCCAGGAGGTCGGGATGGATGAGTCGCCCTCCAAGGCGCTGCGCGGCAAGAAAGATTCCTCGATGCGGGTGGCCATCGATCTGGTCAAGGACGGTGAGGCCCAGGCCTGCGTCAGTGCCGGCAACACCGGCGCTCTCATGGCCACCGCGCGCTTCGTGCTCAAGACCCTGCCGCACATCGATCGGCCTGCCATCTGCACCGCCGTGCCCTCGCTCCACGGGCATACTCATATGCTCGATCTCGGCGCCAACGTCGACTGCACCGCCGAGCATCTGTTCCAGTTCGCCGTCATGGGCAGTGAGCTGGTCTCGGCCGTCGACGGCATCGAACGCCCCAAGGTCGCGCTGCTCAACATCGGGCAGGAAGAGATCAAGGGCAACGAGCAGGTCAAGCAGGCCCACGAGTGGCTGGCGCGCAGCAACCTCAACTATGTCGGCTATGTCGAGGGCAACGGCATCTATCTCGACGACCTGGATGTCGTGGTCAGCGACGGCTTCGTCGGCAATGTCGCGCTCAAGAGCAGTGAGGGCGTGGCTAAGTTCATCGGTCAGTCGCTCTCGGCTCAGTTCAAGCGCAACCTGCTGACCCGTCTGGCCGGCTTGGTCGCGTTGCCGATCCTCAAGAAATTCCGCCGCGACATGGACCCGCGCCGCTACAACGGGGCGAGTCTGCTGGGTCTGCGCGGCATCGTGGTCAAGAGTCACGGCGGGGCCGACGAAGTCGCCTTCGAGAACGCGATCTATATCGCCGAGAAGGAGATCCGCGCCAATATCCCCCAACGCATCGGCGATCAAGTCGGGCGCCATCTCGACACTGAGCAGTACAGGGAATCGGCCTGATGAAGTTCTCGCGCATCCTCGGCACCGGGGGCTATCTGCCGTCCCGGGTCATGACCAACGCCGATCTGGAAGCAATCGTCGATACTACGGATAGTTGGATTCGCGAGCGCACCGGCATCGAGAAGCGTCATCTGGCGTCCGAGGGTGAGACCTGCTGCGATCTGGCCGAGATCGCGGCGCGCCGTGCCCTGGAAGCAGCCGGTCTCCATCCGGCCGACCTGGATCTGATCCTGGTCGCGACCACCACGCCCGATCAATTCTTTCCAAGTACCGCCTGTCTGCTCCAGCAGCGGCTGGACGTGCATGGCTGTCCGGCCTTCGATCTCCAGGCGGTCTGTGCCGGTTTCGTCTATGCGATGGACGTGGCCGACAAATACATCCGCGCCGGTGCCGCCAAGCATGTACTGGTCGTCGGTGCCGAGACCATCTCGCGATTGCTCGACTGGAACGATCGCACCACCTGCGTGCTGTTTGGCGACGGCGCCGGCGCCGTAGTGCTGGGCGCAGCCGACGAGCCGGGGATCATCTCGACCCATATCCATGCCGATGGCGCCTACAAGGAGCTGCTCCAGGTGCCGGGCGGTCACGGCAATGGCCGGGCCGATCTGGCCAAGCTGGAGATGCGCGGCAATGAGGTGTTCCGCTTTGCCGTCACCACGCTCGGGCGCATCGTCGACGAGACCCTGGAAGCCAACGGGCTGACCAAGGACGCGATCGACTGGCTGATTCCGCACCAGGCCAACATCCGCATCATCCAGGCCACGGCGCGCAAGCTCGACCTGCCGATGGAACGCGTGATCGTGACCGTCGCCGAGCATGGCAACACCTCCTCGGCCTCGATCCCGCTGGCCTTCGATCAGGCGGTGCGCGATGGGCGCATCCAGCGCGGCGAGACGCTGCTGATGGAAGCCTTCGGCGGCGGATTCACCTGGGGTTCGGTGCTCGTCCGCTATTGATTCCACCTTGAGCCGAGTGCAGGCGCCCGGCTCATGACCATCGACCACTGAACGATTCTGCAAGCCCCATGACGCAACAACTCGCTGTCTTCTTTCCCGGTCAGGGTTCGCAAGCGGTCGGCATGCTCGACGCGCTCGCCGAGTCCCATTCGAGTGTCAAGCACACCTTCGAGGAAGCCTCCGACGCGCTCGGGCGCGATCTCTGGTCGCTGGTCGGCCAGGGGCCAAAGGAGGATCTGGATCGCACCGAGAACACCCAGCCGGCGATGCTCGCTGCGGGTGTTGCCGTATGGCGCGTCTGGCAGCAGTCCGGCGGTCGTCCGGCGACCGTGATGGCCGGGCACAGTCTCGGCGAGTATGCAGCGCTGGTTGCCGCCGGTGCACTAAGCTTCGCCGACGGCATCCGGCTCGCCGCCGATCGCGCGCGCTTCATGCAGGAAGCCGTGCCGGCGGGCGAGGGTGCCATGGCCGCCGTGCTCGGACTGGAGGACGCGCAGGTCGTGGCCCTCTGTGCCGAACAGGCCCAGGGCGAAGTGCTGTCCGCCGTCAATTTCAACTCGCCCGGTCAGGTCGTGATCGCCGGTTCGGCCGCTGCCGTTGCACGCGCCATCGACGCCGCCAAGGCGGCCGGCGCCAAGCGCGCGCTGCCGCTGCCGGTGAGCGTGCCGTCACACTGCGCCCTGATGCGCCCGGCGGCCGACCGCCTGGCCGAACGTCTGGCCGATGTGGCGCTGGCCGTGCCGAGCGTGACTGTGATTCATAACGTCAACGTCGCTCCGGCCGAGGACGTCGAGTCGCTGCGCCGCCGGCTGGTCGAGCAGCTCTACAGCCCGGTACGCTGGGTCGAGACGGTCGCATCCGTCGCCGCGCAGGGCGTGACCACCGCGCTCGAATGCGGTCCGGGCAAGGTGCTGACCGGGTTGAACAAACGCATCGCTGACAATCTGACGACGCTGCCGGTCTTCGATCCGAAGACGCTGGAGGCGGCACTGGAGGCAACCTCGAATGCTTAAGGGTGAAATCGCGCTGGTCACTGGCGCTTCGCGTGGAATCGGACGGGCCATCGCCATGGCGCTGGCCGAGCAGGGCGCCACGGTCGTCGGCACCGCCACCACTGAATCCGGTGCTCAGGCCATCGAACAGGCGCTGACCGGCGCCGGCCATCAGGGCCTGGGTCTGGTGCTGAACGTCTCCGACCCGGCCTCCGTCGAGGCGACCCTGGCTCAGATCACCGAGCGTCTCGGCGCGCCGAGCATCCTGGTCAACAACGCCGGCATCACCCGCGACAACCTGCTGATGCGCATGAAGGACGAGGAGTGGGACGCGGTCATCGACACCAACCTGACTTCGCTCTATCGGCTCTCCAAGGGCTGTCTGCGTGCCATGACCAAGGCGCGCAAGGGTCGCATCATCAATATCGCCTCGGTCGTCGGGTCGATGGGCAACGCCGGTCAGACCAACTATGCCGCCGCCAAGGCCGGTATGATGGGCTTCACCAAGTCGCTGGCACGTGAAGTCGGCTCGCGCGGGATCACGGTCAACTGTGTTGCGCCCGGCTTCATCGACACCGACATGACCAAGGAACTGCCCGAGGCGCACCGCCAGACCCTGCTCGGCGCCATCCCGCTCGGGCGGCTCGGCCAGCCGGAAGAGATTGCCAGCGCAGTGGTCTTTCTGGCCTCGCCGGGCGGTGCCTACATCACAGGCGAGACCCTGCATGTCAATGGCGGCATGCACATGGTGTGATCGCTTGTTGGTGTTTCTTTGTTATTCGTTTCAAAACAAGATGTTGAATGTCTTCAATCGATCGCGATCTCGGCTTTCATCGCATCTTGTTTGTCACTAGAATACACCCCGGCCCACTGGGGCCAATTTTTGTCATTCGAGAGGAATCAATCCTATGAGCAGCGTTGAAGATCGAGTTCGCAAAATCGTGGTGGACCAGCTGGGTGTGAAGGAAGAAGAAGTCAACCCAGAGGCGTCCTTCGTCGACGATCTGGGAGCGGACTCGCTCGACACCGTGGAACTGGTCATGGCCCTCGAAGAGGAGTTCGAGACCGAGATTCCGGACGAAGACGCCGAGAAGATCACCACGGTCCAACAGGCCATCGACTACATCAACGCGCACCAGGCCTGAGATCAGGTCGAGCGGATAGATTTAACGCCAGGCGCCAGGCTTCGGCCTTGAAACGAGGGCGCAGCATGGGCTCGTCGAACGTGGCGTTCTGAACGACGATAGAGGTAAGTGATGGCAGGCAGAAGGGTAGTAGTCACCGGATTGGGCCTCGTGGCACCGGTTGGTCTGGACGTCAAGTCCGCGTGGGACAACATCCTCGCCGGAAAGAGCGGAATCAAACCGATCACCCATTTCGATATCGCCCCGTTCAGCACCCGCTTCGGCGGTCCGATCTATGGCTTCGATCCGAGCGACTACGTCTCGGAGAAGGACGCCAAGAAGATGGACAAGTTCATCCATTACGGCTTGGCGGCCGGCTGTCAGGCCATCGCCGATTCCGGACTGGAGGTCAACGAGTCCAACTGTCGGCGCATCGGCGTGGCCATCGGGTCCGGTATCGGTGGTATCACCGGCATCGAGAACAACTACGAGGTCTATCGCGAGAAGGGTCCGCGTCGCATTTCGCCCTTCTTCGTGCCCGCCAACATCGTCAACATGGTGGCCGGCAACCTCTCGATCAAGTTCGGCCTCAAAGGTCCCAATTATTCGATCGTCTCGGCCTGCGCGACCGGCACGCACAACATCGGCGAGGCGGCGATCATGATCCGTCACGGCTATGTCGACGTGATGCTGGCCGGTGGTGCTGAGATGGCGACCTCGCCGGTCGGTCTCGGTGGCTTTGCCGCCGCGCGCGCCCTCTCGACCCGCAACGACGATCCCGAGGCGGCCAGCCGTCCGTTCGACAAGGATCGTGACGGCTTCGTGCTCAGCGACGGTGCCGGTGTCGTGGTGCTCGAAGAGTACGAGCACGCCAAGGCGCGCGGCGCGACCATCTATGCCGAACTGGTCGGTGTCGGTATGAACTCCGACGCCTATCACATGACGGCACCCTCGGAAGATGGTGAGGGCGCCTCCGAATGTATGCGCATGGCGCTGAACGATGGCGGCCTGAACACCGAGCAAGTCCAGTACATCAACGCGCACGGTACCTCGACGCCGGCCGGCGATGTGGCCGAGACGCGTGCCGTGAAGCGTGCCTTCGGTGACTATGCCTACAAGCTCGCGGTCAGCTCGACCAAGTCCATGACCGGGCACATGCTGGGCGCGGCCGGTGGCGCCGAGGCCATCTTCACCATCCTGGCCATCCGCGATCAGGTCGCGCCGCCGACCATCAACTATCACACCCCGGACCCGGATTGCGATCTCGACTGCGTTCCCAATACGGCGCGTCAGATGACGATCGATGTGGCGATGTCCAACTCGTTCGGTTTCGGCGGCACCAACGGGACGCTCATCTTCCGGCGTCTCTGATCCGGTCTCCGTCTGGAGACCGGGACCAGGGAGACCGGTCGGGCAGGGCGCGCGACATGGCCACGACGCCAGGAATCGGCGCCCCGTCTCGGGTCTTGATCGATGGCCGGCCTGGTGATCGGTTCTCGATTCTCGACCGGGCGCTGCACTACGGGGATGGTCTGTTCGAGACCATCCGCCTCGCCGCCGGCTATCCCTGCCAGTGGCAGCGCCACATGGATCGGCTGATCCTGGGCGCGGAGCGTCTCGGCATCGACATGCCCGACACCGCTCTGCTCGCCGCCGAGGCCGCCGACGTGACCTGGGGACAGCGCGAAGGCATCCTGAAGCTGATCCTCTCGCGCGGCGAGGGCGGACGTGGGTATGCGCCGCCGATGCCAGCCGTGCCCCGGCGTCTGCTCCTGACCTATCCCTTGCCGTCCGCGCCGGGGCGTGACTGGCGTCAGGGCGTGGCCGTGCGCTACTGTCAGACACCCGTCTCGATCAATCCGGTACTCGCCGGCATCAAGCATCTCAACCGTCTGGACTCGGTCCTGGCGCGCGCCGAATGGAACGATCCGGCCATCGCCGAGGGACTCATGTTCGAATCGACCGGCGTGCTGGTCGGCGGCACCATGACCAATGTCTTCCTGTGGGATGGTCGCTGTCTGATGACGCCGCCGGTCGATCGTGGCGGCATCGCCGGCACCGTGCGCGGTCTGACGCTGGAACTCGCGGCGCGTCTGGGGATCGATTGTCTGGTCACGCGCCTCGATCGCGCCGCGCTCGATCAGGCACGCGGACTCTTTCTGACCAATTCGATCATCGGCGTCTGGCCTGTGCGCGAGCTGGGCGGACACCGGTTCGATGTGTCTCAACTTCCTTGGAATCTGCTCGATCGGCTGTATCGGGCCGCCTGTATGCCGGGATGATCGACCCGATGTCGAAACGTATCGCCGCACTGCTCATGCTCGTCGTCCTCGTCGCCGGCTTTCTCGCTGGGGCGTTATGGCGCGACTATCGCTGTTTCCTGTCGACGCCGATCCAGGTGGGGGAGGAGCGTGTCCTGTTCGACGTACCGCGCGGGACGTCATTGCGCACCCTGGCCAAGCGTCTGCACGAGCAGGGACTGATCGAGCGTCCGACCTATTTCATCGCGCTGGCCTATCTCCAGGGCGATCAGGGGCGGCTCAAGGCGGGTGAATATGCACTCACGCGCGACATGACGCCGCCGCGCGTCCTGGAACAGCTCACCTCGGGCCGGGTGGTCGAATACAGTCTCACCCTGGTCGAGGGCTGGACCTTCCGGCAGGCACTGGCGGCGCTCGACAGTCACGAGGTCTTCGGCCGTGGCGCCAAGCTTTCGGAGCTGTCCGATGCCGAGATCATGGCCCAGATCGGACGTCCCGAGGAGCATCCCGAGGGACTGTTCTTCCCGGATACCTATCGCTTCCCACGCCAGACCAGCGCGCTCGACATCCTCAAGCGCTCGCTCGCCCGGATGGACCGGATTCTGGCCGAGGAATGGGAGAAGCGTGCGCCGAACCTACCGATCACGACACCCTATGAAGCCCTGATCCTGGCTTCGATCATCGAGAAGGAAACCGGGCTGGCCGGCGAGCGCGCGCGTATCGCCGGTGTCTTCACCCGTCGCCTCCAGCGCGGCATGCGGCTCCAGACTGATCCGACCGTCATCTATGGGATGGGTGAGCGTTACGACGGCAACATCCGCCGTGCCGATCTGCGCGAGGCGACACCCTACAATACCTATGTCATCGCTGGTCTGCCGCCCACGCCCATCGCGCTGGTCGGACGCGAAGCGATCCGCGCGGCGCTCAATCCTGAAGCCGGTGATGAGCTGTATTTCGTCGCCAAGGGTGATGGCAGTCATGTTTTTTCGCGCACGCTCGACGAGCACAACCGGGCGGTGCGTCGCTATATCCTGAACCGGGGTGACTGATGGACGGACACGGACGCTTCATCACGCTCGAAGGCATCGAAGGCGCGGGCAAGTCGACCCAGATCGCGCCCCTGGCCGAGCTGTTGCGCGCGCGCGGGCTGAACGTGCTTACCACCCGCGAGCCGGGCGGTTCTGCGCTCGCCGAGCGTCTGCGCGCGCTGCTGCTCGACCCGGACAACCAGGGCATGAGCGAGACGACCGAGCTGCTGCTGATGTTCGCCGCGCGTGCCGACCATCTGGACAGATGCATCCGCCCCGCGCTCGCGGCGGGCGGCTGGGTGCTCTGCGACCGTTTCACCGATGCCACCTATGCCTATCAGGGCGGCGGGCGCGGGATCGATCCGGCGCGCATCGCCCTGCTCGAGGATCTGGTGCAGGGCGATCTGCGACCGGATCTGACGCTCGTCTTCGACCTGCCGCCCGAACTGGGGCTGGGACGCGCCAAGTCGCGCGCCGGCCAGACCGATCGGTTCGAGTCCGAGACCCGGCGCTTCTTCGAGACGGCACGCGCGGTCTATCTCGAACGGGCGAGGGCCAATCCGGAGCGCTATCGCGTGATCGACGCCACGGCATCGCTCGAAGCGGTGACGCGCGCTGTCGCCGCCGAACTGAACGCCTTCGTCGATTCGCTGGAGTCGCGCCCGTGAGTGCGACGCGCGCCGAATCCGCTCCATCGAAATCTGCCGCGCCGTCGCCACGACCATTCGACGTTCCCTTGCCCTGGACCGACGCGATCTGGTCGCGGCTGCAAGCCGCGCGTGCCGCTGATCGGCTGGCACATGGGCTGCTGATCTCGGGGCCGAATGGGGTCGGCAAGCGTGCGCTGGCCCGTGCACTGGCCCAGTCGCTGCTGTGTCAGACCCCAAGCGCCCAGGGCCTGGCCTGCGGCCAGTGTGCCGACTGCCGGCTGCTGGCCGCCGGCAGCCATCCGGATCTGATCGAGGTCGGCCCGGACCCGGAGAGCAAGTCGGGCGAGATCCCGATCGATGCCGTGCGGCTGTTCGCCGAGCGCGAATCCCTGACCCCGAGCCGGGCGCTCTTCAAGGTCGTCCTGATCGATCCGGCCGACCGACTCAATCAGGCCGCCGCCAATGCGCTGCTCAAAACGCTGGAGGAACCGACCGGGCATACCGTCCTCTGTCTGATCGGCGAACGTATCGGGCGTCTGCCGGCGACCATTCGCAGTCGCTGTCTGCTGATTCCCGTCCCCATCCCGGATGAAGCCCAGGCGCTGAGCTGGCTGGCGTCGCGCGCGCCGCGTGCCGACTGGCCGTTGCGTCTGCGTTTGGCGCATGGCGCCCCATTGCGCGCGCTCGCCGAAGCGGCCGACAGCGCACGGCTGGAACAACGCGGCCAGTGTCTGGATGGATTGCTGGAGATCGCACGCGGACGTGGCGATCCGGTCACGATCGCCGGACGCTGGAACGAGATCGGCGCCGGCCGTATCCTTGACTGGCTCGCCGGCATCATGGGAGATCTGCTGCGCCTGGGTGTCTGCGCCACACCGCCCCGGCTCGATCACCCGGATCGACAGGACGACTTGGCGGCGCTGGCGCAACGGCTCGATCCGGCGGCGGCGCACCGTTTTCTCAAGCGGATACTGGAAACGCGCGCGCTGGGCGAGAGCAATCTCAATCAACAGTTGCTGCTGGAATCCCTGGCCCTCGACTGGGCGCGGATCGGCCAGTCGGCACGAACCGGGACTGGAGGATCGAGCGGATGAGCACTTCCAATCCACTGGGCGGACTCGGTGGTCAACAACGCATCCTGAGCTTCGCCATCAAGGACAAGAGCGCCCTCTACGCCTCTTACATGCCTTTCATCAAGAATGGCGGACTCTTCATCCCCACCAACAAGAGCTATCAGCTCGGCGACGAGATCTTTCTGCTGCTCCAGCTGATGGACGAACCCGATCGTATCCCGGTCGCCGGGCGCGTGATCTGGATCACGCCGACCGGTGCCGAGGGCAACCGCGCCGTCGGGGTCGGCGTGCAGTTCAACGATCAGGATAAGGGGGCCACCCGGCGTAAGATCGAGGAATATCTGGCTGGCGCGCTCGCTTCCGAACGTCCGACTCATACCCTCTAGTTTCACCCGGCCGCATCCAGGCAGTTTTTTCGCTTTCGGAGGCTCATCGTGTTGAACGATCTGACTATCCGCACGCGTCTTACGGGTTTTACCATCCTGCTGATTCTCGTCGTCGGCCTGAGTCTGCTGACGCTCTCGCGACACAGTGCCATGCGCATGGCCAACACTATGGCGGATCACACCCTGCGCATGAAGATCGAGGGGGATATCGCCTCGGCGCGCGCACGTCTGGCCTGCGAATGGGGCGGGCTGCGCCTGCACAACGGCGCTCTGGTGAATGGTCGGCAACAGCCGGTGGCCGATCACTTCGATCTGGTGGATACCCTGAGCCGGGAACTGGGGGTTTTGGCCACGTTATTTGTACGCGAAGGCGGCGACTTCACCCGTGTCAGCACCAGTATCCGTCTGCCGGATGGCCGGCGGGCGGTGGGTACGGTATTGGGGCGGGACAGCGCCGCCTTTGCACCGGTTTCGGCCGGACAGCGCTATATCGGCGAAGCATGGATCCTGGGTGCTCCTTACCTCACCGTCTACGATCCGATCCTCGATGCTTCGGGTGAGGTGATCGGCATCCTGTTCCTGGGCATTTCCAGGGAGCAGATCGACACCATCGTCGGCCGGGGTGTCAGGCAGATGCTGGGGCAACTCAGCCTGGGCTTGGTGGTGGTGATCGGTCTGGGCTTTATAGCCTCGTTTTTCCTGTCCCGGATGATCATCAATCCGGTGCGCCAGGTTGCAGACACATTGCGCGAAATCGCCCAAGGGGAAGGGGATCTTACCCGGCGCCTCAAGGCCAGTGGCCACAACGAACTTGGCGACCTGGTACAGGCCTTCAATGCCTTCGCAGACAAAATTCATCGCCTGGTCAGGCAGGTGAGTTCGACCTCCTCGCAGGTCGCGGCGGCGGCGGAGCAGCTTTACGCGACCACGGATCAGACCTCGGAACAGGTGCGCCGCCAGCATTCGGAAACCGAACAGGTCGCCACAGCCATGAACGAGATGGCCACCACGGTTCAGGACGTGGCCCGCAACGCGGCCGAAGCCGCTCAAGCGGCCTCCAGCACCCAGGCAGAGGCCGTTTCCGGCGAAGCGGTGGTGCAGCAGACCATCCGCTCCATCGAGGATCTGGCCAATCAGGTGGAAAGCGCCACCCAGGTGATCGGCAGGTTGTCTGAGGACAGCGAGAACATCGGAAAGGTGCTGGAAGTGATCCGTAGCATCGCCGAACAGACCAACCTGCTGGCCCTCAACGCGGCCATTGAGGCAGCCCGGGCTGGTGAGCAGGGACACGGCTTTGCCGTGGTGGCCGACGAAGTCCGTACCCTGGCCAGCCGGACCCAGAGTTCCGCCAAGGAGATCCAGGAGATGATCGAGCGCCTGCAAGGCAGCGCGGCCGGCGCCGTCACGGTGATGGAGGATGGACGAGGTAAGGCGCGGGACAGCGTGATTCGGGCGGACAAGGCCGGTCAGTCCCTGCAGACCATTTCCAGTGCGGTGAACAACATCAGCGATATGAATGCGCAGATCGCCAGCGCCGCCGAACAGCAGTCGGCCGTGACCGAGGAGATCAATCGCAACATCACCAACATCGCTCATTCCGTGGAGCAGACCTCCTCGGGTTCGGATCAGGTCGCCCGAGCCAGTGAAGAGCTGGCGCGCCTAGCGGCCGAACTGCAATCTGTGGTGGGGCGGTTCCGGGTCTAGACCTAGACGACCATGCGCTTGCGGAATTTCACAGCGTACTGATCCGCACCTCGTACACCCCGCCGATCACCACATATTCATCCTCGCCCCTGAGCAGGCCCGGCAGGAGCTGGTTGTAGCAGAAGACCTTGGCCAGGGGCACCTCCACCTCCAGGATGTAGTCGCCGAACTCGTCGGCGCGCTCACGCTCGCGGGTGAAGCTGTTGAGATTGTTGAGCAGCACCCGATAGCGCGAGCGCTCGGCGCGTTCCAGGATCTCATGCTCGTCGATGCGGTTGATGCCGCGATAGAGCCGGACATGGCTCTGTTCAGGATGCGCGCGCGCCAGTTCGTACTGGCAGTAGGCATAGAGCAGATCGAGCTGTGACTCCAGCGCGTTGGTCGCATAGAGACCGCGTGAACCCTCATACAGATAGCGCTGATAACACTCCCCGCCGCGCTCCAGCAGCGATCCGGCGTGATGACGCGCCAGCAGCCCAAAGCGGCTCTCCACCCAGCGCTTGAGCACCGCGCCCTCGCGTCCATCCGAATCGAACGACCAGCCGCGCACCAGCCGCCGATAGTTGGCCTTGATCCGTGCCGGTTTCTTACGGCCCGGCATCGACCCCGCTTCCTCCGGCTCTTCGAGCAGGAACCACACCGTCATGTAGTCCATGAAACGCTGGGCGCGCTCGGTCGCGTCCGGCAGGCCGTCGAGCATCCGGAACAGCCCGGCGTGCAGATCGCGGATGCCGTCGATCTCCAGCGCCACCGGATGACGCTGGAAGCTGAGACTGCCGAGGATCACCGCCGGCAGGTTGCAGCGATTGATCGGCTGGCGGGCACTGGGCGGGAGCGTGGGCGGCGGCGGCTCGTCGTGTCGGATTTGTCTGTCGGTCTCCATACAGCCCCTAAGGCTTTGTCGTGGATGCGACCATCACGAACGGCGGGGGTCGCCTGACAAAAGCGCAATCAAATCAGGATTTTATATTATTTTCAGACATTGGCATGGCATCTGCTTTAGTTGCTGGCGAGTGAGTCACTCATTCGATCCCAGCCACAGCGAACCAAGAGGAAAATCACCATGGCAATGCGTCAATGCGCCATCTACGGCAAAGGCGGTATCGGCAAGTCCACCACCACCCAGAATCTGGTGGCCGGTCTGGCCGAGCTGGGCAAGAAGGTCATGATCGTCGGCTGTGACCCCAAAGCCGACTCGACCCGTCTGATCCTGCACTCCAAGGCACAGAATACCATCATGGAGATGGCCGCCGAAGCCGGTTCGGTCGAAGACCTCGAACTGGAAGATGTGCTCAAGGTCGGCTACGGCAACATCAAGTGCGTCGAGTCCGGCGGTCCTGAGCCGGGTGTGGGTTGCGCCGGTCGCGGCGTCATCACCGCCATCAACTTCCTGGAAGAAGAAGGCGCTTACGAGGCCGATCTGGACTTCGTGTTCTACGACGTACTCGGCGACGTGGTCTGCGGCGGATTCGCCATGCCGATCCGCGAGAACAAGGCCCAGGAGATCTACATCGTCTGCTCCGGCGAGATGATGGCCATGTTCGCCGCCAACAACATCGCCAAGGGCATCGTCAAGTACGCCAGCTCCGGCGGCGTGCGTCTGGCCGGTCTGATCTGCAACAGCCGCAACACCGCCCGCGAAGACGAACTGATCATGGAGCTGGCCCGTCAGCTCGGCACCCAGATGATCCACTTCGTGCCGCGTGACAACGTGGTGCAGCGCGCCGAGATCCGCCGCATGACGGTCATCGAGTACGACCCCAAGTGCAAGCAGGCCGACGAGTACCGCGCCCTGGCCAACAAGATCATCGACAACAAGATGTTCGTCGTGCCCACGCCGATCTCGATGGATGCGCTCGAAGACCTGCTGATGGAATTCGGCCTCATGGACGGCGAGGACGAGAGCATCATCGGCAAGACCGCCGCCGAGGAAGCCGCTGTCGCTTGAAGCGAGCCGGGCGAACACTGAACTCCAACACGATCGAATTTCAAGCCGGGAGTCCGCGAATTGGCGGCACGGCGGGAGAATCCACAATGGCGACATTGACTCGCGACGAGGCTCAGGCACTCATCCAGGAAGTGCTCGAAGCCTATCCGGACAAGGCGAAGAAGGATCGCGCCAAGCACTTGGCCGTCAACGATCCTTCGGTCGAGCAGTCCAAGAAGTGCATCATCTCCAACCGCAAGTCCCAGCCGGGCGTCATGACCATTCGCGGTTGTGCCTATGCCGGTTCCAAGGGCGTGGTCTGGGGTCCGATCAAGGACATGGTCCACATCTCGCACGGTCCGGTCGGCTGCGGCGCCTATTCGCGCGCCGGACGCCGCAACTATTACGTCGGTCACACCGGCGTCAACGTCTTCGGCACCATGAACTTCACCTCGGACTTCCAGGAGAAGGACATCGTCTTCGGCGGCGACAAGAAGCTCGAAAAGCTCATCGACGAGATCAACGCGCTCTTCCCGCTGGTCAAGGGCATCAGCGTCCAGTCTGAGTGCCCCATCGGTCTGATCGGTGACGACATCGAAGCCGTGTCCAAGAAGAAGGGCAAGGAACTCGACAAGCCGATCGTGCCGGTGCGTTGCGAAGGCTTCCGTGGCGTCTCCCAGTCGCTCGGCCATCACATCGCCAACGACGCCATCCGTGACTGGGTCATCGGCAACCGCGACGGTGACACCTCGTTCGAGCCTGGTCCCTACGACGTGGCTGTGATCGGCGACTACAACATCGGCGGCGACGCCTGGGCCTCGCGCATCCTGCTCGAAGAGATGGGTCTGCGTGTGGTCGCCCAGTGGTCCGGCGACGGCACCCTGTCGGAGATGGAGCTGACCCCCAAGGTCAAGCTCAACCTCATCCACTGCTACCGCTCGATGAACTACATCAGCCGCTTCATGGAAGAGAAGTACGGGATTCCGTGGATGGAATACAACTTCTTCGGCCCGACCAAGATCGCCGAGTCGCTGCGCAAGATCGCCGCCTTCTTCGACGAGACCATCCAGGCCAACGCCGAGAAGGTCATCGAGAAGTACAAGGCCGAGTACGACGCCGTCATCGCCAAGTACCGTCCACGCCTGGAAGGCAAGAAGGTGATGCTCTACGTCGGCGGTCTGCGCCCGCGTCACGTCGTCGGCGCCTATGAAGACCTGGGCATGGAAGTGGTCGGTACCGGCTACGAGTTCGCGCACAACGACGACTACGACCGCACCATGAAGGAAATGGGCGAGGCGACGCTGCTCTACGACGACGTCACCGGCTACGAGTTCGAGGAATTCGTCAAGAAGGTCAAGCCCGACCTGATCGGCTCCGGCATCAAGGAGAAGTACATCTTCCAGAAGATGGGCGTGCCCTTCCGCCAGATGCACTCCTGGGATTACTCCGGCCCCTATCACGGCTATGACGGCTTCGCCATCTTCGCCCGTGACATGGACATGACCGTGAACAATCCCTGCTGGAACAGCATGCAGGCTCCCTGGCTGAAGTCGGCCGCCGGCGCCTGATTCGGAAATATGAACCGCCAGGGCGCGAAGGACTGAGAGCCATCGAAAGCCCAGCGCCTGAGCGGTTCCAGAAACCAATTTCCAGGATTCCCAACTTGATGTCGTCGTCCGCGGATTAGCGGCGCGGCAGGAGCACCCCCATGAGCCAGACCGTCGATAAGATCAAGCCTTGCTACCCGCTGTTCCGTGACGCGGACTATGTCGAGAACCTCGCCAAGAAGCGCGAGCTGGTCGAAGAAGTGCCCTCGATGGACAAGATCGAGGAGACCTTCGCCTGGACCACCACCAAGGAATACCAGGAGCTGAACTTCAAGCGCGAAGCGCTGACCATCAACCCGGCCAAAGCCTGTCAGCCGCTCGGCGCGGTGCTGTGCGCGCTCGGCTTCGAGAAGACCCTGCCCTATGTGCACGGTTCGCAGGGCTGCGTGGCCTATTTCCGCACCTACTTCAACCGCCACTTCAAGGAGCCGGTCGCCTGTGTGTCGGACTCCATGACCGAAGACGCGGCGGTGTTCGGCGGTCAGAAGAACATGTTCGACGGTCTGGAGAACGCCAAGGCGCTCTACAAGCCCGAGTGCATCGCGGTCTCGACCACCTGTATGGCCGAGGTCATCGGTGACGACCTCAACGCCTTCATCGGCAATGCCAAGAAGGAAGGGCACATTCCGCCCGAGTTCCCGACGCCGTTCGCGCACACCCCGAGCTTCGTCGGCAGCCACACCACCGGCTGGGACAACATGTTCGAGGGCTTCCAGCGCTATTTCACGCTCAACGAGATGGACGACAAGGTCGTCGGCTCCAACGGCAAGATCAACATCGTGCCCGGCTTCGAGACCTATCTCGGCAACTACCGCGTCATGCACCGCATGATGCAGGAGATGGGCGTCGGCTACAGCCTGCTGTGCGATCCGACCGAGGTGCTCGATACCCCGGCCGACGGCGAGTTCCGCATGTATGCCGGCGGCACCCCGATCGCCGACATGAAGGACGCGCCCAACGCCATCGACACCCTGCTACTCCAGCCCTGGCAGTTGCCCAAGACCAAGAAGTTCGCCGAGATCACCTGGAAGCATCCGGTCAGCCACGTCAACATCCCGATGGGGCTGGAGTGGACCGACGAATTCCTGATGACCGTCTCGCGTCTGACCGGCAAGGAGATCCCCGAGTCGCTGGCCAAGGAGCGCGGTCGTCTGGTCGACATGATGACCGACAGCCACACCTGGCTGCACGGCAAGAAGTTCGCCCTCTACGGTGACGCCGACTTCGTGCTGGGTCTGACCAAGTTCCTGCTGGAGCTGGGCGCCGAGCCGACCCACATCCTCTGCAACCAGGCCAACAAGCGCTGGAAGAAGGAAGTGGAGAAGGTGCTGGCCTCCTCGCCCTACGGCGCCGGCGGCACCGTCTACATCGGCGCTGACCTCTGGCACCTGCGCTCGCTGTGCTTCACCGACAAGCCGGACTTCCTGATCGGCAACAGCTACGGCAAGTTCATCCAGCGCGACACCCTGCACAAGGGCAAGGAGTTCGAGGTACCGCTGATCCGGCTCGGCTTCCCGATCTTCGACCGTCATCACCTGCATCGCATGACGACCCTGGGCTACGAGGGCGCCATGTACATGCTGACGACCATCGTCAACGCGGTGCTGGAGCGTCTGGACGACGAGACCCGCGAGATGGGCGTGACCGACTTCAACTACGACCTGGTGCGCTGAGTCGGGAGTCTGGAACCTGGAGCGTCCTCCCAACGCTTCGGGTTCCCGTGTCCGAACCGAGAAACGAGGCGAGATCCCGATGCCCAACGTGATGATTCGCAAGAACGACGCCGGAGACCTGCTCTTCTACGTCGCCAAGAAGGACATGGAGGAGACCATCGCCTCCGTGGAGACCGATACATCCGAGACCTGGGGCGGCGAGGTGGTGCTGACCGACGGATCGCGCTGGTACATCGATCCGATCAGCCCGCCGCCCAGCTTTCCGACCACCCTGCGCTTCAAGCGCGGGGATGAGTGAACCGAATACAGGAGACATCCCATGGCCCTGAAGATCGTCAAGGAACTCTGCACCGCGTGCGGTGACTGCGAACCCGTGTGCCCGACCATGTCCATCTCGCCCTTCAAGGGCGTCTACAAGATCGACGCCAGCACCTGTAGCGAATGCGAGGGTGATGGCGAGCCCGGCACCCCGCAGTGCATGGAAGCCTGCATGGAAGACGACTGCATCGTTCCGGCCTGAGCCGGATGCCCCTCTCCCGCGAGGGGAGAGGGGCTCAAGACCACTGACCCAACGCCAACAGCAGGGGAAACGACATGGCCACCACCACGCTCACCGAGGACATGGCACTGCGCATCGGCCTGGCCGCGCGAACGCTGCCGGACACCGATCCAGCGCGACTGCTGCGGGTGCTGGCCGAACTCGTCGGACTGCCGCCGAGCGCCGAGCGGCTGGCTACGGTCAGGGTCAAGGATCTGAAGCAGGCCGGTGACGGCGAATTCGCCCATCTCGATCAGAGCGAACTCAGGGCGGCGCTGGCCATCCTCCAAGGCGAGGGCGTCGAGCAGCCCGACCCACCGCCCGCCGTCGAACCCTATGCCGAAGGCGACATGCCCGACTCGATCCGTGTGGCCTGTGCCTCGGATCACGGTGAGGAACTCGACGGGCACTTCGGTGCGGCGCGCCGCTTCTTGGTCTATCAGGTCTCGGCGAGCGAGATCCGCCTGATCGACGTGCGCACGGTCGACGAGTCCCAGGCGGGCGATGATCGCAACGCCTATCGCGCCGGACTGATCGCCGACTGTCAGGTGCTCTATGTCGCCTCCATCGGCGGCCCGGCAGCAGCCAAGGTCGTCAAGCGCGACATCCATCCGATCAAGGATGCACTCGGCGGCCCGATCCGCGAACGCTTGCAGGCGCTGCAAGGCATTCTCGCCGGCAAGGCACCGCCCTGGCTGGCCAAGGTCATGGGTCATGCGCCCGAGGCGCGCGTGCGCTTCGAACGCGACGAGGCCGAGGCATGATCGAGTCCATCCAGATCCAACAGATCGCCGAGATCGTCCGCCGCGCCGGTCTCAATGACCAGACGCTCTCGATGCTGCGCGAGCATTTCAGCGACCTGCATTTCAGCTACTGTCTCGACGACGAACTGGGCGCCGACGAGCCCTTTCTCGCCGATGAGGATTTCAACCTCTATCTGGTCGATGGGCGCGCGCACTGTCTGAAGCTCACGCGCGATCCCGAGTGCGCGACCGGGCTGCTGCTCGCGGAGGTTGAGGCCCATGCCTGAGACGTCGAGCGCCCAGACATCAGCCGCCGTCGCCGACCCGAGCGTGCGGCTTGCCCAGGTGTGTCGGGATCTGGCTGCCGGCGCCGGAATGGACGCACTGCTGGCGGCGGTTCAGGCCGAACGGCCCGATCTGGAGATCCGGCACGTCATGACCCGCGCCGGCTGGCATCGGCTCGGCGGTGTGGTGGATCTGGAGGGCAACCGCATCGCCCACAACCTCGGCGAGTGGGCCGAGTCGGAATCGGGCGGCGATATCGACGAACTGCTGTTCAAGCTCTCCGACGTCCGGTATTTCGCCACCCGGCTCAATGGCCGCACTCACTATCTGGTCGCGCCGACCGGATCGCAGGCACGCGATTTCATCCAGATCGAGATCGAGGAGCTGCAAGAGGTCATCGACCGCACGCTCACGGACCCGGACTGGTTCCCCGAGACGCTGGCCGAGTTCGTCGATCCGTTCGAGTTTCCGCGTCTCGAACCCGAACCGATCGGCGAGCCGCGTTTTCTGTTCCGCCGTCTGACGCATATCCCGGACCTCATCGGTTCGCCCGACGCCGGGCGCAAGCTGGTGCGCTTTCTCGACGACTGGGATCGCAGCTCAGCGACAGAGTCC
This sequence comes from Allochromatium vinosum DSM 180, assembly GCF_000025485.1. Classification (NCBI taxonomy): domain Bacteria; kingdom Pseudomonadati; phylum Pseudomonadota; class Gammaproteobacteria; order Chromatiales; family Chromatiaceae; genus Allochromatium; species Allochromatium vinosum. The sequence goes on along the minus strand of NC_013851.1, from coordinate 2,154,151 downwards.
GAGGCGTTCTGCCATCACTGGGTGCTGGCGATCCGCGAATACCAGGATCGCGACGGCGAGGGACGGATGAGCGCCAAGCCGGTCTCGGCCTTGACGGGTCGCATCCCGGCGCTGCCCGATGGCGCCGTCGCGCGTGGTGCCAAGCTGGCCAATCAGATCCACGGCTTCGATCGCGAGGCCGGCTATCCCTTCGCCTGGTACTTCCACATGCTCACCAGCCGCGAGGTCTCGCACAAGCTGGCCGAGGCCGTCCATGCCGATCTCATGGGCGCCTACGACTATCTGCCGGCGCGTGACCTCAGAGTCCTGCGCGACTGGTATCGCGAACCCTACGGGCTGTGACCGGGCCGCCGAGGTCAGACGCGGCCTGACCGCCCCAATTGCGTTCTGCAACCCGGTATAGCAGTATGCCGACCGACGGCGCACTCTCGGTCATGTTCACTCGCTGATTTCTGTCATCGATCCCTTTTGTCGGTGCCCCGAGAATTGCGCTGAATTGGTGCTATCTCAACCGGCGAGAGCCTCATGGCTGTATCGATTCCTCCCGATGACTCCAGCGGCGAACAGACAGGCGCCGAGCAGGCGCTGCGCGAGAGCGAGGAGCGCTACCGCAGTCTGGTGGAGAGCCTGCCGGACATCGTCTATTCCTTCTCCGACAAGCGCGGCGGGGTCGTTTGGTCGGCGCGCGTCGAGGCGGTGCTCGGCTACAGTCTCGCTGAACTCCAGGCCAATCCCTATCTGTGGAACCAGTCGATCCATCCTGATGATCGACCCAGAGTGCAGGCCGTGATCGCCGCTTTCAAACAGGGCGCCCATTTCGATCTGGAATATCGCATCAAGGACCGCTGGGGACAGTGGCGCTGGTTGCACGATCGGTCCATTCAGCGACGGCTGGTCGGCGATGAGGTCATTCTCGACGGCCTGGCGAGCGACATCACCGAGCGCAAGCAGACCGAGCGGGCGCAGGTCGAAGCCAAGCTCGCCGCTGAGGCCGCTACGGCGGCCAAGAGCGACTTCCTGGCGCACATGAGCCACGAGCTGCGTACACCCCTGAATGCGGTCATCGGGCTGACCCAGGTGCTGGAACAGGCGAACCTGCCGCTGGAACAGCGTTCCCTGGTGCAGCGCATCCGGCTCGCCGGTCAGGCCATGCTCCAGATCAGCAACGACATCCTGGATCTGGCCAAGATCGAAGCCAATCAGCTTGCCATCGCGTCACGTCCCTGTACGCTCAGCGGATTGCTGCAACGGCTCGAATCGCTCCAGGGCGAGGCGGCGCGCGCCAAGGGAGTCACGCTGGAGATCGCGCCCGCGCCGGCGTTGAGCGGTCAAGTGCTGACCGATCCGCTGCGTCTGGAGCAGATTCTGGCCAACCTGGTCAGTAACGCGATCAAATTCACCGATCGAGGGACCGTGCGGGTCTGGACCGAGACGCTGTCCGTCAGCGAGTCGAGCGCCCGTCTGCGCTTTGTCGTGCGTGATACCGGCATCGGCATTGCGCCCTCGGCGCTGGAACAGTTGTTTACACCCTTCATCCAGGCCGATTCGAGTATCACGCGCCGCTTCGGCGGAACAGGGCTGGGGCTCTCCATCAGCAAGCGTCTGGTCGAACTCATGGGCGGTACCATCGGCGTCGAGAGCTGTGAAGGGCAGGGCAGTACCTTTTGGTTCGAGCTGATCCTCGAACGTGTGGCCTCTGGTGCGCCCGAAGTGCCGGCGACCGTCCAGGCGCCGTGTCCGCGTGGTCAGCGTTTGGCGGGTTTGACCGTGCTGGCGGTGGACGACAACGCCTCGAACCTGGAGGTCATCACGCGGTTGCTGGCCCTGGAGGGGGCGAATGCCACCCCGGCGCGCCATGGTCGGGAAGCGTTGGAACAGTTGCGGGCGCATCCATGGCGTTTCGATGCCGTCCTGATGGACGTGCAGATGCCGGTGATGGATGGACTGAGTGCGACCCGTGCCATCCGCCGGGATCTGAAGCGGCCGGCCCTGCCCGTGATCGCTCTGAGCGCCGGTGTGCTGCGCGAGGAGCAGCAGCGTGCACGCGAGGCCGGCTGCAACGACTTTCTGGCCAAGCCGGTGGAACTGGAGCATCTGGTCGAGCGGCTGCTGCGCTGGGTCGGCGCCCGGATCTCGGGGTCCGCTCCTCGGAAACACGAGCCTGACGCGCCTGCCTGCTCTGAGTCCTGCTCTCCGCTTACCGGCCCCGTGCCTGGAATCGACCCCGAGCGCCTTGCCCAGCTCACTCAGGGCGATCCCGCCTTCACCCGGCGCCTGCTGTGCCGTTTTCTCGCCGACATCGACGACATTCCCCGCTTAGTCCGGGCCGATCTGGCCCAGGGCGCACACGCGAGTGCCGCCGCGCGACTGCATGGCCTGCGCGGGGCGGCTGTCAATCTCGGGGCGTTGGAGCTGGCCCGACACGCGGGGGCGCTGGAGGAGGCGGTCAAGGCGCATGGTCCGACGGATGATTCCGTACTCGACGGACACGCGACCCGGTTCACGGCCTGCTTCGAGCGTTTGCATCGGGCGCTCGTTGCCCATCTCGACACGGCCGAGTCCAGGCCGGCGGATGTCACGTCCGCCGCAACAGTGGATCGGACCAAATTGGGCAAGCTCCGTGCGGCCCTGGCCACCAATCGGCCACAGCCGGCACGGCGTCTCTTTGCAGAGCTGGAGCGGCATCTAATGGCCGTCCATGGCGAGCAGACGACACAGGCGCTCGCGATGGCACTGGATGGACTGAGATTCGCCGAGGCACTTCAACTGTTGGATGAGACAGCCGAACTCTGATCTCCAGGGGCCGGCCTCCACATCAACGCGTCATCAACGCACTGGATTCCACGATGCCATCGATCTTCCACAGGTCGCTCGCCACCCGACTGGCCGGCGTGATTTTCGGTTTGACTCTGGTACTGCTCACCGCCTTGGCGTGGGGACTCGACCTTTACGCCCAGGCTGTGCTCGCGGGCGCCCACCCGTCCGGTGAGCCGGTCATCGGTGACGGCACCGATCTGAAGGCGCTCGGTCACAGCGCGGCGCTGCTGCGCCATGCCATCCTCATGGGAGCGGCGGCTGTGTTGCTGGCCATGGGGGCGGTCATCCTCGTCATGACCCGGCGTCTGGTGACCAAGCCGCTGCGGGCCGTCGCCGGCATCCTGGAGCGCATCGGCGCGGGCGATTACAGCAGCGACATGGCGACCAAACGCGTCGATGAGATCGGCCAGCTCCTGGTCTCACTGCTGAAGATGCAGACTCGGCTCGCTGAACGTGCCACGGCCGATCAGCGGACCCTGCATGCCATGCAGCGTCTCAAGAGCGCGCTCGACAAGGCTTCCACCAACATGATGGTCGCCGATAACGCCGGAACGCTGATCTATCTGAACGAGTCCTTCCACCGCATGATGCGCGAAGCCGAGGCCGACATTCGCCAGGTATTGCCGAACTTCAATGCTGAAGACCTCGCCGGTCGCGGCCTGACCGACTTCCATCGCAACCCCGCGCATCAGAAAGCGCTCCTGGAGCAGTTGGTCGGCACCTATATCGCGCAGATGCGCGTGGGACGGCGCACCTTCAAGCTCATCGCCAATCCGGTGTTCGACGCTCAGGGTGAGCGTGTCGGGACCGTGATCGAATGGATCGATCGCACGGCCGAAGTCATGGCCGAGACTGAACTCGACGTCCTGCTCGATGCGGCCGCGCGGGGCGACTTCAACCAGCGCTTGAGTCTCGAAGGCAAACAGGGATTCTTCCTGGATCTGGCGGAGGGCATGAACCATCTCACCGAGATCGTCACCACGGCGCTGGACGAACTGGCGGCCGTGCTCAAGGCGATCGCTCAGGCCGATCTCACGCGACGGATCGAATCGAACTACAAGGGACGCCTCGCCGAGCTCAAGCGCGACACCAACACGACCCTGGTTCAATTGGAGCGATTGGTCGGGCAGATCCGTGAGGCGAACGACGCCATCCATACCGCCTCCACCGAGATCGCGGCGGGCAATGCCGATCTCTCCGAACGCACCGAGGCGCAGGCGAGCAGCCTGGAGCAAACCGCCAGCGCGATGCATCACTTCAACGTGACCATCCAGCAGAATGCGCGCAATGCCGATGCGGCGCTTGAACTCGCGCAGCGTGCGAACGAGCAGGTCGCTTCGGGCGGTGCGCTCGTCGCGCGCGTCGTCGAAACCATGGGGCGGATCCAGGAGTCGAGCAAGCAGATCTCGGACATCGTGGGGGTCATCGACAGCATTGCGTTCCAGACCAATATCCTGGCGCTGAACGCCGCCGTGGAAGCGGCGCGGGCCGGTGAACAGGGGCGCGGCTTCGCGGTCGTCGCCGCCGAGGTCAGGGGACTGGCTCAGCGCAGCGCCCAGGCGGCGAAGGAGATCAAGTCTTTGATCGCCGATTCCGTCCGCCAAGTGGACGACGGCGCCGGACTGGTCGCTGAAACCGGTGCGAGCATGGACGGCGTCGTCGGCTCTTTCCGGCAGGTCGTGAACTTGATGAACGGAATTGCCGAGGCGAGCCGCGAGCAGAAAACGGGCATCGAGCAAGTCAATCAGGCGATCACCCAGATGGACGAGACGACACAGCGCAATGCCGCCTTGGTCGAGCAGGCGGCAGCCGCTGCCGAGAGCCTGCAAGAGCAGGCCGTGGCGCTGAACAGGATGGTGTCCATCTTCAAGTTGGACCCGATGCGTCTGGCGCATGAAGGACTCGACACGGCTGATGAGGGCACGATCAATTTCGATGATTTCGTGTACGCACACAAACAATGGTCGAAGAAGTTGCGTCGCGTCATCGAGGGGCGCAGTGAGCCGCAGGATCCGGAGGTCGTTTCCTGTGACGACAAATGTGCGCTTGGGCTCTGGATCTATGGCGCAGGTCGTCAGTTCCAGTCGGCGGCCGACTATGAGACCTTGCGGACCAAGCACGCCCAGTTCCACCAGTGTGCCGGTGATGTCCTGCGGCACGTCATCGTGGGGGATCGTGTCCAGGCCGATCTCATCCTCTCCGAGCGTCTGGCGCGGCTCTCCGATGAGACGGTGATGAAAATTCGTTGTCTGGAGCAGCACTATCGGCACAGTACGGCGGAACAGGTCGGGCGGTCGATGGGCGGGTGAGTCGCTCGCCCTTGATGAGGCTTCTCGTCAATCGGGCTGAGCGTGGCCATGCCCCATCGACAGCGACGCTCAAACCGACTGCAAGCCCCGGCTGGGCCGGGTTTTTCGGGCGAATTGCGCCGCAAATAACATGATGCAGAAAAATCAATCGCTTAAGCTAAGCGTGAGATTTTCGCACTGTACTGAGGCTCAGATTTCTGGCCACTGTCTGGATACACTCTTATGTGTGATGATAAACTGCGCTGTTTTTCAGTTTTATAAGAAAAATAAAAGGACTTCAAATGCATCGCCTTAGTCACATTCGGATCAAGAACTTTCGTGCTTGCAAAGATGTCTCGTTGCCACTGGAGAGCTATACTCCTTTGGTTGGCCAGAACAACACCGGTAAGTCATCCATTCTCCAGGCCCTCAGCTGGGTTCTGAAACCGGCCGCACTTTCTGTCAAGGATTTTCATGATCCGGGGCAGATGGTAGAAGTGATTGCTTGTATTGACGGCATCACTAATGAAGTACTCGGCCGTATTCCCGAAGAAAAACATCGAAAGGCAATAACGCCCTATTGTCGTGATGGCCGCTTGTGGATTCGGGCCTCAGCAACGGGAGCCATCACCAAAAAGCTCATCAAAGAGGTATGGGATGTTGAGCAGTGCCAGGAAGATGGTGAACCGGGACACTGGCGTGATTACCCCACTGGTCTCCCCCAAGCAGTCTCCGCTTTGCTGCCAGAGCCTTTACTTGTGCAAGCTATGCACGATATTGGGGAAGATTTAGGCAAAGCCAAGGCTGGCACGACCATCAAGAGCCTTCTCGACGAAATCATGGGGCCGTTGCTTGAGGCGCATGCAGAATTAAATACTGCCCTTGATACTATCCGTAACGTCCTGACAGCAGAAGGCGATCATCGCTCAGACCATTTGCAACAGTTTGATGCCGACGCCAGCGGTGCTCTAGAGCACTTTTTTCCAGGCCTTTCGCTTGATCTTGATTTGCAGGTCGTCGATGTAAAGGAGTTCTTCAAGGCCGGTGACTTACATGTCACTGACAAAACGACAGGTGACCGGCGGCGGTTTGACCAGATGGGAGCTGGTGCCCAGCGAGCCATCCAGATGGCCTTGATCCGCTATTTAGCGGGAATGCGTCGGGGCGAAGGCGGTAGCCCCTCTCGCCGCTTGCTACTGATTGACGAACCTGAATTGTATCTCCATCCGCAAGGGGTGCGGCGATTAAGGCAGGCGCTGGCTAGCCTAGCTCAGACAGGCTTTCAAGTGGTCTTTTCCACTCACTCTCCACTGATGCTCAGCCGGGATAATGCTGCAGACACGGTAATAGTGAGAAAAAGCGCGAACGAAGGCGTGACCGTCCGAAAGCCTCTGCGACAAGCTGTCAATGAAGCTATCGAAGGCGCGGAAAGTCAGTCCCGCGCTTTTTTCGAGCTGAGCAACTTGGCGGAAATTTATTTCGCCGAACGAATAGTGCTCTGCGAGGGCAAAACGGATCGCCGCTTGTTGCCGCTGGCTTACGAGCGCCTGTATGGACACGCACCGGAACTGGATCATATTGCCTTTGTATCGCTAGGTTCTTGTGCGGATATTCCCAAGGCACTGCTAGTTCTGGCGGCGATGGGTATTCGCGCCTGCGCTGTGGCTGATTTGGATTTCGCATACACCCACGCACGCAAGGGCGGCCTACTGGACCGGAATGCGCAAGATATGGCTGATACCAGAAGAATATTGGCTCATTTGCAGCCCGACCACGGATTTACACTTAATAATAATGGCCTGCCTCAGAGCGACAACCAAGCCGGATGGAGGGCAGCCGATATTTGGGCCTGTTTCGCGTCTGATGAAGAAGGTAAGACAATTGCCGAAGGCAGCCATGACGCAATGAAAAAAGTTGGCGTCTGGGTATGGCCTCAAGGTTGTATCGAGCAAGTAACCGGCGCCGACGACAAGGGCGAAGATTCCATTATCGTGCAAGAAGAGCAGTTACGGGACATGAGTGCGGCCAAGATTGAGCAGCAGATGCCCACTTTCAAGGCGTGCTTTGACTGGATCAGAAGCATGTAACACATAACACAAGGCCAAGCACAACGATGGGTTTTTCGTTGTGGCTTCTTGCCTACAGCACCGTCCCACCTGATTCACTTCGATGGCGAGCGGTTCCTTGGGCCATACCAAACGCCCTGACGGAGCAATCAACCCACCCAAACCCGCTCGACCTGCTCCAGCAACCGTTCGAGCGCCGCCTCGGCGACCGGACTCAGTTGGCAATGGGCATAATCGAAGCAGGCCCCCGTCGCGGTGATCAAATAGGCTTCCGGCGCCTGTCCATACAACTGCCGACACCAGGCCAGCAATTCCGACGGATCGAGAAAATGCGCCATCGTCGAGTGTGCATCCGCATCGGGTTCGAGACGATGCACCTGTACCGCGCCCGGCTCGCCACCGGCCGCCGCGTCGAGAAAGATCGCCCGCTCGCGTCCCACCAGCTCAGTGACCAGCTCTGCCGTCAGCACATGACGCGCGATGGCCTCCACACCGGCCGGCAAGCCGCGCTCGACCAGCCGCTCGACCGCCAGCGGACCGATGGCGTCATCGCCCCGGATCGGGCTGCCGTAGCCGATGATGAGTGTCTTGTCCAAGAATCCGGCTCAGCGCGTCAGTCGGTCGACCACCCGACCCGCCGCATCCCGAAGTTCGATCGCCAGCGGCATCTGACCGAAGGCGTGCGAGGCGCAGGACAGGCAGGGGTCGTAGCAGCGAATCACCGCCTCGACCCGATTGAGCATCCCTTCCTCGATCGCGTTGCCGTCGACATAGGCTTCGGCGACCTCGCGGATCGACTGATTCATGGCCAGATTGTTGTGCCCGGTGGCGATGACGAGATTGAGCCAGGTGATGAGCCCATCGTCGTCGATGCGATAGTGATGCATGAGCGTCCCGCGCGGCGCCTCGGCGACGCCGATGCCCTCGTAACGGTTGCTGCGCGCGCGGGCGCGCACCCGCGTGTCCAGGATCGCCGGATCCTTGAGCAGCCGCTCGATCATCTCCAGACCGTAGATGATCTCGACCAGACGCGCATAGTGATAGTGGAAACTGCTGACGATGGGGCCTGAGTCCTGGAGCATGTGGAACTCGGCCAGCGCCACGTCGGCATAGGGCGTGCCGCACGCCTGGACGTTGTTGAGCCGTGCCAGGGGGCCGACCCGATAGATCCCCTGCGGATAGCCCTGCGGCTTGTAGTAGGGGAACTTCATGTAGCTGAAGTCCTCGACCGCCTCGCCGATCAAGCGCCCGTACTCCTCGGGCGGCACCTGATCCTCCAGAATCCGCCCCTGGGCGTCCTTGACACGCAGCACGCCGTCATAGTGCTCCAGGTGGCCCTGGGGCGTGACCAGACTCAGGAACAGCGTCGGCTGGGTGCCGAAGTGCGTGGCCTCGTCCTTGAACTTGGGTACCAGCGTCTTGTAGAAGGCATAGGTGCGCTTGGCGATCTCCAGCCCCTCGGGCAGCAGCCTGAGCATGGACTCGCGCTTCTCGACGCTCAGCGGCTCGGACACCCCGCCCGGCACCACCCAGGTCGGATGGATCTTCTTGCCGCCTAGGGTCTCGATGATGGTCTGGCCGATCTGACGCAGGCGGATGCCGTCGCGCGCCAGCTCGGGGTTCTGACGCATCACGCCGAAGATGTTGCGCGTGGCCGGGTCCGAGTCCCAGCCGAGCAGCAGATCCGGCGAGGACAGATGGAAGAACGACAGCGCGTGCGACTGGACGATCTGTGCCAGATTCATGACCCGCCGCAGCTTCTCGCCCGTCGGCGGGATGTCGACCGCGAGCAGATGGTCGCACGCCTTGTTGGAGGCGATGATGTGACTGACCGGACAGATGCCGCAGGTGCGCGCGGTCAGGGCCGGCATCTCGCGATAGGGCCGACCCTCGCAGAACTTCTCGAAGCCGCGAAACTGGGTGAGATGGAAGCGGGCGTCCTCCAGCCGGCCGTCCTCGCCGAGCTGGAGCGTGATGCGGGCATGGCCCTCGATGCGAGTGACCGGCTCGATGGTGATGGTGCGGCTCATGGCGTGAAATCCCCTCGTGAAGCGGCAAGGATCATCGCAGTACGCATCAGGCGCCGAAGCGCGTGACGGCGTTGGGGTCAGGCATCCGCCCCGCGATCAGCTCGCTCAGAACGTACCAGATCGCATCGGCGCTCGGCGGACAACCGGGCACGAAGACATCGACCTTGACCTCACCGTGAACAGGCTTGACCGGCGTCAGCAGGGCCGGGACGCGGCGGGTCGGGATCTGCGGCTGGAGCGTGACGTTCTCGCGATAGGCGCGATCAAACACATCGGCGAGCTTGAAGTGATTGCGCATGGCCGGGACATTGCCGGTGACGGCGCAGTCGCCCAGGCTGACGAGCCGCGTGCAGCGCTCGCGAAACAGCCGCGCCTTCTCCAGATCGTCTTCGGAGCTGATCGAGCCTTCCAGGATGCCGACATCGACCCGCGCGGGCAGTTCCTTCGTATCGACCAGGGGGCTATAGACGATCTCGACGTGCTCGACGAGTTCGATCAGACGCTCGTCGAGATCCAGGAAGGACATGTGACAGCCCGAACAGCCGTCGAGCCAGGCGGTGGCGACCGTGATCTTGGGTTGAGTGCTCATCGCGCGTGCCTCCGCCGTGCCAGGATCGGCAGGAAGTGTTGATCCTTGACCATCTCGCCCGCCGAGGTGCCCTGCTTGACCAGGGCGCCGGTCGGGCAGACCTGCACGCACTTGCCGCAGCTGGTGCAGGTCTCGCTCTCGCCCCAGGGACGAGCCATGTCGGTGATGACGCGACAGTCGCTGCCGCGCCCCATGACGTCCCAGGTATGGGCGCCCTCGATCTCATCGCAGACCCGCACGCAGCGGGTGCAGAGGATGCAGCGGTTGTGGTCGAGCCGGAACATCTCGTGCGAGCTGTCGACCGGGTAGGGCGCCTGACGGTAGGGCAGGCGCACATGATCGACGCCGCAGCGCTGGGCGAGCGACTGCAATTCGCAGTGACCATTGGAGACGCACACCGAGCAGACGTGGTTGCGCTCGGCGAACAGCAGCTCGACGATGGTGCGTCGATAGTGTCTGAGCCGTTCGGTATCGGTCTGGACCGTCATGCCTTCGGCGACGCGGGTGGAGCAGGCGGCGACCAGCCGGCCCTGACCGGCGATCTCGACCATGCACAGCCGGCAGCCGCCCCAGACCGAGAGTCCGTCGAGATGACAGAGGCTGGGGATCGGAATCCGGTTCTCGCGACAGACCTCGATCAGGGTCTCGTCCTCACGCGCCGAGAGATCCCGATCGTCGATGCGGAGCGTGACGACGCGCACGTTCGGCTGGGGCGTGGGTAGGGGCATGGTTCGGCTCCTCGGGCAGTGCTAGGCGTCTCCCAGCAGCTTGGCTTCGTACTCGTCTCGGAAATATCTGAGCGTGCTCAGCACCGGATTGGGCGCGGTCTGGCCGAGTCCGCAGAGACTGGTCGCGCGCACCACGTCGCACAGATCCTCCAGCAGCGCCAGATCGGCGCGCGTGCCCCGGCCCTTGGTGAGCGTGTCGAGGAGGGCGTGCATCTGCCAGGTGCCGGCGCGGCAGGGGATGCACTTGCCGCACGACTCGCTCATGCAGAACTCCATGAAGAAGCGCGCCACGTCGACCATGCACGAGGTCTCGTCCATCACGATCAGGCCGCCCGAACCCATGATGGTGCCGAGCGTCTTGAGGCTGTCGTAGTCGACCGGGATGTCGAGATGCGCCTCGGGGATGCAGCCGCCCGAAGGGCCGCCGGTCTGCACCGCCTTGAACGCACGCCCGTCCGGGATGCCGCCGCCGATGACCTCGATGATGTCGCGCAGCGACGTACCCATGGGCACCTCGATCAGGCCGGTATTCTTGATCTTGCCGGCGAGTGCGAAGACCTTGGTGCCCTTGGAGCCCTCGGTGCCGATCGCGGCGAACCAGTCGCCGCCCTCGCGGATGATGGGCGCGATGTTGGCGAAGGTCTCGACATTGTTGATGAGCGTCGGACAGCCCCAGAGACCGGACTCGGCCGGGTAGGGCGGACGCGGACGCGGCTGGCCGCGCAAGCCTTCGATCGAGGCCATGAGCGCGGTTTCCTCGCCGCAGACGAAGGCCCCGGCGCCGAGCCGGATCTCGACCTCGAAGGCGAACTGGGTGTCGGCGACCTTGGCGCCGAGGAAGCCGGCACGCTTGGCCTTGCGGATGGCCGTCTCCAGCCGCTCGACGGCCAGCGGATACTCGGCACGCACATAGACATAGCCCTTGCTCGCACCGACGGCATAAGCGGCGATCGCCATGCCTTCGAGCACGCGATGCGGGTCGGATTCCAGCACCGCGCGATCCATGAAGGCGCCCGGATCGCCCTCGTCGGCGTTGCAGACGACATATTTCTGACCGGGCGGCATCTTGGCGATGGTCGACCACTTGAGTCCGGTCGGATAACCGCCGCCGCCGCGTCCGCGCAACCCGCTGGTCGTGACCTCGCGCAGCACGTCGGCGGGCGTCATCTCGGTGAGCGCCCGGACGAGCGCCGCATAGCCGCCGACGGCGATATAGCCGCGCAGACTGTCGGGGTCGATCAGGCCCGAGTGCTCCAGCACGATGCGCTGCTGGCGGCTGAAGAAGGGCTGATCGGTCGGACAGCGCAGGCGCTCGACCGGCGTGCTGCAGACGCTGGCCATGATGTCGGGCGCATCGTCCGGAGTGACATCGCGATAGAGCACGGATTCGTTCAGCGCGCAATCCTTGTCGGCCACGGCCACCAGCGGCCCGGCCGAGCACAGCCCCATGCAGCCGACGCCCTTGACCTTGCATGAGCCGGCGCCCTGGGTATCACAGGCGGACTTGAGTGCCTCCAGCACCGGCAGCGAGCCGGAGGACTGACAGCTGGCCGCGACACAGACGCGCACCTCGCGCTCGATGTGCGCGTCCTCGTTGCGATACTGGGCGGCCTGTTCGGCCAGGTCTTCGAGATGCATGTCAGCTCAACTCCTCCAGCGTGGCGACCAGGGTATCCGTGGCCTGCTTGCCCAGCACCTCGCCGTCGACGACCACGGCCGGGGCCAGTCCGCAGGCGCCGACACAGCGCGCGGTGAGCAGCGAGAGCCGGTCGTCTCCGGTGGTCTCGCCGGGATCGATGCCGTAGTGCTCCTGGAGTCCCTCGATCAGGCCGCCCGCGCCCTTGATGTAGCAGGCCGTGCCGGTGCAGACCACGCAGGTGTGCCGACCCTTCGGTTTGAGCATGAAGATGTGGTAGAAGGTCGCCACGCCGAAGACCTTGCTCACGGGCAGGTCGAGCGAGGCGGCGACGAAGCGCAGCGAGGTCTCGTCGAGATAGCCGAAGGCGTCCTGGACGCTGTGCAGGGTCTCGATCAGCGCATGACCGGCATAACCGTTGCGGCGCATGGTGGCATTGACGAGCTTCCAGCGCTTGTCGTCGCTGGGCAGTGGCGGTCTGGCAGGCGGCTGTGTCATAGGCTCGACCCTATTCCGAAGGGGGTTGGAAGACCACGCTTGCTATCATGTCTCCCACGATTTCTTCGCTAACCGACACCCATACTATGGACGAAACCCAGGCTCCACGCAAAACCCGTCGCGGCATCTATCTGCTGCCCAATCTGTTCACGACTGCCGCGCTCTTCGCTGGCTTCTACGCCGTGCTCTCGGCCACGCAGGGTCGCTTCGAAGCCGCGGCGATCGCCATCCTCTCGGCCCAGTTCCTCGACGGCTTCGACGGGCGCATCGCGCGTCTGACCAATACGCAGAGCGCCTTCGGCGCTGAATACGACAGCCTCTCAGACATGGTCGCCTTCGGGGTGGCTCCGGCGCTGGTCGCCTATCACTGGGCGCTCGGCGAGCTGGGCAAGGTCGGCTGGCTGGCGGCTTTCATCTTCACGGCGGCGGCGGCGCTGCGGCTGGCGCGCTTCAACACCCAGGTCGGCACCGCCGACAAGCGCTATTTCCAGGGGCTGGCCAGCCCGCCGGCGGCGGCCATCATCGCGATGGGCATCTGGACGGCGCAGGAATTCGGCATCTCGGGGCAGGACGTGTCCTGGCTGGCGGCCTTCCTGACCGCCGGTGCCGGACTCCTGATGGTGAGCAACTTCCGTTACTTCAGCTTCAAGCAGATCAATTTGCAGGGGCGCGTGCCCTTTCTGCTGGCGGTGGCGATGATGCTCGGCTTCGCCGTCATCTTCATCCATCCGCCACTGGTGCTGTTCCTGATGGCCCTGACCTATGCCGTCTCCGGGCCGGTCTGGACGCTGTTTCGACTCAAGAGCAATCGCGATCGCCGCCGGCGTGAGCCGACGGCTTGAGGTCTGATCAGTAGCCGGGGCAACCGCCTCGGCCGTGCCCACCTGGGCCGCGTCCGCGTCCCTGCTCGAACTCGGCGAGCTGATCGGCGGTCAGGATGGCGGCCATCCGCTCATGCATCTGGTCGCGGCTCAGAGCACGGCTCTGGCGCTGCTCGGTGAAGAGCGCCTTGAGCTGGTCGGCCTGCTCGTCGGTCAGGTCGAGCCGGTCGGTCAGACGCTCGACCTGACGGTTCACCGCCTTGAGCTGGCGCTCGGTGCGTTTGGCCTTCTGCTCCTCGGTCAGCAGCGCGTCGATCTGGGCGCGGTTCTCCTGGCGCAGACGCATCTGTTCCTGGCGCGTCTTCTCCAGGATGGCACGTACCTGTTCCTGCTGCTCCGGGGTCAGGTCGAGTTGTTTGGTCATGTATTCGACCTTGGAACCGATGTCCATGGCCGGTCCACCAGGCCCGCCCATTCCAGGTTGGGCCTGAGCCGTCGTGGCGCCGATGAGTGCGGCACCCAGGATCAGAGCCAGCGCGGCGCTGGTGCGGGTGAAGGATGGCGTCAGTTGAGCGTTCATGATTGAGATTCCTCGTTCCTGGGCTTGGGAGCAGCTCGTTCGATCCGAGTTGCCGGATATTGGAGCCACTTGGCTCCGACGTGTCTCAGAATAGGGAGTCAATCCGCACTCCAGGTGCAGAGAATGCGCAAACACCGTGGATACGAAGGTTCCGTCAGACGACGGCCGATCACGGGTGGATCGCCTTCTGATTCCCGAGGCTTGCTGCTAGTATCGCTTGGTGCTCGCCCAGTCCGAGTCATCCGTATCCAACCCCATATCGCTTTCGAACCGTGCCCGCTGAGTCCCATCCGGGTCGAGCGGCGTCGATGATCGCTTGGTCTCAGTCCTGAGAGACCACACTTGTAGATCGAGCTCGGCGTGGTCTGAAGCCCAAGGAGTGTGTTCCGATGCCTGAAATCCTCTACGACGCCCATCCCTCGCTGCTACGTTCTCGTCCGTTCGGGACGCTTCTGGCGATCCTGCTGATGCTGGGCGGGATTCTGGTCGCGCTGGTCGGTGATCAGATCGTGCCGCCGGAGTTCCGCCAGTCGGTTCAGGTCGATGGCCGGACACTCCAGATGATCGGTATCGGTATCTTCGCCTTTGCCACGCTCCAACTCCTGATCTGGTGGGTCACGGCCCGCACCGATCATCTCGAGATCACGCCCGACGAAATTCTCTGGACCCATGGCCTGCTCAGCAAGCAGTACACCGAGATCAACATGGCTTCGGTGCGCACGGTCCGGGTCACGCAGACGCTCTTTCAGCGCATCATGAATGCCGGCGACATCACCCTCTACACCGCCGGCGACACACCCGAGCTGATGGTGTGCGGTCTGCCCGATCCGGGCCAGATCCGTGAACTGATCAAGGCGCAGCCCACCTCCGGGGGCTGAACGTCATGGGCGCCCGTCATCGCGGGGATCTCACGCGGCTGGCGGTGGTCGTCCTGATCGCCGTCCTGGTGCTGGCGCTCCTGGTCGTGTTCCTGCTTCCGGCCGCCACACCCATCGTCGGCACCCTCAACGAAGGGCTGGGAATCCGGGAATCCGTGCCCTGGGGCTTTGGTCTGACCGTGGCGCTCATCGCCTTCTTTGCGCTCGTGGCCGGTGATGGGCTGCTCGGTGAGCTGCAATTCATGCTCGGTGCCTTCTTCGCCTTCTTTCTCATCCTGACCCTTTTGATAGCCTGGGTCTTCTGACCATGAAGCGCGGGATCGGCAAGCGTCATTCGCTGCGGACCCGTCTGTTCATGCTCGTGGGACTGTGCATCCTGCCGGCCGCGCTTGGGGCCATCGAGTTCATCCGCCAGGATTTTCTCGAACGTCGCGCGCGGACGACCGAGAGCACCGCCCTGCTGGCACGCAAGGTCATGGCCGATCTCGATCGCGAACTCGCCGGCATCGAGACCGGGCTGAAGGTGCTGGCGACCTCGCGCGGACTCCAGAACGGCGATCTCGCGACGTTCCATCGCGAGGCCGAGGCCGCCGTGGCGCCCATGGGGGTGCTGAACCTGGTGCTGCTGGATGCCGAGCTGCGCCAGCTCCTCAACACCCATACTCATCTCGGGGCGGCGCTGCCGGAACGCGGCAATCCGCCCCAGTTGGCCGGTGTCCTGACGCATGGCGAGACGGTGCTCACGGACGTCTTTCTCAGTGAACGCACGGGGTTGTACATGGTGGCGCTGGGGGTACCTGTTCAACGGGCCGGGACCATCGTTGCAGTGCTGGCCAGCGGCATGACGACCGAGCCCTTCCAGCGACTCCTGAACGATCAGTACTTCCCCGACGGCTGGACAGTGACCGTCCTCGACAGCCGGGGCGTCATCGTCTCGCGCTCGCACACCCCCGAGCCCTTCATTGGAACCATGGCGCAGAGGCCTCTGCTCGATTTCATCCGATCCGGACGTCAGGGGTCGCTGGACACCCGGACCAACGATGGCACCCCAGTGATCGCCTCCATCGTCCAGTCTCCCTTGTACGGCTGGACGGTGGCGGTCGGAGCGCCCAAGAGTCTGATGATGAACGATGTCCTGAATTCGGCGTTCTGGATCGTCGGCACCATCGTGCTCGCTTTCGTCCTGGGTCTGTTCTTTGCGCTGCGCCTGACCCGTGGCATCCTGTGCTCGATACGGCATCTGGACATCGCTGCGCGTAGCCTGCTGGCCGGACGGCCCATCGAACTCCCCGTCATTCCTTTTCGGGAGGTCGAATCCATCGGCGAGGCACTGCTGGAAGCCGAGCGGGGTTTCATTTCCATCCGGCATCGCGCCGATCATGACGGTCTCACCGGTCTGGCCAACCGGCGTTGTTTCGATGAACGGCTACGCGCTGAGTGGCCGCATGCGCAGCGCCATCATCAGCCTTTGGCACTGCTCATGATCGATATCGACCATTTCAAGGCCTATAACGATCGTCTCGGTCATCTCGCGGGTGACGTGTGCTTGAAACGCATCGCCGCCACGCTCCAGACCCATATGCGCCGCCCCTACGACATCGTAGCCCGTTACGGCGGCGAGGAATTCGTCTGTCTGTTGCCCGAGTGCGATCTGGGCGGAGCGCTCGAACGGGCCGAGTCGATGCGCGCGGCGGTCGAGGAGCTGGCCATCCCGCATCCGGACCCGGGCACGGCGGGCATCATGACCCTGAGTATCGGCGTCACCGTGATCAACGCTTCGCCGTCGAACACACCCGAGGCGGCATTGCGGATGGCCGATCAGTTCCTCTATCGTGCCAAACACGCGGGGCGCAATCAGATTCGTGGTGGCTGGTTCGTGGATGCCGATTCAGCCTGAGCCGACCCGAATGACACCGGGCTCGTCGTTAGAACCGGACGCCGTTCAGTAGCATTGATGATCGGTATATCCCTATACTCCTAGACTTGAAAAAGTCTTTTCCGTCTGGCGTGAACAATAGTGAACGACCCCATCGACAAGCCTGTCGACCCTCAGATGTTCCATCAGACCCGGCTGAGACGGCTACCGTGATGGACCGGCGACTCGTGGTCGATATCGACGCCCAGCGCCTGACGCTCTTCATCGACGCACGGCCCGTGCGCCGGTATCCGGTTTCGACCGGGGCAAACGGCGTCGGAGAGGACTACGGCAGCGGCTGCACACCGCGCGGGTTGCATCGCGTGCGTCTGCGCATCGGCGACGGCTGTCCGGTCGGAACCGTCTTTCGCGGACGGCGTCCGACCGGCGAGATCCATGACGCCGCGCTGGCCGCCGCCCATCCCGAGCGCGACTGGATCCTGACCCGCATCCTCTGGCTCACCGGCTGCGAGCCGGGCCGCAATCGCGGCGGATCGGTCGACACCCTGCGGCGTTTCATCTACATCCACGGCTGCCCGGATTCCGAACCCATGGGGGTGCCGCGCTCGCATGGCTGTATCCGCATGCGTAACCTGGATCTGATCGAGCTCTTCGAGCAGACGCCGAACGGCACCCCGGTGGAGATCCGGGGCGGCTGACTATTCCGAATAGCCGCGCCGACCCGAGCCGCGAATGTCACGCGCGAAATAGCCGACCTGTCCCTGAGGGATGACGGTCACGCCGCCTGGGCTGACATGGAAGCGCTCGGCATCGCGTGCGCGGTCGAAGCCGATCTCGTCGCCCGGCGCGATGACGTTGTGGCGGTCGACGATCACCCGGCGCAGACGCGCCCCCCGGCTGACGCGCACATAGTCCATGATGATGCAGTCCTCCAGCACCACATCCTCCTCGATCACCGCCTCGCGCCGGATGATGGAGTTCTGGATACGTGCGCCCTTATGGATGATGGTCGCCGCACCGAGCAGGGTGTTCTCGATCTGGCCGCCGAGTACGCGCGCCACCGGACCCTGATAGCCGCTCGAATAGATCGGCCATTCCGGATTGAAGACGTCGAACATCGGCTCGGCGCCGAGCACGTCGTGATGGGCGTCGAAATAGGCATCCAGGTTGCCCACGTCGCGCCAGTAGACCGGGGTCTCATAGGGTTGGACACCAGGGATGCGGTTGGTGGCGAAGTCGTAGGCAAAGAGCCGATGGGTGCGCAGCAGGCGCGGCAGAACGTGCTGACCGAAATCGGTCTCGCCGGCCTGCTGGGTCTCGTGCAGGGCCTGGAGCAGCACCTCGGTGCTGAAGATGTAGTTGCCCATCGAGGCAAAGGCCATCTCCGGGTTCGATGGCATGGGCGTCGGATTGGCCGGCTTTTCCTCGAACCCCTGGATGCGTCCGTCCCCGTCGGCGGCGATCACACCGAAGCTCGAAGCCTCATGCAGCGGTACGGGCAGGGCAGCGATGGTGACATCGGCCTGACGCGCGCGATGGAAATCGATCATCTGACGGATGTCCATGCGATAGATGTGGTCGGCACCGAAGACGGCGACCAGCCCCGGGCGATGTTCCTCGATCAGATTGATGTTCTGGTTGACCGCGTCGGCGGTGCCCTGGAACCAGTGCTCGCCCGACATCATCTGCGGCGGCACCACGGTGACGAACTGATTCTGGAGCAGTGGCGAGATGGTCCAGGCCTTGCGGACGTGTTCGATGAGCGACTGCGACTTGTACTGCACCAGCAGATAGATGGTCTGGATCTGGGAGTTGACCAGATTGCTGAGCACGAAATCGACGATCCGGTAGCGCGAGCCGAAGGGCACCGAGGGCTTGGAGCGTCCGGTGGTCAACGGCTGGAGCCGGGAGCCTTGGCCACCGGCCATGACGAAGGCGATGATACGGTCGTTCTGCATGAGTCCTCCGCAGCCCCTTTGGCGGATGGGGCGCTACTGCTTCGTTGGTGGGGAAACCGGAGGGCCAATGATAATCGCAAGACGACGCGCTTTCCCGAGATTCCGAAGAGCGGTGATGAGATCGAGGCGAGCGTCGAAGGTGGCGGGAACCTTGGTCTGAGCACAGCAAAAAGCCGGTTGGTCATGGACCGAACCGGCTTCTAGAAGTTGGTGCCCAGGGGCGGAATCGAACCACCGACACGCGGATTTTCAATCCGCTGCTCTACCAACTGAGCTACCTAGGCTTAAGATTTCGACCGTTTGCATGACGCTGCCGGTCGAGCTGCGTATTAAACCCATCTAGAATCGGGTTGTCAACTGCCGGATCGGAAAAATGCACCGCAACGCGCCGCAGGCCAAACCGGATGCCCTCAAGCCGAGGGCGGCGTATACCCAGCCGGCGTCTCGGCCCCCTCGCCGAAGAAATAGTGCTCCATCTGTTCTTCGAGGAACCGGCGCGCCTTGGGGTCCATGGGGCTGAGGCGGTTCTCGTTGATGAGCATGGTCTGATGACGCAGCCAGTCCTGCCAGGCGGACTTGGAGATCTGCTCGAAGATACGTCGGCCCAGTTCGCCGGGGTAGGTGGGGCGGTCGAGTCCCTCGGCCTCGCGACCGAGTTTGATGCAGTGGACGGTACGGCTCATCAGCAGTCACTCCATAGCGTTGGTCGGTCAGTCCCGGGACATTCGGCGAACACGCGCGCCGGATGCGCGTCACAGGCTCAGGTCGACGAGGATCCGAGCAATCGGAGCAGGCAGACCAAGATCGTCAATCGTTTGCGGCGCGCTCCAGCGGTAGCCCAGGCCGTCCTGAACCCGTGCCGGATAGGCGCTCAACGCGATTCGGGCCAGCTCGATCCTGAGGTGGTAGTGGCTGAAGGTATGACGGCGCTCGGCGAGCCTTTCAACCCGTTCGGGCCGAAAGCCGAACCGATCCTGGCACCAATCGGCGATCGACGCGCTGTCCGAGGCAGGAACGCCGGTCTCGGGCAGACTCCAGAGCCCGCCCCATATGCCGGACGGCGGACGGCGTTCGAGCAGGATCTCGCCGGCCGGATTGAAAATGGCGAGCAGGGTGGTCGCGCGCGTCGGGAGTTCCTGGCGCGGACGCGGTGCCGGCAGCTCGCGCTGTCGTCCCTGTCTCTGAGCGACACAGCGTCCGGCGAGCGGACAACGCGCACAATCCGGTCGCGTGCGGGTGCAGAGCGTGGCTCCGAGATCCATCATCCCCTGATTGTAGGAACCCGCCCGTGTCTGAGGCGTACAGCACTCGGCGAGCCGCCAGAGCTCGGCCAGCACCGCACGCTGTCCTGGCCAGCCGTCGACGCCGAAGACGCGCGCCAGAACCCGCTTGACGTTGCCGTCGAGGATCGGATGGCGCTGCCCGCACGCCAGCGACAGGATGGCTCCGGCCGTCGAGCGCCCGATGCCCGGCAAGCTCTCGACCGCCGCGAAGTCCTCGGGAAAGACACCGCCATGCCGTTCCCGGATCAGCACGGCGGCGCGATGCAGATTGCGCCCGCGAGCGTAGTAGCCCAGCCCCGACCAGTGCGCCAGCACGGCATCGAGTTCAGCCGCCGCCAGATCTGCGAGCGTCGGAAAGGACGCCATGAAGCGCTCGAAATAGGGGATGACCACGCTGACCTGTGTCTGTTGCAGCATGATCTCGGAGACCCAGACCCGATAGGGGGTGGGATCGCGCTGCCAGGGCAGGTCATGGCGACCGTGCTGGTCGAACCAGTCCAGCACGCTGGACGCAAACTCCTCCGGTGACGGGGTCATGGGCAATCGCGAACGGGGACGGTCAGGGAGGATCGGAAGCGCTCGGAGCAAGGATTCGAGCGAGAGCGGATTGGAGCGGGTGATGGGAATCGAACCCACGTTAGAAGCTTGGGAAGCTCCTGTTCTACCATTGAACTACACCCGCAGCAGGTCGGCTAGTTTAGGGCCGCGTCATCCTCTTGGCAAGTCTCAAGCGTCACAGCCATACATGGACTGGATGGCGGCGGCATGGTGCTCGATGATCCGGTTGCGCTTGATCTTCAGGGTTGGCGTCAACATACCATTCTCGATCGACCAGGGTTCCAGGGTCAGGGTGACACGCCGGATCTTGGCATAGCCGGGGAAGTCACTCAACGCCAGACGAATCCGCTTGATGATGTTTTTGTGCAAGTGGGCATCGTTCAGACTCTCCACCAGATTGGGGTCGAGTCCATGCTCATGGGCGACGCCCGGCCAGAGATCGGCATTGAGCACCAGGAGCGCGCCGAGATAGGACTGCCCCTCGCCCACGACCATGACCTGATCGAACAGCGGGTCCAGCCCGATGGCCATCTCGAGGTCGGCCGGCGGCACCTTCTCGCCGTTGGAGAGCACCAGGATGTCCTTGATGCGCCCGGTGATGAAGATGTGATCACCCTGGATCCGCGCCTGGTCGCCCGTGTGCAGCCAGCCGTCGTGATTCAAGACTCCGGCGGTTGCGGCATGGTTGTTCCAGTAGCCCTGCATCACGTTCTCGCCCTTGATGAGCAATTCGTCGTTGTCGCCGATGCGCACCTGGATACCCCGGATCGGCACCCCGACGCTCTCGGGGATGTTGTCGTCGAGCGGATTGAAGCTGACCACCGGGCTGGTCTCGGTCAGGCCATAGCCCTGAATCAGCGGCAGACCCAGCCCGATGAAGGTGCGCGCCACGTCGGTCGGCAGAGCCGCGCCGCCACTGACGGCCACCCGCAACCGGCCGCCGAGTTTCTGGAGCACGGGGTCGCCGACCTTGCGTTTGAGGAGGGGCCGCAGCAGCAGGCTCGGATGCCGGCCGGCGCGTCCCTGTTCGTGCAGAAAGTCCCGCCAGCCGACCGCAACCGCCAGATGGAACAGCCAGCGCACCGGAGCCGGTCGGGTCTGGAGCTGATCGGCGATCCGGCCGTAGACACGCTCGAAGACGCGCGGCACGGCGATGATGATCGTCGGGCGGATGGCCTTGAGATCCTCGGCCAGTTGCGCCACCGAACGCGCATAGGCCACGGTCGACCCCGCCATCATCGGCAGGTAGTAGCCGCCGGTGCGTTCGAGCATGTGCGACAGCGGCAGGAAGGACAGAAACAGATCCTCACCGTAGACATCGACGAGCGTGAGCACGGCGTGGGCGTTACTCAGAATGTTATGATGACTGAGCATGACGCCCTTGGGCCGTCCTGTGGTGCCCGAGGTATAGACGATGGTCGCCAGATCGCGCGGCTCGCCGTTGCGCTGGGTCAAGGACGGGGCGCTGTCCGGCAGCCAGGACTCGGCGACCCGCACGCGACTGTCGCACGCGGCCAGCGCATGGGCGGCCGGACTCGATTCGAGGATGATCACCCGTTGCGGCCAGGGTGAGTCGCCGATGGCCTCGGCCAACCGCTTCCAGCGTCCCGCGTCCTGGATCAGCAACACCTTGACCGCCGCGTCGTCGAGGATGTAGGCGGCGTTGTCTGCGCGATCGTCGGTATAGAGCGGGACCGTGACCAGACCCAGCGCGAAGGCGGCCTGATCGAACATGATCCACTCCGGGCCGTTGCGCAGCAGCATCGCCACCCGATCGCCGGTCTCCAGAGACTCCCCGGCGAGCGCCTGACGCCAGCGTGCCACCGAGTCGCCCATCTCGCGCCAGGTCAGCGCGCGCCAGCCCTGATCGCGCTCGAAATAGCGATAGGCCACGCGCTCGGGTGAGCGCTTGATGCGTTGCAGGAATAGCCCATCGAGCGTCTTGACATGATCGATTGGAATCAGATCCTCGGATCCTGGCTTCACTGGGCTATCCTCATCATGGGTTAAAAAAGGCTCCAATTTGAACCGCAAACCCGCGTCCGGTGCAACGCGAACCACGCTCCAGCCCCTGGTTCGCGGCAAGCGCGCAATACTGGCATTGAAAAGGCGGTCAACCACGCAATATTAGAAAAATCTAATGCAAGGAGTGATCGAAATGCGTTCGATGAGACCGACTCTGCTGTTGGCCTGCTTCGTCCTGACGCCGATGTCCGCATTCGCGGATCAGACTGATCCGCCACCACTGAGCACGGCGCCGGCTGAGTTCCGCACGCTGCCGCGCGAGTACCGGCTCGACGGCATCATCGAGGCCGTCAACCGCAGCACCGTCTCGGCTCAGACTCAGGGCCAGATCCAGGAGATCCTCTACGATGTCGACGACTTCGTAGAGAAGGGCGCGTTGCTGGCGCGGATCAAGGACACCGAACATCGCACCCGTGTCAGTCAGGCGGCGGCGGATCTCAAGGCCGCCAGCGCCCGTTTGCGTCAGGCCCAGGAGGAGCACGACCGGGTCGCCGGTCTCTATCGCACCAAGAACGTCTCGGAATCCGCGATGGACAAGGCGCGCGCCGATCTCGACAGCGCCAAGGCCGAGCTGGAAGCGGCCACGGCACGTCTGGAAGCCGCTCAGGAGCAACTGGCCCATACCGAGGTCCGCGCTCCCTATTCAGGCATCGTCATCCAGCGCCATGTCGAACGCGGCGAGATCGTCAGTCCGGGCACGCCGATCATGAGCGGGATCTCCCTTGATGCGCTGCGGGTGGCGGTCGACGTGCCTCAGAGCGTGATTCCAGCCGTGCGCGGCGATACGGATGCCTCACGCCGCGCCTGGGTCTACCTGCCTGACGGGACGCGCGTCGAATCCGGCCGGTTGACCATCTTTCCCTTTGCCGATCCCGGCTCCAATACCTTCAAAGTGCGCGTCGAGCTGCCGCCGAGCGCCGGAGCCAGCGACCGGGCGCTCTTTCCCGGCATGTACGTCAAGACCAGCTTCGTGGTCGGTGAGAAGTCCGAACTCACGGTGCCCAAGTCGGCCGTGGTTCAGCGTTCCGAGGTCACGGGGATCTATGTGGTCGGGGAGGGCGATCACCTCCATTTCCGTCAGATCCGGCTCGGCCGGGCGCTCGATGACGCCTATGTGGTGCTGGCCGGTCTGAGCGAGGGCGAGCCGGTGGCGCTCGATCCGATCGCGGCCGGTGCGCGGCTCAAGAGTCAGACGCCGGTGCGCCATGTCGAGGGCGAGGAACAGCGCCATGACTGAGCCGGCCACGACTGAACGACTGGGCCTGTCGGGCCGGATCGCCGCCCGCTTCCAGGCCACCGAGATCACGCCGCTGCTGGCGCTGCTCGGGCTGCTGCTGGGGCTGTTCGCGGTGCTGGTGACGCCGCGTGAGGAAGAGCCGCAGATCGATGTCACCTTCGCCGATGTCTTCATCCCCTTTCCCGGAGCCTCGGCGACCGAGATCGAACATCTGGTGGCCGGTCCAGCCGAGCAGGTCTTCTCCGAGATCAAGGGCGTCGAGCACGTCTATTCGGTCTCGCGACCGGGTCTGGCCGTGATCACGGTCCAGTATGAGGTCGGCGAGGACAACACCGAGGCCGTCGTTCGCCTCTTCAGCAAGGTCCTGTCCAATCAGGACTGGCTGCCGCCGAACCTGGGCGTGGGCACGCCGATCGTCAAACCCATGGGCATCGACGATGTGCCCATCCTGACGGCGACGCTCTGGTCTGAGGACGACGCGGTCGGCGCTTACGAACTCGGTCAGGTCGCCCATGCGCTGGAGCAGGAGATCAAGCGTGTTCCCGGCACGCGCGATGTCTATACGCTCGGCGCGCCGGCGCAACTGGTGCGCGTCCAGCTCCAGCCCGAGCAGCTCGCCGGCTATGGGCTGGATCTCGACGGACTGCGCCGCGCACTCCAGGCCGGCAACCGCATCGCCGACGATCTGAGCGTTACCGCCGACAACCAGGAGATCCTGATCCAGGCCGGCACCTTCCTCACTTCGGTCGAAGAGATCGGCGAGCTGGTGGTCGGAGTGCATGAGGGGCGGCCGGTCTATCTGCGCGATGTCGCCACACTCGAACGTGGTCCCGAACAACCGGACAGCTATGTGCTCATGGGTGCTGGTCCTGGCGCTACACAGTCGGGCGTCACCGCCGGCTGGACCCGTCCGGCCGTGACCATCGCCGTGGCCAAGCAGGCGGGCGTCAATGCCGTCGAGGTGGCGAGCGATGTGATCGAGCGTTTCGAGCAGCTCAAGGGGTTGTTCATCCCCGATGGGGTCGAAGTCACCATCACCCGCGACTATGGCGCGACCGCTGACGCCAAGGCCAAGAAGCTCATCAGCAAGCTCAGCTTCGCCACGGCGTCCGTGGTGCTGCTGGTGCTGTTCGCGATCGGCTGGCGCGAGGCGATCATCGTCGGCGCGGCCGTGATCGTGACCCTGGCGCTGACGCTGTTCGCGTCCTGGGCCTGGGGCTTCACGCTCAACCGGGTGTCGCTGTTCGCGCTCATCTTCTCGATCGGCATCCTGGTCGATGATGCCATCGTGGTGGTCGAGAACATCCATCGTCACATGGCCATGAGCCGCGACTCGCTGCTCGACCTGATGCCGCGCGCGGTCGACGAGGTCGGCGGGCCGACCATCCTGGCCACCTTCACCGTCATCGCCGCGCTGCTGCCGATGGCCTTCGTCAGCGGGCTGATGGGACCGTACATGAGTCCGATCCCGATCAATGCCTCGATGGGGATGTTGATCTCGCTGGTGGTGGCCTTCGTCTTCACGCCCTGGATGACCAACCGGATGCTCGGGCGTCATCATCTGGCGCATGCCCATGCACCGGCTGGAGCCGGGGAGGGCCATGACGCGGGTTCGCAGCGGCGGCTGAACGCCGTCTTCCAGCGCCTGATCGGACCCTTTCTGATCGGTCGGCGCGGGCATCTCAACCGCTGGCTGCTGCTCGGCGCCATCCTGCTCCTGATCGCCGGTTCGATCTGGCTCGCGGTCAACCGCACCGTGGTGCTCAAGATGCTCCCCTTCGACAACAAGAGCGAGTTCCAGGTGGTGCTCGACATGCCGGAAGGAACCAGTCTCGAACAGACGCTGCGCGTGCTGAGCGAGATGGGCGAGTATCTGGAGACCGTGCCCGAGGTCAGTGACTATCAGATCTATGCCGGCACCGCCGCGCCGATCAACTTCAACGGTCTGGTGCGCCAGTACTATCTGCGCGAAGGCGCGCATCTGGGCGACATCCAGGTCAATCTGGTCGACGCCCATCATCGCGACCAGAAGAGCCATGCCATCGCTCTGGAACTGCGCGCGCCCTTGCAGGCGATCGCGCGTCGCTACGACGGCAACGCCAAGCTGGTCGAGATCCCGCCCGGTCCGCCGGTGCTCTCGCCGCTGGTCGCCGAGGTCTATGGACTGGATTACGACGGTCAGATCGCGATGGCGCGTCAGGTCCGAGCCGCCTTCGAGGGCGCAGCCGACATCGTCGATGTCGACGACTCGGTCGAGTTCGCCTCGCGCAAGCTGACCCTGGTCGTCGACCGCGCCAAGGCCGCACGGCTCGGCGTGGCCCAGTCGAGCGTCTCGACCGCGCTGGCCACGGTGCTCGACGGCGAGGACATGAGCTTCCTGCATGGAGCCAACGTCAAGTACGCTGTGCCGATCCGGGTCGAGTACAGCGAAGCCGACAAGGCCGATCTGGAACAGGTGCTGGCCCTGCGCGTGCGTTCCGAGACCGGCCGGCTGGTGCCGCTGTCCGAGATCGTCTCGGTGGTCGAGGGCACACGCGCGCACAGCATCCATCACAAGGATCTGCTGCCCGTGGTCTATGTGACCGGCGACATGGCCGGCGAGACCGACAGCCCGCTCTACGGCCTGTTCGAGATCTCCGCCACCCTGAGCGACGAGCTGGGCCTGGAACAGTGGTATCGCCAGGCGCCGACCAATCCCTACGACTACAGCCTCAAGTGGGATGGCGAATGGCAGATCACGTATGAGACCTTCCGCGACATGGGCGCGGCCTATGGTGTGGGACTGGTGCTGATCTATCTACTGGTGGTGGCACAGTTCCGCAGCTATCTGGTGCCGCTGGTGATCATGGCGCCGATCCCGCTGACCCTGATCGGCATCCTGCCCGGTCACGCGATCCTGGGCGCGCAGTTCACGGCGACCTCAATGATCGGCATGATCGCGCTCGCCGGCATCATCGTGCGCAACTCCATCCTGCTGGTGGACTTCATCAACCAGCAGGTACGCGCCGGGATGAGCCTGGAGCAGGCCGTGGTCGATTCGGCCGTGGTGCGCGCCAAGCCGATTGCGCTGACGGCTGTGGCGGCCATGGCCGGAGCCGTGTTCATCCTCGACGATCCGATCTTCTCGGGTCTGGCGGTGGCGTTGCTGTTCGGCCTGTTCGTCTCGACACTCTTGACGCTGGTCGTGATCCCGGTGGTTTACTATGGCGTCATGTACAAGCGGGTCGAGTGGATTCGGACCGCGACGGGTTGAGACAGTGTAGAGAGGTCATGCATGAGTGAGATCAGAATCGCCATCGCCGGAGCCGGCGGGCGCATGGGACGGACCCTGATTCAGGCGGTCGTCGAGGCCGAGGGGCTGAAGCTCGGCGCGGCGACCGAGCGTGCCGGAAGTTCGCTGATCGGCTCGGATGCCGGCGAGCTGGCCGGCGTCGGGCGGCTGGATGTCGCGGTCGTGGTGGAACTGGCGAGCGTGCTCGACGACTTCGATGTGCTGATCGACTTCACCTCGCCGGCTGCGACCATGGACCATCTGGCCCTCTGTCGCGAAGCCGGCAAGCGGATGGTGATCGGCACCACGGGTCTGGACGAGACCCAGCGCGCCGCGATCGAGTCGGCCGGCGCCGACATCGGGATCGTCTTCGCGCCGAACATGAGCGTTGGCGTCAACCTCTGCTTCAAGCTGCTCGACATCGCCGCGCGCGTGCTTGGCGACGAGGTCGACATCGAGATCATCGAGGCGCACCACAGGCACAAGGTCGACGCACCCTCCGGGACGGCGCTCGGCATGGGCGAGGTGATCGCCAAAGCGCTCGGGCGTGATCTGAAGGAGGTCGCCGTCTATGGTCGCGAGGGCCAGACCGGCGCGCGCGAACGCCGGACGATCGGCTTCGAGACCATCCGCGCCGGAGACGTCGTCGGCGAGCATACGGTCTGGTTCGCCGCCGACGGCGAGCGCGTCGAGATCGCGCACAAAGCCTCCAACCGGATGACCTTCGCCGGGGGCGCCGTGCGCGCCGCGCGCTGGATCGCCGGGCGCGAGCGCGGACGCTTCGACATGCAGGACGTCCTCGGGCTGCGTGCGATCGGATAACGGAGCGCGATCAGTCCTGGCAGGAATAGCCGTGGGCGATCAATCCTTCCTGAAGATCGTTGGCGACCATGGGATGGGCGAGCAGGTAGGCGGCGGCATTGAGTGAATAGTCGCCGATGGCGTCGTCGACCGCCGACTCCCAGTCCTCGATCCCATAGTCGCCGCGTCCGAGCCACATGAGCGCCACCAGTTCGGCGCGCTGGCGCTGGCTCATCTCGCCGATGGCGCGCGTCATCTCGCCGAGACTGTGATCCTCGCTGTGATCGGCCAGGATCTGTAACGCCCAGTCCTCGGACGGACTATCGGGCACGTCGGGCAGGACGACCTCTTCCTTGGCCTGGAACTCACGTGCCTTGTCGATGATATGGCACAGTGATTCGAGATCGATATGCAGCAGACTCATCGTTTGCTCCCGATGGTGGGGCTCGGTTCGAATCCCCGGAGAGTGTGGACTCGCTTTTGAAGCGTTCGGGGTGTCTGGCGAAGACTGGGAAGGGTCTCGGCGCGAGATCGGAACGATGGCTTCCCGTAGAGGATCTTTTCGCCGTTAGAGCCTCAAAACAATAAAGGCTTAGTATCTGATCGATACTAAGCCTTTATCTTGTATGGCGCGCCCGGAAGGATTCGAACCTCCGACCACCTGGTTCGTAGCCAGGTACTCTATCCAGCTGAGCTACGGGCGCTTGATGTGGCGGTTTGCCGACTTCGAGGTCAGTACTGACTGACTTTTCGTTCCCGGCCAACCGAGACGCGCATTATTCCGAAATTGCCTGAGCCTGTCAACACCAAGGCGCTAATTTTTTCGTGGAATGCCACCTCAGGGCGCCAACCGTTCGACCGCCCACCCACCAGCATCCTGCCGGACATAGCGAAAACGATCGTGCAGCCGACTCTCGCGCCCCTGCCAGAACTCGATCATGTCCGGCACGACCCGATAGCCGCCCCAGAAATCGGGCAGCGGGATCTCGCCCTGGGAGAAGCGACGCGCCATCTCGGCGACCTTCATCTCCAGCAGCGAGCGCGTACCGATGACCTGGCTCTGGGGCGAGGCCCAGGCGCCGATCTGACTGCCGCGCGGCCGGGTGGTGAAGTAGGCCAGCGATTCAGCCGTCGAGATGCGCTCGGCGCGTCCGCTGATCTGGACCTGTCGCGCCAGGGCCACCCAGGGAAAGAGCATGGCCACCCGTGGATTGGCCTCGATCTCATGCGCCTTGCGGCTCTCGTAGTTGGTGAAGAAGACGAAGCCGCGCGCGTCGTAGAGCTTGAGCAGTACGGTGCGCGCCGAAGGCCGACCCTGTGCATCGACGGTGCAGAGCGTCAGACTGTTCGGCTCGGGCAGATCGGTCTGGATGGCCAGCTCATACCAGCCCTGGAACTGCCGGATCGGATCGGGATCGAGTTCGGAACGCGAGAGTCCATGTTCCATCAGCTCGCGTCTCAGCGTCTCAGGGTTGGTGTTCATCGTTCCCCCAATGGCTGGAAGCCATGTTGGCTGACTCTAGACATGAACTCGACGCGCGCTCGATCGACAGGCGAATCAAAGCGCACAGAAATGGTGCCGAAATTCCTCATTGAAAATTATCAATCCAAATAAAAAAAATTAGGATAATTGACTCGTCAAATGCTGACAGTCTCGGTAGGTTTCAAGGTCAAGACCCAGTATCACGGTCAAACATAGCCTCGTCCAAACGTCCCGTCGATCCGAGTTTCGATCGAGGAGCGCCATGAAGACTCATGACGATCCGGGCGAGGCCAGACTTCTAGCCAGACAACCATTGAGGAAGCGAGCCGATGAACCGCCAAGATCAGATCCAGGCCATCGAACGTGACTGGGCCGAGAACCCCCGCTGGACCGATGTCGAGCGCGGCTACAGCGCCGCCGACGTGGTGCGTCTGCGCGGCTCGGTGCAGCCCGAGTACACCTACGCCAAGCTGGGCGCCGAGAAGCTCTGGAAGCGGATCCGTGGCGAGTCCAAAAAGGGCTATGTCAACTGCATGGGCGCCATCACCGGCGGTCAGGCGATGCAGCAGGCCAAGGCCGGCATCGAGGCCATCTATCTCTCGGGCTGGCAGGTCGCCGCCGACGGCAACACCTCCGAGACCATGTACCCCGACCAGTCGCTCTACGCCTATGACTCGGTCCCGACCATGGTGCGGCGCATCAACAACAGCTTCAAGCGCGCCGACGAGATCCAGTGGTCGCGCGGCATCGGTCCCGGCGACGAGGGCTACATCGACTACTTCCTGCCGATCGTGGCCGATGCCGAGGCCGGTTTCGGCGGCGTGCTCAACGCTTTCGAGCTGATGAAGAACATGATCGCCAATGGCGCCGCCGGTGTCCATTTCGAGGATCAGCTCGCGGCGGTCAAGAAGTGCGGTCACATGGGCGGCAAGGTGCTGGTGCCCACGCGCGAGGCGGTGCAGAAGCTGATCGCGGCGCGTCTGGCTGCCGACGTCATGGGCGTGCCGACCCTGCTGCTGGCGCGCACCGATGCCGAGGCGGCCAACCTGCTCACCAGCGATGTCGACGACAACGACCGTCCCTTCGTCACCGGCGCGCGCACCGATGAGGGCTTCTATGTCGTCAAGAACGGTCTGGAGCAGGCCATCAGTCGCGGACTGGCCTATGCGCCCTATGCCGATCTGGTGTGGTGTGAGACCGGCACGCCGGATCTCGGGTTTGCGCGTGAGTTCGCTCAAGCCGTGCTGGGCGCGAATCCCAACAAACTACTGGCCTACAACTGTTCGCCCTCGTTCAACTGGAAGAAGAACCTGGACGATCGCACCATCGCGCGATTCCAGGAAGAGCTGGCCGACATGGGCTACAAGTACCAGTTCATCACGCTCGCCGGCATTCACAGCATGTGGTACAACATGTTCGATCTGGCCTACGACTATGCGCGCGGCGAGGGCATGCGCCACTATGTCGAGAAGGTCCAGGGGCCGGAGTTCGCCGCGCGCGAGAAGGGTTACACCTTCGTCTCGCATCAGCAGGAAGTGGGCGCCGGTTACTTCGACGACGTGACCACGGTCATCCAGGGCGGTCAGTCGTCCGTCACGGCGCTGACCGGCTCGACCGAGGAAGAGCAGTTCCACTGAATTCCGGTCTGACCGGCCTGGGCTGATCCGGGCCGAGCCAAAAGCCGACAAACGAGAACGCGCGAGGGTGAAGATCCTCGCGCGTTTTTGCGTGCGTCGCTGGAACAGCTACGGCAGCCGTGGGCTGCTCCTCTCCGTCGATCGAGACAGGAGCGGCCTGCGGCCGCTTGTCATCGGGGCGACGGTTACTGGCAGGCTTCGCAGTCCGGGTCCAGGATCGAGCAGGCACTCGGCGTGGCTGTCGCGGCGGCGGGCGTGTCATCGGTCGTGTCGCTCGGCTTGGCAGTCTGTCGCCCGAGATAGTTGCCGCCGACCGCGCTCAGTCGATTGGCGCGGCCGGTGTCGGCCATGGTCGACTTCTCGACATGGGTCGCGCCCATCGAGCGCAGATAGTAAGTCGTCTTCAGTCCGCGCACCCAGGCGAGCTTGTAGAGATTGTCGAGCTTCTTGCCGCTGGGTTCCTGCATGTAGAGATTGAGGCTCTGGGCCTGGTCGAGCCACTTCTGACGGCGACTGGCGGCCTCGACCAGCCAGCGCGGATCGATCTCGAAGGCGGTGGCATAGAGTTCCTTGAGCTCGTCCGGAATCCGGTCGATGGGCAGGAGCGAGCCGTCGTAATACTTGAGGTCGTTGACCATGACCGCATCCCACAGACCGCGCTCCTTGAGATCGGCGACCAGATAGGGATTGACGACCGTGAACTCGCCCGAGAGGTTGGATTTGACGAACAGGTTCTGATAGGTCGGCTCGATCGACTGACTGACCCCGACGATGTTGCTGATGGTCGCCGTCGGGGCGATGGCCAGACAGTTGGAGTTGCGCATCCCGACGGTCTGGATCCGCTCGCGCAGGCGATCCCAATCCAGCGTGTGGCTGGTGTCCATCTGGAGATAGCCGCCGCGTCCCTGTTCCATCAAGCCGATACTGTCGATCGGCAGCACGCCCTGGCTCCACAGCGAACCCTCGAAGCTCGGATAGCGCCCGCGCTCGGCGGCCAGATCGGCGCTGGCCTCGATGGCGTAATAGCTCAGATATTCGGTGCTCTGATCGGCGAAGGCCACGGCTTCCTGGCTGGCATAGGGGATACGCAGCCGATAGAGCGCGTCCTGAAAGCCCATGAGCCCCAGACCCACCGGACGATGACGCAGGTTCGAGGCGCGCGCCTGGGGGACGTTGTAGAAGTTGTAGTCGATGACGTTGTCGAGCATGCGCATGGCGGTGCGCACAGTCCGGCGCAGGCGCTGGGTGTCGAGTCCCTTGTCAGTGATGTGCGCGGCCAGATTGATCGACCCGAGGTTGCAGACGGCAGCCTCTAAGTCATTGGTATGCAATGTAATTTCAGTGCAAAGGTTAGAGCTGTGCACCACGCCGACATGCTGATTGGTGTAGCGCAGATTGCAGGGATCCTTGAACGCGATCCAGGGATGCCCGGTCTCGAACAGCATGGCCAGCATCTTGCGCCACAGATCCACGGCCTTGAGTCGCTTGCTGATCTTCAGCTCGCCGCGCGCGGCGCGTTCCTCATAGGCGACATAGGCCTGCTCGAACGCCTGCCCGGTGAGGTCGTGCAGATCCGGCGTCTCATCCGGCGAGAACAATGTCCAGTGCCCATCCTCGGCTACGCGCTTCATGAACAGATCCGGCACCCAGTTGGCGGTGTTCATGTCATGGGTGCGGCGGCGGTCGTCGCCCGTGTTCTTGCGCAGATCGAGGAATTCCTCGATATCGATGTGCCAGGTTTCAAGATAAGCACAAACCGCGCCACGCCGCCGGCCACCTTGGTTCACAGCTATAGCCGTGTCATTGGCGACCTTGAGGAACGGAATCACGCCCTGACTCTTGCCGTTGGTCCCCTTGATATGCGCCCCCATGCCGCGCACGCGGGTCCAGTCGTTGCCCAGTCCGCCGGCGAACTTGGACAGCAGCGCATTGTCCTTGATGGCGCTGTAGATGCCGTCGAGATCGTCCGGGACCGTGGTCAGGAAACACGAACTCAACTGCGGACGCGGCGAACCCGAGTTGAACAGGGTCGGCGTCGAGCACATGAAATCGAAGCTGGAGAGCAGCTCATAGAACTCGATGGCACGCTCCTCGCGCTCGATCTCGTTGATTGCCAGCCCCATGGCCACGCGCATGAAGAACGCCTGCGGCAGCTCGAAGCGGATGCCGTCGGCGGTATGGATGAAATAGCGGTCGTAGAGCGTTTGCAGCCCCAGATAGGTGAATTGGAGATCGCGCTCGGGCTTGAGCGCGGCGCCGAGCCGCTTGAGATCGTAGCGCGCGAGCTGGCCGTCGAGATGCTCCAGATCAGCCGCGCGCTTGATGTAGGCGGCGAAATAATCGCCATAGCGCTCGGCCATGTCGGCTTGAGTCTCGACTCCGACCGCCAGATCGAGGAACCCGAGCGCCTCGCGCCGCAGGATGTCGAGCAGCAGGCGCGCGGCGGCCTGACTGTATTGCGGCTCGCGCTCGATCAGGGTCCGCGCCGACATCACCAGCGCCTGACGCACATCGGCCTCGCGCACGCCGTCGAAGAGATTGCGAAGGGTATCGCTCAGGATGGCATTGGGATCGACCGCATCGAGATCGCGGCAACTCTCCTCCAGCAACCGCGCCATGTGCGCCACGTCCAGCGGGCGGGTCGAGCCGTCGGCCAGGGTGACGTTGATCGGATGGGGCTCGCGAATCGCGGCCGTCTCGGCGGCAGACCTGGCCGCGCGTTCACGGGCGCGCGCCTCGCGATAGAGTACATAGTCACGCGCGATCCGATGCTCCCCGGCGCGCATCAGCGCCAGTTCGACCTGATCCTGGATGTCCTCGATATGCACCGTGCCGCCGCCCGACAGCCGGCGGGTGAGGGCGCCGACCACCTGCTCGGTCAGCTCGGCGACGCGATCGTGGATACGACTGGAGGCGCCCGCCGAATCGCCCTCGACCGCCAGGAACGCCTTGGTCATGGCCACCATGATCTTGCTCGGATCGAAGTGCGTGATCTGACCGTTGCGACGGATGACCTGGACCCGGCCGGGGATGTGGCCGGTACTCTCGGCACTGTCCGGCGTGGTCGTCTGGGATGCGCTCGGATCGGCGTGGCGAGCCTGGGCAGGGTGCTGATGGATCACGGTCAGGCGGCTGGCGGACATGGCTCCTCCGGGAGATGCTGGAACTGGCGCCGCTCCTGACTCGGTGAGCGGCGCGCTGAGAAGCCGATCAATATATACGCCATAAAAGCTGAGTCAACCCCAACATATTGTGTCTATGTCGCCACACTGAAAACCGGTTTGGAGTCTTCAGGCGCATTCCATACACTCTGGAAAACACCACGACAAGAACAGGGACCGCCGAGTCCCGACTGCCATGCCGGAGGAACCTGATGTATCGCCTTGCCACTGTCTTCATCACCCTCGGATTGCTGAGTGCCGTCCAGAGTGTCGGTGCCGATGCCCCCCAGGACGACCCCGCCGAACTCGCCAAGCGCGAATACGAGCAGGTCATGACCCTGACGCCCGACATCGACAACGGCCGCCGGGTCTATCTGACCTGTGCCGTCTGTCATGGCCCCGAGGGCTGGGGCACGCCCGACGGCGCCTATCCGCAGATCGCCGGACAGTGGCGCGAGGTCACCATCAAGCAACTGGCCGACATCCGCGCCCGTCATCGCGACAATCCGCTCATGTATCCCTTCTCGCTGACGCGCATCCTGGGCGGACCGCAGAACCTGGCCGATGTCGCCGCCTATGTGGCCGCGCTGCCGATGACCACCGGCAATGGCGTCGGGCCGGGTGTGGACCTCGAACTCGGCGCGCGTCTGTATGCCGAGCATTGCGCCGACTGTCATGGCGAGCGCGGTGAGGGCAAGCCCGCCAAGCCGACTCCGGCCATCGCCGCCCAGCATTTCCCCTATCTGATGGGACAGTTCGACGCCATCCGCAGCGGGCGGCGCAAGAACGCCAATCCCGAGATGATCGAGCAGATCGCCGGGTTCAGCCCGCGCGATCAGGCGGCCGTGCTCGATTACACGTCGAGATTGCGCCCGGCCCCCGAGAAACTGGCCGCCGAGAATTGGCTCAATCCCGATTTCCCCAACTACGTGCGCGAGACCATGGGAGTACCGCCGCTGCCGCCTCCGCCTGTCGCGCCGCCCATGCCGGCGCCATTTCCGATCGCGCCGATGCCATCATCCGTGCCGGAGTGACCGACGGCGCGAGTGTCCTGATTCAGACCACCGGATGCGCGAGCGATGAATACTCGTAGTGCTTGATCTGGCGCCGGATATTGCGCTGGATGATGACTCCGAGCACCGACCATTCCAGCCCGGTGAGATCGATCTCGGGATAGAGCGGGTTGAGGGCGACCAGTCGCTCGCGTCCATCGGCGTCGCGCCGGTACTGGCGGAACCAGCGCACGCCCTCGACCTCGACGAAGATGTAGCTCGGATTCGGGCAGCGGTCGTTGGGCTCGATGATGATGATGCAGCCATCCGGGAACTCCGGGTCCATCTCGTCGCCGAGCACGCGCAGAGCAAAGGGTTCGTGCAGGGCGCAGCCCGTGCCTTCCAGGATCGAATCCGTCATCATAGGTTCTCGTTTCGTTCAATCAGTTGTTCAACCGCCGGTATCCATGAAGACCCAAGGCCAGATGAATCGTATCTTCGCCACCGAGCGTCCGCACGACGACCGACGCGATTGGCGCAACCTGCGCGGCATGTTGCCCTATCTGTGGGAGTTTCGGGGGCGGGCGGCGCTGGCGATCGGTTGTCTGGTGCTGGCCAAGGTCGCCAATGTCGGCGTGCCGCTCATTCTGAAGGACATCGTCGATGCCTTCCAGGAGCCGTCGGCACAGATGCTGATCCTGCCGGTCAGTCTGCTGCTGGCCTATGGCGCACTCAAGCTCAGCGCTTCGCTGTTCAACGAGCTACGCGACGTGGTGTTCGCGCGGGTGCGCTATCGCGCCATGCGCCGGCTCTCGACGCGGGTGCTGGAACATCTGCACCGGCTCTCACTGCGCTATCACCTGGAGCGCCAGAGCGGGGCAGTCAGTCGCGATCTGGAACGCGGCACGCGCTCGGTCTCGACCATCTTCAATTATCTGGTGTTCAGCGTGCTGCCGGTGGCGGTCGAGTTCGGTCTGGTGGCGGCGATCATGATCGGGCGCTACGACCCGTCGTTCGTGCTCGTGACCTTCGGCACGGTCGTGGTCTATTTCGCCTTCACCTTCGCCATCACCGAGTGGCGGATGGACTACCGGCACCGGATGAATCATCTGGACTCGCAGGCCAACACCCAGGCCTTCGACAGCCTCATCAACTACGAGACGGTCAAGTATTTCGGCAACGAGCAGCTCGAGCTCAAGCGCTATGACGACACCCTGGCCGAGTGGGAGGAGATGGCGGTCGCCAGCCAGACCTCGATGTCGGTGCTCAACTTCGGGCAGGGCGCGATCATCGCCATCGGGGTCACGCTGATCATGACACTCGCCGCTCAGGGCGTGGTCGACGGGAGCCTGAGCGTCGGCGATCTGGTACTGGTCAATGCGCTCATGCTCCAGCTCTTCATTCCGCTCGGCTTTCTGGGGATCGTCTACCGCCAGATCAAGTACGCACTGGCCGATATGGATCTGGTGTTCAAGCTGCTGGAGCGCCGGCCAGAGATCCAGGATCGGACCGAGGCCAAGCCGCTGGTGCTGAGCGAGGGCGCGATTCGGTTCGAGCAGGTCGACTTCCACTATCAGCCCGAGCGTCCGATCCTGCATGGCATCGACTTCGCCATCGAGCCGGGTCAAAAGCTCGCCGTGGTCGGACACAGCGGGGCCGGCAAGTCGACCCTGTCGCGGCTACTGTTTCGCTTCTACGAGGTGACGGGCGGGCGCATCCTGATCGACGGTCAGGACATCCGTGATGTGACGCAGGAGAGTCTGCGCGCGGCCATCGGCATCGTGCCGCAGGATACGGTGCTGTTCAACGAAAGCATCTATTACAACCTGGCCTATGGGCGTCCCGATGCCGGCCGCGCCGAGATCGAGCGCGCCGCTGAAATGGCCCATATCCGCACCTTCATCGAGAGTCTGCCGGATGGTTGGAACACCGTGGTCGGCGAGCGGGGTCTGAAGCTCTCGGGCGGCGAGAAGCAGCGCGTGGCCATCGCGCGCGCCATCCTCAAGCGGCCGCGCATCCTCATCTTCGACGAGGCGACCTCATCACTGGACAGTCACACCGAGCAGGCGATCCAGCAGACCCTGGCCGAGGTGGCCGAGAACCATACCACGCTGGTCATCGCCCACCGGCTCTCGACCGTAGTCGACGCCGATCGGATTCTGGTGCTCGAACAGGGGCGCATCCGCGAACAGGGGCGGCATCGCGAATTGCTGGAGGCCGGCGGACACTATGCCGCGATGTGGGAATTGCAGTTGCGCGAAGGGCAGATGCCGGTTGGGTCAACAGATCGGCAAAATTCGGCCGATATCGGACCTTGAGCTTTCAGAGGTGGTGGGCCGTGTAGGATTCGAACCTACGACCAAGGGATTATGAGTCCCCTGCACTAACCGCTGTGCTAACGGCCCGAAGAGCAGTGATGGACGATTGCGCCGTCCCTGGCGCCAAGTCCGATCATTCGTTGTCGAGGAAGCTGCGTAGTTTATCCGATCGCGTCGGGTGACGCAGCTTGCGCAGCGCCTTGGCCTCGATCTGGCGGATACGCTCGCGGGTCACGTCGAACTGCTTGCCGACCTCTTCGAGCGTGTGGTCGGTGTTCATGTCGATGCCGAAACGCATCCGCAGCACCTTCGCCTCGCGCGACGTGAGACTGGCCAGCATGTTCTGCGTCGCTTCGCGCAACCCCTCGGCCGTCGCCGAGTCGAGCGGCGAGATCACGCCCGAATCCTCGATGAAGTCGCCCAGATGCGAGTCTTCGTCGTCGCCGATCGGCGTCTCCATCGAGATCGGCTCCTTGGCGATCTTCAGCACCTTGCGCACCTTGTCCTCGGGCATGTCCATGCGCGCGGCCAGCTCTTCCGGGGTAGCCTCCCGGCCCATCTCCTGGATCATCTGGCGCGAGATGCGGTTGAGCTTGTTGATCGTCTCGATCATGTGCACCGGGATACGGATGGTGCGCGCCTGATCGGCGATCGAGCGCGTGATGGCCTGCCGGATCCACCAGGTCGCATAGGTCGAGAACTTGTAGCCGCGCCGGTATTCGAACTTGTCGACGGCCTTCATCAGACCGATGTTGCCCTCCTGGATCAGATCCAGGAATTGCAGACCGCGGTTGGTGTATTTTTTGGCGATCGAGATCACCAGACGCAGGTTGGCCTCGACCATCTCCTTTTTGGCGCGCCGGGCCTTGGCCTCGCCGATCGACATCTTGCGATTGACTTCCTTGATCTCGCCGATGGTGAGGATGTTCTCGCGCTCGATGTCCTGGAGCTTGCGCTGGGCGCGCTGGATGTCGGGCGCCAGTTCCTGGAGACGCACGCTGAACGGCCGGCCGCGGGCGATCAGGCCATCGAGCCACTCGGGGTTGGTCTCGTTGCTGGGGAAGGTCTCGATGAACTCCTTGCGCCCCATGCCGGCTTGTTCGACGCACAGGCTCATGATGGCGCGCTCCTGAGCGCGGATGCGCTCGATGGTCGCGCGCAGGATCTCGGCCAGCTCCTGGAACACGGGCGAAACCAGCTTGAACTGGAGGAAGACCTCGGAGACGGCCTGCATCGCCTCACGCGAACGCTCGTCGTCGCGGCCGTACTCTTCGAGCGCGGCTTTCAGGGTCTGATAGCGTTCGCGCAGCAGGTTGGCGCGGCGCGCAGCGTCCTCGGGGTCCGGGCCGGTGTCGACCTCGACGGTGGCACTGTCGTCGTCATCGTCGCTGTCGAGGTCGGCGGCCTCGACGTCCAGGTCGGTCTTGTCGGCGTCGGCATCAGTCTCGCTCGCGGCCTGGACGTC
Organism: Allochromatium vinosum DSM 180; assembly: GCF_000025485.1. NCBI lineage: Bacteria > Pseudomonadati > Pseudomonadota > Gammaproteobacteria > Chromatiales > Chromatiaceae > Allochromatium > Allochromatium vinosum. The sequence goes on along the minus strand of NC_013851.1, from coordinate 2,115,155 downwards.
CGTCGCCAAGGTCTCGTCGGTTTCGGTAGCCTCGTCGTTGAAGCCGGAGATGACGTCGGTCAGGCGTGCTTCTTCGCGATCGACACGATCGAAGATCTCGATGAGCTTCTCGATCGAGCGCGGATAGACCGACAGGGCGTTGAGCACCTGATTGAGACCATCCTCGATGCGCTTGGCGATCTGGAGTTCGCCCTCGCGCGTGAGCAGTTCCACCGTGCCCATCTCGCGCATGTACATGCGCACCGGGTCGGTGGTGCGTCCGAACTCGCTGTCGACGCTGGCGAGCGCGGCGGCGGCGGCCTCGGCGGCCTCGTCGTCGGAGACGGCGCTATCGCTCAGGGTATGATCGACGACATCCGGGGCGGTCTCCTGGACCATGATGCCCATGTCGTTGATCATCCGGACGATGTCTTCGATTTGGTCAGTCTCGACGATGCCGGGGGGTAGATGGTCGTTGACCTCGGTGTAGGTCAGATAACCTTGTTCTTTGCCCTTGGCGATCAGTTGCTTCAGTTGAGACTGCTGCTGTTCTTGATCCATGGGGTACCTTGATCTGGGTGCGGCCAAAGTCGGCTCAAAAGCGAACCACGTAGTTTAACACGATGCTCTCTCTTCTGCGGAGAGATGATGATCACGCTGATCGGCCCCGGCACCTCGTGATCGAGGCGGTTCTCGGCAGGGGCTGGTCACAGAATAGATAGACGATCTCGCTGAAAAAGCTAGTCCTGTTCCGGTTCTCGTACGTCCCAGTCCGGACGGGCGAGCCGGGCGCGTTCCTCCGGGGTCCATTCGCTTGGGCTGCGCTTGTTGAGCAGCTGGCGCCACTCGTGTTCGCGGACCTCGTCGCTCAGGCGCCTGATGGCGCCCGTCAGTTCTGCTCCAGCGCCCTCCGGGGTCATGTCGCGCAGAAAGGGGTCGACGCTCAGGCGTTGCAGATAGCCGAAGTGGGGATGCTCGCGCCAGCGTTCCAATAGTCGCGCTTTGGACAGGTCGGGCGACTGACGCAGTATGTCGAGCAACTGGATCAGTACGTCGATGCCGCGCTGGGTGGAGCGGCGCCAATCGTCGTTTAGAGCCAGGGCTTGGGGCGCCAGATCGGGGCGATCGAGCAGGAGTGCAATGACCTGAGCGACAAGACTCGGGCGCGTTGGTTGAGCGAGGCGTGCAGCAGGCTGACGTCGCCGTGCGACCGCCGGCCGCAGCGCCTGGGCCGGCGCGCCCGTGAAATCGGCGAGTCGCCTGATCAACAGGTCGCGATAGAATCCCGCAGGCAGGCGGTCGATGTAGGGTTGGAGCTGGCTGGCGAAGCGTGCGCGTCCATCCATGGTGGTGGTGTCCATGGATGCGCTCAGGTGCTCGAAGAGAAAATCCGACAACGGCTGGGCCTGCTTCAGGCCCGATCGAAAGCCCTCAGCCCCCTCGCGGCGCACCAGGGTGTCCGGATCATCGCCCTCGGACAGGAACAGGAAGCGGATCGCCTGATGCCCGGTCGCCAGGGGCAGGGCGGTCTCCAGTGCCTTCCAGGCCGCCGCGCGTCCGGCCCGGTCGCCGTCGAAGCAGAAGACGATGTCCGGCGCGAGCTTGAGCAACTGATTGAGATGTTCGGGCGTGGTCGCTGTGCCGAGCGTGGCCACGGCATTGGTGATCCCGGACTGGGCCAGGGCGATGACATCCAGATAGCCCTCGACCACGATCAGGGCGTCGAACGTGCGATTGGCCTGCTGCGCCTCGTGGAGTCCATAGAGTTCGCGGCCCTTGTGAAAGATCGGCGTCTCGGGCGAGTTGAGATACTTGGGTTTGCCGTCGCCGAGCACCCGCCCGCCAAAGCCGATGACGCGCCCGCGCCGGTCGCGGATCGGAAACAGCACGCGATCGCGAAACTTGTCATACGGCCAACCGTCCTGCTCGGAGACCAGGCCGACCGTCTGGAGTCGGGTGCGTGTGGCAGTGTCGCGACCGAACTGGGCGAGCACGGGATTGCCGCGCGCCGGTGCATAGCCGAGACCGAAGTGCGCGGCGATCTCGCCGGTCAGTCCGCGTTCCTTCAGATACGCGACGGCGCGCTGAGCTTCGGGATGTTCGCGCAGTTGGCGACGATAGTAGAGAGCGGCGTCCTCCATCAGCCGATAGAGCGGCCCATGATCCGGCGCCGCCTGCATCGGCGTGCCGTCGTTCGGAATCTCCAGTCCGGCGCGTTCGGCCAGCTCCTCCACCGCTTCGCGGAAGGGGAGATGGTCGTACTCCATCAGAAAACCGATGGCATTACCATGCGCGCCGCAACCGAAGCAGTGATAGAACTGCTTGTCGGGACTGACGCTGAAGGAGGGGGTCTTTTCGTCGTGGAAAGGGCAGCGGGCCTGGAATTCGCGGCCGGCCTTGCGCAACTGAAGGCGCGAACCGATGAGTTCGACGATATCGGTTCGCGCAAGCAGTTGATCGATGAATTCGGGCGGGAGGCGTCCGGCCATGCGGGGGAGGCGCGGCGCGGTCTAGCCTCCGAGGCGCTGTTTGACCAGGGCGCTGACGGCACCCATGTCGGCGCGGCCCTGGATATGGGGGCGCAGCACGTTCATCACCTTCCCCATGTCGCTCATGGCGGCGGCACCGGACGCCGCGACAGCCTCTTCGACCAGGGCGGCGATCTCGGTCTCGCTCAATGCGGCGGGCAGGTAGTCCTGGATGATGCCGACCTCGAAGCGCTCGACCTCGGCCAGATCCTCGCGCCCGGCGCTCTCGTACTGGCTGATCGAGTCACGCCGCTGCTTGACCATCTTGTCGAGCACGGCCAGCGTCTGGGCGTCGTCGAGTTCGATGCGCTCGTCGACCTCGCGCTGCTTGATGGCGGCCAGCATCAGCCGGATCACGCCGAGTCTGGGCTTGTCTCCCGCCTTCATGGCGGTCTTCATGTCATCCTGGAGGCGCGACTTGAGCATACCCATGGGTCAATACTTTACGGAGTTCGATCTTGAAGAATTCAGGGGAGCGGCTTGGCCGATCAGGCGGGGCGTATCGGCCACTCCCTGGGCGCGCGTGACTCAGTACGGGCGTTCCCAGCGACGGGCTTCGCGCTGGAGCTTCTTCTGATGACGCTTGACGGCGGCCGCCTTCTTGCGCTTGCGCTCGGAGGTCGGCTTCTCGTAGAACTCACGACGGCGGACCTCGGCGAGCACTCCCGCTTTCTCGCAGGAACGCTTGAAACGCCGCATGGCGACTTCGAATGGCTCGTTTTCTTTGACGCGAACGCTGGGCATAGGACGGAATCCCTGGCTGTCTCCGGTTGATGGATGGGGTCGAGGTAAAAAAGATTGCGAAGTATAGCGCATGGTCGATCGGCGGCGCAAAGGCTATGATGCGCGCATCTTTCGAATGTTGGGCGGCAAGCTGCTTTTTCGGGGCGTAAATGACGATGCGAGTACTGGGAATCGAAACCTCGTGCGACGAGACGGGGATCGCGGTGTACGAAGACGGGCGCGGGCTGCTGGCGCAGGCCGTCTACAGTCAGGTCGAGATCCATGCCGAATACGGCGGCGTGGTGCCCGAGCTGGCCTCGCGCGATCATATCCGCAAGACCCTGCCGCTGATCCATCAGGTGCTCGACGAGTCCGGGCTGAATCGCGCGCACATCGACGGCGTGGCCTATACCGCCGGGCCGGGGTTGATCGGGGCACTGCTGGTCGGCTCGGCGCTCGGGCGTGCCCTGGCCTGGGCCTGGAAGGTGCCGGCGATCGGGGTGCATCACATGGAAGGGCATCTGCTGGCGCCGCTCCTGGAAGAACCGGCGCCCGAGTTCCCCTTCGTGGCGCTGCTGGTCTCGGGCGGACACACCCAGCTGGTCGACGTACTCGGCATCGGGCGCTATCGCATCCTGGGCGAGTCGCTCGACGACGCGGCGGGCGAGGCGTTCGACAAGACGGCCAAGATCCTGGGGCTACCCTATCCGGGCGGTCCCGAGCTGGCACGGCTGGCCGAGCACGGCGACCCGGAACGCTTCCGCTTCCCCCGGCCTATGACCGACCGTCCGGGGCTGGAATTCAGCTTCAGCGGACTCAAGACCTTCACCCTCAACACCTTGCACCGTGAACTGCCCCAGGCCGCCGACCCTGAGCAGACCCGCGCTGATATCGCGCGCGCCTTCGAGGAGGCGGTAGTCGATACGCTCGTCATCAAGTGCCGGCGCGCTCTGCGCGAGACCGGACGCAAACGGCTCATCCTCGCCGGCGGGGTGAGTGCCAACCGCCGTCTGCGCGAACGGATGAATCAGGCGATCGCCGCCGAGGGCGGTCAGAGCTATTACCCGCGTCCGGCACTCTGTACCGACAACGGCGCCATGATCGCCTTCGCCGGCTGTCAGCGGCTACTGGCCGGTCAAACCGAACCGCTCGCCTTCAAACCGCGCGCGCGCTGGCCGATGGAGGAATTGGCTCCGATCTGACGTCGAAGTCGGCGTATCGTCAGCGCTTCGACACGGAACCGCCATCCGATCGTCACCATCCGCTTCTATGCTGCCGCCATTTGAGTCCAGTTCTCAGCAACCTCGAATCCGGGAAGGACAGATGAAGGCTCCAATCAAATCAGCGGCGGCGATTCTTGCACTCAACGCCTGCGTGCCGGCCCTGGCCGGCACCATCCTATTCAGCGAAGCGCCCGTTCCGCGCACCGATGCCGAAAAACGCGCGATCCTGACCTCGCCCCAGGCCGTCGTCGATGGCGTCAGCATCGATCTCGGCTATCACACCATCCTGCGCTCAGGGCAAACCGGCGCCCAGGATGCGGACGGCTACCGTTTCGGGCAACTCCATGACATCAAGGGGCAGCCGCTGCTCGCCGAGGATGGATCGCCCTATATCTCTAACGACAACGACTTTTCGTCGCTGCTGCACGGTGCCGACGGCAAGCTCTACATGGTTTCGCACTTCGAGTCGCGTCCGGGTGCCATGTATCTGACCGAACTCGCCCAGGATCCGAACACGGGCGTCCTGACCGCCCAGCGCACCCGTCCGCTCGATTTCTCGCCGCTTCGGGGTGGCTGGGTGCACTGCGCCGGCAGCGTCACGCCCTGGGGTACGCATCTGGGGTCGGAGGAGTACGAGCCGGACGCCCGGCAATGGCGTGATGGCACCATCACCGAGTACAACGCGGCCATGGCGACCTATTTCGGTGCTATGCCCGCCGAGGCCGGTTCGGTCATGAATCCCTATGACTATGGCTATCCGGTCGAGATCGAGGTCGACGGCTTCGACTCGGCCCGGGTCGAGAAGCACTATGCCATGGGCCGCCTCGCGCTCGAACTCGGCTATGTGATGCCCGATCGCCGGACGGTCTACATGTCCGACGACGGCACCAATGTCGGTCTGTACCGCTTCGTCGCCGATCAGCCGGGCGATCTGAGTGCGGGCGCGCTCTGGGTCGCGCGCTGGAACCAGAAGGACGCGCACGGCGCGGGGCGGGCAACGCTCGACTGGGTCTATCTCGGTCAGGCCGATGACGCCCAGGTGCGTGACTGGATCGGGCGCTATCGCTTCGCCGACCTCTTCGACGAGGCCGCGCCCAAAGCGCCGGCCGAAGGCGAAAAACCGACTTGTCCCGAGGGCTTCACCTCGATCAATGCCGGACACGAGGACGGCGATCATCAGTGCCTCAGACTGCGCGACGTCAATCAGGATGGCGCCGTCAACTGGATGGACGAGAACATCGCCTCGCGTCTGGAGACCCGGCGCTGGGCGGCGATGCAGGGCGGAACCACGGAGTTTCGCAAGATGGAGGGCATCACCTACGACCCCGACCGTCATCAGCTCTATGTCGCCATGTCCGAGGTCGATCGCGGCATGCTCGATTACAGTCGCGCCGGCCGCGCCCAGGGTAGCTATGACACATACGACGTCGGCGGTCCGAATCACATGAAACTGGCTCAGGCCAATGTCTGCGGCGCCGTCTATGCGCTGCATCTGGACGGCAACTACACGGCCGTCGACATGTTCCCGCTCGTCGCTGGCACGCCGCTGACCATGGACTATGGTGCCGATGCCGAATCGCCCGAGTATGACGGAGTCAACAAGTGTGATGTCAACGGCCTCGCCAACCCGGACAATGTCACCTATATGCCACGCTATGACACACTCATCATCGGCGAGGACACCGGGTCGGGCCATCAGAACGACATGATCTGGTCCTACGACCTGACCTCGGGCCGGCTCACCCGCATCCAGACCACGCCCTACGGCTCCGAGACCACCTCACCGTATTTCTATCCCGACATCAACGGTTTTGCCTATCTGATGTCGGTCGTCCAGCACCCCTATGGCGAGTCGGATGCCGACAAGCTCGAAGAACCCGGTCAGCTCTCGGCTTATACCGGCTACTTCGTCTTTCCGGCCATGAACCAGTGATCTTCGCTCGTCTTTGAAGTCGGGGGACTTCCACGTCGCCTCGGATCGGTCGCGTGCCGATCCGAGGCGACGGCGGGAGTTTTTGCCGCTCGACTCGAAGCATGAGGCCGTTCGCGTCAATCGGTGATGCTGCCATGTCATTTCCATCCCGCTTTCCCGCCATGCTCTCGATTGTGCTCGGTGTGTCTTGGGCCGGTTGCGCACCGAGCGCCGGACTCGATGAGCGGACCCTCAAGAACGAGACGCCCCACATCGTCTCGCCGTGCTACACCAAGACGACCGACGAGCAGGGGCGCGTCCACAATCCCTGCTATGCCTGTCACACCCAGTCGCAGGCGCCCAACTACCTCAACGACCAGGATCTGCAACTGACCTTCAGTTTCCCCGCACCGGCCGAGGAGAATCCCTGGAAGAATCTCTACAAGGATCGGCGCGCCGCCATAGCGGCGATCAGCGATGCGACGATGCGCGACTACATCCGCCAGAGCAACTATCTGGATACCGAGGGCCGCATCATCCCCGCCCAGCGCTTGGCCGAGCCGTCCGATGACTGGGACTACGACGACAACGGTCGCTGGGACGGCTATGTCCCCGATGCCTATTTCCGCTTCGACGACGAGGGCTTCGATCTCGATCCCGAGGGACAGCCGACCGGCTGGCGCGCCTTCGGCTATTACCCCTTCGTGGGCACCTTCTGGCCGACCAACGGCTCGACCGACGATGTGCTCATCCGACTGGACGAACCCTTCCGGCACAATGTGGCCGGTGAGTTCGATCGTGCCGTCTACAAGACCAATCTGGCCATCGTCGAGGCCGTGATCCGTCGGCGCGACATCGCCATCGAGCCGGTCGACGAGGCCGCACTCGGCGGGGTCGATCTCGATCGCGACGGCGCCATTGGGACCGCCGAATGGGTCCGCTACGACTGGGCGCCGCGCGAAGGCCGTCTGATGTGGTACGTCGGCCAGGCGCTCGAAGAACAGCGTGCCGGGCGCGTGCATCTGGCCGCCGGACTCTATCCGGAAGGCACCGAGTTCCTGCATACGGTGCGCTATATCGACGTCGACGAGTCGGGCGACAACCGGCTCGCCGCGCGCCTGAAGGAAGTGCGCCACGCTCGGAAGCGCTACTGGATGACCTATGCCGAACTCGACAGCCGTCAGGCCGCCGAGACCAAGGAGAAGCACGACTTCCCGGATCGGGTGCGCGTCTTCCGGGGCAATCTCGAATCCGGCGTCAGCAACGATCAGGGCTGGGTCTATTCGGCGCTGATCGAGGATGCCGAGGGGCAGTTGCGGCCGCAGAGCTATGAGGAACTGGCCTTCTGTGTCGGCTGTCACGGCGGCCTGGGCGCGACCACGGATTCGAGCTTCGCCTTTCCGCGCCGCCTCGGGGCCGACAGCTTCCAGCGCGGCTGGCACCACTGGAGCCAGAAAGGACTCGAGGGTCTGCCTGAGCCTCTGCGGCGCGATGGAGAGCCGGAGTACGCTTTCTATCTCGCGGCCAATGGGGCGGGAGACGAGTTCCGCCAGAACCGCGAGGTGCGCGAACGCTTCTTCACCGCCGATGGCGAACTCAAACCCGAGATGCTCGAACGGTTGCGTGAAGACATCAGCGTCCTGCTCTATGCCTCGCCCGAGCGCGCCATGCAGCTCAACAAGGCCTATCGGGTGATCGTCCGGGAACAGAGCTTCATCGAGGGTCGCGATGCCATGATCGAGACGGCCGGCTTCAACGTCCATCCCTGGGTCGATCAGAACACACCGACCGGAGTCGAGGAACCGCTACGGGCCGACTGAGCGTGCTTGCCGGGACGCGCTAGGCCGGCGGGGTGGGGTCGCCGGACTCATCGTCCCAGGCGGTGGGCAGGGTGAGATGGAAGACCGCGCCCTCGCTCGGTTCCGACTCGGCCCAGAGCCGCCCGCCGTGATCCTCGGCGATTGCGCGGCTGATGGCCAATCCCAACCCCAGCCCTGAATCATTGCTCGATTCGAAGATGTCGAAGATGGCGGCATGACGTCCGGGCGGCAGGCCCGGCCCGGTGTCGCGCACGACGAATTCGATCTCACCCTGACAGGCCACGACCTCGATGTGTACCTCGCGCCGGGCGCATCCGGCCGTGTCGATCGCCTGCACCGCGTTACAGATCAGATTGACCAGCACCTGCTCGATCTGCACCGGATCGCTCTCGATCTCGGGGAGCCGATCAGGGGCGAACAAATCCAGCTTCACCTGCCGATCGGTGGCGAACCAGCGCACCAGATCCAGGGCGCGCTTGAGTATCTGACCGACCGGCACCCGCACCCGATGCATCTTGCGCCCGCGCAGAAAGGCCCGCAGACGTTCCATGATGTCGCCCGCGCGATGGACCTGATCATCGATGCGCCGGATGACCTCGACCAGACGTTCGGGGTTGGCGGCCGGTCCCTCGGCGAGCTGACCGGCGGCGCTACAGTAGAAGCTGGCCGAGCTCAGCGGCTGGAGCAGCTCGTGGATGAGCGAGGACGCCAGCACGCCGACGGCATTGAGCCGTGCCACCTGAGCCAGGGCATCGCGGGCGCGGCGCGCTTCCTCCTCGGCCTGATGGCGCTCGGTGATGTCCAGATAGGTGACGACGGCGCCCTCCTGTTCGCCCTGTAGGGGAAAGGCGCGCATCAGCAGCCAGCACTGGCGCTGTGCCGTGTGACAGGGATGCTCGACGCTGAAGCACAGTCGGCGGCGCTGGATGACATCCTCGATGCCGCGAGCCGTCGAGAGTGCGGTCGCGTCCGGGTGCTCGCCCGACCAGCGACAGGCGGCGAGCGTCCGGGGAACCAGGTCTTTGCGGTCGTGCTCGCCGCAATGTTGTTCCGCCGAGAAGGCGCGCCAGGCCCGGTTGACCGCGATGATTCGAGCCTCCTGGTCGAGTACGGCGATCTGTGCGGGCAGGGCGTCGAGCACCGAGCGATGGAGATGACTGCTGACCACCAGCCGGTCGAATCCATCGGTCTGGTCGATCGCGTGGGGAGCCGACTTCGTGTCCGAGGTGTTCATCCACCTGGGCCTCGATGCCTGTCACGCTCTGCCGGCTCCGGGGCCTCCAGAAAACGCCGATAGGCGGCCGCCGTCTCGGCGGGATGCTCCAGCATCGGCAGATGCCCGGTCTCGGGCAGGATCTCCAGTCGGCTGCGCGGTCGGTGCGCCTGGAACGGCCGCGCCGCCGTGACCGCGAAGATACCGTCACGCTCGCCCCAGAGAATGAGCGTCGGCGGCGGAGGCGGGTTGTGGTGCGGCCGCTCGTCGTGCCGTGTCTGGAGCAAATCCGCGTCGAGGTTGACGATGTCCCAGACCTGACGGTAATGGAGCTGGTGCTCGCGATACTCGGCGACGGCCGTCTCCACGATGGACTCCGGGATCTCGGGCGGCGCAGCGAAGAGCAGGCGCATCTCCAGCGCGAACTGATCCCGGTCGAGCGGGATGAAGGGGTTGATACCGGCGCGGATGGCCGACTGGACACCCTCGGACCAGTCGGTCGCCCCCAGCGGCGCGCCGATGAAGGCCAGGGTCCGAACCCGGTCGGGGTAGCGCGCGGCATACTCGGCGGCGATGGTTCCGCCCATGGAGTTGCCGGCCAGATCCAGGCGCTCCAGACCCAGTTCGAGGATCAGCGTATGCAGCCGCTCGGCCTGGAATTCGAGCGGATAGACGGCGAGCGGAAAGTCGCGGCTCTCGCCATAGCCCGGCAGGTCCGGAGCCAGGGCGCGTCGGCCGCTCGCCGCCAGTTCGCACAGCAGGGCGTCCCATTGTTCCTTCTGGGCGAAGAGTCCGTGCAGCAGCACCACGGCCGGCCCGGCGCCCGCTTCGCGATAATGGACCGTGCCGTCCTCGAAATAGACCGCGCCTGTGCGGATGGTGCAGTCGGCTGCCGCTGACGGGGCGAGCCAAACCAGTGACCAAAGCAGGATGTATCGACGCCGGAAGGACATTGAATGCTCCGAGTTGCTGTGTTTGGCGTGCTGTACGCCTTGGCGGTTCACAGGGTCTATGGGCTGGAACCAGGCACCGCGATGTTTCAGTCCGAGGAGGTCTTGGCGCTGATCCGGTCCTCGGTGCCGTCGAGCAGGTTGCGGATGTTGCTGCGATGACGCCAGATCAGCAGGCCGGTGATGATGAGCTGCATCCCGATCAGCGCCTTCTCGTCCCAGAACAGCCAGACGAAGACCGGCGCCAGCGCCATTGAGATCAGCCCCGAGAGCGATGAGATCTTGAGCACCTTGGCCACGAACAGCCAGACGGCCGCGACACAGAGTCCGATCGGCCAGTAGAGGCCGAACTGGACGCCGAGTGCGGTGGCCACGCCCTTGCCGCCCTTGAAGCCGAAGAACACGGGGTAGAGATGGCCGATGAAGGCCGCCAGTCCGATCCCGGCGAGCACGGCGGGGCCGGCGCCCAGGGCATGGCCGACGAGCATGGGGATCAGCCCCTTGAGGCTGTCGCCGACGAGCGTGATGGCGGCGGCCTTCTTGCCGCCGATGCGCAGGACGTTGGTGGCGCCCGGATTGTTCGAGCCCTGGGTGCGCGGGTCCGGCAGCCCCATCAGGCGGCAGACGATGATGGCGCTGGAGACCGAGCCGAGCAGATAGGCAGCGATGATGAGCAGTGTAGCTGTGATCATGAGTAGAATCTGAGGTTGGAATTAGACCTGAGATTCAAACTGTATCATGTCAGACATCGTCTTCATTCGCGGCCTGCGCCTCGACACCCGCATCGGCATCCACGACTGGGAGAAGCAGACCACCCGCCCGGTGATCCTGGATCTGGAGATGGCCAGCGACGTGGCGCGCGCGGCGGCGAGCGACCGTATCGCCGATGCGCTCGATTATGACGCCGTCACCCGTCGTCTGGCCGAGGTGGTCACGAACAACCGGCATGAGCTGGTCGAGACGCTGGCCGAGCAGTGCGCGGCGCTCTTGATGCGCGAGTTCGGCATTGCCTGGCTGCGGCTCAGTCTCAACAAGCCGGGCGCGGTGGGGCAGGGGGTCGATGTCGGGGTCGTCATCGAGCGCGGTGTGCGGCCGAGTTGAGTTCAATCATATGACTGACCACACAACCGACATCGGCGCCGACATCAGCCGCCGGCTCGAAGACCGTGTCCGCGCCGAGATCCGGGCGCGGGGCGGCGTGCTCCCCTTCGACCGCTTCATGGAGCTGGCGCTCTATGCGCCCGGACTCGGCTACTACGTCGCCGGAGCGCCAAAATTCGGGCCGGGCGGCGATTTCGTCACCGCGCCCGAACTCTCGCCGCTGTTCGGGCGTTGTCTGGCGGTCCAGTGCGCCGAGGTGCTGGAACGGCTCGACAGTGGCGAGATCCTGGAGTTCGGCGCCGGCAGCGGGGCGCTGGCCGTGCAGATCCTGCTGGAACTGGCGTCGCTGGAACGGCTGCCCGAGCGCTACCGGATTCTCGAACCCAGCCCGGATCTCCAGGAGCGCCAGCGCGCCGCCATCCAGACCGCCGCGCCGCATCTGCTCGCCCGCTGCGACTGGCTGACGGCACTGCCCGAGCGTTTCGATGGGGTCGTGATCGCCAACGAGGTGCTGGACGCCATGCCGGTGCATCGCTTTCGCCTCGGCGATGCGGGCGAGATCCTGGAGATCGGTGTCGGCGAGCGCGATGGCCGGCTCGTCGAGGTAGCGATCCCGCCCGTCTCAACCGGACTGGTCGAAGCGGTTTCCGCACTGCACGAGGCAGGGCTGGCCAATACGCCCGGCTACGAGTCCGAGATCAATCTGCGTCTGTCTCCTTGGCTCTCGGCGCTGTCGCGCGTCATGGAACGCGGTCTGGCCCTCCTGATCGACTACGGCTATCCGCGCGCCGAGTACTATCAGCCGGAGCGTCACATGGGAACGCTGCGCTGTCACCATCGCCATCAAGCCCATTCCAACCCCTATGTCCATCTCGGACTCCAGGACATCACAGCCCATGTCGATTTCACAGCGGCGGCTGAAGCGGGCGTCGCGGCCGGGTTCGAATTGGCCGGCTTCACCACCCAGGCGCATTTTCTGATCGGCTGCGGGATCGATCGGCTGATGCAGGCATCAGCGCCGGAGACCGCATTCGATCTGGCGCTCGGCGCCAAACAGTTGCTCCTGCCGACAGCCATGGGCGAGCGCTTCAAGGTGCTGGGACTCGCCAAGGGGGTCGATGGACCCTGGAGCGGTTTCGCCATGCGCGACCTGAGTGACCGTTTATAAGTTGATGGGATGCAGACCGCTACCGAGATCGATGTGCCTTCACCTATGTTCATCCTATTGCTGATCTGCGGCCTGGTCGCCTGGCGTCTGGCCATCGCCGCCCTGATACCCGTGACCCAGGACGAGGCCTATTACTTCGATTGGGCGCGTCATCTGGCCTGGGGCTATTTCGACCATCCGCCGGGTGTGGCACTGCTGGGTTTGGGTGTGCGGCTGGAGCCTGGCTCAGTGTTCATGGCGCGGCTCGGCGGTCTGCTGGCGGGGCTGGCGACCCTGGTGGTGCTCGACCGTCTCTATCGCCGCTGCGGTCTGACGGATGTCCGCGATCGGGTGCTGGCGCTGCTGCTGGCCGGGGCGACTCTGGCCGGCGTGGCGGGTGGCGTCATCACCACGCCCGACAGCGTGCTGGCGCTCACCTGGGCGCTGGCGCTGCACGAAGCCGAGCGGGCGCTCGCCGTCGATCCGCGTCGCTGGATCACGGCCGGGATCGCCATCGGTCTGGGACTGCTGGGCAAGTACACCATGTTCCTGATCGGCCCCGTGCTGCTGCTGGCTATTCTGGGCGCGAACTGGCGTCAGTTGCTCACACGCTGGCCCTATCTGGGAGCGGGCGCGGCGCTGTTGGTCTTTGCGCCGAATCTGATCTGGAACGCGCAGAACGATTGGCTGACGCTGGGTTTTCAGTTCGGGCATGGTTTTGCGACCGAGGTCGGCGGGGCTGTCGCGCCCGAGGCCGGGGCCATCGTGCAGTCCGGCCCCGAGATGCCCGGCGAGCGTGCCGCGAGTCTGCTGGGTTATCTGGGTGTCCAGCTCGCCCTGTGGGGATTGATCGCACTGCCGATCCTGCTCGCGCCCTGGATCGGTCGCCGTGAGGTGGGCCTATCCGACTCGCGGCTGACGACACCTGGACGGACGTTGCTGCTCGCGGCGAGCCTCTTTCCCCTGAGTTTCTTCGCCCTGGTCGCCCTGATCAGCGACGTCGAGGCCAACTGGCCGGCCATGTATCTGCTCGGCGCCGCGCCGCTGGCGGCACTCTGGCTGCGTCGGGCGCGCCGCTGGGCCTGGATGGCGGCCCTGGCCAATCTGGCGCTGGTCACGCTCTACGCGATCCATGCCGCAACCGCCGCGCTACCGCTGCCGGACAGTCAGAACCGCATCCTGCGCGAGACGCATGGCTTCGCGGAGTTGGCCGGGATCGCCGCCGGACTCGATGCGCCCGTGCACGCCGACCGCTATCAGCTCACGGCCATGCTGCGTTTCCATCGGCCCGATCTGACCGCCACCAGCCAGTGGCCGGGGCTGACGCGACCCTCTGAATATCTGCGTGGCCGGATCGCGCCCCGGATCGACCCGCCGACGGTCACGGCACCTGTCTGGCTGCTGACCCGTGCCGGTGCGCCGCCCGCAATCCAGGGTTTCCACGTCACAGCCGAGCGGCATCTGTTCGACTGTCCCGGCCGGCCGCTGAGCGAGGGAGTCGAGCCTCCCTGTCGCCGTCCGCTGCATCGCTGGTCGTTCTATCGCTACGAACGTTGAGGCGGCACGATACCTGTCATCGCTTGGGATCGTCCTCGATATAGCGTGTCTCGATGCGCGGGTTGGCATCGAGCGTGCGATGCACCGGACAGCGCTCGGCGACCTCCAGCAAACGCTCGCGCTCCAGGGCGCTGAGATGACCGTGGATGTCGATGCGCTGGACGATACGGTCGAGCTTCACCGGCCGCTCGGCGCTGACCGCGCAATCCTCGGCATGGTCGCGCGCGTGGCTCAGGGTCACTTCGATGTCGTCGACAGTCAGGCCATGGCGCTTGGCGTACTGGCGCAGGGTCATCGAGGTGCAAGCGCCGAGCGCCATCAGCAGCAGCTCATAGGGCGTCGGTCCCAGATCCGAGCCGCCGGCTGGTTTGGGTTCGTCGGCCTGCCACTGATGGCGCTGGGTATAGAGACCGCGCAGGAACGGGGTGTCGGTGTCGATCTCGGTCACGACGACCTCGTTGGCGGCGACCTTGGGTGCGGTGCCTGTACTCGTCTCGAAGCCGTGCCGTTTGATCCCGAGATAGCGGCTGGCCCAGGCGACCAGGGTCTCGGCGACGTACTCGGCGTCCTCGCGGTTGGTGAGCATGTGGTCGGCCTTGTCGAGCGAGATGAAGCTCTTGGGATGCAGCGCCGACTGGTAGATTTTGGCCGCCTCGCTGATGTCGACGATGGTGTCGAGCGGCGAGTGGAAGACCAAGAGCGGCCGCCCGAGCTGGCGGATGTGATCGGGCGCGGCATAGCGATCGAGATCGTCGAGCAGTTGCTGACGGATCTTGAAGCGCCGGTAGCCGATCTGGACCTCGGCCTCGCCGCGCTCAGCGAGCTGATCGCGCGCGCCGGTCAGCAGGTGCTTCACATGCGCCGCCGTGGCCGGCGCGGCGATGGTCGCCACTGCCTGCACCGAGGGCAGCTGGGGAGCCGCCGCGAGCACGGCCGCGCCGCCCAGGCTGTGACCGACGAGCAGGGCCGGGGCCTCGAAGTCCTGTTCCAGCTTGCGTGCCGCCGCCAGCAGATCCTGGACGTTGGACGAGAAGTTGGTGTTGGCGAAGTCGCCGTCGCTGTTGCCCAGGCCCGTGAAGTCGAAGCGCAGCACCGCGATGCCGCGCTCGGCGAGCGCTCGGCTGATGCGGCTGGTCGCGGCCACGTCCTTGCTACAGGTGAAACAGTGAGCGAAGAGGGCGTAACGGACCACCGGCACCCGCTCGGGCGGGGTCTCCAGGAGACCGACCAAGGTTTGTCCATTCGCGTTGGGAAATTCGAGCCTGATGCGAGCCATGCGAGCCACCCTGTTGTATGTTGCGCTGCAATATACCCAAGCATCGCGTATCCACACAACAGATTGGATCTAAAATATCAATATAATCATATGATTGAATTCGTTATGCGCGTGCGCCGCGCACGCGCGCCCGGCTTGTGCGACACTGAGCGGCCTCGTTTCCATCTCTCAAGACCGCACCCATGACCCGCTCCGCCCGTCCATTGCGCGCCCGTATCCATCTGGACGCGATTCGTCACAATTATCGTCGCGCCAAGTCGCTGGCGCCGCGTTCACGCGCACTCGCCGTGGTCAAGGCCAATGCCTATGGGCATGGCGCGATCGCCGTGGCGCGCACGCTGGCTGATGAGGCCGACGGGTTCGCGGTGGCCTGTGTCGAGGAGGCGCTGGAGCTGCGCGAATCCGGTATCCAGGAGCCGATGCTGCTGCTGGAGGGGGTCTTCAGCCCCGATGAGATCGCGCTCGTCGAGCGTGCCGGACTGGCGATGGTGGTGCACTGTCGCGAGCAGCTGGACTGGGTGCTGAACGCGCATCCCAGCCGGCGGCTCGATTGCTGGATCAAGCTCGACACCGGGATGCACCGGGTCGGCTTCAGCCTGTCGGAGTTCGCTGAAGTCAACGCACGGCTGGCCGCCTGTCCGCATGTCGGCGAGCGCGTGGCCATGACCCATTTCGCCCGCGCCGACGAGATCGATCATCCCTATACCTCGGCTCAGATCGAAGCCTTCGAGCAGGCGCTGAACGGTGCCCGGATCGGGCGCAGTCTCGCCAACTCGGCCGCCGTGTTCGCCTGGCCCCAGGCCCATGGGGACTGGACGCGGCCGGGGATCATGCTCTATGGCGTCTCGCCCTTCGCCGGCACCGGGTCGAACGCGAACATGGATGCGGGCGATCTGCGCCCGGCGATGACGCTCGAGTCGGCCCTGATCGCCGTCCGCGATCTGGACGCGGGCGAGCCGGTCGGCTATGGCGGGCGCTTCGTCTGTGAGCGCCCGACCCGGGTCGGCGTGGCGGCCATCGGCTATGCCGACGGTTATCCGCGTCATGCACGCGACGGGACGCCGATCGCTGTCGGCGGACGACTCACGCGACTCATCGGGCGCGTCTCGATGGACATGATCACGCTCGATCTCACCGGGTTCGACGAGGCTCGACCCGGCGATCCGGTCGAGCTGTGGGGCCGGACCGTTCCGGCCGGCGCGGTCGCCGAGGCGAGCGATACCATTGCCTATCAGCTCTTCACCGGGATCGGCCGGCGCGTGCCCCTGATGTACGAGGACGCTTGACGCACGATGATTGGCGAAAACGAAAGGGCCACCATCCTGGTCACTGGACCGGCGCGCAGCGGCAAGAGCGAATGGGCCGAGCGGCTGGCGCACGAGTCGGGGCGGCCGGTGATCTATGTCGCCACCGCGCGCGAAGATCCCGAGGACGCCGACTGGACGGCACGCATCGCCGCGCACCGACAGCGCCGTCCAGCGCACTGGTCGACCCTGTGCGCGCCGACCGAGCTGGAGTCGGCCATTGCAACGGCGGGCGCGGGCGACGTCTGTTTGCTGATCGACTCGCTCGGAACCTGGGTGGCGAACCTGATCGAGCTGGACGAGGCGGCTTGGCGTGCACGCTGTGAGCGTCTGCTCAGTGTGCTCGAACAGCGCCCGGCCGCGCCGGTCATCCTGGTCGCCGAGGAGACCGGCTGGGGCGTCATCCCCGCCTATCCGATCGGGCGACTGTTCCGCGACCGGCTCGGTGGTCTGGTGCGCCGGCTCGGGCCGCGTTGTTCATCGACCTATCTAGTGGCGGGTGGGCACGCACTCGATCTGCGCCGACTTGGCGTTCCCATCGATCGCTGAGTGGTGTCCGGCATCATGGGACGCGTTCCGTTCGGTCGTCATGCCTCCTGGCTGTGGGTCTGCCTCGCGCTCTGCGTCTCTCCGGCGCCGGCGCTGGACGATGTGGCGCGTCCGAGCGTCATGAGCACCAACCTCTGCGCCGATCTGCTGCTGCTGCGGATCGCCGACCCGGCGCAGATTCGTTCGGTCTCGCGCCAGAGCCAGGATCCGCGTCTGTCGTCCATCGCCGACCGGGCGCGTGCCTATCCGGCCAACCGGGGCGGCGTGGAGGATCTGCTGTATTTCAAACCCGACATCGCGCTCGTCTATCAGGGCTGGATGGGGCGGCGTCACGCCGAACGGCTGGCCGGGCAGGGGATCGAAGTCGTCGCCTTGCCCTATCCCAAGGGGTGGAACGATGCGCTCCAGACCGCGCGCACCATCGCCGCGCGCATCGGGCGTGCCGAGGCCGGCGCGGCGCTGGCCGATGCGTTCGAGCGCCGGATGCAGGCGCTGGCCCGGTCCGGGCACGAACAGGCGCCACGCCTGCTCTATCTGCGTCCGAGCGGCGGCACGGCGGGGCCGGGCACCTATGTCGATGACCTGATCACGCGGCTCGGTCTGCGCAATCTGGCCGCCGAACAGGGCATCAAAGGCTGGGGCCGCTTTCCGCTCGAACGTCTGGCGAGCACCCCGCCCGATGTCTTCCTGCTCGGCTATTTCGATCAGGCCCAGTCGCCGGCACGTTCGGCCTATGGCCGTCATCCGCTGCTTCGTTCGCTCCTGGAGCGTACCCCAGTGATCGGACTTCCGGGCCATGCCTGGGGTTGCGGCGGACTGGAACTGCTCGATGTCGCCGAGCGACTCAGCGAGCAACTCGCCGACATCGAACAGACCCGATCCCGGACACCATCACCCTGACATGCTCAACCTTTTCCTGTTACTCACGCTCTCGCTGCTCAGTCTGCTCTCGCTCGGATTCGGCGAGGCGCCGCTCAGTGCCGGCGAGGTGATCGCCGGCCTGCTCGGCACCGGACCCGAGACCCATCAGGTGATCGTGTATGAGATCCGGTTGCCGCGCGTGGCGCTGGCCTGGCTGGTCGGCCTCTCGCTCGGCGCCTCGGGCGCGGCGCTCCAGGGGCTGCTGCGCAATCCGCTCGCCGAGCCGGGGCTGCTCGGGATCTCGGCGAGCGCCAGCCTGGGGGCGGTGCTGACGCTCTATTTCGGGCTGGCGCTGATCAGTCCCTGGGTGCTGCCGGCGGCAGCCATGTTCTTTGCCCTGCTGGCGACCCTGGTGCTCCAGGCGCTGACGCGCGCCGGCTCGAACAACCTGACCCTGATCCTGGCCGGAGTGGCGCTGTCCTCGCTGGCTGGCGCCCTGACCTCGCTGGCGCTCAATCTCGCGCCCAATCCGAGCGATGCGCAGGACATCGTGCTCTGGCTGCTCGGCTCGATCAGCGACCGCAGTTTCGACGATGTCTGGCTCTGTCTGCCCTTCGTGCTGCTGGGGCTGGCCCTGCTGCTGTGGTGCGCGCCCTCGCTCGACGCGCTGGCGCTCGGCGAGGCCGAGGCCAGCAGTCTGGGAGTCGATCTGGGGCGTCTGCGCACGCTCGTCATCCTGGGGTCGGCGCTGAGTGTCGGCGCGACCGTGGCCATCACGGGCGCCATCGGTTTCGTCGGGTTGGTGGTGCCGCATCTGCTGCGCCGGTTCGTCGGCTTCCGGCCGGGGTCGCTGTTGCCGGCGAGCGCGCTGGGCGGGGCAGTACTGGTGCTCGCGGCCGATATCGCACTGCGTCTGCCCGAGACCGGGCGCGAGCCGATGCTCGGCGTGGTGACGGCGCTGATCGGTGCGCCCTTCTTCCTGGCGCTGGTGCTGCGCTCGCGGAGGGATCTGCTGTGAGCCGGCTCGAACTTGTCGATGTGGCCGTGCAGCAGGGCGGGCGGACGCTGGTGCATGAACTGTCGCTTGAGATCGGAGCCGGCGAGCTGGTCGGACTCATCGGTCCCAATGGGGCCGGCAAGAGTACGCTCATCAAGGCGGTCGCACAGTTGTTGCCCTATCGGGGTTCGATCCGGCTGCACGGTGAGTCGCTGGACCAGATCCCGGCACGCGAGCGGGCGCGACGGCTGGCCTATCTGAGCCAGGACGATCGCGTCCAGTGGCCGATCTCGGTCGCCGATCTGGTCGCGCTCGGGCGTCATCCCTATCGCGGCGGCTGGTGGCGCGGAGCCGGGCGGGCGAGTGACGCCGACCGGCAGGCCATCGAGTCGGCAATGCGCGCAACCGATGTCTGGTCACTGCGCGCGCGCGCGTCCGATACGCTCTCCGGTGGTGAACGGGCGCGCGTGCGGCTGGCACGGGCGCTGGCGGTCGAGGCACCGCTGCTGCTCGCCGACGAGCCGGTCGCCGCGCTCGATCCGCGCCATCAGCTCGAAGTCATGGGGCTGCTGCGTGCCCAGGCGCATCAGGGCGCGAGCGTCATCGTGGTTCTGCACGATCTGACGCTGGCGAGCCGCTTCTGTGATCGCTTGCTGCTGCTGCACCAAGGGCGCGCGGTCGCTTCGGGCGCGGTGGAGGCGGTCTTGAGCGCGGAGCATCTGCGTCTGGCTTATGGCATCGGCGCGGTGATGGGTAAACATCAGGGCCAAAGTTATATCGTTCCCTGGTCATACACAACTTATGGGGATGACGGATGACAGCGAGGCCATCATCGAGCATGCCACGAGCCAGGGGATGCAGGTGGTGATTCCACCGCGCAAGAACTGCACGGTGTCTCGCCCGTATGATGCCGCACTCTACCGTCATCGGCATCTGGTCGAGAACGCCTTCTTGCAGCTCAAACGCTGGCGAGGAATTGCCACCCGGTAGGCCAAGAACGCCGCTTCGTTTCTGGCCGCCGCCCAGATCCGCTGCCTCCTAACGGTGAATCAGGCCGACGACTCCGGGAACAAACCCGGCAACCACCGACCGGCCAGATGCGCCGGAAACGCCAGCACCAATGGGGCGCGGCTCGTCTGGGCCGTCACGACGCCCGCGTCGATCAGCGCGGAGACGACCCGTCTCGCCTGCCGCTCCCCCGTGCCCACGAGTTCGGGCACCTCGCCGCGCGGCAGGGTGCCGCGATACAGGAGCGCGTCGAGCACCAGACCGGCCTTGGGGGGCAAACGACCGAGCTGTATCGCGTCCCGTGCCCAGAGCCGGATTCGCTCGCGCAGTCTCTCGGGCTGAATCAAGCCGTCCATGAACTCCACCTGATCGATGCAGAGATCGAGGAAGAACACCGCGAAATCGGCCAGAGCCTCTTCGCTCAGATGTCCCCGGCCATCGAGATCATTGCGTCGCGGCAGGTCGCAGGCCGCGAGCTGCTGTTTGTAGGTCTCGACATGGCGCGCCAGACCCCGCGCCACGGACCAGAGCGCGCCGCTGTCGAGTGTTTCGACCAGCACCGCATGGGACATCAGACGGGCGACCCGACCATTGCCGTCGATGAAGGGATGGATCCAAAGCAGACGGTGATGTGCACAGGCCGCTGCCAGGATTGTGTCAGTGCGCCCCAGATTGTTATAGACCTGCGTGAAGCGATCCAGGAAACGGACCACGGCACCGGGACTGACCGCGAGATGACGACCGACGCGCACGTCACAATGACGCCACTGCCCAGGCTCGACCCGGACGCGCGTCTCACCATCCAGATCCCGAGTCCAAAGCAGCTCATCCGGTAGTTCTATACAGAACCGGCGGTGGATCTCGCGTATTCCATCGGACGTGAGCGCGCGTTTCCGCAGTCCTCCTTCATCGATCCACTGCTGAACGGCGACATGCGCGCATGCCTCACGCTGTAAATCGCGTGTTTCAGGATCGCGGCTGTAATCGGCTCTGAGTGCTCGCTCGATATCGACCGGGTGTGTATTATGACCCTCGATCAGGTTGCTGTAGTAGCAGTTCATGGCACGCACGAGTGTGGCCAGTGAAGAGAGCAGAGTTTCCGGTAAGGCTCGCCGAAGACCAGCCGCTTTTTGGGCGAGTTCGACCGTTCGGTCGAGGATCTCGCCGCGACGCTTGGCACCTTCGCGCAACAGCAACGGTTCCATCAAGACCAGGGACTCACCCCTGTCCAGGATGGGTGTGTCCGCTTTTTTATCCGCTTCTTTCATTGATATTAAGATTTATATATCAATATTTTGAGCTGTGATTCTAGCATGGTTGAGTCCTGTCATATGTCCGCTTCGATCAGTCCTGTTGCTCGCTTTATCCGGCTCAGCGTCCTCACGCTCTGGCTGGCGTTTTGGATTGGTCAGGATTACGCGCGCGCCGACTGGCGACCCGTGACGGGTGAACCCTGGCCCGCGCTCGAAGCCCCCATCAGCCACAGTGAGCGCACCCTGGAGTCGTCGACGGGCCGCACCGTCAGAGCGCATCTGGCGCTGTTCGACTCGCGCCGCTATCGGCTCGCCGTGCTCGATCTGGGGCCGGATCTGGCGTCGGCCTCGGACTGGCCGGAGCACACGCGCGCCGCCGGTCTGCTGGCGGCGGTCAATGGCGGCTTCTTCCATGCCGACGGTCAGCCGCTCGGGCTGGTCATCGCCGGGGGCGAGCGGCTCAACCGTTTCGAGACGGTCAAGCTCCTGAGCGGTGTGCTCTATGGCGACGCGCGCGGTATCCATCTGGAGCGGCGCGCGCGTTTCCAGTCAAGCCCTGGGATCGACGCCCTGGTGCAGTCCGGCCCCTATCTGGTCGAGCAGGGGCGCGCGGTACGCGGACTCTCGACGCACGATGTCAGCCGTCGCACTTTTATCGCCACCGACTGGCGCCGTCACTGGGTCTTGGGCGCCACGCGCGATGGCCTGACGCTCGCCGAACTGGCCGAGGCGCTGGCCACGCCCGGCGCGCTCGCGCCCTGGCCGGTGGAGCGAGCACTCAATCTCGACGGCGGCACCTCGACCGGGTTCCTCTTCGATCCCGGCGCCGGACAGGAACCGATCCATCTGCGCGCGCGCCGTCCGGTGCGCAATCTGGTGGGCGTGCGGGCGCGTTGATGACGGCGCTGCTCTGGCTGATCCCGATCGCGCTGGCGGGGCTGGGTCTGGCGCTCTGGCGGCGTGCGCGGGCGATCCAGGGGTACGGTCGCGACGGCGAGCGTCTGGTCGGAGCGGCCCTGGAACGGCAGTTCCCGGCCGTCGTCCATGACGTGATCCTGCCGACCGCGCGCGGCGGTCTGACCCAGATCGACCATATCGCCCTCACACCCAAGGGGCTGCTGGTGGTCGAGACCAAGCATTATCGCGGCACGATCCTGGGCAAGCCCGAAGACCGGCACTGGGTGCAGCAGCGCGATCAGGATCGTCGGACGTTCCAGAATCCGTGCCGTCAGAACTACGCGCATGTCAAGGCTGTCGAGGCACTGGGACTCGACGTGCCGATCCTGGAACGGGTGGTCTTCACGGATTCGGCGCGCTTTCCGCATGGGCTGCCGGAGGGCGTGTCGCAACTGGCGACGCTGGAAACCGATCTGGCGCCCTGGCGTCGCGGCCGGGTGTCGCCCAAGCTGCGCCGTGCCTGGAAGGCGTTGCAGCCGGCGATCAGACAGGATGCCAAGGCCCGTCGCGCGCACCGGCGCGGACTGCGTGCACGGTATGGCTGGGATCGGCGCCGGCTGGCGGCCGGCGTCTGCTTCGCCCTGGCGGCGGTGTCGGCGTTCGGACTCCAGCAGTCGTCCGGCGATCCGGCGCTACTCAGCCGGATGGCCGACCTTGGTTCGAGCGGGTCGACACTCGTCGAGCGGCTGATGCGCGTCTGGTCCGAATCACTGCGATTCGACGCTCAACGCTGAGACCGACGCGCCACGGCCACCGTCACGGCCTTTCCGTCCTCGCCGCGATGGATCTGTTTGGCGATCAGCAACTCACCACCGCTCGCAGCCAGCCGCGCGGCGGCTTCCGCGACGCTCGGGGCGCCGACTTCGCCGGCCACGCGCCCGGAGGGCGTCGGAACCGCGACCCCGGCCAGCACCTCGGCCGGATAGAACCGCAACGGCCAGCCGCGTCGGCGCGCCAGCTCCAGCAAGGCGGGTTCATCGGATTTGCGCGCGTGGCTGGCCAGACAGACCACCACGACCGCACCGAGCGGACTCAGTGCCGCCTCGATGGCTTGCTCCAGACTTGCCGGCGCCACGCCGTGCTGACAGCCCAGGCCGACGGCCACTGCGATGGGTTCGTCCATTGGCTCTGCTTTCACCTCTGTCAGCACGTCGGTTAAACTGCCGCGCCTATGAATCCAACCAATGCATGTCAAACACCGATGGCCTCCGAGGACTCGGACGACCCCGACAGTCCTTCCACGCTCATCGCTCCCCCGCGCTCGCCAGACTGGAGGGGTTTCCCATGACCCTGGCGACGCCACTCATCGTCGTCTTCCTCATCCTCGTCAATGCCCTCTACGTCGCGGCCGAGTTCGCGCTCGTCGGGGCGCGTGCGACACGGGTCGAACAGCTCGCCCTAGAGGGCAATCGGCTAGCGGCGGCCGTGCTACAGATCCTGCGCGACACGCAGCGTCTGGATCACTACATCGCCGCCTGTCAGATCGGCATCACGCTCTCCAGTCTGATCCTGGGCGCCTTCGGTCAGGCGACGATCGGCATCGCGCTCGGCGTCCTGCTGGACACGCACACCGGACTCGAACCGCTGAGCGCCCATGCCCTGGCGGCCACCATCACGCTGGTGTTCCTGACGGCGACGCAGGTCGTGCTGGGCGAGCTCATCCCCAAGACCATCGCGCTACAATATCCGGTCGGCACGGCGCTCTACACCTACTGGCCGTTGCGCTGGTCATTGACGCTGTTCGCCCCCTTCATCCGGCTGCTCAACGGGAGCGGCGCGCTGATTCTGCGGCGTCTGGGTGTCAGCGCCGACTCCAGCCATCGCCATATCCATGCGCCCGAGGAGATCGATCTGCTGATCCGCGAGAGCCGCGACGGCGGGCTGCTGGAGGACCGGGAGAGCGAGCGGTTGCGCGAGGCGCTGCAACTCGGGCGGCATCGGGTGCGCCAGCTCATGGTGCCACGGCGGCGGATCGTCGGCCTGGACCTGAGCGCACCCCTGGATGAACTGCTGGAACGCCTGGACGCCAGCCCCTATACCCGGCTGCTGGTCCATGAGGGCTCGCTCGACGACCCCATCGGTTATCTGCACGTCAAGGACGTGGCCATCGCCATCGCAGCGGGCGGCCGGCTGGAGGATCTGCGCGCCCTGGTGCGTCCGCTCCTGACCCTGCCGAGCAGCCTGACCATCGACCGCGCCCTGGGCCAGATGCGCGAGCGGCGCGCCCGCATCGCGATCCTGGTCGACGAATACGGCGATCTCGAAGGACTGCTGAGCCTGGAGGATATCATCCGCGAGCTGCTCGGCGAGCTGTCGGACGAGTTCAAATCCAATCCGGCCCTGAAACCCGTGCGCCTGTCCGATGGACGCTGGCGTCTGCCTGGGCGTCTGCCGCTCGACGAGGTGATCGACTGGGCGGCAAACCAGGGTCTGAGCGACTGGGAACGCGGCGAGGCCGAGACCCTGGCCGGCTGGCTGCTGGAACGGCTCGACGCCATCCCCGAGGGTCGCTGTTCACTCAGGAGCGACGGCCTGCTGTTCGAGATCGAGCGCCTGGATGGAGCGGCCATCGAATCCGTGCTGATCGACCGGCTCCAGCCGGCGGCGGAGGAGGGCGCGGATGCTTGAGTTCATCTGGATGCTGGTGGTGATCCTGATCCTGGTCGCCCTCAACGGCCTGTTCGTGGCCGCCGAGTTCGCCATCATCGGCGCCCCGCGCGCGGTGCTGGCGGCGCGGGCCGAGGGCGGCGACCGGCTGGCGCGGCGTCTCCTGCACACGCTCGACGATCCGGCCCGGCTCGACCGCTACGTGGCCACGGCGCAACTGGGCATCACCTTCGCCAGCCTGGGGCTGGGCATGTATGGCGAGCACAGTCTGGCGCTGTATTTCGAGCACTGGCTGACACTGGCCGGACTGTCGGCCGGCGGTGCGCTGCTGACGGCGCATGGTCTGGCCTCAGTGCTGGCGATCGCCGCCATCACCTATCTGCACATCGTGCTGGGCGAGATGATCCCCAAGGCGCTGGCGCTCAACGACGCCCTGCGCGTGGCGCTCTGGGTGACGCCGAGTCTGCTGCTGATCGGCCTGCTGCTCTATCCGCTGACGCGCGCGCTCAATCTCCTGGGCAACTTTCTGCTGCGCCGGGTCGGGATCGAGCGTGGGCGCGGGGCGCATCACTATCTGGCCCCGAAGGAACTCGAATCCGTGGCGCGCGAGAGTCAGGCCGTGGGGCTGATCAGCGAGGAGAGCGGGCGCATCTTTCGCGAACTCGCCGACTTCGGCGCCATCACCGCCGCCGAGGCCATGGTGCCGCGGGTGCGGGCGCACGGCATCCCGCTCGACGCGAGCGATGCGCGTCTGCGCGAGATCCTGCAACGCCATCGTCACACGCGCTATCCGGTCTATCAGGACGATCTCGACCACATCGTCGGCACCGTGCATATCAAGGATCTGCTGCGTCTGCTGCCCGAGCGGCGCGGACTGCGGCGCGAGGTGGTGCGCGAGACCGCCTATCTGCCTGAGACGGCCACCCTCGATGACGTCCTGAGCGCCATTGAGCGCACCCACAATCAGATGATCGTGGTCATGGACGAACATGGCGGTACGGCCGGCATCCTCACCATCGAGGACATCTGCGCCGAGGCGGTGGGCGACATCGAGGAAGGGGCCGACGACGTTCCGGACGTCATCCCGGCCGGGCCGGGGCGGTATGTCGTCCAGGGCGCGGTGCGGCTCGACACGCTCGGCGGCATCACCGGCCAGGTGCTGGAGCATCCTGAGGTGGATACGGTCTCGGGCCTGATCCTCAGCGAACTGGGGCGTCCGCCCCGCGTCGGGGATCACGTCCAGTGGTCGGGACTGGACTTCGAGGTCACGGGACTGATCGGGCGCGGCGTGCGTCAGGCGATCGTGACCCGGCGCGCTCAGGTGCTTGATTCTTAGCCTGGATCGATATTCATGTCAGACCCTATCGTTCGTCAGTGTCCCGCGCTCTTTCTCACCGCCTGCTCGTCCGGTCAGGGCAAGACCACGGTGGTCGCGGCGCTCGCCCGTCATCATCGCCGGCTCGGGCGACGGGTGCGGGTGTTCAAGACCGGGCCGGATTTCCTCGACCCCATGATTCTGGCGCGCGCCAGCGGTGCCGAGGTCGGGCCGCTGGATCTGTGGATGGTGGGCGAGGCGCTTTGTCGGCGCAAGCTCTACGAGGCGGCGGGCGAGGCGGATCTGATTCTGGTCGAGGGGGCGATGGGGCTGTTCGACGGCTCGCCCTCGGGCGCGGATCTGGCCGAGACCTTCGGGCTGCCGGTCGCCGCCCTGATCGACGCGCGCGGCATGGGCCAGACCTTCGGCGCGCTGGCGCTGGGGCTGGCGAGCTATCGGCCGTCGCTGCGTTTTGCCGGAATCGCGGCCAATCAGGTCGGTAGCGCCCGACATGCCGAGATGGTCGCGGCGGGGCTGCCGGAGTCGGTGCGCTATCTGGGGGCGATTCCGCGTCTGAGCGAAGCGGCGTTGCCGAGCCGGCATTTGGGTCTGGTCCAGGCATCCGAGATCGCCGATCTCGACCATCGACTCGATGCGGCGGCCGATCGGCTCGCCGGGCTGGCGCTGGCCGAACTGCCTGAAGCCGTGGCCTTCGCGTTGCCTGCATCCGAACCCGAACCGCTGCAACCCTGGCTCGCCGGACGCCGGATCGCCGTCGCGCGCGATGCGGCCTTCTCCTTCCTCTATGCCGACAATCTGCGGCTGCTCGAAGCGATGGGGGCGGAGCTGAGTTTCTTCTCGCCGCTCGCCGACCCGGACGTCAGCGCCGATGCCATCTATCTGCCCGGCGGCTACCCCGAGCTGCATCTCCAGGCGCTCGCCGCCAACACAGGCATGAAACGCGCCCTGCGCGCCCATGTCGACGCCGGTCGTCCGCTCTATGCCGAGTGCGGCGGGATGCTCTATCTGCTGGACCATCTGGCCGACAAGACGGGGCAGGGCGCGGATCTGGCCGGACTGCTGCCGGGACGCGGCCGGATGCAGGCGCGTCTGGCCGGACTCGGGATGCAGTCGCTCGATACGCCGTTCGGGCGGCTGCGCGGTCACAGCTTCCATCATTCAACGATGGAGACGCCGGTCGCGCCGGTTGCCTTCAGTCAGCGCCAGCGCGATGGGCAGGCGGGCGAACCCGTCTATCGCTTCGGATCGCTCCAGGCCAGCTATCTGCACCTCTATTTTCCGTCCGCGCCACGGGCGGCGGCGGCGCTGTTCTCAGCCTGACAGGGCCGTGCGCAGTCGCAGACTGTTGGTGACGACGAACAGGCTCGACAGACTCATGGCGCCGGCGGCGAACATGGGATCGAGCTGCCAGCCGGTGAAAGGCCAGAACACCCCGGCGGCGAGCGGAATGAGCGCGACGTTGTAGCCATAGGCCCAGACGAAGTTGAGCCGGATGGTGCGCAGGGTGCGGCGTGCCAGTTCCACCGCATCGGCCACGCCGCGCGGATCACCGCGCATCAGGACCACGCTGCCGGATTCGATCGCGATGTCGGTCCCGGTGCCGATGGCGAGGCCGACATCGGCCTGGGCGAGTGCCGGAGCATCGTTGATGCCGTCGCCGACGAAGGCCACGCGCCGCCCTTCGGCTTGCAGACGCGCGATCTCGGCGGACTTGTCGGCGGGCATGACCTCGGCCAGCACGCGCCCGATGCCGAGTTCGTGCGCGACCGATTCGGCGGTGGGGCGTCCGTCGCCGGTCAG
Organism: Allochromatium vinosum DSM 180; assembly: GCF_000025485.1. NCBI lineage: Bacteria > Pseudomonadati > Pseudomonadota > Gammaproteobacteria > Chromatiales > Chromatiaceae > Allochromatium > Allochromatium vinosum. Next base: position 2,087,054 of record NC_013851.1, on the reverse strand, counting down.
CAGGGCGACGTCCAGCCCCTGTTCGGCCAGCCGTCCGATGGCCTCGCGGCTGCCGGATTTGATGGGGTCGGATACGCCCAGCACCGCGACCAGTTCGCCATCGACCGCGACATACATGAGCGTCGCCGTTGAGTTGGCCGGACCTTCGCCGGCCGCTGCCGGTTCCAGATCCACCCCGAGTTCCTCCATCCAGCGCCGCGCGCCGACGACGACCATCCGGCCATCGACCTGCGCACCGATGCCGAGTCCGGGCCGTGCCTCGACCTCGCCGGCTTCGCTCAGGCTCAGACCACGCGCCCGCGCCGCGGCGACGATAGCCGTGCCGAGCGGATGCTCGCTGTGCTGCTCGACGGAGGCGGCCAGCGTCAGAGCCGCGTTCTCATCCAGACCGAAGGCCGTCAGCTCGGTCAGCGTGGGCTGCCCCGCCGTCAGGGTGCCGGTCTTGTCGAGCACCACCGTATCGACCCGTGCCAGGGTCTCCAGCGCCGCACCCTGCCGAAACAGCAGACCCAGACCGGCCCCGCGCCCGCTGGCAACCAGGATCGCCGTCGGGGTTGCCAGCCCCATGGCGCAGGGACAGGCGATCAGCAGCACGCTGACGGCGGCGGCGAAGGCGTGATTCAGCGCCGGCTCCGGTCCCAGCCACAGCCAGACGCCGAAGGTCAGGACCGCGATCCCCATGACGATCGGCACGAACACCGCCGCGATGCGGTCGGCCAGACGCTGGATCGGCGGCTTGCCGGACTGCGCCTCCTGGACCAATTGGACGATACGCGCCAGCACCGAGTCGGCGCCGACGTGCGTGGCGCGATAGCGGAAGGCGCCGGTCTGATTGAGCGTGCCGCCGATGACCGCATCCCCCGGTTCCTTGCGCACCGGAACCGGCTCGCCGCTGATCATGGACTCGTCGACATGGCTTGCGCCCTCGATCAGGGTGCCGTCGACCGGAATCCGCTCGCCCGGACGCACCAGCAGCACATCGCCCGGCACCACCGCCTCGGCCGGGATCTCGGTCTCGCCCTCGGCGTCGAGCACGCGCGCGGTCGGCGGCTGGAGATGGAGCAGACGCCGGATCGCCTGCGAGGTGCGGCCCTTGGCGATCGCCTCCAGATAACGGCCGAACAGGATCAGGGTGACGATGACGGCGGCGGCCTCGAAATAGAGATGCGCCGTCCCGGCGGGGAAGAGCTGTGGCAGGGTCAGGGCCAGCAGCGAATAGCCATAGGCCGCGCCACTGCCGAGCATCACCAGACTGTCCATGCCTGGACTGAGCTGCGCGAGTTCCTTAACCCCCCGGCTGAAGAAACGCCGCCCCGACCAGAACACGACCGGCGTGGCCAGCAGCAGTTGCAGCCAGTGCCAGACCGCCATGGGCGCCAGCCGTTCCATGAGTCCATGTAGTCCGGGCAGAAGCATCGGCCCCATGCTGACGAGCAGCAGCGGCAGGCTCAGGGCGGCGGCAAACAGCAGATCGCGCTTGAGCCGGCCGAGTTCGCGTGCCTGCCGGGTCTCGTCGCTCTCCTGCGGCTGGTCGGGCAGGCGTGCCTCATAGCCTGCCGCTCGGATGGTCTGGGCGAGGCGCTCGCGGCTCACCGTGGCAGGCAGATAGACGACCTTGGCCGACTCGGTGCTCAGATTGACGTTGGCCTCCAGCACGCCCGGAACGGCCCGCAGCCGACGCTCGACACCTGCCACGCACGAGGCGCATTTCAATCCGCCGACGCCGAGCGTGACCGACTCGGTCACGGGCGCATAGCCGGCCGCGCGCACCGCCTCCAGCAGCTCGGGCACCGAGGTCTGCTCGAAACGCACCAGAGCCAGCCCCGAGGCCAGATTGACCTCGGCTGATTCGACGCCAGGATGATTGACGATGACACGCTCGACCCGCGCCACACAGGACGCGCAGTTGAGGCCGTTCACTCCGATACGCAGTTCTTGGGTCAAAATTTGGACTCCCGGCTGTGATGTCGTTCGTTCCCATGCGGGGACGTTCATTCGGCGGAATGGACGCGGTTGCGCCCCGATTCCTTGGCAGCATAGAGCGCCGAGTCGGCGCGCGCGACCAGCGCGTTCATGGACTCGCCGGGACGCGCGAGTGTCGCGCCGAAGCTCGCCGTCGCCGTGCCGACGATGGGGAATGCGTGCTCGGCGATGCCCAGACGCAGCTTTTCGGCGGTCTGCTCGATGCCGTTGCGATCGATCTGCGGGCAGACGATCATGAACTCCTCGCCGCCCCAGCGACCGAGTGCATCCCGCCGGCGTAGCTGGGCGCGCAGGAGCCGGGTCGTCTCGATCAGTACCTGATCGCCCGCCAGATGGCCATGCCGGTCATTGACCGACTTGAAGTGGTCGAGATCGCACAGGATCAGCCCGAACGTGTCGTCTGCGTCGCGCACGTTTGCCAACGCCTCGTTCAGGATCGCCTCGATCTTGCGCCGGTTGTACACCTCGGTCAGCAGGTCGGTATTGGCCATGCGTGCCAGGATACGGGCTTCGCGCTCCTGGGCCTGCCTGGCCACCCTGACCTCGACCAACTGGGTCGTGCGCTTGTCCAGCTCGAGCGCCATCTCGTTGAAGTTCTGGCTGAGGCGGTCGACCTCGTGGATGCCCGCCGGCTGGAGCGGCTGACTGTGCATCTGCCGGCCGAGATCACTGGTCGCCGCCGAGAGGGCATGGATCGGCGAGACGATGCGGTTCGACAGGCGTCGCACCGACACCAGGAGCAGCAGAAAAAAGCCCAGATAGAACAGCACCAGAACCCCGATGGCGACATAGCCGATGCGGTTGCTCAGATCGCGCAGCGCCGCGACGGGCGCAAGGATACGCGCCTCGTTGACCAGGACCATCAGCCGCCAGCCGGTCTGGGGGATGGGCTTCTGGATGAGTACATAGCGGGTCGCGTCGATCCGCAGTTCCGACAGACTCTGACCCGAACGAAAGAACTCCAGCATCCCGGTGCTGAAGGTCGGATTCGTACTCTTGAAGATGTTGTAGGCATCCGGCTTGCCGGGTGTGGTGCCGAGCGGCTCACCATAGTCGTACGCGAGCAGCTCCCGGAGACCGAAGACCTGCTCGATGCGCGGCGGCATGGCCAGGATGGTGCCGTCGCGGTCGACCATGAAGGGCATGGCGTCCCAGGACAGATTCAGGTCCAGGATGTGGCGAATGAAGCTGTCGATGGTCACATCCAGTCCGGTGACGCCCTCCAGGAAATCGCCGCGATAAACGGGCGCGATGCTGGAGATGACCCAGCCCGCACCGGCCGGGTCCAGATAGGCACTGGTCCAGACCGGACGGCGCTCGGGATTGTGGGCCGCGTCGGCTTCGTAATAGAAGGCCAGATCATTGACGTCCCAGGTGGTGCCGAAGCGCTCGGCGGCATCGTGCATGAAGGGATAGATCCGGTTCATGGCGTCCCAGGTGTTGAGATAGACCTGGGTGACGATGGGGTTGGCGTCGACGGTCGACTTGAAGAGCGGATCGAGATCCTCGCTACAGCGTGCCTTGTGCCGCTCGGCCTCACCGATGGTGGTCGTGGCGGCGTAATAGAGGCTGGCGCCGCCATTGTCCTCGGCCTTGTAGTAGGCTCCGTTGGGATGGCGCTCCAGGCGCGGCGGACCATTAGGCAGGCGGCAGACCTCGGGATGGGCGAAGAAGGTCTCCTGCGCATGCTGCAACAGCCCCGTGAGCCGCGCGACCTCGCCGAGCTGGTTGTCGATGCTCCGGGCCTCGATGGAGATGATCGTCAGCAGGTTGTTCTGGACCTCCTGGAGCAGCGTGTCCTGGTTGCGCGTGGAGATGTAGAGATTGATGCTGAAATAGAGCGTCAGGAGCACCAGCTCGATGGCCAGCATCGGGATCAGGGCGCTCTTGAGATAGTGGCGATAGATCAGTCCCTGCAGGCTCGATGCGGCGCCCTTCATCGTGGTGCCCGCGTTCAGCGCGGCTTGACGGCGGTCAGGAGCGTGACCGGCATGGCGGTGCGCCAGCCGTCGAAGCGCCCGAGCGGGGCGGCGTGCGCAACCGAGATCCGCGTCAGCTCGCCGCCGATGCGCTCGCGTAGCGCGACGAGGAAGGCTTCGCTCTGGATGGTGACGGCGTTGGCCACCAGCCGTCCGCCCGGTTTGAGTGCCGACCAACAGCGCTCGGCCACGCCCGCGACCGTGAGTCCGCCGCCAATGAAGATGGAGTCGGGCGTTTGCAAGCCTTCCAGGGCTTCGGGCGCGCGTCCGGCGACCAGCACCAGATCGGGCACGCCGAGCGCGTCGCGATTGCGTTCGATGAGCGCACGGCGGCCGGCGTCCGACTCGATGGCGATGGCGCGACAGCGTTCGTCGGCGCGCATCCATTCGATCCCGATCGAACCACAGCCGGCGCCCACATCCCACAGCAGTTCACCCGGCATGGGGGCCAAGCGGGCCAGGGTCGCGGCGCGTACATCGCGCTTGGTCAGTTGGCCATCGTGTTCATAGGCCGCGTCCGGGAGTCCGGCGCGGCGCGACACGGGCAGGGCGTCCGGATCGGCCTGGCACTCGACCGCGATCAGGTTGAGTGCGGCGCAATCCTCGACGCCAGCGCTCCACTCAGCGGCGGTATTTTCCAACCGGCGCTCGCATGCACCACCGAGCCGCTCCAGCACCGTCAGCCGGCTCGGGCCATAACCACGCGCGGTCAGTTGCGCGGCCAGTCGGCGCGGTGTCGCACCATCGGCGGACAGCACCAGCAGCCGCGCTCCAGGTGCCAGATGCAGATTGACGCGCGCCAGCGGTCGGCCATGCGCCGGGATCACGGTAACGTCCTGCAAGGCCCAACCCAGCCGCGCTGCCGCCAGCGAAACCGACGAGGGGGCGGGCAGGATGCGCAGTTCCTCGGGCGGCAGACGTTGCGCCAGACTGGCACCGATGCCGAAGAACATCGGATCGCCGCTGGCGAGCACGCACACCGGCTGGCCGCGCCGGGCCAGAAGTTGCGCATAAGCCAGCTCGAACGGACTCGGCCAGGGGTGACGCTCCTGGTCGGGGCGTTCCGGGACGAGTGCCAGATGCCGCGCCCCGCCGAACAGCAGACGCGCCTCGTCGAGGGCTTGGCGTGCCGTTTCGCTCAGCCCGGCGAGTCCGTCCTCGCCAATGCCGATGACGGTGAGCCATGTGCACGGCGTCGTGGAAACAGGCGTTGCGGTCATGTCGATCATGTAGCTCTCATCTGAAGAAAGGATCTCTCGATCGGATTGATGCCGAGCATCCTCTCGACTCCGAGCGCCGTCATCAAAACCCGAATGGCAGCGTTTGCAGTGTCCCGGTCAGGCGCGGCAGCTCCAGATCCAGGGTTCTGGAACGTTCCTGGGCGTGCGTCAGCTCTGCGGCCGACAGCAGGCCATGGATCTTGTTGCGTTCGCCTTCGGCGTCGTGATCGCCGCGCGCTGCGGCGAGATTGAGCCAGACATAGGCCTGTTCCAGATCCTGCTCCACGCCGCGTCCGCGCGCGAACATCAAACCAAGCCGCTCCATGGCCAGGGCGTTGCCCTGTTGTGCGGCGCGCCTATACCAGTCGTAGGCGAGTTCGTAATCCTGGATCAGCCCGCGTCCCTTCTCATAGAGCGCACCCAGCATCAATTGAGCATTGACGTGCTCCTGCTCGGCGGCCTTGCGGATCCAGTCGACGGCCTCGATCATCGCCAGTGGTTCGCTGTGCTGCCAGGCGTTTTGAACGAGGTTCATGCCGAATTGGTACTGCGCCCCGGCGTCACCGCTTTCCGCTGCGTGGTGCACTTGTGGATTGTCGTGTTGCGGTTCGCCATGGACCCTGGGTGTGGCTATTCTTGAGGGGAGTCGCTGGGGCGCCGCCGCTGTGTCGAATCGGGCCGGTTCATCCAGCCTGGATTGGTTGAATTCGACCCACAACAGCGCACCGAGGATGAGCCCTAGGGCCAGCAGTCCCATGATCCACTTCTGAATCAGGAAATGATCCCGTGCATAAAAGCGATGGCCGCACTCGCGGCAGCGAAAAAGCCTGAAGAATACCGGATGCCTACTCGCGCTCGAATGCGCCGAGGACGGCTGGTTGGAGCGGCGGACATTACTGCTACCGCAATGTGGGCATATTTCCATGGTATTTTGGCTGGACGCGAATAGAGTCAATGAACCTCAACTGAAGTCGCGGCTTTTCCTGGCGGAGGATCTATGAAGACGATGCGGGACTTTTGTGGCTGGATGACTCCCGAGCCGGCGCCAGACATGGCGTGGCGCACAGTCCTGGAGTCGATCATGGGCCAACGTGGCCGGACCGGCAGTGGACTGGAGGTCCGCCTTGCCGCCACCGGGCTGGTCGCCGCCACGGGTACACTGTGCCACCTGGCCGAGCGCGAGGGTGTGCTGGCACTCATCTCCGGCCGTCCGCAGTTTTCCGAGCCGCTCCAATCGGGCGAGGAGGCCGCCACGCGCGTCCTGAGTCTCTGGCGCGAGCGGGGCGCCGACACGCCCAAATCCATTCAGGGCAGCTTTGCCCTGGCCATCGTCGATACGCCGCGGCGTGAGGCGCTGCTCGCCATCGATCGCCTCGGTATCGAAACCCTGGCCTTTGCCCAGACCGGTGCCAGCCTCGTATTCTCCAATCGCGCCGATCTGGTTGCCGCCCATCCCGAGGTCGAGGCCGATCTCGATCCGCAGGGTCTCTTCAATTATCTCTATTTCACCATGGTGCCTGCGCCTGGAACCATTTTCCAGGGCGTCGAGAAGTTGCTGCCCGCGCAGCGGCTCCATTGGCGCAATGGGCACATCGAACGTGGATTCTACTGGCATCTGACCTATCGTGACGAGCCAAGGCACGATTTCGAGGAACAGGCCCGCTATTTCAGACAGTTACTGCGCGACGGCGTCGAGCGGGCACGCGGCTCCGATGAGGTTTCGGCCTTCCTCTCGGGCGGGACCGACAGCTCCACCATCGCCGGTCTGCTCACCGAGATCCAGGGCAAGCCGGCGCGGACCTATTCGATCGGTTTCGAGGCCGAAGGCTTCGACGAGATGGAATACGCGCGGATCGCGGCGCGCCATTTCGGGCTGGACGCGCGCGAATACTATCTGACTCCCCGCGATGTCCTGGACATCATTCCGCTCGTCGCCCGGCAGTACGACGAGCCGTTCGCCAACGAATCGGCCGTCTCGGCCTATCTGTGCGCCAAGCTGGCCGCCGATGACGGCTATCAGGTCATGCTCGGCGGCGACGGCGGCGACGAAATCCTCGGTGGCAACGAGCGCTATGCCAAGCAGAAGATCTTCGAGTTCTACGGACGGATCCCCGGCTGGGTCCGTGGCGGACTCATCGAGCCGTTCGTCGCGCTTCCCGGTGTCGACCGGGTGATGCCGACGCGCAAACTCAAGAGCTATGTGCGTCAGGCCAATGTGCCCTTGCCAGATCGGATGGAGGCCTACAACTTCTTCCATCGTCAGCCACTGGAGGCCATGTTCACGCCCGAGTTCCTGGCCCAGGTCGATCCCGGTCAACCGCTGGTCCTGCTGCGCGATCCCTATGAGCGCGCCGACAGCCGGCATTTCATCAACCGTATGCTGCATCTGGATCTCAAGTTCACCCTGGCCGACAACGATCTGCGCAAGGTCTCGGCCATGACCGAGGCGGCCGGCGTCGAGGTTCGTTATCCGCTGATCGACGACGCGCTGGTCGAGTTCTCCGGTCAGGTGCCGCCGGACTGGAAGGTGAAGGGGAACTATCTGCGCTGGTTCTTCAAGCGCGCGCTCTGGGACTATCTGCCCAGGCCGATCCTCACCAAATCCAAGCATGGCTTTGGGTTGCCGTTCGGGATCTGGCTCAGGGACGACCGGGCGCTCGCCGATCATGTGCGCGGGCGGCTGGCGGATCTTAGTCGGCGCGGCTGGTTGCGGCCGGACTATATCGCCCGGATCCAGTCCGATCATCAGAGCCTGCACGCGACCTATTTCGGCAAGATGATCTGGATGATGCTGATGCTCGAGGAGTGGGTGGCGAAGTGAACCGAGTGCTTGGTCTCGTCCCGCTCGGTTTCGGGATCTGGATCCTGCACGATATCCCATTCGCCCGCTGGCCGTTGCTGCTGGGGGTGGGCGTCTATTTCGGTCTGTTGCTCTGGCGCCCGGCGCTCTGGCTGATCCTGCTGCCACTGCTGTTGCCGGTGCTGGATCTGCGTCCCTGGACGGGGCGGATCTATCTCGACGAGTTCGATGCTGTGGTGCTCGTCACGCTCGCGGTCTATCTGTTGCGCGATCGCTATGTGCCTTCGTTTGGCGCGATGCGGCCGCTGTCGAGGGTGCTGCTCGTCCTCTTCGTCGGACTCGTGGGTCTGTCGCTGTTCCGCACGCTCTATCCCTGGCCTGAGGCCGACGCCAATAGCTTCGCGGGCTATTACAGCTCTTTCAACGCTTTACGGGTCTCGAAGGGGTTGTTTTGGGCCGTGCTGCTCTATCCGGCCTGGGTGGTCGAGGAGCGGCTCGATGCCGTGCGTGCGCGACGCTTTCTGTTACTGGGGATGTCGCTCGCCGCGCTGGCTGTATTGGCCGTCGTGCTCTGGGAGCGTGGCATCTATTCGACCCTTCTGTTCTGGACCAACATCTATACCCCCATCCGCGCGCTGCTCGATTTCTCGACTCCGTATCGGGTCACGGCCTTGTTTGCGGACATGAACACGGGCGGCACGGCCATCGATGGCTGGCTGCTGCTGACTCTGCCGTTCGTTGCGGCCGCTTTTCTGAGCGCGCGTGGACGCTTGGGGGCGGTTCTGCCTGGAATCGCGCTGCTCGGTCTGCTCTACACGTCTTTCGTGACGTTTTCGCGCGGCGTCTATCTTGGCGTCTTCGTCGCCATGGCCGTTGCATTCCTGACGCTGGCGTTTCAGCAACGTGCGACGCTGCGAGCGCGCGACATCCCGCTCGTGGCAGCGACCGGGCTGACGATGCTCGGCCTGTCCTACATCGCCTTTCGCAGCGGCGGTTCCGTGGCCCTGGCCTACACCCTGACGGCCCTCCTGGGCGGCGCGCTCGCGATGATGATCCCAGTTGCAGCGACCTGGGGGCGCTGGCGTCTGGCGGCGCTGGCAATCCTGGCCGCCGCCTTGACCCTGCTCTGTACCTGGACGATCCTCGATCGGAACTATGGATTTCTGCCCTTGCCGGCTGTGTGGCAAGCCATGCTCTGTATTCCGCCCGCCGTACTCATCGGTGTCTGGATCGGACGTCGTCTGGCAGGAAGGCTGGCACTCCAGCAGGCGGGGATGATCCTGGCCGTGTTTGCGGGCATTCTGTTTCTGCTGACGCTCAGTCTGTTCGGCTATCGCATGGATACGCGTCTGGAAACGGTTGCGCAGGATTTTCAGCATCGCCTGGAGCACTGGCGGACGGCTATCTCCATCATGGATCGCGATCCAGGTACTCAGCTCTTGGGGCAGGGCGTCGGGCGTTTTCCGCAAACCTATTACCTGATGCACCAGGATCCAGCGACAGTCGCTGGCTTCAGGATCGAGGACGATGGCGCGCGTCGCTCGCTTAGATTGTACGGCGGACCCAATATTCGGATCGGCCAGCGTTTGTCGCTGGAACCCCGACAAACCTACAGGCTGTCACTATCAATCAAAACGGATGAAGATCCCAGCCCCATTCAACTGGAGTTGCGGATCTGTCATCGGCATCTGGTTCCGGCGAACGAATGGAATCCAACCTGTGCGACCTTGAACCAAAGAATTCAGCCGAATGGCTCGGACTGGACGCGCATCGACCAGACCTTCGACTCGAAGGGGCTGGGATCATTCAAAGGCGCTCAGGAGGGTTGGCTGACGCTCGAGATCGCCAATCGTTCGGCGGGTCGCTGGATCGACATCGACGCGATCTCGATCCTGGATGCGGCTGGGACGGAGCGGATCGACAATGGTGATTTCGCGCGGGGCTTCGACCGCTGGTTTCTGTACTCGGACTTCGACCATCTGCCCTGGCATATCAAGAACCTGTGGCTCCATGTCTATTTCGAACTCGGAGTCGTCGGACTCGTCCTGTTTAGCCTGATTGCTCTGGCGGCGCTGACGAAAACCGCCCGCTCGGCAGCCGGGATGGATCCATTCGCCTCGGCGCTGCTTGTCTCTCTGGCGGGTTTCTATGCCGTCGGTGTCTTTGGCACCATTATCGATTCACCGCGCGTTGGCACTCTTTTCTGGCTGACCACCTTACTGGCCTTGGGGCACACGTCCATTGCACGGCCCGCCTTGCGTCCGGTTCAGGTCGCTCAAGCCGGATCCATCACTCGTCAACCTAAACGTCTGCTCATGATCTTGGTCGTGATGCTTGGCGCGGGCCTCGCGCTCATGGCGCTTGCTCAGACGATGCGTTTTTACGACGTCGATACGCGGCAATTGGTGGGCAAGGTGTTGGAGCGTTACGGGATCGAGCTTCCATGGCTCGAACCCTGGTTGCGTCCGCCGCCGCGTTTTTCCGGTGTCGCTCTGGATGGACGCCAGCGTCCCAGGCATCCACGCATTCTGTTGCCCGAACTCGCCGACTGGAATGGTCGCGGTCTGGCGCCGGCGATCAGGACGCGCCAGGAGCGCTACGCGTCTGTTGGCCTCGATCCAAAGCTCTATCCACCCTGTGGTGGTTCCGGGGCACTGCGGCTGGCGGTTTGCTGGATCCTCACGGGTGACGAGGGGGCCGGGCGCCGTGGACTGGAGGCACTGAGCACCTTTGAGCCGAGTCCGCCAGGGGACTACGGGGACTATGGCAATGGCTGGGAGCTGGCCTGGGCCTATGACTGGCTCGCGCTCCATCCCGATCTGCCTGAGGCGACGCGCCGCCGGGTTCAGGCCCGGTTGGCCGCGCTACTGCCCAGCTATCTGGAGCAGCTCGATGGTCGCGGTCCATCGCTGTGGCATGGTCGTGCGACTCTGGCGTCGACGGCCTGGGTGATCGCTGCCGCGCTCGATGCCGAGAGTCCGGAGCAGCAGGAGCTGATTCGCCGTACTCAGGCCCATTTCCGCGAAGCCATGGCCGCGCTCAGGCTCTCAGAGGGCTGGCCCGAAGGCTATAACTACTGGATCAATTCGCGCGCCTTTATGTTGGCCCTGGCTGCTGCCGCCTATCTCAATGGGTTCGAGGATACGCAGGCGGCGTCTGAGATGCGTCAGGCGCTCGAGCGTGTTGGGTTGTGGACGCTCTACATGACGCGCCCGGATGGGCGCGTCGAACTGACGGGCGACGAAGGCCCCAGGGTCGACCTCAAGGACGAGACGCGCCGGGTCATCGATCTCATCGTCCAGCTCACGCGCAGTCGGGTGCTATCGAGCTACTCGCGCTGGCTGGAGGCCAGACATGGAGTCGAGAGTTATTATCGCGACTATCGCTGGGGTTTCCAGCTCTTCAACGATCCGACGGTGTTGCCGCTGGCGCGTGTCCCGCCAGGCACACTGGATGGCTTGAAGGCCTTGCTGCCGAGCGCGGAGTGGTTTGGGCCGAAGGCGTTCAACCAGATCGTGGTGAGAAGCGGCTGGGGAGCGGACGACACAATGTTGACCCTGCGCGCGGGACATAGCCTCACGCATCACGGTCACTACGACGCCGGTCATTTAACGCTCTTCAAAGGCGCGCCACTGGCGATCAGCAATGCCACCTATCGGGGGGACATCGCCGCGCCCAACCGACTCTACTACGGTATCCGCACGGTCTCGCGCAATTCTCTATTGGTGCTGCGTCCGAATGAGCATATCCGGCCATCGCCGCTCGTCGAACGCAACGTCATCGACGGCGGACAGCGGATCGTCATGCCGACCGGAAGTTCGGTGCAGGGCGTTGCGGATTGGCTGGCCCAGATCGGCCAGGGGCGGCACTACGAAGGGGGTGTGATCCGGACCTATCAGCGCATCGACGGCCGTCTGTTGTATGTCGAGGCGGATCTCACCGGGGCCTATGACAACAGCGACTACGACACCCAGGACCGAGGCGGCAAGGTGGAGCAGGTCACGCGCGCGCTACTCTATCTACTCGACGAGGATCGCGTCTTCGTGTTCGACACGGTCGAGTCGACCGATCCCGGTTATACCAAAAAGTGGTTGCTGCACCTGCCGCAACGGCCGGATATCCCGGATCTGCGCGTCACGTTGGGGAGCGAGAACGCTGGCATCCTGGAAAGTCCGTCCGAGCACCTGTCGATGGTCAATGGACGCGGCCGGCTGGATCTGGTGCGGCTGGCACCCGAAGAAGCGGTGATTCGCCTCGTGGGCGGGGAGGGGTATGAGTACTATGTCGAGGCCGATGGCGACGATCAGGTGCTCAATGGCAGCAATTTTGGCCAGGACTCGCTGAAGGCCCGTTGGTTCGACAATGGACTCTGGCGGATCGAGATCCAGCCCACGCAACCGAATCGGCTGGATCGGTTCCTGGTCGCTTTGAGTCCGAGTTTGCGTGGGTCGAATCCGACGCCTGTCGAGCCATTACGCTTGAACAGCGGTAAGGCGCTTGCGGCCTATACGGATAACAGCCTGCTGCTCTTCGACCTCGGCCATTTCAGAGAGCCGGTCCGGCTGGAGGTTCCGGGCCGGCAGACGCGGTTGCTGATTGCTGGTGTGTCCATCGGTGATCGCTTTGAAGTCGACTTTGGAGACCGACAGGAAACTGTGCCGGTCACGAAGAGTGGAATCATCGAGTTCAGCCTTGGCGCTCAGGCTGGACGGATCTCCATCTGGTCGCATCCGTGATGCAAGCGCTCGTAATGGACCATGAGGCGACAGTCTGTCGAAGTCGATCTCAGACAAGCACCTCAACCGCCGTTGGGTGTCCCAGGAAGGCTGTCGGGCTGGCCGTCAAGCCATAGGCTCCTGACTGCATGACGGCGACCAGATCGCCTTCGCGGGCGTGACCGAGCGGCATTCTATCAGCCAGCAGGTCGAGTGGGGTGCAGAGCGGGCCGACCACGGACGCCGTTTCGGGGTCACCGTCCGATTCGACCCGATTGGCGACCAGCACCGGATAATTCTTGCGAATGACCTGCCCGAAGTTTCCCGAGGCGGCCAGATGATGGTGCAGCCCGCCATCGGTGACCAGAAATACCTGACCGCGCGAGACCTTGCGCTCGACGACCCGGCAGACATACACCCCGGCCTCGCCGACGAAGAAGCGCCCGAGTTCGATGATCAGCTCCGTATCCGGTAGCGCGCGCCGGGCGGCCGGCAACAATTCGGACAACCGTTCACCCACAGCGACGAGATCCAGGGGGGGCTCGCCGGGGAAGTAGGGGATGCCGAAACCACCGCCGAGATTGAGCGCACGCACGGGGGAGGGCACGTCCAAGGCCAGACGCATGGCCAGTTCGAGCGTTTTCTCCTGGGCCTCGGAGATCGCCTCGGCGCGCAGATTCTGGGCGCCGGAGAAAATATGGAAACCGATGAACTCCAGATCCAGGCACTTCATCTCGGCCAGCACGGCCGGTACTCGCTCGGCATCGATGCCGAACTGTTTGGGGCCGCCGCTCATCTTCATGCCAGCGGATTTCAGTTCGAAATCCGGATTGACGCGCACGGCGACCCTGGGCCGGATACCCAGCGCTTCGCCGGCCTGAACCGCCGCCCGCAACTCGCGTTCGGATTCCAGATTGATCACGATGCCGGCGGCAATGGCCTGACGCAGCTCGCCGGGAGTCTTGGCCGGCCCGGCGAAGCTGATTTGATGGGGCGGCATGGATGTGTCGAGCGCGGTCTTCAATTCGCCGCCGGAGGCGACATCAAACCCATCGACTAGTCCGGCCAGATGTTGCACCACAGCCGGCATGGGGTTGGCCTTGATCGCGTAATGCAGATGGATGTCATCCGGCAGGGCTTGGCGTAGCTGGGCGACGCGCGCGCTGATCAGAGCGCGGTCATAGGCATAGAAGGGGGTGCGTCCGACCCGCTCGGCCAAGCGGGCAATGGGGAGGGCACCGATGACGAGCTGGTTGTCTGCAACCGGAAAGAGCGGTGGTGTCGTATGACGAGGGCTGTTCACGCAGAGACTCCATCCTGAAACAGATCTTCCAACTCTAACCCCAGCCGCTTACGGTCGATCTTGCCGTTGGGATTGCGTGGCAGGGGTTCATGGCGGACGATGATCCGCGCCGGAACCATGAAGGCTGGGAGGCGCTTCTGACATTCGGTCAGGATCGCGGCGCCGGCTTCATCGTTGTGATCAGGGGCATAGGTTATCAGGACGACCGCCTGTCCCAGGACCGGATGGGCTACGCCAACAGCCGCGACCTCGGCGACGCGCTGGGTGGCGTAGACGACTTCCTCGACTTCGGTTGGGCTGACCCGATAGCCCGAGGTCTTGATCATCTCGTCGCGGCGTCCGACGAAATAGAGATAGCCATCTTCGTCCATCTTGACGGTATCGCCGGACCAGACCGCGATCTCGGGGATGGGCAGGCCGGAGGATTGGCCGGGTAGAGGCTTGAAGCGCTCGGAGGTCTTTTGGGGATCATTCCAGTAGCCTAATGAGACATGGACGCCGCGATGGACCAGTTCGCCCGGTTCGCCGGGGGCGCAGGGGCTGCCGTCCTCGCGCACCACCAGGATCTCGGCGTTCGGGATGGCCTTGCCCATGGAGCCGGGGCGCTGGTCGATTTCGTCTGGTGGGAGGTAGGTCGAACGGAAGGCCTCGGTCAGGCCGTACATGAGATAGGGTTTGGTGTTTGGCAGTTTGGCGCGCAGGCTTGCCAGGGTTGCTGCGGGCATGGCACCGCCGGAGTTGGTGATGTAGCGCAGATGCTCATGGACGGATTCCGGCCAGTCCAGCTCGGCAAGCTGGATCCAGAGCGGCGGTACGGCGGCCAAGCCGGTGATGCGTTCGCGGGCGACGGTGCGGATGACATCGCGCGGCAGTAGATAATTCATCAGGACGGCGCAGGCGCCGACATGGAAGGCTGTGGTCAGTTGGTTCAGGCCATAGTCAAAGCTCAGGGGCAAGACCGATAGGATCCGATCCTGGGCGCTGTTCTCCAGGTAGGTCGAGACACTGACGGCGCCCGCGACCAGATTGCGGTGTGACAGCACTACGCCCTTGGGGCGGCCCGTGCTACCGGAGGTGTAGAGGATTGCCGCGACATCAGAATCGATGACGCGATGGGGCTTGAAGGCGGTGCCTGGACCGAATGACGACTGTGCGGCGTCCCAGCTGATCAGTTTGACCGGGCTGGAATCGGTGTCCTCCGGCATCTGGCCGACTACCAGAATGGCATGCAGATCCGGGCAGAGGGGCAAAACGGGACGCAGCAGCGCGAGTCGTTCGGCGGATGTCACGAGGAGACGGACATTGCAGTCGGCCAGGATGTGCGCGACCTGCTCGGCCTTGAGCAGTGGATTCACCGGCACGAAGACACCGCCGGCAGTGGCGGCGCCAAATAGGGCGATGACCGTCTCCGGGCGCTTCTCCAGATAGACCCCGACCCGTTCACTTCGGCCGAGGCCCAAATCCAGATAGCGTGCAGCGGTATCCCGCACGGCATCCGCCAGTGCCTGATAAGATAGATCCATTCCACCTGAGCGCAGCGCCGGATGTGTCGGCAAACACTCAGCTTGACGGTTGATGAGGTCTTGAACGCGTTCTGTCATGGGTGTTACTCAGTTCTGACTTCTGTTCGCGGCCGCATGGCAAATCGATGCGATCACGCTCCAAGCCGGATGGGGCTACCAGATGGATCACTGATGTTCGATAAACTCGATCGTGAACTTGGAAACTGCTTCTCTCCACTTATGACTTGAAAACGTATGGTTGGCCAGTGGGATGATGTGCTGGGCGATGTGCTTGGATCGATAGGTTTTGCGCCAGCCACGGTCCTTATTGATCAACGCATCAAACTCACTCGCGATCAAGTCGTTCTCGCTCAGGATGCAGAGGATCTCACCTGTGAAGCGATACAACCCTTCGTGCATTCTCTCGATAAAATTTGCCGTTAATGGGTGAGTTTGATCAATGCTCGAGGCTGAATCAGGCCCTATCGCCAAATGATCGCGGTCAAATCGTTTGACGGCGCACTGACGCGGCCTGAACGTGGCGCGAAGCGACTGGCCCAAGTCCTCCAAGGATTCGCTCACACGAAAGTGACCGGAGAACAGTTTGCGCCAGAAGGACAGATTCACCAGTCGCCTCAAATAATAGTGTTTTAGACGTGCTCGGGCGGTGGATGCCTCAGTATGGACCCAGGGGTTCAACAGGACCAACCCACTCACGCGCGAATCCCGATGCCCGTAGATCAAGGCGGCGGAGGCTGCGTCACAGAGGCCCCAAATGACGATCGAACGCAGGCGCGGTTCATGCGTGCACAGGGAATTCATGGCCGCCTCGATGTCATCGTCCAGGGCATCGAAGCACTGGGGATCGCCTTCACTGTCGCCCATGCCGCGTGCATCGAAACGCAGACTTGTGATTCCATGTCCCGCCAGGTCGCGCGCCAGCAGGGTGAACTGACGATGACTGCCCGCCCGATACTGGGGGCCGCCAACCAGGATCAAGACGCCCGTTGTTCGCGGATGGCCGAGTGGTCTTGTGATGACGCCGATCAGGCGCAGGCCATCACACTGGAAGACGACCGCTGATTCCGAATAGCTCACCGCAGCAGCCATCCGACGCCGTCCAGTGTAACTTCCAGCAAGGCTGGACACTCGGTGATCTCCTGGGTGATCCAGAACGGCTCGCCGGTGACGCGACTCGAATGCAGTTGGCATCCCTGTTCGAGCCAATTGCGCATGACGCGCTCGCTGGCCGGGGAGGGCGGAGTCCGTGAGTCGGCCACTATGTCGGTCCAAACGACTCTGCGCGGGGGCGGGATTTGACCCAATTGCAAGGTCCCGATAGATTCCGCCAGTTCCGCAGCCAGCCGATAGCCACCGACCTCGACCGATTCGCCGGCTTTGAGTCGTTCTCTCAACGCCCGTGTCCGCGTCCGCGCCCGTCCCTCGGTCAGCATCTCGCTGGCGAGTTTGATGCGCAGAAACTGATTGAGAAAACGTTCCCCGTGTGTGACGGGTTGCCAGAGGATGACTCCATCGACTTCGGGCACCCCCGCCGCCAGGTTGAGGGCCAGGGTCGCGCCCAGCCGTAAGCCCCAGAGCAGGAGCGGAGGATCGCTGTGCGCAGCATCCAGCCACTGGAGCGCGCGAGTGGCATCCTGAACCCACCCGCTCCAGCGAGCATCGCCGAAATCACCCCAGCTATCCCCGCAACCTGTGAGGTCCAGTTGCAGGACCGCGTAGCCAACCGCTGCCAGCCGACGCGCCTGTAAGGCCGCCATGCGCCGGGATTTGTGCATTTCTTCGGCGAATGGGTGCAGATAAAGTATGCGCCCACGCACGCGTTCATGAAATGGATGAAAATGGATGCAAAAAAGCGGACCGGGTTCACCGGCTAGGAAAAAAGGCGTAATCTCGACGCCGTCAGCCGTCATGCCGAGCCGTCGAGTTTCCGCTCGACAAATGCCACCAGCGATCCAAGCGTTTCAAAAGTGTCAGCGCTGATTTCATCGTCATCCACGATGAAGCCGAAATGCTCCTCCATCGCGGTGATAAGGTTGACGACGGCCATGGAGTCCAGTTCAGGGATGGCGCCGAGGAGGGTTGATGAGGCATCCAGATCCGTGCCACGGCTGCCGAGTTGGAGGGTGCTTGCAAAAAGCGCTTTGACTTGCTTGATCATGTCCATTGCGTTGTTAAGGGTAAATGAGGCTTAAGTTTCTGAAGTTACCAGTATAGCACCGTCTATAGCGCTGTCCGCTTCCGTAGTTCAGAACAAGCCAAGAAGCGGTCTGACGCCTCTCCCGACTACGATTCTTGCTCAATCGCTGACATGCTTGGCCTCCATGCCTATAGAACCTTCGATCCTTGGAGTCTATGAAAATGGCTAACATGATGAAATACCTTAGAGGTTTCTTTCTTATCTTTTTGGCATATTTTGTCTTAACAGCACAGAGGGCAGCAGCGCAGGCCCCTGAATACACATCTGACGATTTGAAAATTCTTCCTGGATGGTGTACGGCTGGTATCTCTCAGAATGCAGATGACGCCGCTTATAGTAAACACATACATTCGGGATGTTATGGAGCATACCATTATTGCTGGGGTCTTGTTCGGGGCATGAGAGGTGATTATTTGTATGCAATAGGCGAGATGGATTATGTCCTTGGACATTCAAAGCCACTAAGTGCCTGTAAGCTAACACCTGAATTGTTTTTCAGAAAAGGCGAGTGGTATGTAAAGTTGAAAGATTATGAAAATTCAGTAAAAAACTATCGTTTATCAATCAATGCCAATCCAAATTTTGTTCTCGCATACCATGGGGTAAGCAAGGTATTTGAACTGCTGGGTGACAAAAAAAATGCAATCGCAATTCTTAAGGAGGGGATTGCGGCCAACCCAAATGCTGCCTTTCTGAAGAAGCGTCTCGAGCAAGTTCAATCCTTGCCCGATTAAGCACCGAAGAAGCCCTAACTGCTGCGTCCCGTGTGATTATGTGCCGAGCAGGAGTTATCCTTTGTTCCTCGCCCGCGAGGTGCTCCAGCGACTTGTCGCGGAGTTTGAGCACGGCCCAGCGCATCCAGAATGAACACGAGAAGGTTTCGTTGCCATGGTCATCTGTCTGCACGAAAACGCCCGCACGACACCGGCCATCCGTCGTGAACTCCAGTCCTCGACGCTCTCAACCCGCGAGCTGGCCGAGCGCTATGGGCTGAGCCGTCAGACGGTGTTGAAGTGGCGTCGGCGCTCCAGCACCGAGGACGCCTCGCACCGTCCGCACCGTCTTCACACGCGCCTGACGCCAGCGCAGGAGGCGGTCGTGGTCGAGTTGCGTAAGGCGCTGTTGTTGCCGCTTGATGACCTGTTGGCCGTCACCCACGAGTTTATCAGCCCGAGCGTCTCGCGCTCGGGCCTCGATCGCTGTCTGCGCCGTCATGGCGTCTCCAACCTCCAGGCGCTCAGGCCCCAACCTATCGATCAGGACGCCCGCCCGATCAAGCGCTTCAAGGACTACGAGCCGGGCTTTGTCCATGTCGACGTGAAGTACCTGCCCCGAATGCCGGATGAGGACAGCGCTCAGTACCTCTTTGCGGCGATCGATCGGGCCACGCGCTGGGTCTATGTTGAGATTCTGCCCGAGAAAACCGCCCAGAACGCCGCCGGATTCCTGGAGCGGCTCATCGCCAAGGCCCCGTTTACCATCACCCGCGTCTTGACCGATAACGGTAAAGCGTTCACCGACCGCTTCTGTGCCACCGGCGAGCGCGAACCGACCGGGCGCCATCGCTTCGATCAAGTCTGCTCGGCCAACACCATTGAGCATCGCCTTATTCAGCTTCGCACCCCGCAGACCAACGGCCTGATCGAGCGCTTCAACGGGCGCATTTCAGAGGTCTTGACCACCTCCCGTTTCGACTCCGCCGAGTCTTTGGCCCAGACCATCGAGCGCTCTGTTCAAGTCTATAACCAACACATTCCGCAGAAAGCCCTCGGCCACATCGCCCCGATTCAGGCACTCAAGGACTGGCACGAGAAACGCCCTGAACTCTTCAAAAAACGTGTCTACAATCTCCGGGGACTTGACACCTAACGCGCCACCAGCGGCGGCCGCGTTCAAAGATATCCAGATCGCGCTTGCAACCGAAAATCATGAAACGCGTACTAATGATCGCTTATCATTTCCCGCCGCTGGCGGGAAGCAGCGGCATTCAGCGGACTCTGTATTTTGTGCGTCACCTCCCAGCATTTGGTTGGATCCCAATCGTCCTAACCGCCCATCCACGCGCCTATGTGCAGGTCAGTGACGATCCGGCGGATGCAGAGCCAGCAGGGCTGGAAGTGATTCGCGCCCAGGCCTGGGACACCGCGCGCCATCTTTCGATCCACCAGCGCTACCCCAGCTTTCTCGCCCTTCCCGACCGCTGGACATCCTGGTGGCTGGGCGCGGTGCCGACTGGATTAGCCGCTATCCGACGCCATCGACCGGATGTGTTATGGTCAACTTATCCGATTGCCACTGCCCACCGTATCGCCTACACACTCGCGAAGTGCTCGGGGCTGCCCTGGATTGCCGATTTCCGCGACCCGATGGCCCAGAAAGATTACCCCATTGATCCTGCTCAATGGCGCAGCTTTTTACGGGTGGAGAAGGCTGCGGTCGCCCAAGCCCGCCTGAGCACCTTCACCACGGAGGGTGCCGTCGCACTGTACCAACAGCGTTATCCACAGTATGCCGCACGCTTGCGTGTCATCGAGAACGGCTACGATGATGATTTGCCGATGAGCGACCTCGCTGCGCCGCCACTCAACCCTGGCAAGCTGACCCTGTTGCATAGCGGCATCGTTTATCCGAGTGAGCGTGACCCCACCCATCTGATGCAGGCCCTAGCAAACCTCAAACGCCAATGGTCCGATGGTTTCTCTCGTCTTGTCATCCGATTCCGTGCCCCGGTCCATGAGGCGCTGTTGCACAAGTTGGCCCGCCGTTTCGGCGTCTCAGAGACGGTCGAAATTCTACCGCCATTGAATTATTCTGAAGCCTTGGCCGAAATGTGTTTGGCGGACGGCTTGCTGCTCCTGCAGGCGAGTAACTGCAATCAGCAAATTCCAGCAAAATTCTACGAATACCTTGCTTGCCGACGGCCGCTGCTCGCACTGACCGATCCGGCAGGTGATACCGCCCAAGCTGTCCGAGCGGCTGGCGTTGATGCTCTCGCACCACTCGACAGCCCCACAGCCATCGTCGCCTTACTGATCCGCTTCATCGCTGATCCGACGGCCATCTCCATGCCAACTGCAGAGGCCATTGCCGGTGCATCGCGCAGGTCACGCACCGAGCAACTCGCCGCGCTGCTCGAGCTCGCGGCAAACTCGCGTCCGCCGGGATATCGATCGCCTCTGGCGTGACTTTCATGGTCAACGACATGGATCCCCATCTGACCCAGGAGTGGTTTGAGCTTCTGGAACGCACTGCCTTGCCGGCAGGCGCTGGTGTCACCCGCTTCCCGGTCGGCCATCCCGAGCAGCCCGATGCCTGCCTGCTACCAATGATGCGACTCCCGCAAAGCCCCTGGCAGATCGAAGCGTTGGCGACCTTCTACAGTCCCATCTTCGGCCCGATCAACGAAGTCAACCTGGATGTCGCCGGGCTTCGTGAAGTATGCAGTCGCATCAGAGTGGACCGCAACCAGCCGACCGCGCGGCTCGATCTCTCGCCATTGAGTCCGGATGGGATCTTCTTCGCCACTGCCCAGCAAGCTCTGCGTTCAGCGGGCTGGATCGTCGGCACCTACTTCCGGTTCGGCAACTGGTATGCCAGGATCACTCACCCCGATTTCACCGCTTACATCGACCAGCGACCGTCCGCCTTGCGTAACACCATCGTTCGTGCGAGTAGGAAACTCGAACGGCGATCGGATTTCGACCTGTGCATTCACACCGCCCCCGGCCAGCCGCTCAATCAGGCCATCGTCGACTATGCGACAGTCTATAAACAAAGCTGGAAGCGTCCGGAGCCATATCCCGATTTCATCCCTGCATTGTGCCGACTGGCCGCAGCCCGTGGCTGGCTCCGTTTAGGCGTGATGACACTCGACCAGAAGCCGGTTGCCAGTCAGTTGTGGCTCGTTGCCGGGGATAGGGCACAGATCGTCAAACTCGCTTATGACCCCGCTTTCCGCCACCTTTCGGTTGGCACGGTGCTGACGGCCAGGCTCATGCAGTTCGTCATTGAGCAGGATCAGGTCAAAGAAATTGACTATCTGATCGGCGACGACGCCTATAAACGCGACTGGACCCCGCAGCGACGCGAACGGCACGGCATTGTCGCGTTCAATCCCTCAAGCCCACGCGGTTTGGCCCTAGCCGCACGCCATTGCGTCGGGCGATTGCTGCATAAACCAATCCGACCGTGAGTATACTTTGAGCTTCGCGCGCCTGAGTGTCACCCGCGGCACCGTCCTGACGGTCGCGATGCGCTGGACCGACCGGCTCATCGGTCTGGTCAGTACCATCATCCTGGCCCGGTTGCTTGCGCCGGACGACATCGGCGTCATCGCCATGGCCACTCTGGTCATCGCCCTGGCCGACGTGCTGCTCGACCTCGGCGTCAACATCGCCCTAATCCGCAACCGCGACGCCACCCAAGCCCACTTCGATACGGCCTGGACACTGAGGCTCATCCAAACCACGCTCTCCACCCTCATCCTGTTCCTGGCCGCCCCCATGGCGGCGGATTATTTCCAGGATGCGCGGGTCGAGCTGGTCCTGCGGATCCTGGCCTTCACCCTGCTGCTCTCCGGCCTCGAAAACATCGGCATCATCGACTTTCACAAAGCGATGCAGTTCGGGGCCGAGTTCCGCTTCCTGTTCCTACGCCGCATCGCCGGTTTCCTGATCACCATGGTCGCCGCCTGGACCCTGCGCTCCTACTGGGCGCTGGTCATCGGTACCCTGGCCACGCGGGGCATCGGTGTAGGACTCAGCTACTGGATGCATCCGATGCGCCCGCGTCTCAGTCTCGCGAAACTCCGTGAGATCCTGGGCGTTTCGCAATGGCTACTGCTGCGCGGCATTGGTGAGTTCCTGCTCAGCAACCTGCACCGCATCCTGGTCGGTCGATGGGCGCCAACCTCCACCTTGGGCGCCTACACCCTCGCCAACGAGATCGCGACCATGCCGTCCGCCGAACTGTTGGCGCCGATGAACCGCGCGCTCTTTCCGGCATTGGCCGAGGCTGGGACGAATTCGCCCGAACTCAAACGTCTGTTTCTGCTCGCTCAGGGGCTGCAAACCCTGCTAGCGATTCCCGCCGCCGTTGGTCTGGCGCTGGTCGCCGGGGAGGTGGTCGCCGTGCTGCTGGGGGACCAATGGCACGAGGCCGTCCCACTCCTGCAACTGCTCGCCCTGATGGGGGTCGTCCAGGCGTTGACCGCCACCAGCGGCTATCTGTTGCTGGTGCTCGGCCGGTTGGCGGAGGCGACAGGACTCATCTGGATTCAAGTCATGCTCTTTGCCATCCTGGCGCTGGCGCTGTGTCCGGGCGGCTCGGCGATCGAGATCGCCGCCCTGCGCCTGACTGCCGCTGTCGTTGCGGTCGGTTTGACGATTTGGCTCCTGCTTAGGGTGCTTCCCGTGCTCAGGCTCGCGGAGTTCATCGCCGTCATCTACCGGCCGGTGCTGGGGGCCTTGCTCATGGCCCTGTCCATTGTCGCTGTCGAT
Organism: Allochromatium vinosum DSM 180; assembly: GCF_000025485.1. Taxonomy (NCBI): domain Bacteria; kingdom Pseudomonadati; phylum Pseudomonadota; class Gammaproteobacteria; order Chromatiales; family Chromatiaceae; genus Allochromatium; species Allochromatium vinosum. Next base: position 2,063,836 of record NC_013851.1, on the reverse strand, counting down.
GCGCTGAGTGAACAGCCGCCCGTCATCCTGTTGGCGTTCAAGATCCTCGTCGGTTTCCTCGTCTACCTGGCCGTCATTCTGTTCGCCTGGCGTCTGTCGCGCTGTCCAGCGGGAGCCGAATCCTGGCTCCTAGACAAAGTGCGGACAGCGCAGATGAAAAGGCGAAAAGATGATCGAAAATTCGCGTGACTCGTGATAACGTCATTCTCGCACCAAGCCCACATATCGGACACATAGGGCAAGACGCCGACGTGGACATCCCCGCGAACTCACTGAAGAACCTCAAGCGATGGGTCATTCGCCACTGGCTGGCCTACGATGAGCGTGCGCTACGCGCGTTTCTTGACCGCATCGGCGTGCGCGCGAGTGATACCCTGATGGTCCATTCCTCCTGGCGCGCCCTCAATGGGTTCCAAGGTACTCCCGCGCAGTTTTGCGCCGCCCTGCGCGAATCGGTCGGCGAGTCGGGACTCGTCGTCATGCCCTCCCTCACTTACCAAAACCAAAGCTCGGCCGAATTCCTCGCCATCGGCAAGCCCATGGACGTGCGCCGCAGTCCATCGGCCATGGGGCTGCTGTCGGAGGTCTTCCGGCGCGGCAAGGGCGTGGTGCGCAGCCTCAGCCCAACGCACCCATTACTTGCCTGGGGCCATGACGCGGCGAAATTCATCGCTGGGCACGAACAGACGGATCGTCCCTTTGGTCCGGATTCGCCCTTCTCCCGGTTGCTCGAACGCGATGCGCTCATCCTGTGCGTGGATACCGGCTTCGAGTCGATCACCTTCACCCATTATGTCGAGGACCGGTTCGCGGACACGCTTGCCGTGCCGCTGTACGAACCGGAACCCATGCCCGGGACCGTCATCGATCGAGAAGGTAACCGTATCGACTGCCCGACCCGTGTCCTGTCGCGAGAGGCCAACCGGCTGCGCCGCGAGGCGCGTCTGATCGACCATCTGCAACGCAACCGTCTATTGCTCGCACGACGATTGGGCAATACTCGTTTCACCTGGATTCGCGCCACCGATCTGCTCGCTGGTGCCGAGCAACTCGTGGCAAGTGGTCTCCATTTTTTCGATGCGCCGGTGGTGCAATCGCTGGACTCCAGCGCAACCGGGCATGAGCGAGTCGGTCAATCTTCTCACCGAAGACGCGCCGGGGTTAACGGACCTGCTGCTCAACGATGATCCCATGGACTTCAGGATACTTTCGGCCAATGAACCACGATCAGAGCTTCATGAATGACCCGGTTGCTGAGGCCTCGGGCCCGGTCACCGTGCCTATCACCAGCGATGACCGTGGCTTTGCCTCTGACATTATCATTGGTGGAACGAACGCCCATCATGGATCTGTATCGACAGGCGCCGCCATGAACCAGCAAAACGCCCAGCCGCCAAGTCCGACCATCTCGGTCGTGGTTCCCGTCTACCGCTCCCAGGAAACGCTACGGGAGTTGCATCGCCGCCTGGCCGCCGTGCTGGAACCGATCGATCCCCATTTTGAGCTGATCCTGGTGGAAGATTGTGGGGGAGATGATTCATGGAGCGTCATCGAGGAACTCGCTCGCCAGGATCCCCGTGTGCATGGGCTGCAACTGGCGCGCAATTACGGTCAGCACAATGCGTTGCTCTGTGGTGTCCGCGCCGCCATAGGCGACATTTTGGTCACCCTGGACGACGACCTACAGAATCCCCCAGAGGAAGTCCCCAAGCTATTGGCCCGTTTGAACGAAGGCTATGACGTGGTCTATGGCAAACCGCGCCAAGAGCAACACGGCATCCTGCGTGATGCCGCATCGCGCATCACCAAACTGGCGCTGCAAAGCGCGATGGGAGCGGAAACGGCCAGCCAGGTCAGCGCCTTTCGCGCCTTTCGCACCCGATTACGGGATGCTTTTAGGGACTACCGTAGTCCCACCGTGAATATCGACGTACTCCTCACCTGGGGCTCGACGCGCTTCAGCGCGATCACCGTGCAACACGATGAGCGTTATGCCGGCGTTTCCGGTTATACCCTGCGTAAGCTCATCACCCATGCACTCAACATGATGACCGGCTTTTCCACCGTGCCATTACAATTCGCCAGCATCATGGGGTTTATCTTCGCCGCGATGGGGTTATTTGTGATGCTCTACGTGGTAGGCCGCTACCTGTTGGATGGGAGCAGTGTGCCGGGTTTTCCCTTTCTGGCATCCATCATCACCATTTTCTCCGGCGTACAGCTTTTTGCCCTGGGCATTTTCGGCGAATATCTGGCGCGGATGCATTTCCGCACCATGGAGCGCCCGCCCTATACGGTGTACCGCAATGCATTCGACATTAGCGACCTAAACTCGACAACACACACTGATGATTCGCGCTGAGCGATCTATGCAGAAACGACAGCGACCGGCTTCGGGCCACATCGAGACTTCCAGTTTGCACTTGGAATGGTCCGAGGCAGTGTGGGATACAGCGATCTTCGGTGATCCAGTCGCGCAGATCACCCAACTTGAAGTTCGCAAGCAGGATGCCGAGCGTGACTTTACTACCTTCGAAATTGAACGCGACGCCTTGGGCTGCGGCCTCGTCAGTTGCCGCCTCTCTCACGAACAACTGCAAGAATCCATGCTGCTGGAAGCACGCGGCTTTCGATTCATCGAGATGGTCTATCAACCGGAACTCGGTCGCCTCCCCGCAGAGGAAGCCCATCCTGACTTGTCGTGCCTATCGGTCAGCTTGGCCGCAGCCGAGGATTTGCCCTCCGTCCTCGCGATTGCAGGCAGCGCCTTCGGTTCCGAGCGATTCCACATGGACCCCCGCCTCGATTCCGCCTTGGCCGATCAACGCTACTGTAACTGGGTCAACAGTAGCGTCTCTCATCCAACCCAGCGGCTTTATTTGCTCCGCGATCAACAGCGCATCGTGGCTTTCTTCATCACGGAGTCGCAGACTGACGGAACCTGTTATTGGCACTTGACCGCCGTGGCGCCAGACGCGCAAGGCCAAGGCTACGGTCGGCGCGCCTGGCTGACAATGCTACATCAGGCGCGTGATCAGGGAGCAACGCGAGTACAAACCTGCATTGCAGCGCGCAATCATCGGGTGCTCAACCTCTATGCCCGCTTAGACTTTCGCTTTCCGCCGCCTTTGATGACTTTTCATTGGGTCCGGTCAACAGCATGATCAGCGCCGAAACCCGGGGGCAATTTGTGCGTTACGCCCTAGTGGGTTTAGGGTCTAATCTGCTGCTTTATTTAGCGTATCTCGTTCTGACATCTCTTGGCGTCGGGCACAAAACTGGCATGAGCCTGATCTATGCCGTGGGCGTCGCGCAAACTTTTTTATTCAACCGACAATGGTCTTTCCGCTACCAAGGCGGTCTTCAAAGTTCTTTTGCGCGCTACCTATTCAGCTACGCTTTCGGCTATGCCCTGAATTTTATTATGCTTTGGATTGCGGTCGATCAGCTTGGTCTGCCGCATCAGATCGTCCAAGGAGTGATGGTGTTCGCGGTAGCCATTCTGATGTTCCTGATTCAAAAGTACTGGGTATTCGCCACACACGCACGGAGGCCCGCATGAAGTGCTGTCCCCTCTGTGAAACGGCCTATGCCCGGATGGACTGGCATTGTCCCGCTTGCGATTTCGAACCGCTCCTGGAATCCGGCATCCCCATTCTGGCCCCTGAGTTAGCGCAAGGCGGCGCGGGCTTTCACGCAGAAGCCTTTGCCGAATTAGCGGATCTCGAAGCAGAAAACTTCTGGTTTCGCGCCCGTAACTACCTGATCGTCTGGGCGCTCCGTCGCCATTTCCCGCGAATGCGGCGTTATCTGGAAATTGGCTGCGGCACCGGCTATGTCCTTGCGGGTGTAGCCGAAGCCTATCCTCAGGCCGACATCGCCGGCAGCGAGGTCTTCAGCGTTGGGTTGCCCTTCGCCGCAACTCGCGTCAACAAGGCCGAACTCCTGCAAATGGATGCCCGGCGTATTCCCTACGCTGACGAGTTTGATGTCATCGGCGCCTTCGATGTGCTGGAACACATCGAAGAAGACGCGACCGTGTTGATGGAAATGCGGCGTGCGCTCCGCAGTGAGGGAGGAATTGCCATCACGGTTCCACAACACCCCTGGCTCTGGAGTCGGCAGGATGACTATGCCTGCCATGTTCGCCGTTATCGGGTGGGCGAATTGCGCGAAAAGGTCTCGCGGGTCGGTTTCACGGTCGTCTTCGAGACCTCATTCGTCAGTTTGCTTCTGCCCGCCATGCTTGCATCCCGTTTAACTCAATCAAAAACATCCAGCGATGAGGATCATTTCAGCGAACTACGGTTACCCACGCTTATCAACCGCATCTTTGAGACGACGATGGACCTGGAAAGGCTGCTGATTCGGATCGGTCTGCGCTTTCCGATTGGCGGTTCACGCTTGTTGATTGCCAGGAAATCAGAGGTGGGCGAATGAATATCCCCTTCAACAAACCCTACATGACCGGCAAGGAACTCTGGTACATCGCCCAGGCCCACGCCAACGGGCACCTGGCGGGGGATGGCCAGTTCACCAAACAATGCAGCATCTGGCTGGAGGCTCGCACGGGCGCCAGCAAGGCGCTCCTCACCCACTCCTGCACGGCGGCCCTGGAAATGGCCGCGATCCTGGCCGACCTCCAGCCGGGCGACGAAGTCATCATGCCCTCCTACACCTTCGTCTCCACTGCCAATGCCTTCGTGCTGCGCGGGGCTGTACCGGTGTTCGTGGACATTCGCCCGGATACCCTGAACATCGACGAGACGCTGATCGAAGCGGCCATTACCGAGAGGACCAAGGCCATTGTGCCGGTTCACTATGCGGGTGTCGGGTGCGAGATGGACACCATCATGGAGATCGCCCGGCGTCACGGTCTGTTGGTGATCGAGGATGCGGCCCAAGGGGTAATGGCGAGCTACAAGGGGCGGGCACTGGGAAGCATCGGACACCTGGGCTGTCTCTCGTTCCATGAGACCAAGAACATCATCTCCGGCGAGGGCGGCGCGCTCCTGATCAATGCCCCAGAGCTTGCCGAGCGTGCCGAGATCATCCGCGAGAAAGGCACGAACCGATCCCTGTTCTTCCGTGGGCAGGTGGACAAATACACCTGGGTCGACCTGGGATCGTCGTATTTGCCATCCGAATTGGTTGCGGCCTTTCTGTGGGCGCAGATGGAAGAGGCAGACGCGATCACCCAGCGTCGACTGACGCTCTGGAACGTCTACCATCAATGGCTGGCCCCGACCGAGGCCGAGCAACGCTGTCGTCGCCCCATTGTCCCCAGCGTCTGTCATCACAACGCCCACATGTACTATCTGTTGCTAGCCGATCTGGACATGCGCCAACGCTTCATCGCCGGACTCAAGGCTCGCGAGATTCACCCGGTCTTTCATTATGTTCCGCTCCATAGCGCCCCGGCCGGGCAGAGGTGGGGACGACCTCATGGCGAACTGCCCAACACCGAATCACTCGCCGATCGACTGGTCAGGTTGCCCTTATGGCTGGGTTTGGAGGAGGATCAGCCGCGCGTCATCCGCGAGTTGCTGGCGGTGATTGAGGAGGTCGCGGATTGGGGTTGATATTGGATAGATCAGCGTTAACGAAGAGAAATACTCATGAACCTTTCCGAGCGTTTGCGGCAGAAAAGTCTGGTCTTAAAGGATCAGTTTGGCATCGGTTTGACGCGTGCGACCGACAACCGCATCCATCTCGACGCGGCCATTTCCTGGCTCAAGCATGCGCAGGACGTAACCGGTAACGGCGGTGTTGCACAAACCTGGCTGGTGCGCCTGAATAAGTGGGCGCCCGCCTACCCGGAGACCACCGGTTACATCATTCCGACCCTTTACCGCTACGCCACATTGACAGGAGACGAAGACTCGCGCATACGTGCTCGTCGCATGGCCGATTGGGAAATCGAGATTCAACACCCGTCCGGAGGCGTGCTTGCCGGCGCCTTGGGTGACTCGGATCAACCCACGGTCTTCAACACCGGCCAGGTGATTTTCGGCTGGGTGCGCGCCTTCGAGGAAGCAGGCGACGAGCGCTACCGCGAGGCCGCCATCCGAGCCGCCAACTGGCTGTGCGACATCCTCGACGACGACGGCTGCTGGCGCTCCTGGGGATCGCCGATGACCGGCAAACAGATCAATACCTACAATACCCGCACTGCCTGGAGCTTGGCGCGCGTGCATGCGATCACCGGTGAACGGCGTTTCCTGGACGCCGCCGTGCGCAATGGCGAATGGGCCTTGACCCAGGCCCAACCCAATGGCTGGCTGGCTAATAACTGCCTGCAAGATAATCAGCAGCCCTTCACCCACACCATCGCCTACGCGATGCGCGGGCTACTGGAAATCGGCGACTATGCGCAGCGCGGTGACTTGCTCGACGCCGCGCGCAACATCGGCGATGCTATGCTTGACGCGATGCCAGCTAACGGGCGGTTGCCAGGCCGTTTCAACAACCGCTGGCGATCCACAGCCCACTGGTCCTGCTTAACCGGCGATTGTCAACTCGGGATCAACTGGGGACGACTGTATCAGATCATCGGCGAATCGAAATACCGCGAGGCGACTGCGCGCATTCTCTCCTTCGTCAAACGCACGCAGCGACTAGATGGTGGTGATCCGAATACGCGGGGAGGCATCAAGGGCTCTCACCCGATCAATGGCGGCTATCATCCATGGCAATATCCGAATTGGGCTACGAAATTTTATGCTGATGCATTGATGATAAATGAGGCGATTGGGTGAGCATTTCTGTCTTGAAAAGAGAATAACGTATGAGTTTGTTCAATAAGATTTCTCACGCGCATAGGCTATTGAATACCATCCGCAATGATTATTGGGGATTGATAAATATGCCGACAACGGATGATTTGGATGCTTATTTGTCAAAATATGATGCGGAATCATTGGATCTGGTCGATGCGCATGCCTTGGATCTTGGTTGCGGATCAAAGCCGAGCAATCCATTCAAGGCGACAAATACATTTGGCATCGATATCAGGCGCAATGATGAAAAAAATGTTAAATCTGCTGATTTAACATTGGAGCCAATTCCTTTTCCTGACAATACGTTTGACTACATTAGCGCGCTTGATTTTCTTGAGCACGTTCCGCGTGTTATCTACACGCCAAACCTGAAATTTGCATTTGTTGAATTAATGAATGAAGTCTGGAGGACGCTCAAGCAAGATGGAATTTTTTTATCCCGCACACCCATTTATCCTTACGCCACGGCTTTTCGGGATCCGACCCATGTCAATATGATGACTCATGAAACATTTTCTTTGTATTTTGATGACAAGAGTCGGATGGCGGCAATGTACGGTTTTCGTGGTGCCTTTGTAGTCCTAAGCCAAGCCATAAAGGCGCCTTATTTGATCAGCTTGCTGAAGAAGGCGTAAATTGATTTTCGCCTGATCGCGGACGTAACATAATTGAGTAAGCCGCAGGAACATAGGGTGCTTAAGTTATACCGATCTAATGCCGATTTTTCGTTTTTCACTTTCCGATAATGGCGAAGTTTTCCGTCAGCAACGATCTCAGATCACCACGATATTGACGTGGATGGAGAAAAAAATTTTCGCAAGCGGCTTTGAAGTCACCGAACGACTCGAAATAGCGGTTATAGAGCACCGTCTTTTTGAAATACTTCCAGAATCGCTCGATCAAATTGAGATTTGGCGCATAGAGTGGGAGAAAGACCAGTTGCACGCGTGATGTCTCCAAGTGCTCACGAACCGCCTTGGAGCGATAGTAGCGCGCATTGTCGCAAATCACGTGAATCACCGCCGCGTCTGGGTGCCGCTGCTCGAGTTGCTGCAGTAGCGCGATGGTCGAGACGGCATTGATGCTGTCGTCGAAACGGACAACGGGTTCGAGGCACTTGAGGTCAATGGCACCGTTGATGTTGACGCGCCGCCGCCCGGTGTTGGAGCGGATCTCGCGATCCTCGCCGCGCTTGATCCAGCCCTAGGCGATGACCGGATTGTGCGGCGGGTGAACCGCGTCCATGAAATAGATGGGATCGGCCTCGCCCTTGGTGTGCTTGAGGGTTTCGTACTCGGCGAGGAAGGCTTTCTGGGCCGCGGGATCGGCCTTGCCTGGGATGAGCTTGGGTTTCTTGTAGACGTAGCCCAGGCGATGCAGTAGCGCCGTCATGCCACTGATGGTGTAGGCCACGTCAAAGGTGTCTTCGACCCACTGGGCGACAGCTTTGGCGCTGAGATAGAGGTGCCGTTGCAGGTGCGCTTCCAAGCACGCCAATTGCGCCGCCTCAAGCTGGCAGGCGCTGCCACGAAACGCTACCTGCCCCAGCGATTTCAGGCCATCTTGACGATAGCGCTTGAAATGATTGCGCACCGTATTCGGGTCGATCTGCAGCACCTCGGCGATTTGCTCGGCTGTCCAGCCGGTCGCGAGCAGAACCACCGCCTTGATCCGATCTGCCTCGCGTTTATCACGCGTGCCTCGGTGGGCGGCACGCAGTTCCGCGAGTTGCTTGTCAGTAAGGCAGTAGTCAGACATGGCGAAGATTCTACAGACCTGGTCGATGTGTCACAAAATGCCTGTCAGCGAAAAACTCAAATGAGAGTGGTATATGAACTTTTCTATCTCTGCCATCATTACCACCTACAATCGAGCCGCTTTTGTCACAGACGCGATAAGCAGTGTATTTGCACAGACGCATCCGGTTTATGAACTGATTATTGTTGATGACGGTAGCACCGATAGTACAGAGTTGTCGGTAATGGCTTTAATCGAAAGCGCACCTATTCCATGTCGATATATTCGTAAACAAAATGGCGGAATGGCTAGTTCGCTTAATCGAGGAGTCCAGGAAGCAAGTTTTGATTATATTGCTTTTTTGGACGATGATGATTTGTGGTCGAATGATCACATTGAAATCTGTGTCAGCATTTTCTCAATGCGACCTTCAGTCGGCTGTGTGATGGGGTTACGCGAAAAAGACGGGATACTGCAATTGCCGCCAGAAAATCTACTATGCCCATATCAGAAGATTGAAAAAGGCCTAAGAGAAGGTCAGGTATTCAACAAGGATTTGTTGATTTATCGACGCAAAGACTTATCTGAACCTTTTTATACATCAGCGCTCGGCACATGTTTGATCGAAAAAAAATTGGTGAGTTCTTTAGGCTTCGATTCTGAAGTCGGTGCTCGACTCGATATTTATTTCATCTGGATGCTATCTGAGAAAACAGATATTGTGCTCCATCTGCAATCACACGGTGTAGCTCGTCAATTTCGTGTCAGTTATATCAGCACAGATGACGATGCACCCCAGAAACTGAAGGATGAGATTATGTTAAAGAGAAATGCAGATGAAATTCGCATGCTGAAAAAAATAACCTCGTCAAATTCATCCGAGTCATTCAAGCGACTTTTTTCCAAAGCACTGATTGGTCGTATGTATTCTTATCGTCGAGCTGGAATGTTTTTGAATGCGCTGCGAAGTGCATCTCGATCGAATCATCGCGATCCTGGAGTCGACACCCCGCACTGTCGTCGAGATCCATGGTTTTTCGGATCAAATCGGTGACGAACAGTACAATCTTGCACTCTCGCGGCGACGCGCCGAAAGCGTTGCCGCCTATTTGGTCAAGCGCGGCATTTCGCGCGAGCGCCTGTCAGTGGACGGATTGGGACCACTCGACCCAACGCGGGATGGTTCCGTTCGAGGCTCGACTTCGGAGCGGGCGAGTCGTCTGGTCCGTGTACGTGTGCGGCGCCCTGAGGCACACACGCCAACCAATCCCGGCTGACGGATCGATCGAGCGCCTGATCCGTGACCATTGGAACCCTCAGTTACCTGATTGCCGCACTGGCCTACCTGTTGCTGGCCGTGCTGTTGATCACGGCCTGGCGCAAACGTCTGATGGGATTGCTGGCGCTTTTGGCCGTGCTCTCGGCCATGCTCTGGGCCGGGATCGGTTGGGCGGTCAGTGTAGGGTGGTCGATTCCAGCGTTGGCGATCGGTAGCGCTGAGCTGGCACACAATGCCGGATGGTTCGTGTTTCTCGCGGCGATTCTGGCCGCCGACACGGATCAGTCGGCCCGCCGTTCCTGGAATTGGGCGACTGGACTCGTCCTCGTGGTCGCAGGCGTTCTGACACTGTCGGTCCCGTTGGTTGCAACGTCCATCGCCCTGGATGCCCGGCTGCTCGGTGGGATTCTTCAGGCTGTCTTCGGGCTGTTGCTCGTCGAGCAGGTGTTTCGCAACCGGCTGCCGGCACGCCGCTGGGAGATCAAGCATCTGTGCCTGGGGCTAGGCGCCGTCTTCGCCTATGACCTCTTTTTCTATTCCGACGGGCTATTGATGCGCCGGCTGTCGGAGCCGGTCTGGGAGGCGCGCGGACTGGTCAATGCCTTGATCGTGCCGCTCATCGCGGTATCCGCCGCCAGAAGCCCGAACTGGTCGGTCGAGCTGCATGTGTCGCGCCATGTCGTGTTCCATTCCGCGACCCTTTCGGGCGCGGGACTCTATCTGATGGCGATGGCCGCCGCCGGCTATTACATCCGGCTCTTCGGTGGGGCCTGGAGCGCGGTGCTGCAGATCGCCTTCCTGTTCTCGGCCATCGTGCTCCTGTTGCTGTTGCTGTTCTCCGGGCAATTACGGGCACGTCTGCGCATCCTGGTCAGCGAACACTTCTTCAGCTTCAAGTACGACTATCGCGAGGAATGGTTGAAGTTCACCGAGGCGCTGTCAGCCGGCAGTCGGCAGTTGCCTGAGGCCGTCGTCAGAGCGCTCGGGGACATCATCGGCAGTCCGGGCGGTCTGTTGTGGGTGCGCAACGAGTCGGGCGGTTTCGAGCTACTGGAGCGGCTCAACCAGGCCGAGCCGCCGGTGGCCATGATTCGCCAGGATGACCCCGTGGTGCGCGGTCTCCTGGACGCCAACTGGATCATCGACCTGGATGAATGGCGCCGTGACCCGGCGATGTATCAGGATCTGGAGATACCGGACTGGTTGGGCGGATCCTCGACGGCCTGGCTCGTCGTTCCACTGCTCAATCGTGGCGTTCTGTGTGGGTTCGTCGTTCTGAGTCGCTCGCGCACCAAACGCTCCTTCAACTGGGAGGATCGGGCATTGCTCAAAACGGCCGGTCGCCAGGCCGCGAGTTCTGTCGCACAATACCTCTCCGATCAGGCCCTGATGCGCGCGCGACAGTTCGAGGCCTTCAACCAACTAGCGGCCTATGTCGCTCACGATCTGAAGAACCTGCTGGCTCAACAATCGCTGATCCTCTCGAATGCCGAGCGGCATCGGCACAATCCGGCCTTCATCGATGATGTCATGAGTACGATCAGAAGTTCGGTCGAACGCATGGGGCGCTTGATGGAGCAACTGCGTAACGGAGTCCGCGGTGGGGAGGCGGTTCGAGTCGATCTGCTCGATGTCCTCCGCGAAGCGATCGAACGGCAAACCGAGCGCCCGCCTGTGCCGCGTCTGGAGTCCGCCATTAATGGGGGCGCCGTCGTCATGGCTGACAGGGAGCGGTTACGCACGATCTTCGGTCATCTCATCCAGAACGCCCGCGAGGCCACGGATACCGATGGTTCTGTGGTCGTGCGCTTGCGACGCGAGGACCGAACCTATAGTGTCGAGATCCAGGACGATGGCGTTGGGATGACCGCTGAGTTCATTCGCGATCGGTTGTTTCGTCCCTTCGACTCGACCAAGGGGTTGACCGGCATGGGGATCGGCGCCTTCGAGGCGCGCGAGATGGTCCGCTTGCTGGGTGGCGACCTGACGGTCGAGAGCCGGCCTGGGATCGGATCGCTGTTCCGCATCCGGCTTCCTGCTGCGGAGGAGGCGTCGGACACCGGGACCACAGTGTCCGCCCAACCATCCATGTCCGAGAGTGCCTGATGAAAGCGACTGTCAAGCCATTGCTGGTCGTCGAAGACGATCCTGGACTGCAAAGTCAGTTGCGCTGGTGTTTCGATGGCTTCGATGTGAGCCTGGCTTCAGATCGTCGCGAGGCCCTGGCGCAGGTGCGCCGCCACCGGCCCGGCGTCGTCACCCTGGACCTGGGGTTGCCGCCGGACCCCGGTGGGGTGAGCGAGGGGCTGGCGACGCTGGCCGAAATCGTTGAACTGGCCCCTCAGACCAAGGTGATCGTGGTCACGGGCAATGACGATCGCCCAAACGCCCTCAAAGCCATCGAGCTGGGTGCCTATGACTTCTACGCCAAACCCATCGAAGCCGGTACGCTGAGCCTCGTCGTCGAGCGGGCGCAGCGTCTCTATGAGCTGGAGTCCGAGAATCGCCGTCTCCAGCAGTCGCGCGTGGATACGCCCTTGCGGGGTGTCATCGCCACGAGTCCACAGATGCTCCAAGCCTGCAAGGCCGTGGACAAGGTCGCGGACACGGATGTGACCGTGCTCATCCTGGGTGAGAGCGGCACGGGCAAGGAACTCTTCGCGCGTGCGCTCCACGAGAAGAGTTCACGGGCCGCCGGGCGGCTGGTCGCGATCAACTGCGCGGCGATCCCCGAAAACCTGCTGGAGAGCGAGCTGTTCGGCTACGAAAAGGGAGCCTTCACCGGCGCGGTCAAGCAGACCCTGGGCAAGATCGAGCACGCCCATGGCGGGACGCTCTTCCTGGACGAGATCGGTGATCTGCCTCAGGCGTTGCAAGCCAAACTGTTACGATTCTTGCAGGAGAGGGTGATCGAGCGTGTGGGAGGGCGGCAGGAGATTCCGGTCGACCTGCGTGTCGTCTGTGCAACACACCGCGATCTCAGGTCACAGATCGCGAATGGCGAATTTCGCGAGGACCTCTACTATCGCATCAGCGAAGTAACCATTCGTTTGCCGCCTTTACGGGAGCGCACAGGTGACGCACTCGTTCTGGCCCGGGCATTTCTCGACCAGTATAATGACGAATTCAAGCGTTCGATCCGTGGTTTTACACAGGAAGCGCTGAATGCCATCGATTCCTATGATTGGCCCGGTAACGTGCGGGAGATCGAAAGCAGGATCAAACGCGCCGTGATCATGGCTGATGGACGCCAGTTATCGGTCGAAGATCTCGAATTACCGGCTCAAGCCAACCGATCTGCCGTGAGTTTGCAGGACATGCGTGACCAGGCCGAGTTGTGTGCCTTGCGTCAGGCGCTTGCAAAGGCTGATGGAAACATGACACAAGCGGCTCAGTTGCTGGGCATTACACGTCCAACTCTGTACCGCCTGCTCGAAAAATTCGACCTGAAGCCGAACTGAATTCGACTCCAGTCTTTTTAAGGAGACCAAGGTATTGAACGCTCGATTCGGATCCTTGACCTGGCGGGGGGCGCTGATCCTGGCGTCCGTGATACTGGTGATGACTGCGGGGTGTGCGAGCAAAAAGAATCAATACCCACCTGTTCCAGTCGATCAACGCGATCTGACGGTTCAAGAAGGCTATTTCTACGAAATCGCTCCAGGCGATCAGGTCAACATATTCGTTCTTGGATTCGAGGAACTTTCGGGCAGCGTGCCCGTTCGCCCCGATGGAATGCTGACCACGCCGCTGATCGAAGACGTCCAGGCCAGTGGTAAGACGCCGACACAACTGGCGCGAGATCTCGAGAAGCAATTCGCCGTCTATGTGCGCTCCCCGGTCGTCACCGTGATCGTCAATGGCTTCGTGGGTCTGCCGAGTCAGCAGGTGCGGGTGATCGGTGAGGCCATGAAACCGGCGGCCGTTCCCTTCCGCAAGCATATGACCCTGCTCGATCTCATGATCGAGGTCGGTGGACTGACCGAGTTCGCGGCCGGCAATAAGTCCGTGCTGGTGCGTTATGCCGATGGACAGCAGCGTCAGTACTCGGTTCGTCTGGATGATCTGATTCGCGACGGGCGCATCGAGGAGAACATCGGTCTGTTGCCGGGCGACATCCTGATCATTCCAGAGTCATGGTTCTGATCGGGTCGGCAGAGAAGAACGACCCACGAGTGAGCGACCGCCATGCATGAACTCTTGCAGCAGCTTTTTTCCTATGTCCGGGGCATCTGGCGCTATCGCTGGCTGGCCGTCGCGGTGGCTTGGCTGATCGCCATCTCGGGTTGGCTCTATGTCTCCAAACTGCCCGACGAATACCGGGCTTCGGCCAGGGTATTCGTCGATACGAACTCTGTTCTGCGACCCTTACTGCAAGGGCTGGCGATTCAACCGGATCTCGTGCAGCGGGTGTCCTTGATGAGCCGGATGCTGCTCAGTCGCCCGAACCTGGAACGGATTGCTCGCATGAGCGATTTCGATCTGAATGTCCGGACCGAGCGTGACAAGGAGCTTCTGCTCGATGAGTTGCGTAATAAGATCCAGCTCAGTGGTGATCGCGCCAATCCCTCGCTGTACAACATTGCCTTCGAGCACCGTGATCCGGGGCGTGCCAAGCAGGTCGTCCAGGCGGTCGTGTCTGTTTTCATCGAGCAGGCGCTTACTGGAGATCAGGCGGCGACCACGACGGCGCATAGCTTTCTCGATCAGGAGATCGCCGAGTATGAGTCGCGCCTGCGGCAGTCAGAGAAGGAGCTGGCGGATTTCAAGCGTGACAATGCCGGCGTGCTTCCGGGGGAACAGGTCAACTATTATTCCACGCTCGAAGCGGCAAAGGCCGGACTCAAGGATGCCGAGCTCGCCTTGCGCGAGGCGATCTGGCGGCGCGATGAGCTGAGCTATCAGATCGAAAACGAAGACCAGATGATCCAGAGCAATTTCGATCTGATGCCTCTGCAACAGCAGGTCGAGGATCCGCGTGTCACGGCCATGCAGTCAAAACTCGACGATCTGCTGTTGCGATATACCGAACGACATCCAGTCGTGATCGAGCTTCGGCGTCAGATCGAGGAGTTGAAGGAGCAAAGTCGCAGACAGTTGACCGCGAGCAGCAGCGGATCACAGTTGGCTTCGAATGTCCGCGCCGATACTGTTTACGGCAATCTGCGCGTGGCACTCAGCGAGGCCGATGCTCAGGTCGCAGCCCTGACCGCGCGTGTGGAAGATTATTCCAAGCGAGTCCAGCAACTCACCGAAAAGATCGACAGCATCCCGACGATTGAGGCCAAACTCAAACAATTGACCCGGAATTATTCGACGATCGCGGCGCAGCACAATGAATTGCTGAAACGGCGTGAGTCGGCCAGGCTCTCGACCGAAGTCGAGAAAACCGTGGAGGGAGCCAAGTTCCGTGTCGTCGATCCACCGTTCGTGCCATCCAAACCATCCGCTCCCAACCGGCTTGCCTTGTCGGCCGTTGTGCTCTTGCTTGCCTTTGGTGCCGGCATGGGAGCCGCACTCGCCGTCGATTTGGTGCGCCCGATCTATGACGATCGTCGCATCCTGTATCAAGAGACTGGGCTTCCAGTCTTCGGAAGTGTCGGACTCGTTCTGTCCAGTGCGCAGCGACGCCGGGAACGCCTGATGCTGATTCCCTTCGTGGCCGCGACGGCAAGCTTAGTGGTTGGATTCATCGTCGTGGCCAAAGGGTTGCCCATGCTCATGGGACAGGCCTGACCTAGGCGCAACCGGACTCACTGGACAAATACATGGATACCATTCAACGAAGTCTTGCAAAGCGTGCAGATGAACTGAGCACCCCGGGTGGGGGTCGAGACGCCGATCGTCGACCTGCGGAAGCAACGGGTTTTTGGGGTGAGAAACATGGACAATCCGCCTCTGGGTCCATGGATGAGGCGGCTATCGACTCTGTATCCCCGTCGTCCATGGACGCCGATCTGGACATCCCAACCGCCGAAGGGCGTTTCCACCGACTGGCGCTCGATCAACTGCGTCTCATGGGACTCTTGACTCCGGATGCAAAGCGCTCACAAATTGCCGAGGAATATCGACTCATCAAACGCCCCCTCATCATGAACATCGACAAGAAGGGGGCAGATATCGTCGACAATGCCAATCTGATCATGGTCACCAGCGCGCTGACGGGGGAGGGCAAGACCTTTTCGGCGATCAATCTGGCGATCAGTATCGCCATGGAGCG
Organism: Allochromatium vinosum DSM 180; assembly: GCF_000025485.1. Lineage (NCBI taxonomy): Bacteria > Pseudomonadati > Pseudomonadota > Gammaproteobacteria > Chromatiales > Chromatiaceae > Allochromatium > Allochromatium vinosum. The sequence continues at coordinate 2,047,821 of NC_013851.1, read as the reverse complement.
CGACCGGACGGTCCTGCTCGTCGATGGTGATGTCGCCAAGCCATCGGCAGCCAAACGCTTGGGGATCAAATATGAGACCGGCTTACTGGATATCCTCGACGGATCGGGTATGACGGTCTCCAAAGCCCTCGTTCGAACCGATATCCCTAACTTGCGTGTACTTCCGGCTGGTAAGTGTCATGAGCGAGCCACGGAACTCTTGGCCAGTGAGCAAATGGCCAAATTGATGGAGCAATTTTCCACGCGCTACAAGGATCGTGTCGTGATCTTCGATTCGCCTCCACTGTTGTTGGCAAGTGAAAGTGCCGTGCTCGCTGAGATGATGGGGCAGATCCTCATGGTCGTCGCTGCCGACCAAACACCGCGTTATGCTGTGAACGATGCCTTGAGTCGACTCAATCAAGATAAGATCATCGGGTTGCTGCTGAACAAATATCGCCCGACATTCGGCAACAAATTTGGCGCGGGTTATGGCTATGGTTACGGTTATGGCTATGGGAACCATGCCGCTGAGACCGGCGTCGATTCCGACTCCATTGCGAAATCGCCATAGATTGGATCTCTGACATTATGTTTTTTGCCATGTCAAGCTCATCGGGTCCGATAACAGCTCATTGGCCGAAGCTTTTTTGGCTTCCATTGATCTTTGGAATGTCGCTGTCAGTGTTCGCAGCTGACTGGAAATTGTCCAGGCAATTGAGCCTAAAAGGAACCTATAGTGACAACATCGACCTTTCCGGCTCGGACAAAACGAGCGATTTTTTCACTGAGCTGACGCCAGGGTTTGTATTGCAGGGCAAAGGGCGTCGACTGAATCTGGATCTGGCTTATTCTCTACAGGCCTTGCATTATCTGAATACATCCTCGGAAGACAAGGTCAATCAGCGCTTGCAAGCCAACGCTAAATCCGAGCTTTATCAGGACCATCTTTTTCTCGATTTCAATTTGACTGCACGGCAAGAAATCAAGGATTCGTTGGCGCCATCTGGATGGGATGCAACCAATACTTCTGAAGATTTGCAAAATACCTATACGTATCTTTTTGCTCCTTATTTTAAGAATCGTTTTGGCCGGCAAGCTGAACTCACGTTTCGGCTCGAAAATGACGGCGTTTTCTATAGTGAAGATGGCGACGACAGTCTAGGGTATCGCGCCAATCTAAATCTGTCGAGCGGCCCGGCTCTCGGTGATATTCATTGGTCTTTGAATGCCAACAACGAATATGTCGATTACCAAGAGGGTCCACGGGATCGCTTTTCAAAGATTGTCGGAAGCCTTGGCTATCAAATCAACAATCGCTGGAGGGCCGATGCCTTCGGTGGCTATGAGGACAACAACTATGATTCGGCTGATGAGACGAGCGGTAGCATTTGGGAGGGATTGATCTCCTGGACGCCCAATGATCGCACTAAGGTCGAGCTCGGCTCTGGATATCGTTATTTCGGCTGGACCCCACGTTTGGGTATCGATTACCGCCGCAAGCGTTCTGTGTGGACGGCCAGCTTTCAGCGTGATGTATCGAGCGCGCGTAGCGACCGCTTGCGCACCCAAGTCTACGAATTCGAGGATGCCTTCGGTGAGACTGTGACCCCAGAAACTGGAACCGATTTGAACGTTTCGGTCGATACGGCCACGCCGGACTCATCTGTCTATATCAACAACCGATTCGATTCGGCCTGGACGCTTCAGACCCGGCGCAGTTCGCTCGGCGTTTCTCTCGGCTATGTTTTGCGTGAATACGATGACGACTCCAGGGACGAGGGAACCATGCAGGCACGCCTCTATTGGTCGCGACGCTTGAGCGCTCACACGTCAGGGAATCTCGGCCTGAAATGGAGTCAGCGCGAACTCGACTCCGATGTTTCCAGTAGTTCGAATCTCGATCGCCAGGACTATGGCTTCGATGCCGGACTGACACGCCGCCTGTCCGAGCAAGCTTATGTCGACATCAAATATGGTTTTCGCGATGATGGTGAGGAGAGTGCGGAAAATCGTGTGACGCTTGGGCTGCGTCTCAATTGGCAATAAGGGGTACCGGCACGTGGAGACGATTCGCAATGCCATGACCATCGATGTGGAGGACTATTATCAGGTCTCCGCCTTCGAAACGCATGTCTCACGTGATACCTGGTGCGCCCGGCCTTCGCGTATCGATCGCAACCTGCGTCGTATCCTTGATATTCTCGATGAGCATGGTGTGTCCGCGACGTTCTTTACACTCGGATGGGTCGCCGAGCGTCATTCGGATTTGATCCGCGAACTCGTTCGGCGCGGTCACGAACTGGCGAGTCATGGTTATGCCCATGTTCGCGTCAATCGACAGACTCGCCAGGCTTTTCTGGAAGACGCACATCGCACGAAGTCTCTCCTCGAAGACGTGGCGGGCGTCGCGATCCAGGGGTATCGTGCCGCCAGTTATTCGATCGACGATTCGACGCCCTGGGCGCATGAAGTCTTGCGCGAAACCGGGCACCGCTACAGCTCGAGCGTCTATCCGATTCGTCATGACCACTACGGAGAACCCGAGGCGCCGCGATTCGCGTTCAATCCGATTCCAGGTGACGACGCTTTCATCGAAGTCCCGATTTCGACCATTGATGTGCGCGCGCGCCGCCTGCCGTGTGGAGGTGGTGGATATTTTCGGCTCTATCCCTATCTCGTCTCCCGCTGGGCGTTCAAGCGACTGAATCATATCGAAGGAGTCTCAGGGATCTTTTATTTTCACCCCTGGGAGATCGATCCCGAGCAACCGCGAATTTCGGGGCTGTCGGCAAAGACACGTTTTCGTCACTATCTCAATCTCGCGCGGATGGAAGCGCGCTGGCGGAGGTTGCTGAGCGATTTCCACTGGGATCGCATGGATCGGATCTTTTTGCTGCCTTCGATCGCTCCCGCTTCCCAGGAATCGGTGTGATGGCGCCGGCACGGTCGTCGATTCGAATTCGCACACTCACGCCGGCGGATGTGGCCCGCTGGGATGCCTTTGTCGAATGCAGGCCCGAAGGCACCTTTTTTCATCGTGCCGGTTGGAAGCGGGTGCTCGAAGCGGCCTTTGGTCATTCAGCCCACTATCTCTATGCCGAATCGGAGACAGGTGACATTCTGGGCGTCTTGCCGTTGGGTCATGTGCGCAGTCGCTTGTTTGGGAACGCGCTGGTCTCGACACCCTTCTGCGTCTATGGCGGGAGTCTGAGCGAATCGCACGAAATCGCCGAGCAGCTCGACGCCGAGGCCTGCCGTTTGGCCGAATCGCTGAAGGTCGACTATCTGGAACTGCGCTACCGTTCAGCGCGCCATACGGACTGGCCGAGCAAGGATCTCTACGTCACCTTTCGCAAGCCGATCGACCCGGATCCCGAGCGCAATCTGCTGGCGATCCCGCGCAAGCAGCGGGCGATGGTGCGCAAGGGGATACAGGCCGGTTTGGAGAGCCGGATCGAGACGGACGTCGAAACCGTGCATCGCCTCTATGCCGAAAGTGTGCGCAACCTGGGAACCCCCGTGTTTTCACGCACTTATTTTCGAATCCTTAAAGAGGAATTCGGCGAGGATTGCCAACTCCTGACCGTGCATCATCAGGGCGCACCGATTGCGGCCGTGCTCAGTTTCTTCTTCCGCGACGAGGTGTTGCCTTATTACGGCGGCGGCACGCTCGAGGCGCGGGCGTTGAAGGCCAATGATTTCATGTATTGGGAAGTCATGCGACGCGCCTGTGAGCAGGGTGTTCGACTGTTCGACTTCGGTCGCAGCAAGCGCGGCACGGGTTCGTTCGACTTCAAGCGCAACTGGGGCTTCGAACCGGAGCCCATGAGCTATGAATATCATCTGGTCCGATCCAGTCAGGTTCCGGACGTCAATCCGCTGAACCCCAAGTATCGACTCTTCATTGAGGGTTGGAAGCGTCTTCCCTTGCCGCTCAGTCGTCTGATCGGTCCCTGGCTCTCCAGAAGTCTGGGCTGACGGGAGCCGTACATGGACGATCTGCTCTTTCTGGCGCATCGCATCCCCTATCCGCCCAACAAGGGCGACAAGATTCGCTCCTTCCATCTGCTCGACTATCTCAGTACGCGCTACCGCGTGCATCTTGGGGCTTTCGTCGATTCTCCGGCGGATCTCGTGCATCGCGATGTCGTGCGCGAGTATTGTGCCAGTGTCTGGCTCGGCCGCCTCTCGCCTCGGCGAGCCAAGCTGAGAAGCCTGACCGGACTGCTGACCGGCGAGGCGTTGACCCTGCCGTATTACCGTGGTTCGACGTTGCCGGCCTGGATTCGTGACGTCACGCGCGATCAAGCCATCCGGCGCGTGCTGGTCTATTCATCGGCCATGGCTCAATTCGTCATCGGGCCTGAGTTCGCGTCCATGCGACGGGTGATCGATTTCGTCGACATGGATTCGGACAAGTGGCGCCAGTACAGCCTCAGCCAGCGTTTTCCGCTGTCCTGGATCTATCGACGCGAATCCAGGCGGCTCCTGGCCTTCGAACGCACGGTAGCGACACGCTTCGATACCAGTCTTTTCATTTCGCCACAGGAAGCGGCGCTGTTTGCTCAAAGTTCCGGAGTGGAACCGTCTTCGCTCAGGGTCTTGCGCAACGGTGTGGATACGGCCTATTTCTCGGTAGACCCCGCGCGTCCATCGCCCTTCATGACGTCGGGACCGCATCTCGTCTTTACCGGCGCCATGGATTACTGGGCCAACGTCGAGGGCGTCGAATGGTTCGTCGAATCCATCCTGCCCGCGATTCGGCATGCCATTCCGGGAGTCGAGTTCCATATCGTCGGCATGAATCCGGCCCCGCGCGTCCAGGGGCTGGCGCGAACGCCGGGCGTGCGCGTCACGGGCGGCGTGCCCGACATCCGGCCCTATGTGCAGCATGCCTCGGTCGTGGTGGTGCCGTTGCGCATCGCGCGCGGCATTCAGAACAAGGTGCTGGAGGCCATGTCCATGGCGCGTCCGGTGGTGGCCACCACTCAGGCGCTGGAAGGCATCCCGGCTACGGACGGCCAGAATGTCCGGCAAGCCGATGAACCCAACGCGTTCGCTCGCCGCGTGATCGAGATTCTGACCAGCGAGGAGGGCGCACGTCTGGGAGGTGCGGCACGCGCGCTCATCGAGCGTGATTTCGTATGGAAGGCCAGTTTGCGCCAACTCGACGAGGTGCTGAACGGTGACTGAACTCAACGACCGCCGAGGACTTTGAAACCATGCGGATGCAAACACGGCTGCTGTGGTGGTTTGGAGCGTTCACGCTGCTGTCGGTGTTCCTGTGGCCGAGTTTTGCGAGCATCGTTGCCATTTGGGAGCGCTCCGAGACTTTCACCCATGGGTTCCTCGTCGTGCCGATCGTGCTCTTTCTGGTCTGGCGCAAGCGTCATGGACTGCACGTGCTCCAGTATGGAACCGACTGGCGTGCCCTGCCCATTCTGGCGGGTAACGGATTCGTCTGGCTGTTGGCGCGATTGGTCGATGTGCTGGTGATCGAGCAACTGGCCGCCGTGCTCATGGTTCCGATCCTCGTCTGGCTGGTCTTCGGTCTGGCGGCGGTGCGTTATCTGGCCTTTCCGCTGGCGTTTCTGCTCTTCGCCGTGCCCATGGGGGAATGGCTGGTTCCGCCCCTGATGGACTTCACCGCATCCTTCACGGTCTTCCTGCTGCGTCTGACGGGCATTCCGGTCTATTGGGAAGGCACTTTCTTTAGTATCCCGAGCGGCGACTGGTCGGTGGTCGCCGCCTGTAGCGGCATCCGCTATCTCATCGCCTCGGTCTTTCTCGGGGTGCTCTATGCCTATCTGAACTATCGCGCCCTGTGGCGGCGTCTGCTCTTCATCGTGCTGGCCGCGCTCACGCCTATCCTGGCCAATGGGCTGCGCGCCTATCTGATCGTGATGATCGGCCATCTGAGCGATATGCGTCTGGCTGTGGGAGTCGATCATCTGATCTATGGCTGGGTGTTCTTCGGACTGGTGATGTTCCTGCTGTTCGCATTCGGTAACCTGTGGTCCGATGCGGAGCGTCCGAGTTTGACCGAAGCGGAGCCGCCGGCCTTCGAGATGCGCGCGACCCCGTCCGCTCCTGTACGCGAGACGCTGGGGCTGACACTGGGTCTGCTGTTGCTCGTCGTCTGGCCGCTGCTCGGGATCTGGATCGAGGCACGCTCTGCGGTCGATCGGGCCTGGACTGGACCTGAGATCGCCTCGGAACTGGCGGGCTGGTCTCCCGTGGGTACGGATCTCAGCGCCTGGACGCCCCAGTTTCTGGACGCCTCGGAGACGTGGCGGCAGGACTTTGCACAGGGAGATGAGCCGGTTGGCGTCTATCTGGCCCTCTACGGTCAGGATTCGGGTGAGATGGTCAACTCGGAGCATGTCCTGGTCGTCCAGAAGGATCCGGTTTGGCGTTCAGTCGCGCAGACCAGCCGCTCCGTCGATCTTGGCGGTGAGACGGTGCGTGTGACGGAGGCGCGACTGAAGTCCACGACTCAGTCGCTCCTGGTCTGGGACTGGTACTGGACCAACGGGTATCAGACCGCCAGTCCACATCTGGCCAAGCTCCACGAAGCCCTGACCCTGCTCGGTGGCGGGCGTCTCAATCAGGCCCGAATCGCGCTCTACACGCCCATAGAGCTGGACGAAGAACCGGCGCGCGCACGTCTTGAACGCTTCGCGCATGAGCTCTTGCCGCGCCTCGAAGCCCATCTACGCGCCTTGACCGAGAACCAGGATGATTGAGCCGTCCCGCCCGCGAGAGGTCAGCGCGCCCCCCGCGCTGATCGCCCACATCATCTACCGGCTCGATGTCGGCGGACTGGAGAACGGTCTGGTCAACCTCATCAACCGTCTGCCGCCGTCGCGTTTTCGCCATGCCATCCTCTGTGTCGACGACTATGACGCGGTCTTCAGGCAGCGTCTCCAGGTTCCGGTCGAGGTCTATGCGTTGCACAAGCGCGCGGGACAGGATCTCGGACTCTATGTCCGACTCTGGCGGCTGTTGCGTCGTCTGCGCCCGGCGATCGTGCATACGCGCAATCTCTCGGCCCTGGAGTCGCAGCTTCCGGCCTGGCTGGCGGGCGTGCGCGGTCGCGTGCATGGCGAGCATGGGCGCGATGTGCATGATCTCGACAACACGCGTCGCAAATATCGCTGGCTGCGCCGGGCGTTCCGGCCGCTGGTGCGACGTTACATCCCGCTCTCGCGCGATCTGGCGTCCTATCTGATCGACGACATCGGCGTATCACCCGCGCGGATCTCGACCATTTGCAACGGAGTCGATCTGGAGCGTTTTCATCCCTGTCCGGCCGAGCGCGCCTGTCGCGCCGTGCTGTCGCCTGGATTCGCCGGTCCGGAGCCGCTCGTGATCGGCACCATCGGACGCCTGGAGCGGGTCAAGGATCAGATGACCCTCGCGCGCGCCTTCGCCGAGCTGGTGGCGAGCGAGCCGGATGGCGCCCGGCGCTTTCGGCTCGTGATCGTCGGTGACGGCTCGCAGCGCGAGGCCATCGCGACCTTCGTTCGTGAGTCCGGCCTGGACGCGATCGTCTGGATGGCGGGTACGCGCAATGACGTGCCCGAGTGTCTGCGCGCCTTCGATGTCTTCGTGCTGCCCTCGCTGGGCGAGGGCATCTCCAACACCATCCTGGAAGCCATGGGGTCTGGGCTACCCGTCATCGCCACCGCCGTCGGCGGCAACGGCGAGCTGGTCGAACCCGATGTCACCGGCTATCTGGTGCCGCGCGCCGACCCATCGGCCATCGCCGAGCGTCTGCGCCACTATGCCCGCCATCCCGCTGTGCGCGCCGAGCACGCGCGCAACGCACGCCGGCGGACTGAGCGTGACTTCAGTCTCGCCGGGATGGTCGAACGCTATGCGCAGGTCTATGCCGACCTGCTCGATGAATAGGCAGCCATAGGACATTCACCCGTATGTGTGGCATCTCAGGTCTTTTCGACACGCGCGAGCGCCGGGCCGTCGACGCCTCGCTGCTCGCCCGAATGAACCAGTCGCTCTTCCATCGCGGCCCGGACGAGGGCGGACAGCATACCGAGCCGGGCGTGGGTCTGGCGCATCGGCGGCTCTCGATCATCGATCTGGCCTCGGGACAGCAGCCGCTCTTCAACGAAGACCAGACGGTGGTCGTGGTCTACAACGGCGAGATCTACAACTTCCAGGCACTGGCGCACGAACTGACCGCCGCCGGGCACGTCTTTCGGACCCATTGTGACACCGAGGTCATCGTCCACGCCTGGGAGCAATGGGGTGAAGGCTGTGTCGAGCGGTTTCGCGGCATGTTCGCCTTCGCGCTCTGGGATCGCAACCGCGAGACCCTGTTCCTGGCCCGTGACCGACTCGGCATCAAGCCGCTGCACTACGCCTGGCGGCCCGATGGTCAGCTCCTGTTCGGCTCCGAGATCAAGGCGCTGCTGGAAGACGCCTCGCTCTCGCGCGAGATCGATCCGCTGGCCGTCGAGGAATACTTCGCCTATGGCTATGTGCCCGATCCGCGCAGCATCTTCAAGTCCATCCACAAGCTGCCGCCCGGCCATACCCTGACCATCAGGCGTGGTGTGAACCAACGGCCCGAGCCGCGCGAATATTGGGACGTCTCGTTCCGGCCGAACGGGGTTCAGGACGTAGCCGAAGCAACGGCCGAAGTCATCGAGCGTCTGCGCGAAGCCGTGAACATCCGTCTGGTCGCCGAGGTTCCGCTCGGCGCCTTTCTCTCCGGAGGCGTCGATTCGAGCGCCGTGGTGGCCATGATGGCGGGGTTGTCCGACCAGCCGGTCAACACCTGCTCGATCTCCTTCGGCGATCCGGCCTTCAACGAGAGCGCCTATGCCGAACAAGTCGCGCGTCGCTATGCGACCAATCATCACGTCGAGTCGGTCGAGCCGGATGACTTCGAGCTGATCGAGCGTCTCGCCGGGATCTATGACGAACCCTATGCCGATAGCTCGGCGATGCCGACCTATCGCGTCTGCGAGCTGGCGCGTAAACGGGTTACGGTTTGCCTCTCGGGCGATGGCGGTGACGAGAGCTTCGCCGGCTATCGGCGCTATCGCTGGCATCTGCACGAGGAACGGGTGCGCCGCCGTCTGCCGCAAGCTGTCCGCGGCCCGGTCTTCGGTCTGCTGGGTGCGCTCTATCCCAAGGCCGATTGGGCGCCGAAGGTGTTGCGGGCCAAATCGACCCTGCAAGCCCTGGCGCTCGACTCGGTCGAAGGCTATTTCGAGAGCGTCTCCATTCTGACCGATGGCGTGCGGCGCGATCTGTTCTCGGCACGACTCAAGCGCGAGCTACAGGGCTACCGCGCGGTCGAGGTACTGAGACGCCACGCCGCGCGCGCCCCCGAACATCCACTCTCGCGCGTGCAGTATCTCGACATGAAGACCTATCTGCCGGGCGACATCCTGACCAAGGTCGATCGGGCCAGCATGGCGCATGCGCTGGAGGTCCGGGTGCCGATTCTCGACCATCTGTTCCTGGACTGGGTCTCGGGGTTGTCGCCCGATCTCAAGTACGCGGGTGGCGAGGGTAAGTGGATTCTCAAGAAGGCCCTGGAACCCTATCTCGGCCCCGAGACGCTCTACCGGCCCAAGATGGGCTTTGCGGTACCGCTCACCTCTTGGTTCCGGGGTCCGTTGCGCGAGCGCGTGCGCCAGCTTCTGCTCGGCGCACCGCTGCTGGATTCGGGATTTTTCGACGAGCGGCAAGTACGCTGGATCGTCGATCAGCATCAATCCGGGATGCGGGACTTCAGTCCGGCGATCTGGAGTCTGATGATGTTCGCCGCGTTCAACGCGCGCCTATAGGTCATCCGAGACAGGTAACGCTTACCCGATCGTGCCGGCGGCGGGCAGGCGTCTGACGGTCGCCGGCAGTTGGAGACGCACCACCTCGGCGAAGGCTTCCAGTGCCTGACGTCGTGGAAAACTCTTGCGGAAGACCAGCGAAATACGCCGATAGGCATCGGGCAGGGCGGCGAGCGAGCGGGTGACGAGTCCGGTGTCGCTCGTTTCGCCGGTGCGTACCGCCAGCGCCGGGATGAGCGTGCAGCCGAATCCGGCACGTACCAACTGCACCAATGTCTCCAGGCTGGAGGCGCGCAGATCGGCCATCTCACCGCGATGTGAGCGCTCGCTCAGGTGGCAGACCGCCATCACCTGATGAGTCAGACAGTGGCCGTCGGCCAGCAGCAGCAATTCGATCTGCTCCAGATCGTCGGCGGTGATCTCAGGATGGGTTTGCAGCGGATGGTTGACCGGGTGCGCCAGCCAGAACGGCTCTTCGAACAGCGGCAGACTGTCGAAGTCGTTCTCGTCGACGGCGGTGGCCAGGAGTGCGGCATCGATCTCATGGCGCGCGAGCCGGCCGAGCAGGAGATCGGTGATCTCCTCGGAGAGCACCAGCCGAAGCTTGGGATAGGTCTGCTTGAGCGGCATCAGGATCAGCGGCATCAGATAGGGGCTGAGCGTCGGAATGGCTCCGATGCGCAGGGGACCGGCCATGGGATCCTGATGAGCGCGCGCGACCTGCTCGATGGCTTCGGCCTGTTCGAGCGCCAGACGCGCATGGGCGAGGATGGCCGCGCCGACCGGGGTGATCTCGACGGAGCGGTTGGTGCGCTCGAAGATGATCACGTCGAGTTCGTCCTCCAGCTTCTTGATCTGACCACTCAGGGTCGGCTGGCTGACGAAGCAGCGCTCGGCGGCGCGTCCGAAATGGCGCGTCTCGGCCACGGCGAGGATGTATTTGAGGTCGCGTAGGTTCACGTGCGCATGATAGCGGAAATCGAGGCGCACGCGCGCCTCAGCGATCAATGAATGAGGCGCGCCAGGAAATCCTCGATGGCCGCCCGGAAGGCTTCGGGGCGTTCCTCCTGGGGCAGATGGCCGGCATCGGCGATGACCCGCAGTTCGGCGCCCGCGATGGCCTGGGCCAAACGTTCACTCTCATCCGGCTTGACGGCGCGATCGTGCTCGCCGGTCACGACCAGGGTCGGGATGTCCAATCCGCCGAGCCGGGCGTCCAGATTCAGCCGTCGGGTAGCGAGAAAGAGTTCGAGAAAGGCCTTGTCCCAGGGACCGCGCATGAAGTCGCGCTTGAACTCGGCGAGGGTCGCGTCGCTCAAACGCTCCTGACGATACCAGAACTTACGGATCGCCTTCTCGTAGAGCCGATCGATCAGGAACCCCATGAGCCGGGTGAAGAGTGGCTTGGTCCCGCGCATCATCGCCAGCACTGGCGCCGGAACTTCGCTGGTGGCATAGCCGCTGTAGACCATGGCATCGACGAGGATCAGGCCCCGGACGCGCTCGGGGTGGTTCAGCGCGGTCAGCAGTGCGATGGTACCGCCGGTCGAGCTGCCAACCAGGATGGCGCGTTCGAAGCCCAGCGCCGCGATCAGATCGGCGACCAGTTCACTCTGCGCCACGGCGCTGTAGGGGGACGGACCCGAGTCACCGCGTTTGGGCAATGGACGCGACGTCAGTCCGCATACAGGGCGATCGAACGCCACGACGGTGGCGTGCGCGGCCAGTGGCGCCATGACGCCGGACCAGGATTTGAGGCTCAGAAAGCTGCCGTGCAGCAGCAGGATCAGGTTCTCCCCAGATCCCAGACGCTTGTAGTGAAGCCTGAAGCCGCCGACCTCGATGAACTGGCTGTCGGCTTCGGCGAGTTGGGTTTGATAGGACTCGATGGTATCCATGGCGGAGGATCGTCTCCTGGTGTTGGTTCGGCGACTTATGATCGCCACGTTGTCGGAGACAAAGCCAGATACGCATGGCGCCCCGGATGGACGGGCTGGCGCCATGCGCAGTCCGGCCGTGCGCGTTAGGCCGGCGGCGAGTGCGTGCTAGCGATAGGCGCGGTAACGCTCGACGCAGTTGTTGTAATAGATGTCATAGACTTGCTGAGTGTTTTGCAGTGTGCCCTGACTGAGCGCCGCGCCCGTGGCCGCACCGGTCAGCGCACCGGCGCCGGCCATGTCATGGGTTCTGGGGCGACCTGGACCACCGGGGCCACCAGGTCCGCCCGGTCCTCTTGGTCCTGGACCGCGATGGCTCGGGACCTGGATCTGATTGCCGATCACGGCGCCCGCAATGGTACCGATGGCCGTGAAGGCGACTTCTTTGTTGACATTGTCCTGCTTGGCCTTTTCGGCGGCTTGATAGGCCTGTTGGCGACAGAGACTGTCGGCCTCCACCGAAACGCCACCTCGGCCGCCGACCTGGGCCGGGTAGGTCGGCATCATGGGTGTGGGTTGCATGCCCGAGCAGCCGGCCAGGATGGTCAGTCCCATCGCGGACGCGGCCAGGGTACGTGCAAATCCGATCGTGCTTGCCATGCAAGGCTCCTTAGACGTTTGAAAGTAACCGGTCGCTGGTTTGCAAGCAAATCGCGACGCCATCGTCAAAACTCGATACACTACACTGCTTTTCGGCGCCCGAGGCGACAGACCATGTTCGAGAAGACCCAACAGATCAGCGATTACGACCCGGAACTCTGGGCGACCATCCAGGACGAGGAGCGTCGACAGGAAGAGCATGTCGAACTCATCGCCTCCGAGAACTATACCAGTCCGCGTGTCATGCAGGCACAGGGCAGCGTGCTGACCAACAAGTATGCCGAAGGCTATCCGGGCAAGCGTTACTACGGCGGCTGTGAGCACGTCGATGTCGCCGAGCAGTTGGCCATCGACCGCGCCAAGCAACTCTTCGGCGCCGATTATGCCAACGTCCAGCCACACTCCGGCTCCCAGGCCAATGCCGCCGTCTACATGGCCCTGTGCGAGCCGGGCGACACTGTGCTCGGCATGAGTCTGGCCCACGGCGGACATCTGACTCACGGCGCCAAGCCCAATTTCTCCGGCAAGATCTACAACGCCGTGCAATACGGCTTGAACCCCGAGACCGGCGAGATCGATTACGCCGAAGTCGAGCGTCTGGCCCATGAGCACAAGCCGCGCATGATCGTCGCTGGCTTCTCGGCCTATTCGCGCGTCGTCGACTGGCAGCGTTTCCGCGACATCGCCGACAGCGTGGGCGCCTATCTGCTGGTCGATATGGCGCACGTGGCCGGTCTGGTCGCTGCCGGCCTCTATCCGAGTCCGGTCCGGATCGCCGACGTCACCACCACTACGACCCACAAGACCCTACGCGGTCCGCGCGGCGGCCTGATCCTGGCCAAGTCCAACCCCGAGATCGAGAAGAAGCTCAACTCGCTGGTCTTCCCCGGCACCCAGGGCGGCCCGCTGATGCATGTGATCGCCGCCAAGGCGGTGGCCTTCAAAGAGGCGCTTGAGCCGAGCTTCAAGACCTATCAGGAGCAGGTGCTCGCCAACGCCCGCACCATGGCCGAGGTCTTCATCGCGCGCGGCTACGATGTCGTCTCCGGCGGCACCGACGACCATCTGTTCCTGGTCAGCTTCATCCACCAGGGGCTGACCGGCAAGGATGTCGACGCCTGGCTGGGTGCGGCCAACATCACGGTCAACAAGAACACCGTCCCCAACGATCCGCAGTCACCCTTCGTCACCAGCGGTATCCGCATCGGTACGCCGGCCATCACCACCCGTGGCTTCGGCACTGAAGAGGCGCGCGCGCTGGCCGGCTGGATGTGCGATCTGATCGACGCGCGCGGCGAGCCGGCTGTCATCGAGGCCATCAAGACCAAGGTGCTGGATCTCTGCCGGCGTTTCCCGGTCTACGGTCATTGATCCCACGGCTACCGCGATTTCGCTGGATGCATGTATGACATCAGGTTCGTTGACACCGCCTTCGTATGCTGTCGTTCCAGCCGGCGGCTGGACGCTGGCGGCTGGACGCTGAGTCATGCGCTGTCCCTTCTGCGGAGCACAGGACACCAAGGTCGTCGACTCGCGTCTGGCGGGCGAGGGCGATCAGGTGCGTCGGCGGCGCAAGTGCGAGCTGTGTGGCGAGCGTTTCACGACCTATGAGACCGTCGAGCTGAACCTGCCGCGCATCGTCAAGCGCGATGGCAGTCGGGTGCCCTTCGACGGTCAAAAGTTGCGCGCCGGCATGATGCGCGCACTCGAAAAACGCCCGGTCAGTACCGAACAGATGGATCTGGCTGTTGCGCGTATCCAGCGCTCGTTGATGTCGAGCGGCGAGAGCGAGGTGCCCGCGCTGCGCATCGGCGAACTGGTCATGGACGAGCTGCGCCAGCTCGATCCGGTCGCCTATGTACGCTTCGCCTCGGTCTATCGGCATTTCGAGGACGTGGCGGCCTTCCGTGAGGAGATCGAGCGCCTGGAGCGTCAGCCCTCACCCGAGGCCAGTCGTCAGCAGCTCGATCTGCTCAACGACCTGGAGTCCGGCGACTGATGGCGCTGTCGCGTCCAGCCACGGCCGGTGACGGAGACGATCGGCTTCACATGGCCCGCGCCATAGGCTTGGCTGAACGCGGACGCTACACCACAGACCCCAATCCGCGCGTCGGTTGCGTGCTGGTGCGCGATGGGCAGGTGGTCGGCGAGGGTTGGCATCGTCGTGCCGGTGAGCCGCACGCCGAACCGCTGGCGCTGGCGCAGGCGGGTGAACGCGCGCGTGACGCCACGGTCTATGTGACCCTGGAACCCTGCTCGCATCACGGACGCACGCCCCCCTGTGCCGAGGCGTTGATCGCCGCTGGTGTGGCGCGTGTCGTCTGTGCCATGGTCGATCCCAATCCGCGTGTGGCCGGTCGAGGCGTCGAGCGACTGCGTCAGGCCGGAATCTCGGTCGATGTCGGTTGCCTGGAGTCCGAGGCGCGTGCGCTCAATCCCGGCTTCGTCAAGCGCTATGAGCAGGGACGGCCCTATGTCCGCTGCAAGCTGGCCGCGAGCCTGGATGGGCGCACGGCGCTGGCTACCGGCGAGAGCAAATGGATCACCTCCGAGGCGGCGCGGCGCGATGTGCAGCGCTGGCGCGCCGGCAGTTCGGCCATCGTCACGGGGCTGGGGACGGTGCTGGGAGACGATCCGAGCCTGAACGTGCGTCTGACGGCCGCTGAGCTGTCCGGCATGGCGGCAGACGACCCGGTGCGTCAACCTTGCCGCGTCGTGGTCGACAGCCATTGGCGCACGCCGCCGACGGCGCGTTTGCTCGGCCTGCCGGGGCGCACGCTGATCGTCGGCATCGGTCCGCGTGATACGGCCGCCGCCGCACTCGAAGCCGCCGGCGCCGAGTTGATCCGGTTGCCCGAGCAGGCCGGTCGCGTGGATCTGGCGGCCCTGATGGCCGAGCTGGCACGGCGCGAGGTCAACGAAGTTCTGCTGGAGGCCGGATCGACCCTGTCGGGAGCGGCGGTACGCGCGGGGCTGGTCGACGAGATTCTGCTCTATCAGGCGCCCTGTCTCATGGGGCAGGCGGCCAAGGGCTTGTTCGATCTGCCCGGTATCGACACCATGCTCGACCGTGTCGGGCTGGAGATCCTGGAGGTGCGCTCTATCGGCCGGGATCTGCGGATTCGTGCCCGTCCCGATCTATAGCCTCGAACCCGTTTTTTTATCGTGGCCAAGCCGCCCAAGTCTCCCGAGCAAGCGACCAATCCGCTTCAGCGTCAGTTTCGCCAGCGTGCCGCGACTCGTGTGCTGATCGTCGATGATATGCTTGCCATGCGTAAGCTCATTGCTGCCGTGGTGCGCTCGATGGGCATCGAGCAGATCGCCGAGGCGAACAGTGGCCGGAACGCACTCGATTATCTGGCTCGTTTCCCTGTCGATCTGCTGATCTGCGACTGGAACATGCCCAGCATGACCGGATTGGATGTCCTGGTGACTGTGCGTGCCGATCCGAAGCTCCGGGATCTGCCGGTGCTCATGGTCACAGCTGAGCAGAGTGCACAGCAGGTCAGCGACGCCATCCAGGCCGGAGTCACGAGCTATGTCGTCAAACCCTTTCTGCCGCCGACGCTCAAGCTGCATATTCACAAATGCCTTAGGCTGGGCGAGTCGACCCCGGGCGCTGCACCCGAATCCTAACGCCGGGCACGGCATGTTCGAGCACTGAGAGTCTTCATGTTTACTGGCATCATCCAATCGGTCGGTCTGATTCAACGTCTGGAGCCGCGCGGCGGTGACGTTCGACTCAGCATCGACACCGGCAAATTGTCGCTCGACGGCGTCGTCCTGGGCGACAGCATTGCGGTCAATGGCGTTTGTCTGACCGCCGTGGCGCTGACCGAGTGCGGCTTTGCCGCCGACGTCTCGCGCGAGACCCTGACCCTGACCACGCTCGGTGCGCTCAAGCCCGGCTCGCGGGTCAATCTCGAAAAGGCACTCACCCTGTCGACGCCGCTCGGCGGACATCTGGTCAGCGGGCACGTCGATGGGGTCGGCACACTCTTGGAACGTCACGAGGACGCGCGCTCCTGGCGGCTCCGAATCCAGGCACCGGATGAGCTGGCACGCTACATCGCCCACAAGGGGTCGATCTGCGTCGACGGCACCAGTCTGACCGTCAACCGGGTCGAGGGCGCGGTGTTCGAGCTCAACATCGTGCCCCATACCATCCAGGAGACGATCATCGGCGACTATCGTCCCGGCAGCCGGGTCAATTTGGAGGTCGACCTGATCGCCCGTTATCTGGAGCGTCTGTTGCTCGGCGAGCAGGCGGCCAATCCCCAGTCCTCCGGTCTGACGCTCCAATTCCTGGCCGAGCATGGATTCGTCAAGTGACGGGTCACTGATTCGCCTACACCGAACAACCGATGAACCAAGACTTATGAGCAGTACAGGCCTGAACACGACCGAGGAGATCATCGACGACCTGCGTGCGGGCAAGATGGTCATCATCATGGATGACGAAGACCGCGAGAACGAGGGCGACCTGCTCATGGCGGCCGATTACGTCACGCCCGAGGCCGTGAACTTCATGGCGAAGTACGGGCGCGGCCTCATCTGTCTGACCCTGACCAAGGAGCGCTGCGAGCAATTGCGCCTGCCGCTCATGGTCAGCGACAATCAGGCCGTCCATTCGACCGCTTTCACCGTCTCCATCGAGGCCGCGCGTGGCGTGACCACCGGCATCTCGGCGGCCGACCGCGCCACCACCATCCGTGCGGCCGTTGCACCCGACGCCGGTCCTCGTGACCTGGTGCAGCCGGGCCACATCTTTCCGCTCATGGCCCAGCCGGGCGGCGTGCTGGTACGCGCCGGACACACCGAGGCCGGCTGTGATCTGGTGCGGCTGGCCGGACTGACGCCGGCGGCGGCGATCGTCGAGATCCTCAACGAGGACGGCACCATGGCGCGCCGGCCCGATCTGGAGGTCTTCGCCCAGACGCACGGCATCAAGATCGGCACCATCGCCGATCTCATCCACTACCGGATGCGCAACGAGACAGCCGTGATCCGCGAGTGTGAGTGCGAACTGCCGACGGCGCACGGCACCTTCGATCTGATCGCCTATCGCGACACCATCGACGGCGAGATCCATCTGGCCCTGACGCTCGGCGAGATCAGTCCCGAGCGTCCGACCCTGGTGCGCGTGCACTTGCAGAATACGCTGTGCGATCTGTTCGACACCACGCACAACGCCTGCGGTTGGCCGTTGCGCGACGTCATGCGTCAGGTGGCCGAAGCAGGGGAGGGCGTGATCGTGGTGCTGCGCAACCGCGACCATTCAGCCGACCTGCTGAGCCGTCTCAAGGATTTTCAGTTCCACGGCAGCGACGATCCGGTGCCCGTGCGCCAGGATCGCGGCGAGCTGCGCACCTATGGCATCGGCGCCCAGATCCTGGCCGATCTTGGGGTACGCAAGATGCGGGTGATGAGCGCGCCCAAGGCGATGCACGCCATTTCCGGTTTCGATCTGGAAGTGGTCGAATACACGGGTGGCCGGTCCGCTTCGTAAAGGTTTGTAGCGATTTTCAGGAATCAGGCGATGAGTATCACAACGATCGAGGGCGCCCTGCGCGCCGACAAGGCCCGCTTCTGTCTGGTGGTGTCCCGCTGGAACAGCTTCGTGGTCGAGAGTCTGGAGAAGGGCGCGATCGATGCGCTATTGCGTCATGGCGCGAGCGAGTCGGATCTGACCATCGTGCGCGTGCCCGGCGCCTTCGAGATGCCGGTGGCCATCGAGCGGATCGCGGCCAAGGGCGGCTATGACGCCATCATCGCGCTCGGTGCCGTCATCCGCGGCGGCACGCCGCATTTCGACTATGTGGCCGGCGAGTGCGTCAAGGGCATGGCTCAGGTCAGCCTCAAGCATGGCCTGCCGGTCGCCTTCGGGGTGCTGACCGTCGACAGCATCGAGCAGGCCATCGAGCGTGCCGGAACCAAGGCCGGCAACAAGGGCGCCGAGGCGGCCATGTCCGCCCTGGAGATGGTGAATCTGCTGAGACAGATCGACTGATATGACCACGCCCGAAAACCCGCGTCCGATCAGCCCGCGCAGTCAATCGCGTCGTTATGCCGCGCTCGCGCTCTATCAATGGCGTCTGACCGGCGATGATCCCATGGCGATCAAGCGCCACCTGCTCGACGATCCCAAATGGCTCGATGCCGTCGCCGCTTCGCTCAATGGCGTGAGCGACGAAGACGAGCTGGCCGCCGAGGACCGTTTCAACTTCAACGTCGAACTGCTCGACGAGCTGCTCAACGGCGTGCCGACCCATATCGATGCCATCGATGCGCAGCTCGATCGATTCCTCGATCGCCCGATCAGCCAGGTCGATCCGGTAGAGCTGGCGATCCTGCGGCTCGGCGCCTATGAGATCCTGTTCTCGGACAACATCCCGGACCGGGTCGCCATCAACGAGGCCGTCGAGTTGACCAAGCTGCTCGGCGCGCACGAGGGGCACAAGTACGTCAATGGCGTGCTCGACAAGATCGCCCGGCGCAAGGCCGGCGACATGGACCGCAAGCTCTGAACCGGCCGGCGTGTCCGAATTCGATCTGATCGGCCGTTATTTCGCCGCGCTCGGCCCCGAGCGCCCGGACGTCGCGCTCGGCGTCGGCGACGACTGCGCGCTGCTGGAGATCCCGGCCGGACAGGCGCTGGCGGTGAGCATCGACACGCTCTCGGCCGGCGTGCACTTCTTTCCCGACTGTGATCCCGAGCACATCGGGCACAAATCACTGGCCGTTGGACTCAGCGATCTGGCGGCCATGGGCGCCGAACCGGCCTGGGCGACCCTGGCGTTGACCCTGCCCGCTGCCGACGAGGATTGGATTCGCGCCTTTGCGACCGGCTTCGAGCGATTGGCGAGCGCGCACGGGATGCGTCTGGTCGGCGGCGATACCACGCGCGGCCCGCTGAGCGTGGCGGTTCAGGTGCATGGTCTGGTGCCGACGGGTGCGGCGATCCGACGCTCGGGCGCGCGTCCGGGTGATGCCGTCTTTGTCAGTGGCACACTCGGCGATGCCGGTCTGGCACTGCGCCGGATGCTGGCCGGCGAGTCGGTCGCGCCCGAACTGCGGCGTCGCCTCGAATGCCCCGAGCCACGGGTCGAACTCGGCCAACGGCTACGCGGCGTCGCCTCGGCGATGATCGATCTATCGGACGGTCTGGCGGGCGATCTCGGGCATATCCTCCGTGCCTCGGCCGTTGGCGCCGTACTGGAACTGGATCGCCTGCCCCTGGCGCACCAGGTCGCCGATGTCGTCGCCGCGACGGACGACTGGTCGCTGCCGCTTGCCTCCGGCGATGACTATGAACTCTGTTTCTGCGTCCCGCCCGCGCATATTCCGAACGTCGAGCGGCTGGCCGAAGCGCTTGGATTGCCGCTGACGCGAGTCGGCTGGATTCGCGCGAGCGCCGGACTGGACTTGCGTCGGCCGGATGGTGGTCGTCTGACACAGCCGGCGCGGGGTTATGATCATTTTCCGGTCGCCGACGACCGTGCTGACTAGGAGCCGCCACATGTCCAGCCTCTCTCGTTCCACGGGCTTCGACCGTCGCAAACTCCACCACTGGCTTGCCTTCGGTTTCGGTTCCGGACTCGCGCCCAAGGCGCCCGGCACCTTCGGCACACTGGCCGCGATTCCGTTCTACCTGCTGATGAGTCCGCTCGTCTGGCCCTATTACCTGGGGCTCGTTGTCGTCTTCACCGTCATCGGGATCTGGGCCTGCGACCGAACGGCCCGCGAACTCGGAACCAAAGATCCCTCGGCCATCGTCTGGGACGAGTTCGTTGGTTTCTTCATTACTATGCTGGCCGTGCCCTCGGTATTGTTGACCGAATCTTATGGCTGGGCCTGGATTCTGGCCGGCTTCCTGGCCTTTCGACTGTTCGACATCTGGAAGCCTTGGCCCATCCGAGTCATCGACGAGCGTGTCGAAGGCGGACTCGGCATCATGCTCGATGACATCCTGGCCGGG